>NZ_JBIALB010000003.1:553114-626157 GCF_042872965.1 Micromonospora sp. NPDC005087 | reverse complement strand
GGGGGATGTAACCGTGGCGGCCTGGCGGGTGTTCCCGGCGGCCTGCGGCTACCGGGCCCGGGGGCCGCGGTGATCTGCCAGGTATAACCACCCCGACCGGCCCCCGATTCCAACACACGGGTGCCCCCGACCACAGGACGCCCACGGCAAAACCGGACACCCACCCCAGCCGCGCCGATCACGAACCGGACATTAGACCCTCGGGGGTCTCACCCCGGCCGGGCCCACGGTCCGCGCGATCCCCGGGGCACTGCCGCCTGCCAACCCGTCGAGGCCACAACCTTTCCGAGATCGCGGACTCGACCACCCCGGCCAGGCACACGAACCGTGCCAGGGGCAGGCGGGCGCCAAGCGAGGGGGCAGGCCCGCCGGGCGGGCCGGACAGTCGGCATCGAGCCCGATACCTGTGAGGCATAAGTATGACTCTGAGGTATCACGCTCTTTGGCCGGTGTGGCTCTCGGGCACCTCGGCGACCTCCTCCGGGGGTGCCGGTGGGTGCGGATGCCGCCCGCGCCGCCCGTCCCGGTCACCGGCAGGGTGATCGACTCGATTTCACTGACATCGGGGTATCCCCGATGCCGAGACACCGCGATATCAAGGAGACGGAGTCGATCAAATGGCCTCAACCCGCTGTGGCGGTCGGACGGCGACCAGGTCGTCGCCAGCCCACGGTCTGGCGGCGACGCGCCCCACATCTGGGGCAGCTCGACAGGGAGCGCCGGGAGGTGCGACCGGCCGGCTCACGAACTCGGGGTGGCCTCGGCCCCCTCGTCGGCCCTCGTGGTTCCCTTGGTGAGGGCGGCCAGGATCGACTCGGCCGTGCGCCGGCCCACCCCGGGCACCTCGGTGATCTCCTCGACGGTGGCGGCGGAGAGCCGCTTGAGCGAGCCGAAATGCCTCATCAGCGCCTTGCGCCGCACCTCGCCCAGGCCGGGCACATTGTCCAGCGCCGACTCGGTCATCCGCTTGGAGCGGCGCTGCCGGTGGAAGGTGATGGCGAACCGGTGCGCCTCGTCGCGAACCCGTTGCAGCAGGTAGAGCCCTTCCGAGGTGCGCGGCAGGATGACCGGGAACTCGTCGTCGGGGAGCCAGACCTCCTCCAGCCGCTTGGCCAGCCCGCACAGGGCCACGTCGTCAATGCCGAGTTCGGCAAGGGCCTGGGCGGCCGCGGCGACCTGCGGCGCGCCGCCGTCGACGACCACCAGCTGCGGCGGGTACGCGAACTTGCGCGGCCGGCCGGTGGTCGGGTCGACCAGGACGCCGACCTGCGGCTCGTCGATTTCACCAAGGCCACCCGGGGCGGCGGGATCGTCGGCCGGCTCGACCCCCGCCTCGCCCGTCTCCGCCCGCGCGTCAAGGTAGCGGGCAAAGCGGCGGCGCAGCACCTCGGACATCGCGGAGAGGTCGTCGGTCGCGCCCCGCACGATGAACCGCCGGTACTCACTCTTGCGGGGCAGCCCGTCCTCGAAGACCACCATGCTGGCCACCACATCGGTGCCCTGGATCTGCGAGATGTCGAAGCACTCGATGCGCAGAGGCGAGGTGCGCATGTCCAGCGCCTCGCTGATCTCGTCCAGCGCCTTGCCCCGGGTGGTCAGGTCACCCGACCGCTTGAGCTTGTGCCGGGCAAGCGCGTCCTTGGCGTTGCGCTCCACCGTCTCCATCAGTGAGCGCTTGTCGCCACGCTGCGGCACCCGCAGCGAGACGCGGCTGCCACGGTGGGTGGAGAGCCAGTCGGCCAGCGCGTCCGCGTCCGCGGGCAGCTCGGGCACCAGCAGCTCGCGGGGCACGTCGGCCTCGCCGTGCTCGCCGCCGTACACCTGGGTGCAGAAGTGGTGCACCAGGTCGCCGGTGGTCAGCTCCTCGGTCTTCTCCACCACCCAACCGCGCTGGCCCCGGACCCGGCCGTCGCGGACATGGAAGACCTGCACGGCCGCCTCGAGGGGGTCGTCGGCGAACGCGACCACGTCGGCGTCGGTGCCGTCGCCCAACACCACGGTCTGCTTCTCCATCGCCCGGCGCAGGGCGGCCACGTCGTCGCGCAGCCGGGCGGCCCGCTCGAACTCCAGCTGCTCGCTCGCCTCGGTCATCTCGCGTTCGATCTTGCGGACCATGGTGTCGGTGCGCCCGGCCATGAAGTCGCAGAAGCCGTCGACGATGGCCCGGTGCTCGTCGGCGGAGACGCTGCCGACGCAGGGCGCCGAGCACTTGCCGATGTAGCCGAGCAGGCAGGGCCGGCCGACCTGGCCGGCCCGCTTGAACACCCCGGCGGAGCACGTCCGGGCCGGGAACACCCGTAGCAGCAGGTCGAGGGTCTCCCGGATCGCCCAGGCGTGCGAGTACGGCCCGAAGTAGCGCACGCCCTTGCGCTTGGCGCCGCGCATCACCTGGAGCCGCGGGTATTCCTCATCGAGGGTGACGGCCAGATAGGGGTACGACTTGTCGTCGCGGTAGCGGACGTTGAACCGGGGGTCGTACTGCTTGATCCAGGTGAACTCCTGCTGGAGCGCCTCGACCTCGGTGCCGACGGTGATCCAGTCCACCGACTCGGCGGTGGTGACCATCTGCCGGGTGCGCTCGTGCAGGTTCCAGATGTCGCCGAAGTAGGAGTTGAGCCGGCTGCGCAGGTTCTTCGCCTTGCCGACGTAGATCACCCGACCGGTGCCGTCGCGGAAGCGGTAGACCCCCGGGGACTCCGGGATGGTGCCGGGTGCGGGACGGTAGGTCGAGGGGTCAGCCACGCCAGCAAGCCTAGTCCGCGGCACCGACACGCCGCCGAAAGCGCTAGATCGACTCGGGCTCCGCGGAAGTCGGGGCATCGGCGGGTGCCGGACACCCCGACTTCCCGAAAGGCGAGTCGATCAAGCGTCGGTCGGGGCGCGGATGTCAGGCCAGCGAGATCTGGTCGCCGGTGACCTTGATGTCCTTCGCCGGCAACGGCCGGGTGGCCGGACCGGCCTTCACCGAGCCGTCCTCGATCGAGAACTTGCTGCCGTGGCAGGTGCAGTTGATGGTGCCGCCGTCGACGTTCGTCACCGGGCAGTTCTGGTGCGTGCAGATCGGGCTGAAGCCCTTGAACTGGCCGGCGGTGGGCTGGGTGATGACCACGCCCTCGGCGGCGAGGACCTTGCCGCCGCCGACCGGGATGTCGGCGGTGGTGGCCAGCGACTGGGCGCCCTGCCGATCGCCGCCGCCGGCGTCACCGGTGCTGGGCACCGCCGGGCCGCCGCTGGTCGGGGCGGCTCCGCCGCCGGTGTCGTCACTGCCGCAGGCAGCCAGGACGACGGCCGCGCCCACCGCCCCGACGCCGGTGAGCAGAGCCCGACGGGTCTGCGTACCCGGACCGGTCAGCGCCTGATCGTCACTCATGCCTCGCCTCTCTCTCGGCTGCTGCGCCGGTCCCGATCTCCCGGCCACACAGGTCAACACGGGCAACTGTGCCGGATGGTTCACGGTGACACGGCCTCGACCCAGGAAATGGGAACGCCGGCGATGCCCGATGGGCACCGCCGGCGTCGGGTCGACTCAGCGCGCGGCGGCGGTCGCCTTACGCGGGGCCCGGGTCTTGGCGGTGCCGTTGGCCTTGGCGGCCCGGGTGGTGGCGGCCGCCGCGCCCTTGGCCTCGCCGTCGAGCTTGAGCACCTGACGCAGGAACTGGCCGGTGTGGCTCTCGGGCACCTCGGCGACCTCCTCCGGGGTGCCGGTGGCGAGCACGCTGCCGCCCCGGTGCCCGCCCTCCGGGCCCATGTCGATCAGCCAGTCGGCCGTCTTGATCACGTCGAGGTTGTGCTCGATGATGATCACCGTGTTGCCCTTGTCGACCAGCCCTTCCAGCACCATCAGCAGCTTGCGGATGTCCTCGAAGTGCAGGCCGGTGGTCGGCTCGTCGAGCACGTAGACCGTCCGCCCCGTGGAGCGCTTCTGCAGCTCGGAGGCGAGCTTGACCCGCTGGGCCTCGCCACCGGAGAGGGTCGGCGCGGGCTGGCCGAGGCGGACGTAACCGAGGCCCACGTCGACCAGCGTCTTGAGGTGACGGTGGATGGCCGGGATGGCGGAGAAGAACTCCGCGGCCTCCTCGATCGGCATCTCCAGCACGTCCGAGACGGTCTTGCCCTTGTAGTGCACCTCGAGGGTCTCCCGGTTGTACCGGGCGCCCTTGCAGACCTCGCAGGGGACGTACACGTCGGGCAGGAAGTTCATCTCGATCTTGATGGTGCCGTCGCCGGAGCACGCCTCGCAGCGCCCGCCCTTGACGTTGAACGAGAACCGGCCCGGACCGTAGCCGCGCACCTTGGCTTCCGTGGTCTCGGCGAAGAGCTTGCGGACGTGGTCCCAGACCCCGGTGTAGGTGGCCGGGTTGGAGCGCGGCGTCCGGCCGATCGGCGACTGGTCCACGCCGACGACCTTGTCCACGTGCTCCAGGCCGCCGACCCGGGTGTGCCGGCCGGGCACCAGCCGGGCGCCGTTGATCTGGTTGGCGAGCACCGCGTACAGGATGTCGTTGACCAGCGTCGACTTGCCCGAGCCGCTGACCCCGGTGACCGCGATCAGCTGGCCCAGCGGGAAGGAGACGGTCAGGTTGCGCAGGTTGTGCTCGCGCGCGCCGTGCACCACCAGCTCCCGGTCCCGGTCCTGCGGACGGCGCTTCGTCGGTGTCGGGATCGACCGGCGGCCGGACAGGTACGCCCCGGTGACCGAGTCCGGGTTCTCCAGCAGCGCCGGCACCGAACCGCTGTGCACGATCTTGCCGCCGTGCTCACCGGCGCCGGGCCCGATGTCGACGATCCAGTCCGCGGTGCGGATGGTGTCCTCGTCGTGCTCCACCACGATCAGCGTGTTGCCCAGGCCACGCAGCCGGATCAGGGTCTCGATCAGCCGGTGGTTGTCGCGCTGGTGCAGCCCGATCGACGGCTCGTCGAGCACGTACAGCACGCCCACGAGCCCGGAGCCGATCTGGGTGGCCAGCCGGATGCGCTGCGCCTCGCCGCCCGAGAGGGTGCCGGCCGGCCGGTCCAGGGAGAGGTAGTCCAGGCCGACGTCGAGCAGGAACCGCAGCCGGGCGTTGATCTCCTTGAGCACCCGCTCGGCGATCATCTTCTGCCGGTCGGTGAGCTCGATGCCCACGAGCAGGTCGGCGCACTCCCCCACGGACAGGTTGCACACCTCGGCGATGCTCTTGCCGGCCAGCGTGACCGCGAGCACCTCGGGCTTGAGCCGGGCGCCGCCGCACGCCGCGCACGGCACATCGCGCATGTAGCCCTCGTACTTGTCGCGGGACCACTCGGACTCGGTGTCGGAGTGCCGGCGCTCGATCCACTGCACCACGCCTTCGAAGCCGGTGTAGTAGGAGCGCTCGCGGCCGTACTTGTTGCGGTAGCGCACGTGCACCTGGTCGTCGGAGCCGTGCAGGATCGTCTTCTGCGCCCGCGCCGGCAGCGCCCGCCACGGGGTGTCGACGTCGAAGTGCTGGGCCTCGCCGAGCGCCTCCAGCAGGCGCAGGAAGTATTCCAGGTTGTGGCCGGTGGACCAGGGCTGGATGGCGCCCTCGCGCAGGGTGCGCTCCGGGTCGGGCACCAGCAGCTCCGGGTCGACCTCCTTCTTGGTGCCCAGGCCGGTGCACTCCGGGCAGGCGCCGTACGGCGCGTTGAAGGAGAAGACCCGGGGCTCGAGGTCCTCGATGGCGAGCGGGTGGTCGTTGGGGCAGGCCAGGTGCTCGGAGTAGCGACGCTCCCGGTCCGGGTCGTCCTCGGGCAGGTCGACGAAGTCGAGCAGCACCAGGCCGCTGGAGAGGCCCAGGGCGGCCTCGATCGAGTCGGTCAGCCGCTGCTTGGCGCTCGGCTTGACGGTGAGCCGGTCGATCACCACCTCGATGGTGTGCTTCTCCTGCTTCTTGAGCTTCGGCGGCTCGGTCAGCGGGTGCACCACGCCGTCGACGCGGGCCCGGGCGTAGCCCTTGGCCTGCAGCTCGGCGAAGAGGTCGACGTACTCGCCCTTGCGGCCGCGGATGACCGGGGCGAGCACCATGAACTTGGTGCCCTCGGCCATGGCGAGGACCCGGTCGACGATCTGCTGCGGGCTCTGGCGGGAGATCCGCTCGCCGCAGACCGGGCAGTGCGGCTCGCCGATGCGGGCGTACAGCAGCCGCAGGTAGTCGTAGACCTCGGTGATGGTGCCGACGGTCGAGCGCGGGTTGCGCGAGGTCGACTTCTGGTCGATCGAGACGGCGGGGCTCAACCCCTCGATGAAGTCGACGTCGGGCTTGTCCATCTGGCCGAGGAACTGCCGGGCGTACGACGAGAGCGACTCGACGTAGCGCCGCTGCCCCTCGGCGAAGATCGTGTCGAAGGCCAGGCTCGACTTGCCCGACCCGGACAGCCCGGTGAACACGATGAGTGCGTCCCGGGGCAGGTCGAGACTGACGTCACGCAGGTTGTGCTCGCGCGCGCCACGGATGATCAGTCGGTCGGCCACGGTCCGTGTACTCCCGGGTGAAGACGAAGTGAAGGATGTGTCCCGCTCTGGCATGTTCTGAGCGGTCGTGCGGGCGCGGAAAAGACGCCTCGGCAACTCTAGCCCCGAGGTATGACAGTTTCCCCCGCCCGCACATTCCCCCAGCTCAGCCCGGTCGGCCGGGCCGGTCAGTAGCCCCCGGGCGACGGCGGTCGGGCCGCCCGGCGCCGGCCGGAACGCCACCCGCCACGCCGCTCCGCGGCCAGCCGCGCCTCGCGCCGCCGGCTCTCCTGGGCCACCTCCCCCTGCAGCCGCCGCCAGCTCTCCCAGCGGCGGGTGGAGAGTTCCCCGGTGTGCAGCGCGTCGCGGACCGCGCAGGCGGGCTCGCCGTCGTGCCCGCAGTCGGCGTACCGGCAACCCTCGGCCAGCCCGGCGATGTCGGCGAACGCCCGGTCGAGCCCGGCCGCACCGTCCAGCAGGCCGACCGCCCGCACGCCAGGCGTGTCGATCACCGCGCCGCCGCCGGGGATCGGCACCAGTGCCCGCCAGGTGGTGGTGTGCCGGCCCTTGCCGTCGACCCGCCGGATCGCCTGGGTCGGCATCAGCACCGCGCCGGCCAGCGCGTTGACCAGGCTCGACTTGCCGGCGCCAGAGGGCCCGAGCAGGCCGAGCGTGCGGCCCGGCGCCACCTCGGCGCGCAGTGGTTCCAGGCCCAGGCCACCCTCGGCGCTGACCGGCAGCACCGGCACACCGGGGGCGACCGCGGCCAGCTGGCGGGCCAGCGCGTCCGGGTCGGCCGCGAGGTCGGCCTTGGTCAGCACGACCAGCGGCCGGGCACCGGACTCGTGGGCCAGGGAGAGCAACCGCTCGATCCGACCGACGTCCGGCTCCGGGTGCACCGGCTCCACCACGGCGGCGGCGTCGAGGTTGGCGGCCAGCACCTGGCCGCTGGCGTCCTTGCCCGCGGTACGGCGGATCAGCGCGGCCCGCCGGGGCAGCACCGCCTCCACGGTGGTGCGGCGGTCCGGCCAGTGCGCGAGCAGCACCCAGTCGCCCGCACAGGGCAGCGCGGAGGGGTCCCGAACGGCGCCGGCCAGCACCGCCCCACCCAGACTGGCCCGCACCGGGCCGGCCTCGGTGAGCACGGTGCAGACCCCCCGGTCCACCCGGGCCACGCGGCCCGGGTGCTGATCGCCGCGTCGCCCGGCGTACGCCGCCCGCTCGGCGTCCCAGCCGAGGGCGGTCAGATCGATCGTCATGGCATCCTCATCGGTGTCGAAGCTGGTGATGGCGGAACACTCGTGCCACGTCCGGCATGGTCATCACCTCCGTCCGACGTCCCGGTGCCGCGTATGCCGCTGACGGTAGGGCGCGCGCCGACGCGCCGAAAGCGATTTCCCCGGCGACGCCGCGACGGCGGACCGCTAGGGTCGACGCGTGACCACCGATCCGCTGCTGCTGATGGGCGAGGTGGACGACGCCACGAGTCGACTCCTGCGTACCGCGGCCTCCTTCGACGGCGCGGGCCTAGCGGCCGCGTCGCTACTGCCGGGCTGGACGCGCGGCCACGTGCTGGCGCACCTGGCGCGCAACGCCGACGGCTTCGTCAACCTGCTCACCGCGGCCCGCACCGGCGAGCCGCTGCCGATGTACGCCTCGCCGGAGGCCCGCACGATGGACATCGAGGCCGGCGCGGGCCGCCCACCGATCGAGCATCTGGACGACCTGCGGCGTACCGCGGACCGATTCACCGAGGCGGTCGCGGCCATGCCGGTCGAGGCGTGGGCGGCGACGGTGCAGACCCGCCGTGGCCCATGGCCCGCGGCGCTGCTCGTCTGGGGCCGGTTGCGCGAGATCGAGGTGCACCACCTCGACCTGGCCGCCGACTACCGGCCCGCCGACTGGTCGGAGGCGTTCGCCCACCGGCTGCTGCACGAGGTGGCCGCGCACCACGGCGACCGGCCGGCGCCGCCGTCGATGGTGCTGCGCTTCGACGGCAGCCGACACGAACTGGTGATCGGGGAACGCGCGGGCGCACCGATCATCGCCGGTCCCGCCCCCGACCTCGCCGCCTGGCTGATCGGCCGTGACGGCGGCGGCGCGCTCGCCGTCACTCCCGACGGCCCCCTGCCCACTCCACCGGAATGGATATAGACACCTCATGACCTACAGCGGAGACGTCACCCCCGGCGAGGCGCCGGCGGTGCGGGAGCTGAGCGGGCTCACCATCAGCAAGTTGTCGGTGGGCCCGATGGACAACAACGCCTACCTGCTGCGCTGCACGGCCACCGGCGAGCAGGTGCTGATCGACGCCGCCAACGAGGCGCCCCGCCTGCTGGACCTGATCGGCGACGGTGGGCTGACCGCCGTGGTGATCACCCACCAGCACATGGACCACTGGGTGGCGCTGGAGGAGGTGGTCGCCAAGACCGGCGCCCGCCCGCTGGTGCACGCCGACGACGCGGCCGGGCTGCCGATCGAGGCGGAGCGGCTCGCGGACGGCGACACCGTGCCGGTCGGCGACTGCGCGCTGGAGGTCATCCACATCAAGGGGCACACCCCGGGCTCGATCGCGCTGCTCTACAGCGACCCGGCCGGCACCCCGCACCTCTTCACCGGTGACAGCCTTTTTCCCGGCGGCGTGGGCAACACGGACAAGGACCCGGCGCGCTTCGCCGCGCTGATCGACGACGTCGAGCACAAGCTGTTCGACCGGCTCCCGGACGAGACCTGGTTCTATCCCGGTCACGGCAAGGACAGCACGCTCGGCGCGGAACGACCGGCCCTGCCGCAGTGGCGTGCCCGCGGCTGGTGACCCGCGCGGGGCCGGCCCCCCGGCCGGCCCCGCACCACCTACCCGACCGCGTGGGCGCACCCCCGCACCCACCGCCGGGCCGAACCGGTCAGGGCGTCGGAGCCCCGGTCACCGCACGCAGCCGGCGCCGGGTGCCCAGCAGCACCACGGCGGCCAGCACCAGCCCGACACCCATGGTGACCAGCAGCGGGCTGGCCTCTCCCGGAAGCAACCCGGCCAGTGAGCGGGACGCCGTGCCCAGCGCGAGGTAGAGACCGGCCCAGGCCGCCGCGCCGAGCGCCGCGCAGCCGAGGAACCGCCGGTACGACATCCGCAGCCCACCGGCGGCCAGCGGCAGCAGCGCGTTGAACACCGGCAGGAATGGCGCGACGACCACCATCCGGCCCCCACCTCGACGCAGCAGCCCCTCCGCCGCCGTCCATCGCGCCTCGCCGATCCAGTCGCCGATCCGACTGCGCCGCAGCCGCTCCCCGTACCGACGGCCGACCAGGAAGCTCAACGACCAACCGGCCAGGCAGCCGACCAGCACGGCGGTGAAGGTGGCGAGCCCGGTGGCCGGGCGGCCCACCCCGACCGCGGCCAGGATCGCCACGTCGCCGGGGACCAGAACCCCCAGCAGCGGTACGGCGTCGAAGAGCATGACCAGCCCGAGCGTGCCCATCAGCAGCAGGATGGGTAGTTCCCCGACCTGAGCCAGCCATTGCGTCATGCCCCGTACGCTATGGCCGCGGCACCACCGTGGACATCCGGTCGCATCCCCCACCGACCCCTGGTATCCGCCTCGGGGTCGCCCCTGAGACGGTCCCCGGCCTCAGGCGGGTCGCAGCACCTGCACCCGGCGCAGCGACGAGTCGACCGAGGGTTCGGTGGTGGGCACCGGATAGTCGGCCAGCACCATCAACCGGTCCGCCGGCAGGTGCCCCCGGCCGGGATCGCCCACCAGCACCTCGGCGCCGCCAGCGGCGGCCCGCTGGAGGAACGGCAGCATCCGGTCGGCCATCGCCCTGCTGTAGAACACGTCGCCGGCGAGGACCAGGTCCGCCTCCGCGTCGACGCTGTCGAGCAGATCATCGCCCGTGGCGTCGACGGCGACCCGGTTGGCTCGCGCGTTGACGGTGACGGCGGCGACGGCGTACGGGTCGATGTCGTTCGCGACCACCGTCGACGCGCCGGCCAGCGCGGCGGCGATGGCCACCAGCCCCGATCCGGCTGCGAGGTCGAGCACCCGCTGGCCGGCGACCAGCTCCGGATGGTCCAGCAGGTGACGGGCGAGAGCCTGCCCCCCGGCCCAGGCGGAGGCCCAGTACGGCGGCGGCAGGGCGTGCCCGACGGCCGCCTCCATCCGGGCCCACCAGACGATCGCGTCCTCGGCCAGGTGCAGCCGCACCTCCGGCACGAACGGGGTGGGTACGAGTCGGAGCCGGTCCAGGCCGGCGCCGGGCGCGTCGATCTCGCGCTCCAGCTCGGACAGCGCGGCGGCTGCGGCACCCCTCATCGGCGCTAGCATGCCGCAGCGGGGGGCTGCCGGGGCGGGTTTCACGTGCCGGCGCGCAGAGTTCACCCGACTTCACTCGAAGACCTACGGCACTTCGGCCGGCGGATCGGCGTTTCGCCCGTTACTGTCGGACAGGTACGGGCGATCATCGGCCACAGGTCGAGGGTCAGCCGCTTTGAACAGGGAGAGATGCATGGCAACCGGCACGGTTAAGTGGTTCAACTCGGAAAAGGGCTTCGGTTTCATCGAGCAGGACGGTGGAGGGCCGGACGTGTTCGTCCACTACTCCGCCATTGCCTCGAGCGGCTACCGGGAGCTCAACGAGGGCCAGAAGGTCGAGTTCGAGGTGACCCAGGGGCAGAAGGGTCCGCAGGCGGACAACGTCCGCCCGATGTAGCTCCGTGCCGGTGACGGCGGCCGGTCTCCGGCCGCCGTCGCAGCGCACTCAAGACGCCGCCGGAGCGGCGGGCAGGTCCCGCCGCCTCCGGAGCGGCCCGATCAACAGAATCAACGGGGTGAGCGCCAACCAGGCGGTCATCACTCCGATCGCGGTCGCGACTCCGTAGCGCGCACCGAGGGCACCGGCCAGCACGGCCGCCAGCGGGATGGTGCCGTAGTTGAGCAGTTGCATGCTCACCGTCACCCGGCCGAGCAGGTGGTGCGGGGTGTACGTCTGCCGGAAGCTGCCCTTGAGCACGTTGCCGATCGCCACTCCGAGGCCGATCAGGATCCCGCCGAGGGCCGGCCAGATCAGTCCCACACCGGGCGTGGCCAGCGGGATGAGCAGGGCGGGCGGCCCGGTGAGGGCCGCACCGAGCAGCATGGCGCGCGCGGTGCCGCAGCGCCGGGCCAGCGCGGTGGCCAGCAGCGCGCCGATGATCCCCCCGGCGCTCATCACCGCGACCAGGACGCCCACCAGGCCGGGCGCGAGCCGTAGCTCGCGGACCAGGAACACCACAAGGACGGCCTGGTAGCCGATCAGCCCGATGTTGCTGGCGGCGCCGAAGAGCGTGAGCACCCGCAGGTACGGGTCACGGACGACGAAGCGCAGTCCCTCGGCGATGTCCCGGCGCAGCGACGGGGACCGGTCGGTCCGCGGGGTACGGGGTTCGGCGGTGCGGATCCGCAGCAGGCAGGCCGCGGAGAGCAGGAACGTGGCCGCGTCCAGCACCAGCGCGGCGACCGCCCCGGTGAGCTGGGCGATGAGGCCGGCGAGGCCGGGCCCGACGACGTAGCTCACGGTCTGGGTGGCCTGCAGCTTCGCGTTGCCCTCGGGCAGTTGCTCGGGGCGGAGCAGCACCGGCAGGTACACCTGGTCGGCGGTCTCGAAGAAGACCCGCGCGGTGCCGGCCCCGAGCGCGACCAGCAGCAGGTGCCAGACGGTGAGCCGGTCCAGTGCGGCGGCCAGCGGAACGGTGAGGAAGGCCACCGCGCAGAGCAGGTCGCAGGCGACCATCACCGGCCGGCGCGGCAGCCGGTCGACCCACGCGCCGGCCGGCAGGCCGATCAGCAGCCACGGCAGCCAGGCCGCGGCGGTGAGCACCGCCACCTGGAAGGTGCCGGCGTCGAGCACGGCCACCGCGACCAGTGGCAGCGCGACAGTGGTGACGTTGCTGCCGACGCTGCTGATCGCCTGGCCGGCCCAGAGCAGCCGGAAGTCCCGGTGCCGCAGCAGCCCGCCGGTCTCCCGGACCGGGCTCGGATCGGTGTGCGTGGCCACGGTCACGGACGGGCCGGGACGCCGTGGGCGAACACGAAGACCGGCTGGCGCTCGCGCCCGTCGTCGGGCGCCTTCCGGTCGGCCCAGCGGGCCAGCAGGTCGATCACCTCGCGGTTCAACTCGGCCAGTTCGTCGGGTGTGAGATGCAGCCAGCGGTCGGTGGAGAACGGCGCGTCGTTCCATGCTGCCTGCGCCGGCTCGTCGGCGGCGTGCCACGCCCGGGCCAGGGCGACGTGCCGGTCCAGGTTGAGTGAGGTGGCGGCGTCGGCGACCGCGCGGGCGGCCGGGTCGGCGTCGAAGTCGGTGTTGGACCAGCGCACCGACCGGGTGGCCAGCCGCCACCACCGCTCGCGCCGGTCCCGGGCGAGCTCGGGCGCCTCGGCGACCAGTTCACCGGCGGCGAGCACCTTGAGGTGGTGGCTGACGTTCGCTGGCGCCTGGTCGGTGTGCTCGGCGAGCATGCCGACGGTCGAGGGGCCGTGCACCTTGAGCACGTCCATCAGTCGGCGGCGCAGCGGGTGGGCCATGGCGGCCAGCACCCGTGAGTTGGTGACCTGACGTACGTCGGGGTTCTCCATGCCGCCCAACCTGCCATCCGCAACAGTGGTTGCGCAACACCTATTACGTAACCACTGTTGTGGAACAGGGGCGGTCGGCCCGGAGGCTCAGGCGACCAGCCGGCGGGCCAACTCGTCGGCGACCTGCTTGGCCACGCTGGGCGGGATGGCCGCGGCGATCTTCTCCGGGGTCAGCCCGGCCAGCACGCCCTGGATGATCGCGGGCTCGTCGGTGAAGTCCCGCCCGGCGAGCGCCTGCAACTGGGCGGGCAACCCGTTCAGCACGATGGCGTGCGCGGACGTCTTCCCGCCGTGGTCGGCGGGTAGGAACTCCCACGGCGCCCGCCGCAGGACCTCGCGGATGACCGGGTCGCTGGTGACGCCCTTCCGCAGCGCGGCGATGATTTCGGCTTCGGTCATGTCGTTCTCCTCCAGGAGTCCGATGGAGCTGAGATAGCGGCGGAACATCGGCCGCTGGTCGCGGCCCGCCTTGATGGCGTCACGAAAGAAGCTGAAGTGGCTGTGCCAGCGGTGCGAGCTGTCGCCGCTGCTGCGCTTGCCCAGCCGGTCCCACCGCCGCACCGTGCTTCCGTCGGGGCTGTAGATGATCTCGCGGATGTCCCGGGTGTCGGCCGCGTTCGCGACGCACTGCCCGACGCACCAGAGCGAGAAGCTGGGCAGCGTGTGCGTTCGGCCACCGGCACGGACCTCGAAGCCGCCGACGTCCAACGCGGCCGCGTCCAGGGTCAGGCCGGCCCGGTCCCGAGGTGACTCCACCACCGAGTAGTCGTTGGTGACCACCCGGTCCGATCCACAGTGGTAGCCGCCGCGGTGCGCCGGATCGCCGACGATGCCGACCTCCGCCGGCTCCAGATCGTCCGGCCCGGGGGCGTTGTCGAGGTGGGTCAGCAGCAGGGTGCGCACGGCCAACAGGTTCGCCGGGGCCCGGGTCATTTGGTCCCCCTTCCGATGAGCGGGGGCCGGGCACGACGTCACACCGCGTACGCGGTGCGGGGCTACGGACGAGCCCGGCCTACTCGTGCACAGCGCCGGGCGTTGACCAAACGATAGCCCGCATCAACCGCAAAAGCCCAGCTCAGAGGCGATCTGCTCACCTTGGAGATCGTTAGGAGCCAGAGTGGACGATCGGTAGACGCAGCGCCGAGGGGTACCCGGGGTCGTGCAGAACCTGCCGCCATCCGGCACGCAGAGTCACCGCCGTACCGAGTGGTTCGCAGGTGCCCGGGTTGCGCGCCCAGCGGGGATGGGCGCCACCGGCGACCTGCAACCGCAGCCGGTGCCCGGCGGCGAACCGGTACGCCGTCGGCCAGAGCGGCACCGCGACCCGGCGCACCCCGGACGGGTCGGCCGGGAAGCGCCCGGGTGCCACCCGGACCAGACCGTCGCACACGTTCCACGAACGACCACGACGGTCCACGTCACACAGTCGGACGAAGACGTCCAGGTACGCGAGTTCACTGCGGACGTGGATCTCGGCCCGCACCGGGCCGATCACCTCGATCGGCCCGCTCAGCGCGGCGCTGGTGTACGTCAGCACGTCGGGGCGGGCCTCGACGCTCCGGTTGTCCACCGGGCCGGCCCGCTGCGCCACCAGCAGTGGCCCGCCGAGCGACGGGGTGGGGTCGGCCGGGTCGTACCGGAACTCGTCCGCCGGCGAGGGGACCGGCGGGCGCACCGCCAGCTCGCCACCGGGGTGCAGGTGCCAGGCGGTGTCGACGGCCGGCGGCGGCCAGTCCGGCAGGTCCCGCCAGCCACCGCCGGCGCCCCCCACGGACAGCCGCACCGGGACCGGCGTGGACCGCCCGGCGCGGCGAGGCCGCTCGCCCGCCGGAGCCAGCCCGGTCAGGTGCTCGTCGAGCCAGGCCAACCCCTCCCGCAGGGCGGCCACGAACAGGCCGGGGCTGCCGTGCGTCCAGGGGCCGATCACCAGGCGCGGACGGGCACCGTCGGCGCGCAGGGTGGCGTAGTCGTCGAGCTGAGCGGGCAGGAAGATGTCGTGCCAGCCACTGACCATGATCACCGGCGCCCGCACCCGGGCCACCCGGTCGGCGAAGACCCGGGTCCGCCAGTACTCGGCGTCCGGGGTGTGGTGGCGCAGCCACTCCTGGAAGAACGGGATCGTCACACCGGTGGCCACCAGGTCCGCCCCGGCCAGTGGCAGGTGCTCCAGCGCGGCGGCCAACCGGGGCTGCCCGCGCTTGAGCTCCCGCTGCCGGGCCAGCCACGGCACGGTCTGCGCGTGCAGCAGCTCCGCCCAGGTCAGCACGGTGTCCAGGGCGAACGACTCCCCCGCGTACGTCGAGTCCCGGGTCGCCGAGGCGGTCACCACGGCGACCATCGCGCGCAGCTCGTCGCCGGCGTCGGCGGCCAGCGCCCACTGCGCGAAGCCCTGGTAGCTGACCCCGAACATGCCGAGCGCCCCGGACCACCAGGGCTGGCGCCGCAGCCAGTCCAGGGTGTCCACTCCGTCGTCCCGCTCGTGCACCAGCGGAGCGAACGTCCCGCCGGAGCCGCCGGTGCCCCGGCAGGACTGGATCACGGCGTGCCGCCCGCGGGCGGCGAGCAGCCGGCCGAGCAGCCGCAGCGGTCCACCCCGCCCGTACGGGGTGCGGATCAGGACGGTGGGCGCGTCCCGGACGCCCGGGGCGTAGTGGTCGGTGCGCAGCACCACGCCGTCGCGGACCCGGACCGGGATGTCGCGGGTGACCCGCACCGGGCCGGGGCGGGTCGTCGCGGGAAGCCGCAGCGCGGCACCGGCGAGGCGGGCGAGGAGCCGGTCCGGCACCGGTCAGCCTGTCGGGCGGCGGGTCGGCTCGGGCCGGGCGGCGCGCACGGCGTCGCGGTGCGCTCGCAGCGAGTCGCTCATCCGCGCCATGAACCGGTGCACCACCTCCAGCTCGTCCTCGTCGAACTCGGCCATCACCGAGTCGGTGCGGGCGCCCAGCGGCTGGAAGAACTCCATGGCCAGCGCGGCCCCCTGGTCGGCGTAGTGCAGCAGCACCTTGCGCCGGTCGACGGTGTCCCGGTCCCGGCGGATGTGGCCGGCTCGTTCCAGCCGGTCGATCAGGGCGGTGACCGAGCCGGAGGAGAGGTTGAGCTGCTCACCGAGGCGGCCGGGGGTGATCGGGTCGCCGAGGATCTCGGCGTCCATCACCGCGAGCAGCGCGTTCAGGTCGGTCGGGTTGAGCCCGTGCAGGTTGGCGAAGGCGTGGCCGACCTGCTGGGCGTCCGCCGCGTACCGCCGCAGGTTGTTGGTGATCTCCGCGACCAGCTGCTCCCGGCGCGTGTCGCGCCGCCGGTACATGCCGTGAGTCACCACGTCGCGCCGCTTCTTCCCGTCGTCGGTCCCTCGGGTTGCAGCATAGAACAGCCGTCGATAATCTCGGTAATCAAGATACTCTCCGATCGAGATGCTCCGAGGTCACCCTGATGTCTGCCTTCACCAGAGTCGCCCGCGGCCGTTTGGCCGCCTGGCTCACCGTGGCCGCCGCGATCGTCGTCGGCGCGGCCGTCTTCGGGCTGCCCCAGCCGGACAACCCGGCGCCGGTCTCCGCCACCGGCCTGTCCGCGCAGTGGCAGTCGACTCAGGTGCAGCGCTTGCAGGACCAGCTGCCCGCCAGCGAGGTCCAGCCGGCCATCGTGGTGGTCAGCCGCGGTGACGGCGGCGCGCTGAGCGAAGCCGACCGGGCCGCCGTCGCCGGCCGCTCCGCAGACCTGGGCCGCTTCGCGGTGGGCGGGCGGGTCAGCCCCCCGCAGCTCTCCCCGGACGGGACGGTTGCGCTGGTCGCCGTGCCGCTCAGCACCGTCGGCGGACAGGACGAGGTCACCGAGACGATCGCCCAGCTCCGCGCCGCGCTGACCAACCTGCCCGACGGGCTCGCCGTCGAGGTCACCGGCGCACCCGCCTTCACCGCCGATCTCGCCTCGGTCTTCGAGGGCGCCGACGTCACCCTGCTCGCGGTGACCGCCGCCGTGGTCGCGCTGCTGCTGCTGATCACCTACCGCAGCCCGTTCCTGTGGATCGTGCCGCTGGTCGTCGTCGCGGCGACCGAGCAGCTCACCCTGCGCGCGGTGGACACGATCGTGCCGGCCGTCGGCATCAACCTCCAGCAGGGCCAGGTCACCGGCATCGCCAGCGTGCTGGTCTTCGGCGCCGCCACCGACTACGCGCTGCTGCTCATCGCCCGCTACCGGGAGGAGCTGCGCCGCGAGGAGGACCGGTACGCGGCGATGCGCGCCGCGCTGCGCCGTACGGCCGAGCCCATCCTGGCCAGCGGCGGCACGGTGGTGCTCGGCGTCCTCACCCTGCTCCTCAGCGAGCAGGAGACCAACCGGGCACTGGCCGTGGCCTGCGCCACCGGGGTGGTTTTCGCGGTGCTCTCGGCGCTGTTCGTGCTCCCCGCCGTGCTGGTGCTCTTCGGCCGCGGCCTGTTCTGGCCGTTCGTACCCCGGGTCGGCGGCGCGATCCGCGAGGGCCGGCTCTGGGGCCGGCTCGGCGCCGCCGTGCAACGCCGTCCGGTACCGGTCGCGGTGCTGGCCACGCTGCTGCTCGCCGCCCTGGCGCTGGGCGGGCTCGGGATCCGCACCGGCCTGTCCGAGACCGAGCAGTTCCGGGCCCAGCCCGAGGCGGTGACCGGCGCGCAGACCCTGGCCCGGGCCTTCCCCGCCGGGACCACGCAGCCGGTCGCCGTGCTCACCACCCCGGCGGCGGTGCGGACGGTCACCGACGTCGCCGCCGCCGTTCCCGGGGTCGCCTCGGCCCGCCCCGGGGAGGCGGGCCAGGGCATCGCACAGGTCGACGTGGTGCTGGAGGCCGAACCGGGGACGACCGCGTCCGACCGCACGATCGAGGCGCTGCGCGACGCGGTCGCCGCGGTCCCCGACTCCGCTCCGCCCGCGGTCGACGGCGCCGACGCGCCGTCCGGGGCGATCGTCGGCGGCACGGTGGCCGGCACCTACGACTCGGAGGAGGCCAACGACCGGGATCTGCGGCTGATCCTGCCGATCATCCTGTTGCTGGTCGGCGCGGTGCTCGTCCTGCTGCTGCGGGGTCTGGTCGCGCCGGTGCTGCTGGTGCTCACCGTGATCGCGTCGTTCTTCGCCAGCCTCGGTGCGGCGTGGCTGCTCTTCGACCACGTGCTGGGTTTCCCGGCACTGGACAGCGGTGTGCTGCTGCTCGCCTTCGTGTTCCTGGTGGCGCTGGGTGTGGACTACAACATCTTCCTGGTCACCCGTGCCCGCGAGGACGCCCGCAGCGCCGGCACCCGGGAGGGGATGCTCTCCGCGCTCCGGGTCACCGGCGGCGTGATCACGAGCGCCGGCGTGCTGCTCGCCGCGGTCTTCGCCGTGCTCGGGGTGCTGCCCCTGATCACGCTGACCCAGATCGGCATCATCGTGTCCATCGGCGTCCTGCTGGACACATTGCTGGTCCGCACGGTCCTGGTGCCGGCGCTGGCGTTCATGCTCGGCGACCGCTTCTGGTGGCCCGGCCGGATAGCCCGCGAGAGCGCGGCGGACACGCCCGTGCCGCCCGAGCCGGTGGCCGCCCGCGGCTGACCGATCGGCTCGCTCAGTACCCCAGGCAGACGCATTCGGTCATCAGCGCGCGCACGTTGCGCACGTAGGACGGGTTGGGGATGGCCAGCGGCTCCCCCTCCTGCGCCACCGCCCCGTGCCCGAAGTTGTACGCGGCGATCACCGCGTTGAGCAGGCAGGAGTTCAGCTCGGAGGTGCACAGGCCGGCGTCGAGCCGGAAGTCGGACTCGAAGTACATGTCGCCGATGTACTTGGTCAGCCAGGCCAGGTAGTTGGCGCCCAGGAACGCGTTGTCCCGGTAGTCGTCGATCTTGTAGCTCTGCTCGAACCGCTGGTTCATCCAGGTCGCGGTGCCCGGCATCACCTGCATCAGCCCGACGCCGCCATCGCAGGCATAGATGTTGGACTGCCAACCGCTCTCCTGCCAGGCGGTGGCCTTGACCAGGTCGAGTGGGATCTTGATGTCCGGTGCGGAGGTCGGCCAGTAGACGCGGGCGGCCGCGTCGGCCAGCGCCGCCTTCGTCTCGGCCCGGGTCGCCTGGGTGCCCTTGTAGCTGGGCTTACAGGAGGTCGGTGCCGGCTTCGGGGGCGCCGGCGGGACCTTGGTCTCGGTGGGCGGCTTCGCCACCGGGCGCGGCTTCGTCGCCGGGCCGGACGGTCGGGTCGGCTTCTTCGTCGGCTTCGGGGTCGGGGTCGGGGTCGCGCTGCGACTCGGCGCGGCACCCATCGCCGCCACCCCGCTCGCCGACGGGCTCGGCTCTGCGGCGGCCTCGTCGACCGGGGCGTCCGTCGGCGCATCGGTGACCGCGACCGGCTCGGCCTGGCCCTGCGGGCGCTCACCGCGGTCGGCGCAGCCGACCATCGTGCCCGTCAGCAGAAGCCCGGCGAGCACCACGGCACCCACCCGACCGGTCCGTCCACGCATGCCGTTCCTCCCCCGTGTGACCGTCGCCGCACCCTAGCAAGGTTCGACCGGGCGGCGAGGCCCCTGCGAGCGCGGCAGGACCGGGTCCTCCGGCTGCTCCCGCTCCCCCATCGCGCGGTCCCGGGTGGCCCAGGCGACCATGAACACGACCGTCCAGAGCACCCCGAGCAGCACGGCCGCCGCGGTCCCGCTCGCCGTGTCCAACCCGAGGTAGAGCCGGGCGCCGCCGACCCCGAGCACCCCTGCCGCGGCGGCCGTCCAGGCGGCCACCGCCACCGGCCAGCGGGCGCCCCGGGACACCAGCCAGGCCAGGGTGCAGAAGCTCGCCGCGACCACCGCGTTCTGCGTCGGGAACGGGACCCCCTCGCCGCCGCCCGGCCCCGCTCCCGGCGACCCGGTCAGCTCGGCCACCACGGCCAGCACCAGCAGCGGCACGAACGCGCCCACCGTGCCGACCACGCTGAGCAGGTCCGCCCGCCACGGCCGATTCCGCCAGGCCAGCACCGCGGCCACCAGGGCCACCAGAACGATCAGCACCCACCCCCGCACCACCGACACCAGTGCCAGGGTGGCATCGGCGGCGTCCGGGGTCCGCCGGGCGGCGAACCAGCCCCCGATCGCCCCGTCCAGCGCGGACAGCCCGCTGTTGCGCACCACCACGGCGAGCAGGCCGGCGATGGCGAGCCCGGCGGCGAAGAGCAGCAACAGCCCGGCGGCGAGGTTGAGCAGCAGCGTCCACGCCGGCCCGATCCGTATCGCCACCAGGAAGAACAGCACCCCGTAGCGGGCGCTGAGCCAGCGCACCGGCGGAAGCGCGCCGGCCCGCGAGAGCAGAGCCCGGACCGGGTCGGGGTTACGGCCCAACCACCGGCCGGTGAGCACCACCCCCAGCAGGCCGGCCAGCAGCACCAGCGCCGCCCCGGTGGCCCGGCCGAGCAGCCGGGAGACCGTGTCGTACGACTCACCGGCGACGTGACCGAGCAGCACCGAACCGCCCACCCAGGTCACCACGCCGGCCAGGTTCCACGGCGCGAACCGCCGGTACGGCATGCCGGCCGCGCCGGCCAGCCGGGGCACCAGAGTGCGGGCGAAGGCCACCCAGCGCGCGGCGAACACACCCCGCCCGCCCAGCCGGGCAAGCATCGCGTCGGCCCGACCCCACCGCTCGGGCCCGACCCGGTGGCCCAGCCGGGTACGCAGCCGCGAGCCGTACCGCCGCCCGGCGCGGAACGCCAGGGCGTCACCGGCGACCGCGGCGACGATCATCGCCAGCAACGACGGGCCCAGCCGCAAGGTACCGTTGTAGGTGAGGAAGCCGACGAGCAGCAGGGTAGCCTCACCCGGCACGAGCAGGCCGAAGATCACCGCGGTCTCGCCCGCCACAATCAGCGCGGCGACCAGGTAGATCCACAGGGTGGGCAGACCCTGCACCAAGGTCAGCAGGTCATGCACTCAGGCCCCCGGGACACGGGAGCCAGCATGCCAGCCGGGAGAACCACCCGGACAGCAGTTTCACCAGAGATCAGGGGCACCTGGGGGTGACCCCGACGCGGCCTGCGCGAGCGCAGGCGGAAGGATAGAGGGTATGCAGCTTCGCACCGACCTCCGCAACGTCGCCATCATCGCTCACGTCGACCATGGCAAAACCACCCTGGTCGACGCCATGTTGCGGCAGGCCGGCGCGTACGGCGCCCGCGGTGAGACGACCGAGCGGGTGATGGACTCGGGGGACCTTGAGCGGGAGAAGGGCATCACCATCCTGGCCAAGAACACCGGCGTGCGTTACCTGCCGGCGGATGGCTCCGACCCGGTCACCATCAACATCATCGACACCCCCGGCCACGCCGACTTCGGTGGTGAGGTGGAGCGCGGCCTGACCATGGTCGACGGGGTGGTGCTGCTGGTCGACGCCAGCGAGGGCCCCCTGCCGCAGACCCGCTTCGTGCTGCGCAAGGCGCTGCGCGCCCGGATGCCGATCATCCTGGTGATCAACAAGGTGGACCGCCCCGACGCCCGGATCAAGGAGGTCGTGGACGACACCTACGAGCTCTTCCTCGACCTGGACGCCGACGAGGAGCAGATCGACTTCCCGATCGTCTACGCCTGCGCCCGCGACGGCATCGCCTCGCTGACCCAGCCCGCCGACGGCTCGGTGCCCGACGACAGCACCTCCCTGGAGCCGCTGTTCCGCGCCCTGCTGGACACCATCCCGCCGCCCGCGTACGACGAGGACGCGCCGCTGCAGGCGCACGTCACCAACCTCGACGCCTCGCCGTTCCTGGGCCGGCTGGCGCTGTGCCGGGTCCGGCAGGGCACCATCAACAAGGGTCAGACGGTGACCTGGTGCCGCACCGACGGCAGCACCCAGCGGGTCCGCATCTCCGAGATGCTGATGACCGAGGGCCTGGAGCGCAAGCCGGCCGAGTCCGCCGGCCCGGGCGACATCATCGCGGTCGCCGGCATCTCCGAGATCATGATCGGTGAGACCCTCGCGGACGCGGAGAACCCCGTGCCGCTGCCGCTGATCACCGTCGACGAGCCGGCCATCTCGATGACCATCGGCACCAACACCTCGCCGCACGTCGGCCGGGTCAAGGGTTCCAAGGTCACCGCACGGATGGTCAAGGACCGGCTCGACAAGGAGCTGGTCGGCAACGTGTCGCTGCGGGTGCTGCCCACCGAGCGGCCGGACGCCTGGGAGGTGCAGGGGCGTGGTGAGCTGGCGCTGGCCATCCTCGTCGAGCAGATGCGCCGGGAGAGCTACGAGCTGACCGTCGGCAAGCCGCAGGTCGTCACCCGCGAGATCGACGGCAAGACCTGCGAGCCGGTCGAGCGGCTGACCATCGACGCGCCCGAGGAGTACCTGGGCGCGATCACCCAGCTGCTGGCCACCCGCAAGGGCCGGATGGAGCAGCTGGTCAACCACGGCACCGGCTGGATCCGGATGGAGTGGCTGGTCCCGGCGCGCGGCCTGATCGGCTTCCGCACCGAGTTCCTCACCGACACCCGGGGCACCGGCATCCTGCACCACGTCTTCGAGTCGTACGAGCCGTGGTTCGGCGAGCTGCGGACCCGCAACAACGGCTCCCTGGTCGCCGACCGGGCCGGCGCGGTCACCGCCTTCGCGATGATCAACCTGCAGGAGCGTGGCCAGCTCTTCGTCGACCCGACCACCGAGGTGTACGAGGGCATGATCGTCGGGGAGAACTCCCGCTCCGACGACATGGACGTCAACATCACCAAGGAGAAGAAGCTCACCAACATGCGGGCGTCGACCTCCGACGAGACCGAGAAGCTGATCCCGCCGCGCAAGCTGTCGCTGGAGCAGGCCCTCGAGTTCTGCCGCGAGGACGAGTGCGTCGAGGTCACCCCGACCGCGGTGCGCATCCGCAAGGTCGTGCTCGACCAGCAGCTGCGTGGCCGGGCCGCCGCCCGCCGCAAGCACGCCGGCTGACCCCACCAGCACCCGGCACCGGGCGCGTCGACCGCTTGCGGTCGGCGCGCCCGTCCGCGTTCCGGCGGGGTACGCGGGCCCGCCCGGCCGACCCGCCGGTGATCCGCTACGGTCACCGGCATGACCTGGGATGATCTCGACGCCCACCTGGACAAGGTGCCCGGCACCGTCTCGGCGTACGTGGGCCGCCTCGACGCGCCGCCCACCTGGACCCGCCATGCCGACGCCGCCCACTACGCCGCCAGCACCATGAAGGCGGCGGTGCTCGCCGCGCTGCACCGCGCCGCCGAGGCCGGCACGCTGGAGCTGGACGCCCCCGTCCCGGTGATCAACGAGTTCGGCTCGGCCCAGCCCGGCGCACCCCGGTTCTCCTGCGCGCAGCACTACGACAACGACGACGCGGTCTGGGACCGGGTGGGCGGCACCGCGCCGCTGCGCTGGCTCGCCGACCGGATGATCGTGCGGTCCAGCAACCTGGCCACCAACCTGATCATCGGCCACGTTGGCCTGCCCGCGGTGGCCGAGGTGTGGGCGCTGGCCGGAGCCCGGCACAGCGTCACCGGCCGCGGCATCGAGGACTTCGCCGCCCGCGAGGCCGGCATCACCAACCTGGTCACCGCCCACGACCTGGCCGCCCTGCTCGGCGCGGTCGCCACCGGGGCCACCAGCCCCGGCCGGCTCGCCTCGCCGGCCGGCTGCGCGGCCATGCTGGACGTGCTGCTCGCCCAGGAGCACCGCGAGGACCTGGCCGCCGGCCTGCCCGAGGGCACCCGGATCGCGCACAAGAACGGCTGGGTACGCGGCGTCCGGCACGGCGCCGGGGTGGTCCTGCCCGACGACGCCCCGCCGTACGTGATCACCGTCTGCACGACGACCGACCTGGCCGACGGCGGCCCCAGCGGCGACGAGGTCGAGGATGACGCCTGCCGGCTGATCGCCCACGTCTCGGCGCAGGTCTGGGCGGCCCGCCACCAGCTCTGACCCCGACACCCGCGGGCCGGCCGGCGCACCGGTCACTCCAGCAGGTTCTCCCGCAGCGCCGTCAGGACCTCGTCGGGCAGCCCGAGGCCGTCGCGGAGGTAGCCGTCGAACGAGCCGTGCACCCGGCGTACCTCCTGGTAGCCGGCGTCGAGGTACTCGGGGCGAACCTCCAGCACCGGCAGCACCGCCTCGACGTCCAGCTCGGGCTGGCGGCGCCGCATCGCCTCGACGATCACCGCGCGCAGGCTGTCGGTCAGCGCGTTGTTGCGCAAGTATTCGGCGCGGACCGTCGCCTCGTCCACCCCGAGGGCGGTCAGCAGGATGACGGTGAGCCAGCCGGTGCGGTCCTTGCCGGCCGAGCAGTGGTAGATCAGCGGCAGGTTCTCCGACTGGGTGGCCAGCCGCACGGCCTCGGCGAAGCCGACCCGCGCCGACTCGCCGGTGACGAACCACCGGTAGATCGCGGCCATCGCCGCCGCCGTGCCCTGCCGGGCCAGCTCCGCGTACGCGTCGAGGTCGTGGCCGAGCAGCACCGCCGAGACGTACGTGAAGACCGGGTGCTCCGGGTCGTGCACGGGCAGGTGCACCACCTGCGGCTCGCCCACCAGCCGGTCCGTCGGGGCCACCGCGATCTCCGAGCCGTCACGCAGGTCGACCACGCAGGCCGGGCCGAGTTTCGCGAGCACCGGCAGGTCCTCGTCGGTGAGCCGGCCGAGCGCCGGAGTCCGGATCAACCGCCCGGGGCGCACCCGCCGGCCGTCGGCGCCGACGATGCCGCCCAGGTCACGCGCGTTCGGTGCGCCCACCATCTCCCAGTCCCGCCCGGTCATCCGGTCTCCCCTCCCGCCGCGCGCCTGCGTATAGGGTGCCCCACATGACGATCTCGGCGGTACGCACCCACCGGGTTTCCGCCCCCTTACACACCCCGTTCGTCACCGCGCTGCGCCGTACCACCACTGTGGAAACGCTGGTCGTCGAACTGGTCGACGCCGACGGCCGCTCCGGTTTCGGCGAGGCGCCGCAGGTCTGGCAGGTCACCGGCGCGTCGGTCGCTGGCGCCGAGGCGTGCGTACGGGAGCTGCTCGGACCCCTGCTCACCGGGCGCGACCCGGACGACCTGGTGGCCCGCTGCGCCGAGGTGCAGCGCGCGGTGGTCGGCAACGAGGCGGCCAAGGCAGCGGTCGACGTCGCCCTGCACGACCTGGCCGCCCGACGGTTGGGCGTACCCCTGGTGCGGTTGCTCGGCGGCACCACGCTGCGGGTGCCCACGGACGTCACGCTGGCCGCGGGCGACGCGGCGGACCTGGCGTCGGCCGCGCGACAGCGACGGGCCGACGGCTTCGGCGTGCTCAAGCTCAAGGTCGGCACCGACGCGGCCGGCGACCTGGACCGGGTCCGGGCGGTCCGCTCGGCGGTCGGCGCCGGGGTCCGGATCCGGCTCGACGCCAACCAGGGCTGGACGCCCCGGGAGGCGGTGCGGGTCATCCGCGGCATCGAGGACGCCGGGCTCGACGTGGAGCTGGTGGAGCAGCCGGTGGCCCGCTGGGACCTGGACGGGCTCGCGTGGGTCAGCGACCGGGTGTCCGTGCCGATCCTGGCCGACGAGGCGGTCTTCGGGGTCCGTGACCTGGTGGAGGTGATCCGTCGACGGGCCGCCGACCTGGTCAACGTCAAGCTGGCCAAGGCCGGCGGGCTGCAACCGGCGCGCACCCTGCTGGAGCTGGCCGCCGCGCACGGGCTCGGCACGGTGGTCGGGTCGATGATGGAGACCCAGGTCGGCATCGGGGCGGCCGCGAGCCTGGTCGGCGCGTACGGCACCACCGCCGTCGCCGACCTGGACGCCGCCTGGTGGCTGGCCTGGTCACCGGTGCATGGCGGCCTCCGCTACGAGGGCGCCACGGTGGTGCTGCCGGACGCTCCCGGCCTGGGCATCTCGGGCCTGGCTGAAGTAAAGATGCAGCCCCGCAGTTGATGATCGTTGGTTTCTTTCATAGGGTTCCAGAGACAGCGGACACGAGCTGGGGGTTGACGTGGAGCTGCAGCCGGGCCGCGAGGCCGTCGTCCGGGTCGCGGTGGCGACGATGTGGACCTCCCCCGAGGCGGTCCGCCCGGTGGATCAGCCGGCGCTGACCGCGCGCGCCGACATCCCGACCTGGGTCTCCGGCCTGGACACCGACCAACAGGTCGGCGACTGCGTGCTGAGCCAGCTGCTGCTGGGCGAGCGGGTGCACATCAGCGAGCTGCGCCCGGACGGCTGGGCGCGGGTGGTCGCCGTCGAGCAACCCGCCGCGAAGCTGGACCCGCGCGGCTACCCGGGCTGGTTGCCCGTCGATCAACTGGCCCCCGTCGACCCGACCGTCACCGGCCGCCCCCTGGTGGTGGACGCCACGGTCACCGGGCTGCGCGCCGCGCCGAACGGGCCGGTGGTGCTGCCCGGCGTGGTCGTCGGCACCCGCCTCGTCCCGGCCGGCCCGGTGCGCGACGGCTGGCAGCCGGTGCACGTCCCCGGCCAGGCCGCGCCCCTCTGGCTGCCCGACGGTCAGCTCACCTGCGCGCCGGCCACGCCGCCCAACGCCGCCGACGCGCTCGCGGTGGCGCAGCGGCTGCTGCACGTCGTCTACGTCTGGGGTGGGCTCTCCGCGTACGGCATCGACTGCTCAGGGCTGGTGCACCTGGCCTGGCGCCGCTTCGGGGTACTGCTGCCCCGCGACGCCGACGACCAGGCCCAGGCGACCACACCACTGCCGCTGGGCGAGGAGCGCCCAGGCGACCTCTACTTCTTCGCCCGACCCGGCCGCAAGATCCATCACATCGGCATCGTCACCGCCGTCCCCGGCGACCACGAGAACCGGCGGATGCTGCACGCCTGCTACCGGCGGCGGCGAGTGGTGGAGGAGCCGCTGCCGGCCGATCGGACCGCCACCCTGGTCGGCGCGCACCGGGTCTGACCGGCCGGGCGCGTCCCCGCACCCGGCCGGCGCGGGTCAGCGTCGAGCCTCGGCCAGTTCGCGGCGTCGGTCCCGGGCGGACTTCATCAGGCTGGCGATCGTGGCGACCAGCAGGGTGCCGAGGATGACCAGCAGGGAGAGCCAGATCGGGATGTGCGGCGCCCACCCCACGTGCTCCCCGCCGTTGATGAACGGCAGGTTGTTGTCGGCCAGCGCCTCCAGCACCAGCTTGACCCCGATGAAGCCGAGCACCACGGCCAGCCCGTAGCTCAGGTAGATCAGCCGGTCGAGCAGGCCGCCGAGCAGGAAGTAGAGCTGACGCAGGCCCATCAGCGCGAAGACGTTCGCGGTGAAGACCAGGTACGGCTCCTGGGTGATGCCGAAGATCGCCGGGATGGAGTCCAGCGCGAAAATCAGGTCGGTGGTACCGATCGCGATCATGACGATCAGCATCGGCGTGAAGAGCCGCCGGCCGTTCTCGTGGGTGGTCAGCTTCGCGTCGTCGTAGCTCTTGGAGATCGGCAGCGCCCGACGGCTCCACCGGATCAGCAGGTTCTCCGAGAACTCGTCCTCGTCCGGCTCGCCCTGCCGGGCCAGGTTGACCGCCGTGTAGATCAGGAAGGCGCCGAAGATGTAGAAGACCCAGGAGAACTGCGAGATCAGGGCGGCGCCGGCGGCGATGAACCCACCGCGCATCACCAGCGCCAGCACGATGCCGACCAGCAGCACCTTCTGCTGGTACTGCCGGGGCACCCCGAAGCGGGCCATGATGATCACGAAGACGAAGAGATTGTCCACCGAGAGGCTGTATTCGGTGAGCCAGCCGGTGTAGAACTGCCCGGCCGCGCTCGCCCCGGAGGTCAGCCAGAGACCGGCGCCGAAGAGCAGGGCCAGGCCGACGTAGAAGGCGACCCAGAGGCTCGACTCGCGCACACTCGGCTCGTGTGGACGCCGACCGATGATCAACAGGTCGACGAGTAGAACCGCAGTCAGTGCGACGAGAGTCCCCGCCCACACCAATCCGGACACGTCCAACTTCATTCCTCCGGCAGACACGCGGCGTCGGGCACACCGTACGCCCCCGAAAGGGCCGGTGTGCCGCTGACGCTCACTCTGGTGACTGTCGGAGGTCTCTTCCGCCGCCTCCCGCGAGCGGGCGGCGACCGACGGGGCCGGGTCGGGGGCCGCCGACGTTCCGGCGATCGACCGTGCTGACGACTCCGTCGCGAGGGAATACTCCCCTCCTCGATGGCCATTCTCCCCCACCACGCGGTGTGATCGCACCCCGGGCATTCGGTGTCACCGCCCACTCGCCGAACGGGAATAGCGTCCGACACGTCCCCTCGGGCGTCCTAGGAGGCTAGTGCGTGTCAGGTGCGACAAGGGGGTCGGTGAGCGACCAGCCGGTGGCGAGCAGGGCGTCGCAGGCCGCCACCGCACGGGCCAGCCGCTCGGCGTGCGGTCCGGTCAGCTCCACCACCGGCACGCCGCACCCCACCAGCTCGGTGCGGAACCGCTCGGTCATCCAGCCCCGCAGGTGTTCCCCGTCGCGCAGACCGTCGTCGGCGAACGGCACGTCCCGGTGGTCGGTCAGCAGATACAGCGCCGGCCGGCGTGCCGCGGCCCGGACCTGCGGGGACGCGCTGCCGAGGTAGCGCTCCTCCCAGACGGCGGTGGCCCGCGCATCCGTGTCGCAGAACAACAGCGGCCCGGACGATCGGGCCGCCGCGTCCTCGGCCGCCTGCTGCTCGCGGACCACCGTGCGGAAGTCGCCCCGGTCCCAACGGACGTCGAACACACTCGCCCCGGGCGAGCGTTCGCGGAGCCGGGCCAGCTTGCGGGCGGTCAACTCCCGGCCGTACTCCGGCACCCAGTCGGTGCGGTAGTGCGCGGCCAGCGCCGCTGCCATCGTGGTGGTGCCCGTCGACTCGGCGCCGACCACCACGACCCGCCGGACGAACCAGGCGCGCACCGGCGGGCTCAGCCATCGCCAGTGACCCGCCGGGTCCGCGCGCACCGCGGTGCCGGAGACCGGCACGGTCCGCCGGTCCAGATCCACCGACACGGGTACGGCGTCGAAGCGCCGCGCCAGTTCCACGCCGTACGCCTCGGAGGAGAAGACCGCGTCCACCGCCTCCGGTCCGACCGCCGCACGGAACACCGCGCAGTGCGCGTCCCAGACCGCCGGGTCGGCGTAGTCCACCGGGTGGTCGTCGTACCGACCCACGAACCGGACCCACGGGGTGTGGGCGTGCGCCTCCCGCAGCCATTCCAGCCGCGCCTCGAGCGGGATGGACTCGCGGCGCGATGGCGCCACCACCACGGTGACCGCGGCACAGCGGGCGGCGGCGGCCTCGATCAGCGCGTGGTGCCCGGCGTGCGGCGGATAGAACTTCCCCACCACCATCCCGTGCCCGAACTCCGGGTTCGACGCCCGTCCGGGCGACCTCGGCGTCGGTGCCGACGGGTGGCCCGGTGCCCGCCCGGTCACGCGCTGACCGGCGCCGGCCCGGACGGCACCGCGGTCGGCCCGGCGGCCCGGCGCAGGTCGGCCCGCCAGGCGCGCAGCCCGAGCACGCAGAGGGCCAGGAAGACCAGGTACAGGACGGCGGTCAGGTGCAGGCCCTTGTACGCGTAGAGCGGGATGTAGATCAGGTCGGCGGCGATCCACAGCCACCAACTCTCCACCCGCTTGCGGGTCTGGCCGTACGTCGCCAGCAGGGACAGGGCCGTGGTCAGCGCGTCCGGCAGCGGCACGGTGGAGTCGGTGGCCCGGTCCAGCAGCGCCCAGAGCGCCCCGGTGAGCAGCACCCCGACGACGGCCAGCGCCAGCCACTCCCGCCGCCCGGTCCGGCTCACCGTGAGCCGGGTCCGCCGCTCGCCACCGAACAGCCACTGCCACCAGCCGTAGCAGCCGAGCGCGACGTAGACGACCTGGAGCCCGGCGTCGGCGTACAGGCCGGCAGTCCAGAACAGCAGCATGAGCAGCAGCACGTTGGCGATGCCGATCGGCCAGTTCGAGATCCGCTGCCGGGCCACCAACCAGACGTTCAGCACGCCGGTGGCGAACCCCAACAGCTCCGCCCAGGTGGTGCCGGTGCCGGCCACCCGGAACGCGGTGCCGGTCAGCCAGTCGATCATCACAGTGCCACCCTAGGGTCTGTGTCGACACCGGAACAGACCCCACGACACCACTCGGCCGACCCGTCGTGGGAGGCTCTCCACCATGGTGCTTGAGGTCGCGCTGATCGACGTACTGCCCGGAAACGAGGACGCGTTCGCCGCCGCGTACGCCCAGGGTCACCCGGTGCTCGCCGGGACGCCCGGCTGCCGGTCGGTGCGGATGAACCGGGGGATCGAGTCCCCGACGCGATTCGTGCTACTGGTCGAATGGGACTCGGTCGAGGCGCACGAGGAGAGCTTCCGGGCCACCGAGCGGTTCGAGCGGTGGCGCGAGCTGATCGGGCCGTACTTCGCCGGGCCGCCCCTGGTCGAGCACTTCATCGACGTGCCGGCCTGAGCGGAGCTGTCGTACCGCGCGGCTATCGTGCCCACCGCACGCGCCGGCCGCCGGTCCCGACGGGCTCGGGGGCGCCGGGCCCGGTGGTCGCGCCGTGCCCTCACTCGCCGACGCGGCGGGCCAGCGCGGTGACCGTCTCCTCCGGTGACAGCGCGGCGGTCAGCAGAGCCTCGGTCATCCGCTCGTACCGGTCGACGTCGAGCGGGGTGGTCAACCGGACGTCGGTGGTCAACGCCTCCAGCATCACCGTCCGCGGATCCGCCGGGTCGGGAAAGGCATAGCAGGAGTACGGGGTGAGCGGGTGCAGCCCGTCGCCGGCCACGCTGCGGGGCAGCAGCCGCACCGTCACGTGCGCCAGCCCGCTCACGGCGACCAGGTGCCGCAGCTGCTCGCGCCAGACCGGAACCGCCAGCTCAGCCGGGTCGCAGACGGCCTCGGCCAGCACCGCCGTGTAGCGCGGCGGGTCCGCTCGGCGCAGCACCTCCTGTCGCAGCGCCCGGGCGCGCACCTCGGCCTCCACGTCGATCTCCGGTGTGAGCATGGCACCGGCGGCGACCCGCAACCGGGCGTACGCCGGCGTCTGGAGCAGCCCCGGCACGACCGCCGGCTGGTACTCGACGATGTGGGCGGCACCCGCCTCCAGCTCGGCGTAGGTGCGCTGCCGCTCGCTCATCTCGCCGAGCGTCTTCCACCAGCCGTGGCTGGTGGCCGCGTCCCGGGCGATCACGATCAGCGCGTCCCGGGCGGGCGCCGGCACCTGGTAGACGTCGAGCAGGTCCAGGACGTCGGCGAGGTCCGGGCGGCTCTGGCCCAGCTCGATGCGGGACAGTTTCGACGTCGACGCCCAGCCCAGCCGGTCGCAGACCTGCTCCAGGGTCAGCGCCTCGCGCCGGCGTAACTGGCGCAGCTCGGCGCCGAGCCGCACACGTCGAATGACAGGACTTGTTGGCACCGGCATCCCCGCCTCCCCACCGAGGGAGAGTACGCAGGACGATCACCCAGTGCAATACCACGCTCGCGTAGCGCAACCGCCGAATCGCCCACGGTGGACCGGTCGGACCGGCCCGTACCTGCCGTTTCGGCCCGCTGGCGTGGTCGTCACTTCACGCCGGCGGCGTCCATGCCGCGCAGCTCCTTCTTCAGGTCGGCGACCTCGTCGCGGATCCGGGCCGCCAGCTCGAACTGCAGCTCGCGTGCGGCGGCCAGCATCTGGTCGTTGAGCTCCTGAATGAGTTGGGCGAGGTCGGCACGGGCCATCCCCTCCCGGGACGGGGTGGTGGCGGCGGCCCGACTGCGGCTGCGGGTCTCCTTGACCGGCGCCTTGCCCCGGGAGAGCTGGCGCACCGCGCCCCCGACCCGGGAGTTCTCGGTGTCCTCCGCCTCGCGGTAGATGTCGTCCAGAATGTCGTGGATCTTCTTGCGCAGGGGCTCCGGGCTGATCCCGTGCGCCTCGTTGTGCGCGATCTGCTTGGCCCGACGCCGATCGGTCTCGTCGATCGCGGCCGCCATCGACGGGGTGATCTTGTCGGCGTACATGTGCACCTGGCCGGAGACGTTACGGGCGGCCCGGCCGATGGTCTGGATGAGTGACCGACCGCTGCGCAGGAAGCCCTCCTTGTCGGCGTCGAGGATCGCCACCAGCGACACCTCGGGCAGGTCCAGCCCCTCGCGGAGCAGGTTGATGCCGACCAGCACGTCGTACTCGCCCTTGCGCAGCTCGCGCAGCAGCTCCACCCGGCGCAGGGTGTCGACCTCCGAGTGCAGGTAGCGCACCCGGATGCCGTTCTCCAGCAGGTAGTCCGACAGATCCTCGGCCATCTTCTTGGTCAGCGTGGTGACCAGCACCCGCTCATCCCGCTCGGTGCGCAGCTTGATCTCGTGCATCAGGTCGTCGATCTGGCCCTTGGTCGGCTTGATCACGACCTCCGGGTCGATCAGCCCGGTGGGGCGGATGACCTGTTCGACGAACTCGCCCTGGGCCTGCTCCAACTCCCACGGGCCCGGAGTCGCCGAGAGGTAGACCGTCTGGCCGACCCGCTCCAGGAACTCGTCGAAACGCAGCGGCCGGTTGTCGGCCGCGCTGGGCAGCCGGAAACCGTGGTCGATGAGCATCCGCTTACGCGAGGCGTCGCCCTCGTACATGCTGCCGATCTGCGGGATCGTCACGTGCGACTCGTCGATGACGGTGAGGAAGTCGTCCGGGAAGTAGTCGAGCAGGCAGTGCGGCGGGCTGCCGGGCAGCCGCCCGTCCATGTGCATCGAGTAGTTCTCGATGCCGGAGCAGAAGCCCACCTGCCGCATCATCTCGATGTCGTAGGTGGTGCGCATCCGCAGTCGCTGCGCCTCCAGCAGCTTGCCCTGCCGCTCCAGCTCGGCCAGCCGCTCGGCCAGCTCCACCTCGATGTCGCGGATGGCCCGCTCCATCCGCTCCGGGCCGGCCGCGTAGTGCGTCGCCGGGAAGATCACCAGCTGGTCGACCTCCCGGACCACGTCACCGGTCAACGGGTTGAGGTAGTAGAGCTTCTCCACCTCGTCGCCGAACATCTCGACGCGGACAGCCAGCTCCTCGTACGCCGGGATGATCTCCAACGTGTCGCCGCGGACCCGGAAGGTGCCGCGGTTGAAGGCCATGTCGTTGCGGGTGTACTGGATGTCGACCAGCCGGCGCAGCAGCTTGTCGCGGTCGAGCTCCTGGCCCACCTCGACCCGGACCGCCCGGTCGAGGTATTCCTCCGGGGTGCCCAGGCCGTAGATCGCCGACACGGTCGCCACCACGATCACGTCGCGGCGGGTCAGCAGCGACATCGTCGCCGAGTGCCGCAGCCGCTCGACCTCCTCGTTGATCGAGGAGTCCTTCTCGATGTAGGTGTCGGTCTGCGGAATGTACGCCTCGGGCTGGTAGTAGTCGTAGTAGGAGACGAAGTATTCGACCGCGTTGTGCGGCAGCAGCTCGCTGAACTCCTTGGCCAGCTGCGCGCAGAGCGTCTTGTTCGGGGCGAGCACCAGCGTCGGGCGCTGCAGCCGCTCGATGAGCCACGCGGTGGTGGCGCTCTTGCCGGTGCCGGTCGCGCCGAGCAGCACCGTGTTGCGGTCGCCACGCCGAACGCGACGCTCAAGGTCGTCGATGGCGGCGGGCTGGTCGCCGGCCGGCTGGAAGTCACTGACGACCTGGAAGCGGCTGTCCAGCCGGGGAATGTCGAGCGCCATGACCTCAACGGTACGCCGGAGGTCCGACAGGAACGGCCGTCACGGCGGTTACGTGATCAGCTTCAATATTCCCATTGTGTGGCACATGTCACCGGCGCTAGGCTCTCGCTGTAGGCCGCTCGCGGCGGCCGACCGGGCCGGTGGCCCAGGCCGTCATCTCGGCCGGCCACCCCCGGCACAGCGGTCGCAGCACCCGGCGCGTCCGGCGTGCGCACCGGTGTGGTCGCGCTCGAGGCGCTGACCGGCCGCCGCGAGCGCCCCTGCTCGTTCCGGCGACGCCACCCGACCGTGCTCGTCACCCCGCCGCCGCCCGGCCCGTTTCACATCCGTGGACACCTCTCCGAACCCGACGCGCGACACCAGCAGCACGCCCCGCCCCGCCGGCGCCACCGACCCGGCCGCCGACACCACCGGCCCGGCCCGAGCCGGCCGCCGCCGCCGGACGGTGCTCCTGCTGCTCGGCCTGACCGCGCTCACGTCCGCGACCGCGCTGGTGATCGGGTTGTTGAGCTGGGCGCCCGACCCACCCGAGCCCGCCCGGCCGCTGACCGTGGCCGAGGGCGAGCGACTGGCCGCGATGCGGGTCACCAACCTGCGGGACCTGCGCGCCGGGGTCCGCGTCACGGTCGGCACCGGTGCCGCCCGTACCGAACTCGTGGGGTGGGTGGACTGGTCGCGGCCGCTGCTCTACCTCGACGTGGGTGGGCCGGGCGCGGGCGTCGAGCGGGGCCTGTTGCAGAGCGTCGGCCCGTTGCTGGTGATCCGGCCGGACCCGTCGGCGGTGCCCACCCCCGCCGCGCCCCCACTGGTGCCGCCGGCGGACCACTGGCGGCTGCACCACCTGGCACCCGGCGCGGGCCTGGCTCCCGTGCTCGACCTGCTCCTCGGCCTCGCCGCCGACCGCCCGGACCCGGCTCAGGCACTGCGCGACGGCGGTGCCCGCTGGGTGGCCCGGGACACCGTCGCCGCCGGCCCGGTGGACATCCTGCAGGCGCCGCTGCCGGGCGGCGCACCCGCCAGCGGCAACCCGGCACCGGGCAGCGCGGCGGCCGGCCCGCCGGGCGTCGAGGCCGACCCGGACGGGCAGACCCGCTACTGGCTCGACCAGGACAGCCGGTTGCACAAGCTGGTCGCCCAGCTGCCCGGCGTCGGGCCGGTCACCGTGATCCTCAACCGGGCGGACCGGCCGACGCTGCGGCCGGTGGACGCGCTCGGTGGCCGGCCGGGGCTGCCCCGCGCGCTGACCGACGCCGAACGGGACCGGCTCAGCCGCCTGCCGGCCCGGCTGCGCGCGCAGGGCGGGGCCACGCTGACGCTGACCGCCCCGGTGGGCACGGACACCAACCTGCGGGGCGCCGGCTGGTTGAGCTGGACCGCGCGCACCGCGTACCTGGCGGTGGCCGATCTGGGCGTACCGGATCGCCGGACCCTGCTCCGCCGGGACACCGCCGGCCTGGCCCGGGCGGACGTACCGGCCGCGGCCGGTGGCGGTGGCACTGCGGAGACGCCGGGTCGGCCGCCGCTGCCGCCCCCGGCCGGGGCGTGGCGGTTCACCCGGTCCGGTACGGACGACCTCAGCCTGCTGGTTGGCGCGGCGGTGGCCGCCGCCGGGTCGGCCGGGCAGCGCGGCGCGGCCGTGCGGGTACGCGAGGACGTCGCCGCCGGGCGGACCGTGGACGTCGTCGAGCTGCGCACGGCGGACGCGCTCCTGCGCTACTGGATCGACCGGAACGGGTCGCTGCGCCGGCTGGAGCTGCGCACCGCCCCCGGCACGTGGGCACAACTCGACCTCAATCCCGCTTCGGTACCCCGGCTCGCGCCGGTGCCCCGCTCCGCGGCCACCACCTGACCGAAACAGTCCCTACGGCCGCCAGCCGGTCTGCGCGGCCCACTGCTCGGCGCGCAGGTACTCCTCGTCGAACCGGGGGTCGCCGGCCGTACCGGGACCGCCGACAACCGGCGCCGCGTCGACCAATTCCCGCTTGAGCAGCAGGTACACGGCCCGCTGGCCCGGATCGGCGCGCAGGTGGTCGCGCATCAGCAGCGCGTACCGCCAGCCCGGCGATCCGGCCACCCGCACGTGCAGGCGCACCGGGCGGGCCGGGTCGGCGCTGCCGTGCAGCCGCTTCTCCCACCGGCCGCTGCCGGCCGGGCGCGGATCGTCCCACCACTGCCCCGGGACCCGCGGGAACCCGGCGTTCGCCAACCGGTCAGCCAGCGTCCCGTCGGCGTCGGCGAGACTGGGCACGGCCACCTGCACGTCCATGACGTCCTCGGTGGCGACGCCGGGCACCGCGGTCGCGCCGACGTGGTCGATCCGCAGGTCGGCCGGGGCGAGCGCGTGCCGGATCCGCGCGGCCAGCCGCTCGTACTGCTCGGGCCAGGTCGGGTCGGCCTCGGCCCGGTCGACCCGGCCCGGCGGGACCACCCGCCGCTCACGCAGGTTGCGCTCGTAGGGCAGCAGCCGCTGGTGCCATAGCCTGTCCACCTCGGCGTGCAGCGCCGCGGGGCTGCCGTCATTGGTCAGCACCACGTCCGCCACCGTGCGGCGACGGGCGTCGTCGGCCTGCGCGGCGATCCGCCGCTCGGCCTCCGCGCGGTCCATCCCCCGGTCGCGCGCCAGCCGTTCCAGTCGGGACGGCACGGCCGTCTGCACCACGACCACCAGGTGGTACGTGGGCGCCAGACCGACCTCCACCAGCAGCGGTACGTCGTTGACGACGATCGCGTCGGGTGCGGCCGCGGCGACCAGCTCGGCGGTGCGGGCCCGGACCCGGGGATGGGTGATCGCCTCCAACCGGCGGCGGGCGGTCTCGTCGGCGAACACCACCGCGCCCAGTGCGGCGCGGTCCAGCGCGCCCTCAGCGTCCAGCACCCGCTCGGAGAAGGCGGCGACGATCTCGGCCAGCCCCTCGGTGCCCGGCGCGACGACCTCCCGGGCCACCCGGTCGGCGTCGACGAGCACGGCGCCCCGCTCGACCAGCCGCGCGGCCACCGCGCTCTTGCCCGACCCGATCCCGCCGGTCAATCCCACTCTCAGCACCGGACCAGTCAACCGGATCTCGGTCCCCGCCGCCAAACCCACCCGCGCACGGCGGGCGGTGGCGAGATCATGCTCGATCCTGGATGTAGTGGTCACCTGGCCAGCGGGAGGCCCCTCTTTCCACGATCTTGCGGGCCGGGCGCGGGACCAGCGGCACGGTGGCCCGGCCGGGGTGCCCTTCGCTCAGCGCGACCCGATCGTGTACCGGACCGGCGGGCGGGATACGGCGAAGGCCCCGCCCCCGACGATCCGAAGATCGCGGGGACGGGGCCCGTCGTCGTTCAGCGGGTCACTTACCGCCGGCGAGCTTCTCCCGCAGAGCGGCGAGCGCCTCGTCGGTGGCCAGCGTGCCGGCCGGCTCCTCGGCCTGCCGGCTCGGGGCCGGGCTGGACGTGGAGGTGGTGCCGCCAGCGGCCGGGACGGCCGGAGTCGGGTTGGCAGCGGCCTCGGCGTCGGCGGCCCGGGAGGTCTGCACCTGCTTGGTGTGGGCCTCCCAGCGCAGACGGGCCTCGGCGTACTGGCTCTCCCAGGTCTCGCGCTGCTTGTCGTACCCCTCGAGCCACTCGCCCGTCTCCGGGTCGAAGCCCTCCGGGTAGATGTAGTTGCCCTCGGCGTCGTACGTCGCGGCCATGCCGTAGAGGGTCGGGTCGAAGTGCTCCTCGCCCTCGACGAAGCCCTCGTTGGCCTGCTTGAGCGACAGCGAGATCCGGCGGCGCTCCAGGTCGATGTCGATGACCTTGACCATGACCTCGGAGCCGACCTGGACGACCTGCTCCGGGATCTCCACGTGGCGCTCGGCCAGCTCGGAGATGTGGACCAGGCCCTCGATGCCGTCGTCCACCCGGACGAACGCACCGAACGGCACCAGCTTGGTGACCTTACCCGGCACGATCTGCTGGATCGCGTGGGTGCGGGCGAACTGCCGCCACGGGTCCTCCTGCGTCGCCTTCAGCGACAGCGAGACCCGCTCGCGGTCCAGGTCGACGTCCAGGACCTCGACCTCGACCTCCTGGCCCACCTCGACGACCTCGGACGGGTGGTCGATGTGCTTCCAGGACAGCTCGGAGACGTGCACCAGACCGTCGACGCCGCCAAGGTCCACGAACGCGCCGAAGTTGACGATCGAGGACACGACGCCCTTGCGGACCTGGCCCTTCTGCAACTTGTTGAGGAACTCGGTGCGCACCTCGGACTGCGTCTGCTCCAGCCAGGCCCGGCGGGACAGAACCACGTTGTTGCGGTTCTTGTCCAGCTCGATGATCTTGGCCTCGAGCTCCCGCCCGACGTACGGCTGCAGGTCGCGCACGCGCCGCATCTCGACCAGGGACGCGGGCAGGAAGCCGCGCAGCCCGATGTCGAGGATGAGGCCACCCTTGACCACCTCGATGACCGAACCGCGGACGACGCCGTCCTCGTCCTTGATCTTCTCGATCGTGCCCCAGGCCCGCTCGTACTGCGCCCGCTTCTTGGAGAGGATCAGACGACCCTCCTTGTCCTCCTTCTGGAGGACAAGGGCCTCGATGTGGTCACCAACCGTCACAACCTCGGCGGGGTCCACGTCGTGCTTGATCGACAACTCCCGAGAGGGGATGACACCCTCGGTCTTGTAGCCGATGTCGAGCAGGACCTCGTCCCGATCGACCTTGACGACGGTGCCTTCGACAATGTCGCCGTCGTTGAAGTACTTGATGGTCTCGTCGATCGCGGCGAGGAAAGCCTCCTCGGAACCGAGATCGTCGTGGGTGACCCGGGTGGCGCTCGAGGGGGCCTCGATGCTGCTCGTCATGTGGGCGGTTGCTCCGGTCGGATGGGTTGTCACAGCAGGCTGGTGTCGCGGTGACCTGTTCGCGCCAGCGGATCCGTCGCCGGGCACACCGAACGATCGCCTAGTGAGATCATGATGTGGCTCCGTCGACCGCGCACCTGCTCCCTGCCGAGGCAACGCGATCCGCGAGCGCATCGTCTAGCCTACCGTGCGCATTACCACAGCGTGCAAGCCCTCCCGGCTTCTCGCCCTGCGATGACCTGCGAAAGCCGAACAATCGCCCGGAAACCGCCCCTGCTGTCTCGTCCGTCACACCTGACCCGACAGCACCACCGAACGGGCGTCCGGTCGGCGACGCCGCCGCGTCGGCGGGTCGGCCGGCCCATCGCCCTCCACAGCCGCGACGGGGCCTAGCGTGAGCGGGTGGATGACGACAGCCGGGTGACCCGGCGCCGGGTGGGTGACGCCGAGGCCCGGCGGGCCAACCGCGGCTGGTGGGACACCGACGCCGACGACTACCAGGCCGAGCACGGCGCGTTCCTCGGCGACGTGGACTTCGTCTGGTGCCCCGAGGGGCTGCGCGAGGCCGACGCCCGGCTGCTCGGTGACCTGCCCGGGCGCCGGGTGCTGGAGGTGGGCTGCGGCGCCGCGGCCGCCGCCCGCTGGCTGGCCACCCAGGGCGCCCGGCCGGTCGCCTTCGACCTGTCCGCCGGCATGTTGCGGCACGCCGCGGAAGCCGCCGACCGCACCGGGGTACGCGTACCGCTGGTGCAGGCCGACGCGCTCGCCCTGCCGTTCGCCGACCGGTCGTTCGACGTCGCCTGCACCGCGTTCGGCGCGATCCCGTTCGTGGACGACTCGGCGACCCTGCTCGCCGAGGTGCACCGGGTGCTGCGCCCCGGCGGCCGGTGGGTCTTCTCGGTCACCCACCCGATGCGCTGGATCTTCCTCGACGACCCGGGTGAGGGTGGGCTGACCGCCGTGCACTCGTACTTCGACCGCTCCCCCTATGTGGAGCAGGACGAATCCGGTGTGGCCACCTACGTCGAGCAGCACCGCACCCTCGGCGACCGGATCCGGGAGCTGGTCGGCGCCGGGTTCCGGCTGCTGGACCTGGTGGAGCCGGAGTGGCCGGCGGGGCACGAGGGGATCTGGGGGCAGTGGAGCCCGCTGCGCGGGCGGCTCTTCCCCGGCACCGCCATCTTCGTCACCGAGAAGCCCACCGCATGACCGCGTCGCACGCGCGGTGCGACCCCCACCCCGTGGAGATCGTCTCGCCGGGCACCCGGCGGATCGACCTGTTCGCCAAGCCGGGTGAGTACGCCGCCGCCGGCATCCCCTTCTACTGGCGGATCGAGCAGAACCCGGTGCACGTCTACGCGTACCGGATCGGCGACCGGGTGGGGCCCGGCGGTGAGCGGCAGTACGAGCTGGTCGCCGACGGCGCCGACGTGATCGAGTTGACCGAGCCGTTCGACATCAAGCTGCCGATCGCCGAGATCACGCCGTAGTCGGCCGCTTCGGCTGGCCGTTTCGCCCCGTCGGTGCCGGGTAGCCGGAGCGTATGGCCGAGCAGAGGGAATTCCGCGAGGGCGACCACGTCTCCTGGGCCAGTCACAGCGGCCGGGCGCGCGGCGTGGTCAAGGAGAAGCTGACCGACCGGACGCACGTACGCGGCCACGCCGTGAACGCGACCGAGGACGAGCCGCAGTACCGGATCCGCAACGACGACTCGGGCCGCGACGTCGCCCACCGACCGGAGGTGCTGCGCCGTGAGCGGGAGTGACGATGCCGGCGACACCTACCGCGAGTTCACCGACGCGGTGAACATGAAGCCGGGCGAGCTGTCGAAGTGGCTGGAGAGCGGCGAGTCGAAGCAGGTCGGCTGGCACAAGGGCGGCCGCTCCGGCGGCGGTGAGTCGGTGGGGCACGAGTCCGGTCGGAAGATCATCGACCTGTTGCGGCGCAAGCGCGGCGACCTGTCGGAGGGCGACTACAAGCACATGCGCAAGGTGGTCGGCTACGTCCGCCGGCACATGGCCCAGCGCCCCTCCGGCAATGTCCGCGACACCAAGTGGCGTTGGTCGCTCATGAACTGGGGTCACGACCCCCTCAAGGGTCCTCTTCCGTCCCCGGGCGGCCCGTCCCGGCGGGCCCTCGATCGGCACGGCACACCCCCGAAGGAGCGCCGAGGACCCGGCCGCTGACCCACCACTCCGACGCCACCACTCTGACGCACCACTTTGATTCACAACGCAGAACAGCACCGACCACCGGAACCCCCACCACCGCAACGACAGAGATCAGTGGTCAGCGCTGTTCCAGTCCCGGCCTTCGCCGACCGACACCTCCAGCGGCACCGACAGCGGGTACGCCTCGCCCATCTCCCGCCGGACCAGCGCCTCCAACGCCTCGCGCTCACCCGGCGCGACCTCGAAGACCAACTCGTCGTGCACCTGCAACAGCATCCGGGAGCGCAGCCCGGCCTCGCTCAGCGCGGTGTCGACGTGCAACATCGCCAGCTTGATGATGTCGGCCGCCGAGCCCTGGATCGGGGCGTTGAGCGCCATCCGCTCGGCGATGTCGCGGCGCTGCCGGTTGTCACTGCCCAGGTCCGGCAGGTAGCGGCGGCGACCCAGAATGGTCGAGGTGTAGCCGTCCTGCCGGGCCCGGGCGACCACCTGGTACAGGTAGTCACGCACCCCGCCGAAACCGGCGAAGTAGTTCTCCATCAGCCCGCGCGCCTCTTCGGTGCCGATGTTGAGCTGCTGGGACAGCCCGAACGCGCTCAGCCCGTACGCCAGGCCGTAGTTCATCGCCTTGATCTTGCGGCGCTGGTCCGGGGTGACCTCGTCGACCGGCGTTCCGAAGACCGACGAGGCGGTGGCCGCGTGGAAGTCGGCGCCGGAGTTGAACGCCTCGATCAGCGCGTCGTCCGACGACAGGTGCGCCATGATGCGCATCTCGATCTGGCTGTAGTCGGCGGTCAGCAGGCAGTCGTAGCCCTCGCCCACCACGAACGCCCGGCGGATCCGCCGGCCCTCCTCGGTGCGGATCGGGATGTTCTGCAGGTTGGGCTCGGTGGAGGAGAGCCGACCGGTCGCCGCCACCGTCTGGTTGAAGGTGGTGTGGATCCGGCCGTCGTCGGAGACCGACTTGAGCAGACCGTCGACGGTGGACTTGAGCTTGGCCACGTCCCGGTGGCGCAGCAGGTGGGCCAGCACCGGGTGCGGGTTCTGCGCGTAGAGCCACTGCAGGGCGTCCGCGTCGGTGGTGTATCCGGTCTTGATCTTCTTGGTCTTGGGCAGGCCCAGCTCGGTGAAGAGGATCTCCTGCAACTGCTTGGGCGAGCCGAGGTTGAACTCCCGGCCCACCGCCTCGTACGCGCCCTGCGCGGCGGCCTTCACCTCGGCGGCGAAATGCGCCTCCAGCTCGGACAGGTAGTGCGTGTCGGCGGCGATGCCGGTGCTCTCCATGTCGGCCAGCACCCGCATCAGCGGCAGCTCCACCCCGGCCATCAGCCGGGCGGACTGCTCACCGTCGCGGGACAGCTCGGCGTCGATCGCGTCGGCCAGGTCGAGGGTGGCCCGGGCCTGGAGCATGAGGTTCTGCTCGGCCACGCCCTCGTCGCCCAGCCCGTCGAGGGTGAGCTGGCCGGTCTCCGGCGCGTCCACCCGCAGCTCGCGGTGCAGGTAACGCAGCGCCAGGTCGCTCAGGTCGTACGACCGCTGGTCGGGGCGGGCCAGGTATGCGGCGATCTGGGTGTCCCGGACGACGCCGGCCAGCTCCCAGCCGTGCGCGGCGCAGGCCAGCACGGCCGGCTTGCTGTCGTGCAGGACCTTGGGCCGCTGCGCGTCGGCCAGCCAGCCGGCCAGTGCGCCCTCGTCGGCCGGGTCGAGGCCCGCCGGGTCGACCCAGGCCGCCGCGCCGCCGGCGGTGGCCAGCGCCAAACCGACGATGGAGGCGGTGTGCCGGCGGTTGGGGCCGGTGTCGAGCTTGACCGCCATCCCGACCGGAGTGCCGGTCGGGACGTGCGCGGCCAGCCAGCCGGACAGCGCGCCGGGCGCGGTGAGCACCTCGCCGGTCAGGTCGAAGCCGGACTCAGCCTCCGGCTCGACGGCCTCCAGGTACTGGTAGAGCCGGTCACGCAGGATGCGGAACTCCAGGGTGTCGAAGACCTGGTGCACCGCCTCCCGGTCCCAGCCGGCCCAGCGGGTGTCCTCCGGGCGCAGCGGCAGCTCCAGATCGGAGACGAGGCGGTTGATCTCGTAGTTGCGGATCACGTCGGCGAGCCGCTCCCGCAGGCTGTCGCCGGCCTTGCCCTTGATCTCGTCGGCGCGGGCGATCACGCCCTCCACCCCGCCGTACGTGGTGATCCACTTGGCGGCGGTCTTCGGGCCGACGCCCGGGACGCCGGGCAGGTTGTCACTGGTCTCGCCGACCAGCGCGGCCAGGTCCCGGTACTGCTGCGGCCCGACGCCGTACTTCGCCTCGATCGCCGCCGGGTCCATCCGGGCCAGGTCGGAGACGCCCTTGCGCGGGTAGAGCACGGTGACCTGGTCGTCGACCAGCTGGAACGCGTCCCGGTCACCGCTGCTGATCAGCACCGTCATGCCCTGGTCGCGGGCCTGGCAGGCGAGCGTGGCAATGACGTCGTCGGCCTCGAAGCCCTCCATCTCGACCACCGGGATCTGCAGCGCGGCCAGGACCTCCTTGACCAGGCTGACCTGGCCCTTGAAGTCGGTCGGGGTCTCGCTGCGGCCGGCCTTGTACTCCGCGTACTTGTCGGTGCGGAAGGAGCGGCGGGAGACGTCGAAGGCGACGACGATGTGCGTCGGCTGCTCGTCACGCAGCACGTTGATCAGCATCGAGGTGAAGCCGTAGACCGCGTTGGTCGGCTGACCCGTCGTGGTGGAGAAGTTTTCCACCGGCAGGGCGAAGAAGGCCCGGTATGCCAGGGAGTGTCCGTCGACGAGAAGCAGGCGCGGCGTCGTAGCTGTCACGGCAGCGACTCTAGTCCGTCGCACCGACATCGCCGGGTGGCGGCACCGCGCGTCCGACGGCGGGACCGACCGCCGGCCCGAAAGCCGGCGGCCGGCCACCCCGCGAGGGATGGCCGGCCGCCGGTCGGATGGCTCAGGCAACGCCGAGGTACGCCTCCTTGACCGACGGATCGTGCAGCAGGTCCTGACCGGACCCCTCCTTCACGATCTGACCGGTCTCCAGCACGTAGCCGCGGTGCGCCCGCGACAGCGCCTGCTGGGCGTTCTGCTCCACCAGCAGGATCGTGGTGCCCTGCTGGTTGATCTCCGTGATGATGTCGAAGATCTGCCGGATCACCAACGGGGCAAGACCCATCGACGGCTCGTCGAGCAGCAGCAGCTTCGGCCGGCTCATCAGCGCCCGGCCGACCGCGAGCATCTGCTGCTCGCCGCCGGAGAGCGTGCCACCGGCCTGCTTGCGCCGCTCGGCCAGCCGCGGGAACAGGGTCAGCACCCGGTCCAGGTCGGAGGCGATGCCGGCGGAGTCCCGCCGGGTGTACGCCCCCATGTCCAGGTTCTCCATCACCGTCATGCCGGGGAAGATCTGCCGGCCCTCGGGTGACTGGCACAGGCCCCGGACCACCCGCAGGTCGGCCCGGAGCTTGCTGATGTCCTCGCCGTTGAACGTGATCTTTCCGCTGGCGAGCGACCGGGTTCCGGAGATGGCCCGCATGGTGGTGGTCTTACCGGCGCCGTTCGCGCCGATCAGGGCCACCACCTCACCCTCGTTGACGCTCAGGCTGATGCCGTGCAGCGCCTCGATCCGGCCGTACGCGACGGCGACGTTCTCAAGCTCAAGCAGCGTCATCGGCGGGCTCCCCCAGGTACGCGGCGATCACCTTCGGATCGCGGCTGACCTCCGCGGGCGCACCCTCGGCGATCTTGCGGCCGAACTCCAGCACCACGATCCGGTCGGTGACCCCCATGACCAGCCGCATGTCGTGCTCGATGAGCAGGACGGTCAGGCCCATGTCACGGATCTTGCGAATCAGGGTGAGGAGCTCCTCCTTCTCCGCCGGGTTGAAGCCGGCGGCCGGCTCGTCCAGGCAGATCAGCTTCGGCTCGGTGGCCAGCGCCCGGGCGATCTCCAAGCGGCGCTGGTAGCCGTACGGCAGGTTGCGCGCCTCGTCGTTGGCCCGGTCGGCGATCCCGACGAACCGCAGCAGCTCGAGTGCCTTGGCCTCGGCGGCCCGCTCCTCCAGGACGTACCGGGACAGCCCGAACGTCCGGGCACACGTCCGGCGGATCTCCTGCCACGTCCGGGCGAACCCGGACGTGGCCGTGACCTGCGGCAACTCGTGCGGCTTGGCCTTCAACCGGGGCACTCGGAACAGCGCACCCGGCACGCTCGTCTTGTGCCGGGAGTCCGTGCCGACCATGACGTTCTCCATCGCCGTCATCTCCGGGAAGAGACGGATGTTCTGGAACGTCCGCGAGATGCCGAGCTGGCTGATCTGGTGCGGCTTGCGGCCGGTCACCTTCTGGCCGCGGAACCGGACCGCCCCGGAGGTCGGCTTGTAGACGCCGGTCATCACGTTGAAGCTGGTGGTCTTGCCGGCACCGTTCGGGCCGATCAGACCGAGGATCTCGCCCTCGTAGATCTGGAAATTGATCTTGTCGAGGGCGACCACGCCGCCGAAGCGGAGCGTGACGTCGTCGACCTCGAGCAGCACCGAGCGCGGGCCCGGCTGGGTCGGGATCTTCGGCGTCGCCGTGCTGGTGGTCTGGTCAGACATGAGCGGGCACCTCCTCTGCCTCCGCCGCGCGGTCCTTCAACTCGCGGGCCCGTCGCCGGCTGGGGATCAGGCCCTGCGGACGCAGGATCATCACCAGCACCATGGCCAGACCGAACACCAGCCACCGGTAGTCGGCGAAGTCGCGGAACCGCTCCGGCAGATACGCGAGCAGCACCGCGCCGAGCGAGACGCCGATCATGTTGCCGGAACCGCCGACCACGACCATCGCCACGAAGAGGATGGACAGGTTCGCGTTGAACTGGGTCGGGTCGATGAACGCGTTCCGGCTGCCGAAGAGGAAGCCCGACAGGCCGCCGAGCGCCGCACCGATGGCGAACGCCCAGAGCTTGAACTTGAACGGGTACACACCCATCACCGCGGCGGCGTCCTCGTCCTCCCGAACTGCGAGCCACGCCCGGCCGACCCGGCTGCGCTCCAACCGGCGGACCAGGAACACCATGACCAGCACGAAGGTGATCGCCAGCCAGTACCAGGGCTTCGCGTCGATCAGACCGAAGTACTTGTTGTCCGCCGACGGCGCACCCTCCGGACCGGGGATGGCCGAGATGCCCACCGGGCCGTTGGTCAGCCCGGTGGCGTTGCGGGCCACGATCCGGATGATCTCGCCGAAGCCCAGCGTCACGATGGCCAGGTAGTCACCGCGCAGCCGCAGCGTCGGCCAGCCCAGCAAAACCCCGGAGATCATCGTCAGCACGATCGCGATGAACAGGCAGATCGCCCAGGTCACCGCCCAGGTCGCCGGCAGGTTGAACTCCTGCTGGATCCACTTCACCACCGGCGAGTTCACCGAACCGAACAGCGCCACGCTGTACGCCCCGATGGCGAAGAAGCCGATGTAGCCCAGGTCGAGCAGGCCGGCGAGACCGACCACCACGTTCAGGCCGATCGCGACCAGCACGTAGATGGCGCAGATGAAGAGCACACCCGCCCAGTTGTTGCCGCCCTCGATCGAGTCGGTACGCAACCAGGTCAGGCCCGGAATGCCGAGCAACGGCAGGTAGTAGAGGATCGCCACGAAGGCGGCCAGCCCGAGGGCCTGCTGCCACTTCGTCAGCGCCCGCCAGCGGTCGCCGACCGTGGTCAGCATGTTCACCCGGCGGCGGTCAGCGGAGCGGATTTTGTCGATCATGCGCGGGCCCTCCCGAGCGACTCGCCCAACAGACCGGTCGGCCGGAACATCAGCACCACGATCAGCACCACGAAGGCGATGACGTCCTCCCAGTTGGACGCGAAGAGCGTGGCGCCGTAGACCTCGACGATGCCGAGGAAGAGGCCACCCAGCAGCGCGCCGCGCAGGTTACCGATGCCGCCCAGGACCGCGGCGGTGAACGCCTTGAGGCCGAGCACGAAGCCGATGCTGTTCTGGGTGAAGCCGAACCGCATGCTCCACAACAGAGCGGCGGCGCCGGCCATGATCCCACCAAGCACGAAGATCAGCATGATCACGCGCTCCTGGTTGACGCCCATCAGCGCGGCGGTCTCCGGGTTCTGGGCCACCGCCCGCACACCCCGGCCGTACCGGGTGCGGTTGATGAACCAGTCCAGCATCGCCATCATCACCACGGCCGCGACGAAGACGATCAGCTGGATGTTCGTGATCGCGGTGTTGCCGATGGTGAACAGGGTCTCCTGCTGGATGATCGTCGGCATACCGACGATCTGCCGGGGCCGGCCGAACGCCGCCGGCAGCACGCCACCGAGCAGCTTGGGCAGCACCTGCCCGAAGAGCTCCACGAAGACCAGCGACAGACCGATCGCGGTGATCAGGAAGATCAGCGGCGGCGCGTTCTTGCGCCGCAACGGCCGGTACGCGATCCGCTCAAGGGCCAGAGCCGTACCGCCCGAGGCGGCCGCCGCGACGAGCAGGCCGAGCACCAGGAACAGGATCGCCTGGCCGACCGGCGGGTTATTTTCCACCCCGAGCTGGTTCCAGAGGATCAGCACCGCGAAGGTACCGACCATGAACACCTCGGAGTGCGCAAAGTTGATCAGGCGAAGGACGCCGTAGACGAGGGTGTAGCCGAGGGCGATCAGGGCGTAGATGGCGCCCTTGGACAGGCCGTCGACCGTGTGCTGGCCGAGATGGCCGATCAGTTCATCGAAATGCACCGGGGGTCTCCTTGAATCGAGTGCGGCCGGGGTGAAACACCCCGGCCGCACTCCAATGCCTGCGGCGTCAGCTGAGCTTGAGCTCCTGCAGCGCCTCGATAGCCGTGCCCTTGATCTGGTAGGCCCAGATGACGACCTTCGACGGGTCGACGTCACCCTTGGCATCGAACTTGATGTACTTCGACACGCCCTGCTTGTCGTACGCCTTCACGTACGCCAGGATGTCCGCCCGGCTCTTCTTGCCGTCCTTGAAGGCGTCCAGGTAGATCTTGGCGCCGTCGAAGCCCTCAGCACCGTAGGAGCCCGGCGGGATGCCGTACTCCTTCTGGTAGTCGGCGGAGAAGGTGCCGCCGGCCTTGTCAGCCGGGAGGCAGGGGCAGGTGATGATCGCGCCCTCGGCACCGCCGGAGGCACCCGCCGGGAACGCCGGGTCGTAGAGACCGTCCGGGCCGACGAACTTGGCCTGGACACCGGCGGCACGCATCTGCTTCACCAGCGGAGCGGCCTCACGGGTGTAACCGCCGTAGAAGACGAAGTCCGCCTGCGCGGACTTGATCTTGGAGATGGTGGCGTCGAACTGCGCCTGCCGCTCCTGGATCTTGTCCTTGTTCACGATCAGCGGGCCGAGCTGCTTGCCCAGCTCCTCGGTGATGCCCGCGCCGTACGCGCTGGCGTCATCGACCAGGAAGACCTTCTTCGCGTTCTGGGTCTTCAGGTAGCTCGCCACCGCGCCGGCCTGCGTGCCGTCGTTGCCGACCACCCGGTAGAAGGACGTGTTGCCCTTCTGGGTCAGGTCCGTCCGGGTCGCCGACGGGCTGACCATCGCCAGGCCAGCGGCCTGGTAGATCGGCATCGTGGCGTCCGACTCACCGGAGAAGTGACCACCGATGACACCGAGGAACGAGTTGTCCCCGGCGATCTGGTTCGCGAACGGGGTCGCCACCGCGGGGTCACCCTGGGTGTCGAACTCCTGCATGGTGACCTTGCAGTCCGGGTTCGCCGCGTTGAACTGCTTCACCGCGAGCTTCGCGCCGTTCAGCGACGGGATCACCAGACCCGCGTTGTCACCCGTGAACGCGCCGAAGATCGCAATCTTGCCACCGCAGTCACCGGACGCGGTCCCACCATCGCCGCCACCGGAATCCTGGCAACCAGCCGCGACCACCAGGGTCGCGGCGAGCGCAACGGTGCCCAGCGCCCGTACATAGCTTCGCCTCACGGCTTCCTGACCTCCTCCAGATGCGGACGCGGCTGACCCGAAGCGACGGCGACAGCAGCAAACCCGCAATTCCACCCACCCCGCAGGGACTCCCCCTGCGTTACGGCTCGTGATGGCGGAGCGTACCGACACCGCACACCCTCCCGGAAGGCCTGAACGGGGGGTCTGCGAAACCGTTACGAAGACGTGGGCAATCCTGTCGATGTCCGTAACAGGTGAATCCGTCGGTCGGTCCTTAACCGCGCGGCCGGTCGGAGCTCACCCGCATCGACCCGGACCATCCGCACCTGGACGAAAGGCCCCTTGACCTGCGAAAACAGCTCGGCACGCCGCAACCCGAGGCCGAGGCGCTGCGCAACCCCCGGCACTCAGGCAACCAGGCCGCCCGCCCACCACAGCGCGGACCGCGAACCGTCGTCCGCCGCCAACCACCACCTGTCACCCACCGCCACAAGTGCCACGTCCCGGTCGACCCCCGCGGGCACATCGAGCGGCATCGCGACCTCCCGCCACGACCCACCCCGATCCGCCGAGGCCCACACCGAGTACCGCTCACCGTCGGCGACCGCGGCGACCAGCCGGTCCCCGGCGACGACCAGCGAAGCCACCGCCGGCACCCCGGCCCCGGCCCGCCGACCGAACGCCCCGGCGGCCACCCAGCCCGTCCCCTCCTGCCGCCACGCGCCGAACGTCGACCCGCGCAACCCGACCGCCACCGGCACCCCACCGACGATTGCCACGCGCTGCAACTCCTCGTACTCCGGGCCGCCCGGCAGCACGGTGCGCCGCCACGACCGCCCGTCCGGCGACGACCACACCGCCGGGTCCCGGTCGATCCGGCCGGCCGGCAGCAGGCCACCCACCGCCAGCCAGCCCGGCGGCGCCGCCACCGCATCGAACGCCCAGGTCACCCCGACCGCATCGCTGGCCAGCTCCGGCGCGCCCTCCACCAGCTCGAACTCCGCCGCCGCCGGCGACGACACCCAGGAGGCCGCGCCCGCCGAGCGGTTGCCGACGATCAGCCAGCCCGACGCGCCGGCCGCCAACCGGGACACGTTCACCGCCGTCGGCCCGCCGTACGTCTCGAACGACGCCTGCACCTCGCCCAGCGCGCCGTCCGGCAGCTGCCGCCAGGTGCTGATCCGCGGATAGCCGTGCGCCCCACCGGTCTTGGCGCCGATCACCGCCGCCTTCCCGTCGCGGCAGGCCACCGACGAGAGCACGTTCTGCCTGCCGTAGAAGGAATCCGCACGCACCGGTACGACCGTCCAGGCCGTACCGTCCACGCTGGTCCAGGCCGCCGGACGGGTGCCGCCACCGGCGTCGGCGACACCACCGACCACGAACCAGCGACCCGCGCAGGCCGCCGCGTCGCGGAGCAACAGACGGCCCGCACCACCGGGCGGCGCCGGCAACGTCAGCGGCTGCCACCCCGGCCGGAGCGCCGGCGCGGCGGCGGTCGTCGGCCCAGTGCCGGTCGAGGCGCCGCCGGACGGCTCGACCGGACCGTCGCAGCCGGAGACCAGCAGCGCGAAGAGGCCGAGCACCGCGATCACCCGTCGGACGGTCACGGGTCGATGCTATGCCCTGCCGGCCCTGCGCGGTGGTCCCCGATCGCGGACACCGAGGCGTCCGCCGCGACCAGGAGGCAGGCGGCGATCAGACGGTTGGCTGCGCCACTTCGCCGCCGGCGGTCTCGGCGAGGATCCGCTCGGCGACCTCCTTCATGGTCATCCGGTGGTCCATCGCCGTGCGCTGTATCCACTTGAACGCCTGCGGCTCGGTCATCCCGTACGTGGTCATCAGCGCGCCCTTGGCGCGCTCCACCGTCTTACGGATCTCCAGGCGGTCGGTCAGGCCGGCGACCTCCGCCTCCAGCGCGGCGACCTCGGAGTAGCGCGACAGCGCGATCTCCACCGCCGGGACCAGGTCGCTCTTCTGGAAGGGCTTCACCAGGTACGCCATGGCGCCGGCCGCCCGGGCCCGTTCCACCAGGTCACGCTGGCTGAACGCGGTCAGGATGATCACCGGGGCGATCCGGGCGCCGGCGATGCGCTCGGCGGCGGCCAACCCATCCATGATCGGCATCTTGATGTCGAGGATGACCAGGTCAGGCTTCAACTCCTCGGCGAGGCGGACGGCGGTCTCGCCGTCACCGGCCTCCCCCACCACCTCGTAGCCCTCTTCGACCAGCATCTCGGCCAGGTCCAGCCGGATCAGCGCCTCGTCCTCGGCGATCAGCACCCGCCTGCGCTCGGCATCCGTCGGCGTCTCGGCCACCAGCCCTACCCCCACCAGTCAGAACCCGACACCCGCCCAGCCGGGTGTCACCGCCCTCAGCGTAGTGGGTATCCTGTCAGGGCCGAATCAGGGAAGCGCCCTCGTAGCCCAACTGGCAGTAGGCAATGCACTCAAACTGCATACAGTGTGGGTTCGAATCCCACCGAGGGCACCAAAATCGTCGTACGGATGTTCGAAGCTGTTTTCGTGCATCCACCTCAGATCCGCTCCCGTGCACGCCGGCTCTTCCTTGCCGGCAGCACCGTTGCAGACACCGCTCGCGAAATGGGCCTGCCCTATCGGACTGTCTGGCACTGGTGCAACGACCGCCCCGAGGCGAAGCAGCAGGGCACGCAACTGCGGTGTTTTCGTTGCCGCGAGGGTGTCGACAGTCCGACGGACCCCGGGGCCTACGCCTACCTTCTCGGCCTCTACCTGGGCGACGGCCATCTGGTGACGTCGGCTCGGGTGCCGGTGCTCCGGATCTACTGCTCAAACGCCTGGCCGAATCTCATCAAGCTGTGCGACCAGGCGATGCGCGACGTGCTTGCCAGTTCGGTGCAACTGGTGCAGAAGCAGGGCTGCGTCGGCGTACAGAGTTATGGCAGCCACTGGCCGTGCTTGCTGCCCCAGCACGGTCCCGGCAAGAAACACGAACGCCCGATCGTCCTCGCCGACTGGCAGCGGGCAATCATTGAACGCCATCCCGGCGACTTCGTGCGCGGTCTGTTCCACTCCGACGGCTGCCGGTTCGCCAACCGAGTCACCGTCCGCGGCAAGGAGTACGTCTACCCGCGGTACATGTTCACCAACGAGTCGACCGACATCATCGGCCTCTGCCAGTGGGCGCTCGATCTGCTCGGCATCGCCTGGCGGATGAATCGGCGCAACTCGCTGTCGGTGGCCCGGCGGGAGGCGGTCGCCGCGCTGGACCGGCACGTCGGCCCGAAGTCCTGACCTCCCTCAGCCCAGGCAACGGCCGGCGCCCGGTCGTCCCGGGCAAGGTGGCCCACCATCGCCGTCGCTGAGCGCGCCGGCCGGGTCAGCGACCGGTTACCCTGCCGACGAGCTGCTGTTACTGGCGGCCGATTCGGCCGCGCTGACACCCGCTCCGGGCACGAGGCGCTGACCAGCCGCCGACGCACGGCGACCGACACGGTGGCGAGGCTGACCCGCCGCGGCCCGGAGCGGACGGCCGGATGACGGGATCGACGACAGGGGTGGGAACTGATGCGGGTGGTCATTTTCGGCGCGACCGGCATGGTCGGCCAGGGCGTGCTGCGCGAGTGCCTGCTCGCCGAGGACGTGCGGGAGGTGTTGACCGTCGGCCGGAGGCCGACCGGGCAGCGGCATCCGAAGCTGCGCGAGGTCACCGTCGGGGATGTCGGTGAGCTGGAGGAGGTGCGCGCCGAGCTGGCCGGCGTCGACGCCTGCTTCTACTGCCTTGGTGTCTCCTCGCTGGGCCTCGACGAGGCTGCCTACACCCGGATCAGCTACGACTACCCCCTCGCGGCGGCGCGGCTGCTGGCCGAAGTGAACCCGAGCGTGACGTTCATCTACGTCTCCGGCGTGGGCACCGACTCCACCGGGCGGGGGCGGGTGATGTGGGCACGGGTCAAGGGTCGTACCGAGAACGCGGTCCTCGACCTGCTGCCCAACGGCTACGCGGCCCGGCCTGGCTTCATCCAGCCGACTCACGGGGCGGTGTCGAAGACCCGGGCGTACCGGATCGGGTACGCGGTCACCCGCCCACTCTTTCCGGTGTTGCGCCGGCTGCTGCCGAACCAGGTCACCACCACCGACGGGCTGGGCCGGGCGATGCTGCGGGTGGCCCGGCAGGGCTCCCCCCGCCGGGTGCTGGGGAACCGCGATCTGAGCTGAGGCGGCCGGGGCGGTCAGCCGAGGATGGCGAGCGCCTGGGCGAGGTCGACGCGCAGGTCCTCGGGGTCCTCCAGCCCGACCGAGAGGCGCAGCAGCGCGGCGGCGGGCTTCGCGTCGCCCTCGACCGGCCGGTGGGTGAGCGAGGCGGGGTGCTGGATGAGGGTGTCGACGCCCCCGAGGGACACCGCGTGGGTGATCAGCTGGCAGGCGCCGGCGACGGCGGCCGCGGCGGGTGCGCCGCCGCGTACCTCGAAGGCCAGCAGGCTGCCGGGCCCGGCCATCTGCCGACCGACCAGCGCCGCCGGGTCGTGCACCGACGGGTGGTGCACGCGGTGTACGGCCGGGTGGTCGGCGAGCCAGCCGGCGAGCTTCTCGGCGGTGGCCTGTTGGGCGCGGACGCGCAGCGGGAGGGTCTGCAGGCCACGGTGCAGCAGGTAGCCGCCGAGCGGGTGCAGGATCGCGCCGGTGACCGCGCGGACCTGGCGCAACCGGGCGGCCCAGTCGGCGTCGCAGGCGACGACGCCGGCGAGGACGTCGCCGTGCCCGCCGATGCTCTTGGTGGCGCTGTGCAGGACGAGTGCGGCGCCGTGCCGGGCCGGCTGTTGCAGCACGGGGGTGGCGACGGTGTTGTCGACCAGTAGTGGGACGTCGCCGGCGGCGGTGGCGAGGGCGGCGATGTCGACCAGGTCGAGGGTGGGGTTGGCCGGCGTCTCGATGATGACCAGCGCGGTGTCCGGGCGGATGGCGGCGGCGACCTCGTCGGGGCGGGCCCAGCTGACGGTGGTGCCGAGCAGCCCGGTGGCGAGCACGTGGTCGGTGCCGCCGTAGAGCGGACGGACGGCGACGATGTGCCGGTGGCCGTCCCGGGTGGCGGCGAGCAGGGTGGCGGTGAGCGCGGCCATGCCGCTGGCGAAGGCGACGGCCTGGGCGGTGCCTTCCAGTTCGGCGAGGGCGGTCTCGAAGCGGGCGACGGTCGGGTTCCACAGCCGTTGGTAGACGGCGCTGCCGTCGGCGGGAAGGAGGCCGCCGGTGGCGAGCTGCTCGTAGGCGTCCCCGCCGCCGTCCACGGAGGGCAGCGGGTTGGTGGTGGACAGGTCGATCGGCGGTACGTGGACGCCGAGCGCCCGCAGGTCGTCGCGGCCGGCGTGTACGGCTGTCGTGTCCACCATCGTCATGGCGGTAGCGTCGAACATCCTCCACCAACGGGGCAATGCCTTGGAAGATAATTCTGTCATTTGACCTAGCTTCGTTGAGGCATTCGGACGAGGATGGCGGGATGCCCCCTGAGCCGAACGATGTGCGGCCGTACCCGGCCCTGGACGAGGTGGACCGCGCGATCCTGACCGAGCTGGCCGCGGACGGCCGGTTACCGAACAACGCGCTCGCCGAGCGGGTGGGGGTGGCGCCCTCGACCTGCCTGACCCGCACCCGGGCGCTGCGCGAGCGGGGCGCGATCCGCGGGTTCCACGCCGAGGTCGACCCGGCCGCGCTCGGCCTGCCGTTGCAGGCGTTGGTGTCGGTGCGGCTCACGGCGCACGAGCGGGCGGCGGTGGACGCGTTCCGGGCCCGCTCGGTGCGGCTGCCCGGGGTGGTGTCGGTGTTCCACGTCGCCGGCGCGGAGGACTACGTGCTGCACGTACGGGCGGCGTCCGGGGACGCGCTTCGCGACTTCGTGCTGGACCACCTCGCCGTCGATCCGGTGGTGCAGCACACCCAGACCAGCCTGATCTTCGAACAGGCCCGCGGGATGGGCTGAGCGACGACGGGGTGGGCGGGCGGTCCGATCGAATGCCGGCCAAGCGGAACAAAAGCGTCCGGGAGCGGGTTGGCCAACCGTGTGATCACCGTACCGTTGTCTGTTCTTGATCTTGCTCCGGTCGCCAAGGGCACCACCGCCGGCGCGGCACTGCGGGCCACCACCGAGCTGGCCCGGCGCACCGAGGAGCTGGGCTATCACCGTTTCTGGGTGGCCGAGCACCACAACATGCCGGCGATCGCCAGCTCCGCTCCCGCCGTGCTGCTCGCCCACCTGGCCGCGAACACCTCGACGATCCGGCTCGGGTCGGGTGGGGTGATGCTGCCCAACCACGCGCCGCTGGTGGTGGCTGAGCAGTTCGGCACCCTGGAGGCGTTGCACCCCGGCCGGATCGACCTGGGCATCGGCCGCGCGCCGGGCACCGACCAGATGACCGCGCTGGCGTTGCGCCGCACGATGGAGGGGCTCTCGGCCGAGGGCTTCCCGAACGAGCTGGCCGACCTGATGAACTACTTCAGCGGCGAGCGGCCCGGGCAGATCATCGCCAGCCCGGGGCGGGGTGAGCAGCCGGCCGTGTGGCTGCTCGGCTCCAGCGGCTTCAGCGCCCAGCTGGCCGGTCTGCTCGGTCTGCCGTTCTCCTTCGCGCACCACTTCAGCTCGGCGAACACCCTGCCCGCGCTGGCGCTGTACCGGCAGAACTTCCGGCCGTCGCAGTGGCTGGACAAGCCGTACGCGATGGTCGCGGTCAACGCGGTCTGCGCGGAGACCGATGAGCGGGCCGAGTGGCTGGCCGGACCGAGCGGGCTGTCGTTCCTGAAGCTGCGCTCCGGCCGGCCGGAGCCCCTCTCCACGCCCGAGGAGGCGGCGGCGTACCCGTACACCGAGATCGAGCGGGAGTTCGTGGAGCAGCGCCGCGACGGTCAGGCGATGGGTTCGCCGGAGACGGTGCGTCGGCAGTTGACCGAGCTGGTGGAGCGCACCGGCGCGGACGAGCTGATGCTGACCACGCTGGTCTACGACGTGCGGGACCGGGTGCGCTCGTACGAGCTGATCGCCGAGCAGGTGGTGGGCGGCCTGCACCGGACGTGAAACACGATCTTCACGTCGGCGTCACCCGCGCGACCAGGACGGTGCCTAACGTAGGTGCCGGTGGTGGTACGGCATCCCCGGTCGGGACGGGTCGGGAATGCCGCGGTGTGGCGCACCGGGCCGTAGCTGAGCGGATTCCGCGGCTGCGGCCCGGTGCCTGCCGCCCCGGCGACCCCGCTCGGGGCCGTCAGGGGTCAGCGTAGGTAGATGTTCGGGGTGGGCGGGTTCGCCATCCCGTCGCCGATGAAGAACCCCGGGTGCGGGGGCTGGTTGTAGGCGGTGGATCGCCACCCGGTACTGCGGGTCGTGCATCAGGGTGTGGATCCGGGTGCCGGTCGGGGTGGGCGTGCTGTAGAGGCGCAGCGCCCGGCTGTCGGTGGTCCGCCAGATCACCTCCTCGCGCCAGTCGCCGAGGATGTCGCCGGAGAGCGCCGGTGTGGACTTCGTGCCGTTGTTGGCCGCCACCCCGCTGCCGGTGAGCAGCCGGGTGTCACCGCCGGTGCCGTACTTGTCGATCTTCGTCCCGTCGAGCAGCTCCCGCACCGGGTCGCCGTCCCACCAGGCGAGGAAGTTCGCCGACGACGGCTTGCGGCCGACGTTGCGCCCCCTGGTGTCGGCCAGCCCGGCGACCGCAGACGACCACGACTCCGCGCCGGGGCTGCCCGCCCAGATGTCCGCGGAGACGCCCCGGCCGTTGTCGCCGGAGGCCGGCGTGGACCAGAGGACCTGGCCGGTACGGGCGTCGGCGAACCAGGAGCTGGGCTTGCTGCCGTCCTCGTCGACCTTGAACACCTCCAGCCCGGAGCGGCTCGGGTCGAGGTCGCCGACGTGCAGGGCGTCGCCGTGGCCGTTGCCCGTCGAGTAGAGCAGGCGACCGTTGTCGTCGATGGTGGCGGCGCCGTAGACGATCTCCTGGCGGCCGTCGCCGTCGACGTCGGCGACCGAGAGCTGGTGGTTGCCCTGACCGGCGGCGGCGCCGTTGCCCGAGGCGTTGGAGTCGAACGTCCAGCGCCTGCGCAGCGTGCCGTCGCGGAAGTCCCAGGCGGCGATCACCGCGCGGGTGTAGTAGCCCCGAGCCATGATCAGCGAGGGGCGCTGCCCGTCCAGGTAGGCGGTGCCGGCGAGGAACCGGTCCACCCGATTGCCGTACGAGTCGCCCCAGGACGACACGGTGCCGCGCGGCGGGTCGTAGGTGACGGTGGAGAGGACCGCGCCGGTCTGTCCGTCGAACATGGTCAGGTACTCCGGGCCGGCCAGCACGTAGCCGCTGGAGTTGCGGTGGTCGGCCGACCCGGAGCCGATCACCTGGCCGGTGCCGGAGCGGGTGCCGTCGGCGGTCTTCATGGCCACCTCGGCGCGCCCGTCGCCGTCGTAGTCGTACACCTGGAACTGGGTGTAGTGGGCGCCGGCGCGGATGTTGCGGCCCAGGTCGACGCGCCACAACCGGACGCCGGCCAGGGTGTACGCGTCGACGTACACGCTGCCGGTGTAGCCGGACTGGGAGTTGTCCTTGGCGTTCGACGGCTCCCACTTGAGGACGATCTCGTAGCTGCCGTCACCGTCGAGGTCGCCGACGGAGGCGTCGCTGGCGCTGTAGGTGTAGGTCTCGCCGGTGGGGGTGCTGCCACCGGCCGGGACCTGCAACGGCACGTCCAGGTAGCCGTCGCGGAACTGCAGCGCTGGCGCCGAGGCCGCCTGCTCGGCGCCGCCCACGACCGCGCGCACGGTGTACGCCGAGCCGGCCGCCGCACCGCCGTCGAGGTAGGTGGTGGCGCCGGTGATCGGGCTGGCGTTGACCCTGGTGGAGCCTCGGTAGAGGTTGAACGCCACGCCGGAGGTCTCGGTGCCGAGCAACCGCCAGGAGACCAGGTTGCCGCTGCCGGAGCGGACGCTGACCAACCCCCGGTTCAGGTCCTCCATCTGCACCGCCCCGGCCGATGGCGGCGGCGCGGTGGTGGGGGGTGGGGTGCTCGGCGGTGTGGTGGTCGGGCCGGCGGTGGGTACGGCGCCGGTGCAGGTGGCGCCGTTGAGCGCGAAGCTGGCCGGCGCCGGATTGGCGCTCGTCCACGAGCCGTTGAAGCCGAAGGCGACGGTGCCGTTGGTGGCGATGGCGGCGTTGTGGTCGACGTTGCGCGCGGTGACCTGGGCGCCGGCCTGCGTGACGGCCGCGTTCCACGCCTGGGTGACCTGCTGGCCGGCGGCGTACGACCAGGTGAGGGTCCACCCGGTGACGGGGTCGCCGAGGTTGGTGACGGTGACGTTGGCGCCGAAGCCACCCTGCCACTGGTTGGTGACCTGGTAGTCGACCCGACAGCCGGCGGCGGTGGCCGAGGCGACGACCGTGCCGAGGGTGCCGGCCGCGACGACGGCGACGGTCGCGCCGGCGAGCAGGATCAGCCGATGTCTGGACGGGTGCATGAACTGCCTCCGGGGATCCGGTGATGACCGCTGCGGTCCACGGGCCTGCCCGAAAGGCGCGGTGGACGGTTCGCCACGACGGCGGCGGACAGCGATCTGATCGGGGGGTGAACGCCCTGGGTACGCACGGATCCGGCTCAAGACGCATCGTAAGGCAAGCGCGTTCCGAACCGCAATATCGATGCCTCTCGCTGAATCGACCATCCGGCGACCACGCCCGGCCCTTGCCCCGGCGAACGATGCCTGATCAACTCGTCCGGGTGAGCGCCCCACACATGGACCCCGACGAGTTCCGCCGCGCCGGCCACGCCGTCATCGACTGGATCGCCGACTACTGGGCCACGCTGGAGCAGCGTCCGGTCGCTCCGGCCGACCCGCCGGGCACCGTCGCGGCCGCCCTGCCGGCCACCCCGCCCACCGCCAGCGAGCCGGTCGGGGCGGTCCTCGCCGACCTGGACGCGATCGTCGTACCGGGGCTGACCCACTGGCAGCACCCAAGCTTCTTCGGCTACTTCCCGGCCAACACCTCCGGCCCGAGCCTGCTCGGCGACCTGGTCAGCTCCGGGCTCGGCGTGCAGGGCATGCTCTGGGCCAGCAGCCCGGCCTGCACCGAGCTGGAGACCGTGATGATGGACTGGCTGGCCCAGTTGCTGGACCTGCCGCAGCGGTTCCGCTCGACCGGCAGCGGCGGCGGGGTGATCCAGGACTCGGCCTCCTCGGCGACCCTGGTGGCCACCCTCGCCGCGTTGCACCGCGCCAGCGGCGGCCGCTGGCGCGACGCCGGCATCGACCGGCGCTACCGGGCGTACACCTCCGTCCACGGGCACTCCTCCATCGAGAAGGCGGCGCGGATCGCCGGGCTGGGCAGCGACGGGGTCCGCCCGATCGAGGCGGACCCGGAGGCCCTGGCGCTACGGCCGGCCGCGCTGCGCGCCGCGATCGAGGCCGACCTGGCCGCCGGGGACATCCCCGCCATCGTGGTCGCCACCATCGGCACCACCTCCACCACCGCCATCGACCCGCTGCCGGAGATCGGGGCGATCTGCGCCGAGTACGGGATCTGGTTGCACGTGGACGCCGCGTACGCGGGGGCCGCTGCCGTCTGCCCGGAGCTGCGCTGGTCGCACGCCGGCCTGGAGTACGCCGACTCGTACTGCTTCGACCCGCACAAGTGGCTGCTCACCGGCTTCGACTGCGACGCGTTCTGGGTGGCCGACCGCGGCGAGCTGGTCGAGGCGCTGACCGTGCTGCCGGAGTTCCTGCGCAACGCGGCCAGCGAATCCGGTGCGGTGATCGACTATCGGGACTGGCAGGTGCCGTTGGGCCGCCGGTTCCGGGCCCTGAAGCTGTGGTTCGTGCTGCGCTGGTACGGCGTCGAGGGGCTGCGGGCGCACATCCGCTCCGGGGTGGCGCTGGCCGCCCGGTTCGCCGACCGGGTACGCGCCGACGACCGCTTCGAGCTGGCCGCGGCGCACCCGTTCTCGCTGGTCTGCTTCCGGCTGCACGCCGACGACGACACCAACGCCGAGTTGCTGGCCCGGCTGAACGCCACCGGGCGGGTGCACCTGACGCACACCCGGGTCGCCGGCCGGTACACGCTGCGGCTGGCGGTCGGCTCGCCGCAGACCACCGAACGGCACGTCGACGAGGCATGGGGCTTGCTGACCGCCACCGCCGACGACCTGCTCCGCCCGTGAAAGGAAGGGCCCCTTCTTAACGCCTCGTGTAGAGGAAGGGTCCCTTCCTAACCGCTTGCCGCGGTCAGCGGGCGGCTGGCGTACCCGTGCCGGCAAGCTCGGTCGGCACGGCGCCGGTGGCCGCCGGGACGGGAGGAGCGGTGGCGGCGCTCACGGCGGTGGCGGGCGCGGCGGCCATTGCGCGGGCTCGGCGGGTGCGGCGCAGGGTCCGCACGGCCAGCACCAGCGCGGCCAGCCAGCCCGCCGCCAGGAGGGCGTAGACCGCGGGGCGGACCGGACCGTCCAGCTCGGCGGACCGGAGCAGCGTGCGGGCGTTGGTCAGCACGATCACGCCACCGACCGCGGCGCCAAGCAGTTGGGCCGGCACGATGCGCACCAGCCACGCGGCCAGCGGGGCCGCGACGAGCCCACCGATGAGCAGCGCGGCGACCGTGGGCAGCAGGAACCCCTCGCTGCCCAGCGCGATCAGGAAGCCGACGCTGGCCGCGCCCGCCACCACGAGCTCGGCGGTGTCCACCGAGCCGATCACCTTGCGCGGCTCCATCCGGCCGGAGACCAGCAGCGCCGGAGTGGCCACCGGACCCCAGCCACCGCCGCCGGTGGCGTCGACGAAGCCGGCGACCAGGCCGAGCGGACCGAGGAAGCGACCGCGCAGCCGCCCGCCGACCCGGTCGGTACGCAGCGGCCGGGCGAAGCGGACCAGCAGGTACGCGCCGAGCGTGAAGAGGATGCCGGCCATCCACGGCGCGGCCGACTCGGTGGAGATCGAGCTGAGCAGGGTGGCGCCGGCGAACGCGCCGATCGCGCCGGGCAGCGCGATGCGGGTCACCACCCGCCAGTCCACGTTGCCGAACCGCCAGTGCGCCACCCCGGCGGCGAGCGTGGTGCCGATCTCGGCCAGGTGCACCGACGCCGACGCGGCGGCCGGGGCGACCCCGGCGACCAGCAGCAGGGTGGACGACGTCAGCCCGTACGCCATGCCGAGCGAGCCGTCGATCAGCTGCGCGGCGAGCCCGACCAGAGCGAGGACCAGCAGCTTGCGCACGAGCGCCCCCTGACTTTTCGGCATCTCCTATCGACTTAGTCGACAATGCGGCACGGGGCGACCCGGGTCAAGTGCCCGATCGGTGGATGAGACGCCGGCGGTCAGATCCAGGCGCGCGGGTCGGCGGCCAGCTCGGTGACCCGGGCGGGCAGCGTGTTCGCGGCCACGTCGCCGACGCTGACCAGCTCCAGGATCTCCCGCTCACTGGCCCGCAGCGCGATCCAGACCTCCTGGAGCGCGCTGGCCGGGCCGTGATAGCCGAGCGTTTCCGGGCGCTGTCCGCGTACGTGTGCGAGCGGCCCGTCGATCACCCGGATCACCTCCGCGAGGGAGATCTCCTCGGCCGGACGGGCCAGCCAGTAGCCGCCCTCCGGGCCACGCTGGGCGTGCACGATGCCGCCCCTGCGCAGCTGGAGCAGGATGCTCTCCAGAAACTTCGGCGGAATCTCCTGGGCCCGGGCGATCTGGTCGGCCGTGACCGGTCGGCCCCGCCCGGGGCCGCTGGCCGTCGCGGCGAGCTCGGCGGCCGCGCGGAGGGCGTAGTCGACCCGGGCGGAGAGGCGCATGTCGGCAAGGTTAGCCCTCGGGTCAGCCGGCCGGACGGGCGACCCTCGGCCGATCGGCCACGCATCGACGAAAAGCCGGCCCGCTCGGGTCGCTGACCCGAGGCATTCGAGGACGCGTGAAGTGCGTCATGATTCACCGTGCGGTGGGCCCCGAAAAGCTGCTCGGAAGCGTCCTTATGCTGGGCGGGGAGTACGACTGTCTGACCGTTTGCCTGGGCTCCATCAGCACATTGATAAACACCCGGGGTCCACCTCGGGGGGAAGGCACACGATGACCGATATCGCGACACGCACCTGGGATGGCATGACCATCCCGGTCGCCGGCACCTATCGTCTCGATCAGGCGCACAAGCGGATCGGTTTCCTGTCCCGGCACATGATGGTCAGCCCGGTGCGGGGTGAATTCGCCGAGGCGACCGCGCAGATCTTCGTGGCGGAGGACCCGCTGCTCTCCTCGGTCACCGCCACCATCGAGACGGCGAGCATCACCACCGGGAGCGTCGACCGGGACACACATTTGAAGAGTGCCGATTTCCTCGACGTGGATCGTTATCCCACTCTTGAATATCGAAGCACGGGTATCAGTTGGCAGGGCAACGAGGATCCCATCTTCTACTGGGCGCGTCTGCGAAGGAATCGACTCGGTGGACGAGGCAGAAGTCACAATCTCCCACCGCAGTCGGACCCGGCACCCGGACGATTCGTGCTGACCGGTGAGTTGACGGTGAAGGGGATCACCCGGGTGGTCGACCTGCAGGTGAATTTCGGCGGCGCCCGGCGCGATCCCTATGGGCAGAACATCTTCGGATTCAGCGCGACGGCGGAAATCAACCGCGAGGACTACGGCCTGCTCTGGAATGTCGCGCTCGAAAGTGGCGGAGTTCTGGTCGGCAAGACCGTGCAGATCGAGATCGCCGGCGAGGGCATCCACCAGCCCTGACCCGCGCCGCGCGCGTCAGTGGTGACGGCGCTCGGCCAGAGACAGTCGTCCCCGCCCGGACGCGACCTGTGAACAGGTGCGTGCCTGGCGGGGATGACGGCAGCCTCAGGCGCCGACGCGGCGCAGCAGGCCCTCCTGCACGGCGCTGGCGATCTGCCGGCCGTCGGTGGTGAACATCCGGCCGGTGGCCAGCCCGCGAGCGCCGGACGCCGACGGGCTCCAGCAGTCGTAGAGGAACCACTCGTCGGCCCGGAACGGCCGGTGGAACCAGAGCGCGTGATCGAGGCTCGCGCCGACCACCCCGCCCGGCCCCCACACCTCGCCGTGCACCGAGAGCACCGAATCCAGCAGGGTGAGGTCCGAGGCGTAGGTGAGCGCGCAGGCGTGCAGCAGCGGATCGTCCGGCAGCTTGCCGTCGATGCGCATCCAGACCCGCTGGTGCGGGTCGGCGGGCCGGTCGCCGGGACGAACCCAGCCGGGCTCGCCGACGTAGCGCACGTCGATCGGGCGCGGGATCTGACCCCAGATGCCCAGCCGCTCCGGGTAGCGGGAGAGCCGGTCCGTCATCGTCGGCACGTCCTGCGGGGCGGGCACGTCCGGCGGGGCCGGCGCCTGGTGGTCCAGCCCCTCCTCGGCCCGCTGGAAGGACGCCGACATGAAGAAGATCGGCTTGTCGTGCTGCAGAGCCACCGCCCGGCGGACCGAAAAGGACCGGCCGTCGCGGATGTTCTCCACCTGGTACTCGATCGGCTCGACCGGGTCGCCCGGGCGCACGAAGTAGCCGTGCAGGGAGTGCACGAACCGCTCCGGGTCGACCGTGCGGCCGGCCGCGACCAGCGCCTGGCCGGCGACCTGGCCGCCGTACACCCGCTGCGGGCCGACCGGGGGGCTCATCCCCCGGAAGGTCATCTCCCCGGCCGGTTCGAGGTCCAGGACCTCCAGCAGCTGGTCCACCGCGGCCTGGCCGACCGCGGCCCGGCCGTCGCTCACTGCAGCGCCCGCGCCGACGCCGCGTCGACGAGCGACCCGAGCTGGTGGACGCGAAGGGTGTTGGTCGAGCCGGGGGTGCCGGGCGGGCTGCCCGCCACGATCACCACGTAGTCGCCCGGGTTGGCCCGGTTGAGGCCGAGCAGCGCCTCGTCGACCTGGCGGAACATGTCGTCGGTGTGCTGCACGAACGGCATCAGGAAGGTCTCCACGCCCCAGCTCAGGGCGAGCTGGCTGCGCACCTCAGGGACCGGCGTGAAGGCCAGCAGCGGGAGGTCGCAGTGCAGCCGGGAGAGCCGCCGGACGGTGTCGCCGGTCTGCGAGAAGGCGACGAGCGCCTTGGCGTTGATGGCCCGGGCGATCGACGAGGCGGCCACGGTGAGCGCGCCGCCGTGCGTACGGGGGTCGTGCTGCAACCGGGGCACCCCGATCGAGCCGGCCTCGGTGGTCGTCACGATCTTGGCCATGGTGCTGACGGTCAGCACCGGGTACTTGCCGACGCTGGTCTCGCCGGAGAGCATCACCGCGTCCGCGCCGTCGAGCACCGCGTTGGCCACGTCGGAGGCCTCCGCCCGGGTGGGGCGGGAATTCTCGATCATGGAGTCGAGCATCTGGGTGGCCACGATGACCGGCTTGGCGTTCTCCCGGCACAGCTGCACGGCCCGCTTCTGCACCAGCGGGACCTCATCCAGCGGCATCTCCACGCCGAGGTCGCCGCGGGCCACCATGACACCGTCGAAGGCCAGCACGATGGCCTCCAGGTGGTCCACCGCCTCCGGCTTCTCGACCTTGGCCAGCACCGGGCGGAACACGCCCTCCTCGGCCATGATGCCGTGGACGAGCTTGATGTCCTCCGCCGAGCGGACGAACGAGAGTGCGACCAGGTCGACCCCAAGCCCCAGGGAGAAGCGCAGGTCCTCGGCGTCCTTGTCCGACATGGCGGGCACGCTGACCGCCACGTTGGGCAGCGAGACGCCCTTGTTGTTGGAGACCGGCCCGCCCTCGGTGACCAGGCAGCGGATGTCGTTGCCGGTGACGTCGGTGACCTCGACGGCGACGCGACCGTCGTCGATCAGCAGCCGGTCACCGGGCTTCACCTCCTGCGGCAGCTTGCGGTAGGTGCAGGAGACCCGGTCCTTGGTGCCGATGATGTCGTCGCCGGTGATCACGACCGAGTCGCCGGTGCGCCACTCGTGCGGGCCGTCGGCGAACCGGCCGAGCCGGATCTTGGGGCCCTGCAGGTCGGCGAGGACGGCCACCGGCTTGCCAGCCGCCTCGGACGCCTCCCGGACCAGTCGATAGACCGCCTCATGGTCGGCGTGGCTGCCGTGGCTGAAGTTGAGCCTCGCCACGTTCATGCCGGCCTCGACGAGACCCCGGATGCGCTCCGGGGACGAGGTGGCGGGTCCAAGAGTGCAGACGATCTTCGCGCGGCGTGTCACGCCCATCAGGCTAGTCTCTCCTTCAGGTCGGACTCGGGGCCGACCCCTTGCAGGCAGCGGAACAATTGTCCAACGACGCGCGGTGCGCGTCGGGCCGGCGGGCACCGGGAACGTTGTGGCGACGGGCAACGGCGACCGCGCGCCGGGAATCGTACGCCTCCGCTGGCAGGCGCCGTCCGGGTGCTCCCGGCGGCGGCTCACCCGGAGTGCTCCGGCGGCGGCAGGGTGGGCACGGCGGTGAGCAGGTCACGGGGGTCGTAGCGCCGCTTGGCCCGGAGCAGCCGCGCCCAGTTCGCGCCGTAGGCCAGCCGGAGGCGGTCGGTCTCCTCGGGGCGAGCAGGTTCGGGTAGCCACCGGGCAGGGCGTGCGCGAGCGCCGCCGAGGTGCGCTCGGCCCACTCCCGGTGCGGCTCGGACACCCCGCCCGGCGCCCAGACGGCGATCACCTCGGTCAACAGGTGATCGGCCCGCAGGCCGAACGCCGTGTCGTCGCGCCGCACCCGGCTGGCCGCGCCGTGGAAGTGGTGCAGGGCCAGCGCGGAGAACGGCGAGCTGACCTGCCGGGCGGCGTCGACCAGCGCGTCCACCGCGGCACCGGTGAGCGCGGGCAGCCAGCGGGTCCGCAGCAGGTAGTGGTTGCCGTCGACCATCCCGCCGTCGAACATCCGCAACGCGTCCGCGTACGGCAGCGGGCCGACCTGGTCGACCAGCGGGACGCCCAGCGCCCGCAGCCGGTCCACCCACGGCCACCCGGCGTCCAGGTCCGGGCCGCTGTAGAACGGGCAGACGAAGATCACCGGCTCGCCGGCGGGACCGGGCAGGAAGCCGGCCATCACGGTGAGCTCGTCCGGGGCCTCGGCGAGCACCGCCGCGTAGCCGCGCAGCACGGCCGGCGCCTCGGCCAGCGCGAACATGATCATGCCGGCGAGCACGGCGGGCAGCCGGTGCGCGCGGTACCGCAGCTCGGTGACCACGCCGAAATTGCCGCCGCCACCACGCAGCGCCCAGTACAGCTCGGCGTCGTGCCGGGGGTCGGCGGTGACCCGGCGACCGTCGGCCAGCACCACCTCCGCGCCGAGCAGGTTGTCCAGGGCCAGGCCGAACCGGCCGCAGAGCGGACCGTACCCGCCCGCGAGGGTGAGCCCGGCCATGCCCACGTCCCGGACCACGCCGGTGGGCACCACCAGGTCGTACGGGCGGGCGGCGGCGAGCAGGTCAGCGGCGGTGGCGCCGCCGGCCACGGTCACCGTGGCCGCGTCCGGGTCGACGCGGACCGCGCGCAAGCCGGTCAGGTCGAGCACCAGGCCGCCGTCGCGCAGCGCCCGACCGGCCCAGTCGTGCCCGCCGGAACGGACCGAGAGCGGCAGGTGGCACCGTGCGGCGATGCGGACCACGCCGGCCACCTCGTCGGCGTCCAGGCATCGGGCGACCAGCGCGGGCGCGCGGTCCACGGCGGCGTTCCACAGGCGGGTGGCGGTGACGAAAGCAGGATCGCCGGGCTCGTGGAGGCGGTCACCGAGCAGGGCGCGCAGCCGGGTGATGGCGGACGCGACATCGGGGGTGGCGGCGGAGCTCACGGCGACTCCTCGACCGGGGCCGGCCGCCGGCGCCGGGTGCGCCCCGAAGGCGGTCCTCGCTGGGCGCGACCGTAGCACCGGGGGGCGGCCGACCGCCGTCAGCATCACGACAGCCGTCGATCCGGTCAGCTCTCGGTCTTGGCCAGCGGAAACTCCAACGACCCGGCCGGGCAGAGGAACGTCAGCACGTCCACCCGGTAGAGCCCGGCCTGCACCGCCGGGTCGGCCTCCAGCACGCTGCGCACGTCGTCGACGCTGCCGGTGCGGGCCAGCCCGAAGCCGATCGGCGGCTCCGGGTTGCGGGCCGGCCCGTCCACCGAGCCGGCGACCAGGATGATGCCGCGTTGCTGCAACGCCTGCATGTGCTCGGTGTGCTCGGCCTGCAACCGCTGCACGGTCTCGTTGGGCAGGGCCCGTCCGGCCGCGCCGGGATAGATCACGATGCACTCGTACGTGTCGAGCGCGAAGTCGACCTGCGGCACTCCCGCCATGGGTGCTCCCTCCGCCGTCGCGCCCGGGTACGGACCGGTCCGGCTGCCCGAGCCGGTGTCGCGGCACGCGCCCAGCGTCGCACGCCGACGGCGGTCGTACCGCTCGCTCCGGCCAACTGGCCCCGGTCCGGCCCGTCACGATCGCCGTACCGGCGGCGGTGCTGGTGGTCATCCGACACGTCGACCGGCCGGGCGCCGCGACCGGCTACGGTGGACGGTCCGGGTGGGCGGCGGGAGGTCGGGATGCGCGACGACGAACCGGCGGCCGGCCCGCTGCCGTACGTCGAGGTGACCGACGAGGCGTACGCGGCGCAGACCGCGGCGGGCTTCACGGTGCGGGAGTTCGAGTTCGCGGTGCTGCTCAGCGGACGATGCCCGCGGTGCGACCACTCGACCACCAGCACGGTGGTCGACGATCTGTACCGGCGGGAGGCCGCGCCGGCCGCCCCGGACCCGGGCTACCGGACGGTGCTCTGTGAGTGCGCGGCCGACCACCCGTCGCGCCCCGCCGGGCTGCGCGGCTGCGGCGCGTACTGGACGCTGCAGCTGGCGGTCGAGGCGTGATCCGGCTGCGCCCCGGGCCGCCCGCGACCGTCGCCGACCTGCACCGGGCGCAGCAGTTGGCCGGGCTGCTGCGCGGTGAGCTGGAGCGGGTCCGCGCGGCGGCGGTCGCGTGGCGCAACGGCCTCGGCGGTCTGCTGGTGGCACTGGTCGGGTTCAGCCTGATCCGGGGCCGCACCGACGTCAGCACGCTGGCGCCGCGCTGGGGGGCGCTGGTCGGCGTCCTGCTGCTCGCCGCGCTGACCGCGGGGGTGGGTGGGGCGCTGGCGCTGCTGCGCGCGGCGCACGGCAGGTTGGCGGTGACCCCGGTGGAGGCGCTCCCACCGGCCCCGCTCGGCGACCACCTGGAGGCGATGGCGGCGGTCCGGTCGCTGCGGACCGGGGTACGGCTGGTGCTGCTCTGCACCGCGCTGCTGGTCGCCGCGGTCGGGGTGACCTGGTACGCACCGGCCCGACCCGACCCGCCAGCCGCCGTCTCCGCCGCTGAGCGGTAAGGAAGGGCCCCTTGTTAACGCCTGATGTTGTACAAGGGGCCCTTCCTAACAGGTTCAGGGGCCGAGGTGGGCGTAGCCGGCCCAGGTGTCGGGGCGGTCGGGCAGGGCGGAGCGGAGCTGGCGGACCGACTGGTGCAGGGCGACCGCCGCCCGGTCCGGTGCGATCCCCCCGGGCACCGCCAGGCCGGCGTACAGGTCGGCGCAGAGCCGTACGGTCAGCGCATCCGAGATGGACCAGAGCGCGCCGATGACGTGCCGAAACCCGGCGAGCTGGAACGCGGTGCCGAGGGTGAGCGCCTCGTCGGGCAGGGCGGCCCCGCCGCGCACCGTCTCGCAGGCGGACAGAACGGCCAGCGCGGCCGGGCTGCCGGCGGGCCGCCACAGGTCCCGGACGTGCAGCGAGCCGCCGGCCAGGGTGAGGCGCCCCCAGGCCGGGGCGCGCAGGTCCTGGGTGCCGTGGCAGGACAGGTGGGCGACCGGCTGGGCGGGCAGCGCGGCGAGCACGGCCGCCGGGGTGGCCGCCGGGCCGAGGAGCGCACGGACCCGTGGCAGGTGCCGACGGACGATCTCCTCCTCCCGCGCGACACCGGGCAGGTCGGCCAGGCCGGGGGTCTGGGGCATGCCGACGACGAGCGCCGCGTCGACCGGCTCGGGCCGGGCCGGCACGCCGCGTCGGGCGTGCGCCAGCGCCCGCAGCGAGGCGGTGTACGACGGCACGACCCGGTCCAGCACCCCGTCGCCGCCGTCGAGCGGGCCGGCCGCGTGCAACGGCAGCAGGGTGAGCAGCCCGGTCGGGCACCACCACAGCCGTGGCCAGTCCGCCCCGGCGGCGGGTACGGCACCCGACGGCGCCGGGGCGGGCGCGGCCGCGTCGAGCACCGGTGCGGCGACGACCCGCCACAACCAGTCCAGCGTCTGACCGACCTCGGTCCGGGCCGTCAGCCGGCGGCGCTGCGCCGCCGGATCCGGGCCGTCCGGCGCCGCCGCCCCGGTGAGCACCGCGATCGCGGTCAGGAAGCTCGCCGTCCGGGTGACCAGCTCGGCCAGGGTAAGCCCGGGCAGCGGGACCACGGTGACCTGGTTGTCGGCGACGACCAGCGCGTCGCAGCGCCGCGCGGCCACGTTGACCAGCACCACCGGGCCACCGGCAGCCGCCCGGGCCAGGGTGGCGAACGGTGGCGGGCGGAGGAAGTCGGCGAACCCGGGCCGGGCGCGGATCTCCGCGAGCAGGTCGCGGCGCCGGACGGCGAGGTCGTACCGCTGCTCGACACGGCCGCTCGGATCGTCCGAGCCGGCGGGCGACAGCGCGGTGAAGCCGTCGAGAGCGGCCTGGAGGTCGGTGAGCCGGGCTGCCAGCCGAGGGGACCCCGCGCGTAGTGCGGCCAGGTCGGCGCCCGCGTCGTGGGCCCGGGTCAGCAGGACGCCGCGGCCGTACTCGAGCAGCTCGACGGCGCGTTCCGGGCGGTCGAGGGCGATGGCGACCGCGGCCGCGGCGCTGGCCAGCCCGGGGAACAGCCCGAGCAGGCGCGCCTGGTCGTCGGGGTCCATGCCGTGCCAGGCCACCAGGTCGATCAGCTCGATCGCGGTGGCGTACCCGTCGAGCGCGGCCGGCAGGTCGCCGGCCGCGGCGGCGTGGTCCGCGTACCGGTTCGCCGCCGACGCCCGGAGCAGCGATGGCGCGGACTCGACCGCGGCGGCGGCGCGCAGCGCGGCGGTCGCCTCGGCCAGCGCGGCGGGGGTGGCGACCGCTTCCAGGGCGGTGGCCAGGTTGCTCAGGCACATGGTGCGGGCGGGATGCTCGGCGGGCAGCGCGTCGACCGCGGCCCGGTTGGCCGCCAGCATGGCGGTGGCGTCCGCCTCGTCGCGGCCGGCCCGGTAGCGCAGCAGCAGCGCGTTGCCGAGGTTGGTGTGGATCCGGTGCCGCTCTGCGCCGGCCAACGGCTGGCGCTCGCTCAGCCGCTGGAGGAGCCGGACCGCCTCGTCCAGCCCCGCCGGGTCGTCGTGCAGACGGTGTCGCAGCAGGTGAGCCAGGGCGAGGGTGCCGTGCGTCTGCACGTACTCGGTGGGCTCGGCCTCCCGTTCGGCCAGTTCGACCGCCTCGCGCAGCGCGGTCACCGCGGCGTCGGCGTCCCGGGCGGCGCCGGCCCTGACGTGCTCGGCGGGCTGGCCGCCGGCGGGCAGCGCGCCGTCCAGGGCGAGCTCCACGCGACGGTTCAGCGCGGAGCCGTAGTTGGTGAGCGCCGACTGTCGGTCCGGGTGCCCGGGCGGCGTGGTCTCGGTCACCTGGGCCAGCACCTGAATCGCCTCGGTCAGGGTGGCCAGGTCCTGGGTCGAGGCGAACAGGGCCTGCAACACCAGGCCCAGGTTCGAGCGGTACGCGGGCAGCGCGGCGGCATCCGGTGCGGCGGCAATCGCGGCCCGCAGCGCCACGGCGGCCGGCTCCAGCAGCTCCGGCTCCCCCGCCTGGTCGGACAGTTCGCGCAGGATGTTACCCAGGTTGTTGAGCACCTGATGGCGCAGCGGGTCGGCGCGGGGAAGCAGCGACTCCGCCTCGGTCAGCGCGTCCCGGGCGGCCCGCAGGGCGCGCACCCCGCCCAGGTCGGCGTGCCCCCGGCCCAGCGCGTAGCCGAGCTCGGCGAGCCAGCGGGCCCGGTGGACCGGTTCGCCAGCGGCGTCGGCGCCCTCGCGCAGCAGCCGCACCGCCTCGGTGATGTCGTCGATCCGCCGCCGCCGCTCGTACCGGGTCACCAGCAGGCCGCCGACCACGTGTCGTATCTCGTCCGGGTCCAGCCCATCGTGCGCCGATCCGGACCCGGCCGCCGCCCGGTACGCCTCGATCGCCGCGTCGAGGTCGGCCGGGGCGGCGTCGGCCTGGTGCCGCTCGGCGAGCAGGGTCGCCAGACCGGCCTGTGCGATGCCGGCCAGCTCCGGGTCGAGACCGCCGAACCCGGTCAGCGCCGACCGGTACGCGTCGATCGCGGCATCCCGGTCGGCGGTCGCCCGGTCGCGCAGGAACCGTTCGGCGAGCGCCGTGCCGTGCAGGGCGGCGACCCGGGGGTCACCGCCGGCTCGGGCGGCGACGAAGGAGCCGATCGCCTCGTCGAGATCGGCCGGCCGGCCCCGCAGACGCCACCGGTCACGCAGCCGCTGCCCGAGGTTGGCCCGGGCCATGGCGCGCACCGAGGCGCTGGCGCCGGTGGCTCGGGCGGCGTCGCGCAGCAGCGTGATCGACTCGTCCAGGTCCGCCGGGGCGCCGTCTACCTCGTACCGGTCGCCGAGCACGTTGCCGAGGTTGAACAGCCGGGCCGGGCGTTCCGGGTCGCCGGCCGGGGTGGACTCCAGGCTCTCCCGGTGCGCCTCGATCGCCGACGGCAGGGCGCGGCGCCGCCCGAGGTACTGGAACTGGGCACGGTGCACCCTGCCGAGGGCGGACAGGTAGTGCAACCGCTCCGGCTCACCCGCGGGTGTGCCGTCCACCGCCTGTCGCAGCAGCGCCGCCGCCCGGTCGGCGCCCCGGTAGTCACGGTTGTTCTCCGCGGCGGCCATCAGCATGACGGCCTCGAGGAACAGCGCGCCGGCCTCGCCGTCGGGCAGGCCCGCCGTACGACCGTGGCGAGCCGAACCGGAGCCGGTGGGCGCGGACGCCGGACCACCGGGACCCCGTTGACCGGGGACCCGACCGGACTCCGGTGGCGGCCGGTGCGCGTGCAGCACGGCCAGCAGCGACGGTGGCACCCGTTCCGGGGCGAAGCGCAGCAGGAACTCGGTGAGCCTGACCGCCTGACCGAGGTCGTCGGCGTCCTCGCCCGGGGGCAGCAGCTGGTAGCGGTACCAGTGCAGGCAGGCGAGGAGGAAGAAGCCCTCGGCGACCGGCTCCGGCAGTGGCCCGTCCGTGGGCGTGGCGGTCACGAACTCGACGACCGCCTCGGCGTCGCGGATCGCGCCCGAGTCGAGCACCGCGCGAGGGTCCGTGGTGGCGGCGAAACCGTCCAGCCGCTCCCGCAGCCGGCGCACCGGATCGGACCTGAACCGCCGCCACATCGCGCCTCCCCCGACCGGCCGGACCGGCTGCGATCAGGCGTAGCAGACCGGACAGCGCGGGCGCCACCGGAAACGCGACCCGAATCCCGGCGCGGCCTGTGCGACCGTGTCGACCCCCACAGTCGGCACGCCGGGGATACGACGACCGGATTGGGGCATCATCAGCGGGGTGGCGAGCTGATCTCCTGCCCGCCACGACGACATGATTGGGGAACCGCGTATGGCGACCGACGTCAGCAAGCAACCCGCGAAGGCTTCCGGCAGCTACCGGATCGGCGGCGACCTCGCCGTCGACCGTCTCGGCTACGGGGCGATGCAGCTCACCGGGCCGGGCGTCTGGGGTGACCCGAAGGACCCCGCCGAGGCGGTCCGGGTGCTGCGCCGGGCGGTCGAGCTGGGCGTGACGTTCATCGACACCGCCGACTCGTACGGCCCGTTCGTCTCCGAGCTGCTGATCCGCGAGGCCCTGCACCCGTACGCCGACGACCTGGTCGTCGCGACGAAGGGTGGGTTCACCCGGGCCGGGCCGGGCGACTGGCGTGTGGTGGGCCGCCCGGAGTACCTGCGCCAGCAGTGTGAGCTGAGCCTGCGCCACCTCGGCCTGGACACGATTCCGCTCTACCAGCTGCACCGGATCGACCCGCAGGTGCCGCTCGCCGACCAGCTGGGCGAGCTGGCGCTGTTGCAGCAGGAGGGAAAGATCCGGCACATCGGGCTGTCCGAGGTGACCGTCTCGCAGATCGAGGAGTCCCGCGCGATCACCTCGATCGTCTCGGTGCAGAACCTGTACAACCTCGCCAACCGCAGCGCCGAGGACGTGCTGGAGTACTGCGAACGCAACGACCTCGCGTTCATCCCGTGGTTCCCGATCGCCACCGGTGAGCTGGCGCGCCCGGGCGGGCCGCTGGACACGATCGCCGCCGCGCACAGCGCGTCGCCCGCGCAGCTCGCGCTGGCCTGGCTGCTGCGCCGGTCGCCGGTGATGCTGCCGATCCCCGGTACGTCCTCGGTGGCGCACCTGGAGGAGAACGTGGCCGCCGCGGAGGTGCAGCTCACCGACGACGAGTTCGAGGCGCTGGCCAAGGCGACCTGACCCCGTCGACGGCGCGCCGCGCGGGGGGGGGGGGGGCCGCCCCCCCCCCCCGGCGGGGCCCCGGGGGGGGCGGGGGGGGCGGCCCCGCCCCCCCCCCCGGGCGCCCCCCCCCCTGGGGGAAG
>NZ_JBIALB010000003.1:324398-553104 GCF_042872965.1 Micromonospora sp. NPDC005087 | reverse complement strand
GGGGCCGGGGGGGCCCCGGGGGGGGCGCCCCCCCCCGCCGCGGGGGGGGGGGGGGGGCCCCGGGCCCCCCCCCCCCGCGGGGGGGGCGCGGGGGGGGGGGGCGGGCCCCCCCCCCCCCCCGCGGCCGGTCAGAGGGCGAGGCAGTTGGGTCGCACCGGGCCGTCGACGAGGGCGCCCCGCACGATGGTGTACGCGGTGCCGTCGAGCACCAGGCCGAGGTGCCCGACCACCCGCAGGGGGCAGTACGCCTGGATCAGCACGTTGGTCGCACCGTCGTTGACGGCGGCGTTCCCGGTCGGCCGGACCAGCTCGTCCTGCAGGGTGCGGACGGTGGTGTAGCGCACCGCGCCCGGGGTGTCGTCGCCGGCGTTGAGGTCGGCGAGGAAGGCGGAGCCGATGGTCATCTGCTGGCAGGCCACGATGCCGGCGCAGCTGCCCAGGCCCAGGAACGCCAGGATGTTCGCCACGTAGGTGCCGTACTGCGGCGAGCCGAGGCTGACGTACCGGCCGACGGTGGCGGTGCCGCCGAGCCGCTTGAGGTAGTAGCGGGCGACGAGGCCACCCTCGGAGTGGGCGACCACGTCCACGGTCGCTGCTCCGGTGCTGGCGCGCACCTGGTTGACGTACCCGGCGAAGGCGCGGGCCGAGGTGGGGATGTCCCCGAGGCCCAGCCCGGGCAGCTGGTAGATGAAGGTCCGGTAGCCGTCGCCGCGCAGTCGGGCGGCGATCGGCTCGTACGCGACGGCGATGCCGCTGAGCCCGCCGACCACGATGACCGGGTTGGCCGCCGCGGCGGCGTTCACCGGCGCGGCCACGGGTGCGGCGGGGGCGGCGGTCGCCGTGGCGGTGGACGCGACCAGGGCGGCGGTGGCGAGGGACAGGACGAGGACGGTCTTTCGGAGCAGCATGGCGGAACCTCCGGGGGGAGGCACCCGGCGAGCCGGGCAGGTGGGTGGGGGTGTCCGGTCGACCGTGCGACGATGATGCGCGCAACAATTTGGAAACGTCAATGACTTGTTACGCGCCGGTAACCCGTTGTTCCGACGGAGGCGCAAACCGGCATATCGGCGTCTCTCCACATCGGACGCCCACCCGACCGCGCGCACCCCGCAGCGGCACGGCGGATGGCATGCTGTGGCCGTGGCCGCCGACGAACCCACCGAGCGTCAGCTGCGGGTGATGCCGTGGTGGTTGGTCCTGGTCGGCCTGCTGGTCGCCGCCGCCCTCGGTTGGCTGGTGCTGGACCTGCTGCTCACCGAGGCCGACCGGGCCAGCCAACCGGACACCCGCGCCACGCTGCGCATCGACGCGATCCGCACCGGCCTGACCGTGGTCGCCGGCACCGGCGGCGCGCTGGCGCTCCTGCTCGCCGCCCGCCGGCAGTGGATCACCGAACGCGCGCAGCGGCACCAGGAGAGCGTCGCCGCCCGGGACCAGGCGCACCGCGACCGGGTGCAGGCCCACGCCGAGTCGGTGACCGAAACCGCGCAACGGCACCAGGACCGGCAGGCCGGGGCGGCCGAGCACGACGCGGCCGAGCGCCGCCTGACCGAGCTCTACACCCGGGCGGTCGAGCTGCTCGGCAACGACAGCGCGGCGGTACGCCTCGGTGGGCTGCACGCGTTGGAGCGTCTCGGTCAGGACCATCCGGCGCAGCGCCCGACGATCGTGGCGGTGCTCTGCGCGTACCTGCGGATGCCGGCGCCGGACGACGAGCCGCGCGAGACGGAGGTCCGGCGCAGCGCGCAACGGGTGCTCACCCGGCACCTGCGCGCGGCCGACCCGGCCTACTGGCCGGAGGTCCGGCTGGACCTGACCGGGGCCCGGCTGCTCGACTTCGACGCCACCGGGTGCACTCTCATCGACGCGGACTTCACCGGGGCGGTGTTCACCGGCGCCACCAGCTTCGCCGGGGTGATCGCCCGGGGGCGGCTCGCTCTCGGGGCGGCCTTCGGGGACATGGTCCTCGACGATCTCGCGGCCGGCGACGCGGAGGTCGTGCTGGACGACGCCCGCGTCGGCGGGGAGGCGAGCTTCGAGGGGGCCGAGTTCGGCGGCGGGCTGTCCTGCCGGCGGGCGGCCTTCGACGGCCCGGTCTCCTTCCGCCGGGCGAGCTTCGGCCAACCGGCCAGCTTCGACGCGACCCGCTTCGGCGACGGGGCCACCTTCCGCGAGGCCACGTTCCTCGGCGGCCTGTCGATGGAGCACACCGAGTTCGCCGGGCACGCCGGTTTCCGCTCGACCCGGTTCGCGGACATGGCGCTGTTCCGCTGGACGGTGTTCGGCCGGGACGCGCTGTTCGAGCAGGCCCGGTTCGAGGGGCCGGCGAACTTCGGGCGGGCCCGGTTCCACGGCCCGGCCAGCTTCGACGGCGCGTGGCTGAGCCAGCCACCGCAGGTCGACCAGGCCCGGGCGGCGGTCGACGGCGGGCATGCCTGGCCCGCCGGCACCACCGTGCGGCGACTCGACGACGAGTGGCTGCTGCTGGTCGACCGGTAACCGGCGGGGGCGGGGGTCAGCGCAGCGAGGCTGGCGGGCGCAGCCCGTCCAGGGCGACGCCGAGCACCCGGTCGCGCTGCTCGGGTGACGGGAACTGGGCCATCGTGAGCCCGCTGATCAGCCGCACCACGTCGTCGAAGCCGACGTCGTCGCGGACCACGCCGGCCGCCTGGGCGCGGCTCATCAGCGGCTCACCCGCGGCGTAGATCTCCGTCCGGCAGGTTCGGAAGATCTCGGAGTCGTGCAGCAACTGCTCGGCGAGCGCCCGCTTGGTGGCGACGTACGCGACGAAGCGGTGCAGCCAGGCGACCAGGGCGTCCCACGGGGGCAGCTCGGCCAGGTCCGCGGCGGACCGGCTCAGCGCCCGGACCTCCTCGACGTAGACGGCCTCGAACAGGTGCCGCCGACTGGGGAAGTTGCGGTAGAGCGTGCCGATGCCCACCCCGGCTCGCCGGGCCACGTCCTCCAGCGAGGCGGCGGCGCCGTGCTCGGCGAACGCGTCGCGGGCGGCGGCGATGAGCGCGTCGTAGTTGCGTCGCGCGTCGGCCCGCTTCGGCCGCCGGGCGAAAACCTCGGGCGCCTGCCCCGGGCTGGTCATGACGTGCGTCACCTCACCTTGGTTGCATCCGGAGGCAAGCCTCCGCTAGCTTTGTGGAGGCACCCCTCCGGAATCCCGGAGGCCTGCCTCCGGTTAGCTTACCTCGGGACCGCCCGATCCGCCTGGCCACCCGATCGCCCGGGCCCGACAGCCCGCCCGCCTCCGCACGGCGGGTGACAAACCTCCTTCCGTACCGCAATCAGGGAGTTCTCTCTCGTGGCAGTGACATCCCGACGCAGCTCGCGTCGGCTCACCTTCACCGTGCTCGCGGCCGGTGCCGGGTTCTTCGCGATGCTCCAGTCGCTGATCACCCCGGTGCTGCCGACCATCCAGCAGGACCTGCACACCTCGCAGAACACCGTGACCTGGGTACTGACCGCGTACCTGCTCTCCGCCTCGATCTTCACGCCGATCCTCGGCCGGGTCGGGGACATCGTCGGCAAGGAGCGGATGCTGGTCGTCTCGCTCGCCGCACTCGCCCTCGGCTGCCTGCTGGCGGCCATCGCGCCGAGCATCGGCGTCCTCATCATCGCCCGGATCGTGCAGGGCATCGGCGGCGCGGTCTTCCCGCTGTCGTTCGGCATCATCCGCGACGAGTTCCCCGCCGCGCGGGTCTCCGGCGCCGTCGCCGCCATCTCGGCGATCGTCGCCGCCGGCGGTGGCCTCGGCGTCGTGCTGGCCGGCCCGATCGTCAGCACCCTCGACTACCGCTGGCTGTTCTGGATCCCGATGGTCGTGGTCGGGCTGACCGCCCTCGCCGCGTACCTGTTCGTGCCCGAGTCGCCGGTGCGTACCCCCGGACGGATCGACTGGCGGGCCACCCTGCTGCTCTCCGGCTGGCTGGTCGCGCTGCTGCTGCCGATCAGCCAGGGCGCGGCCTGGGGCTGGACCTCTCCCCGGGTGCTCGGCCTGCTGGCGCTCGCCGTGGTGCTCCTGGTCGGCTGGCTGGTCGCCGAGGTGCGCTCCGCCAACCCGCTGATCGACATGCGGATGATGCGGCTGCCCGGCGTCTGGACCACCAACCTGGTCGCCCTGCTCTACGGCGCGTCGATGTTCTCCGTGTACGCGTTCCTCCCGCAGTTCGTGCAGACCCCCACCGCCGCCGGCTACGGCTTCGGCGCCAGCATCAGCCAGGCGGGCCTGCTCATGCTGCCGATGCTGGTCGCGATGTTCGTCGCGGGCCTGGTCGCCGGCCGGCTCCAGTCCGTCTTCAGCGCCAAGGCGCAGCTCGCCACCGGCGCCACGTTCAACGTGGCCGCCTCCGCGATGCTGGCCGCCGCGCACGACACCCGCTGGGAGGTCGCGATCGCCGGCGGCCTGGTCGGCCTCGGCATCGGCCTGGCCTTCGCCTCGATGGCGAACCTGATCGTGGGCAGCGTGCCCGCCAGCCAGACCGGCGTGGCCACCGGCATGAACGCCAACATCCGCACCATCGGCGGCGCGATCGGCGCCGCCGTGGTCAGCGGCGTGATCACCGCCCACCCGCAGGCCAACGGACTGCCCCGGGAGGCCGGCTTCACGACGGGGTTTCTCGTCCTCACCGCGATCGCCCTCGCCGCCGCGCTCGCGGCCCTGGCCGTCCCGTCCGCCCGGCGCGCGTCGTCCGGTCGCCGGCCGTCCACCGCGACGATCGTCGAGTCGGAGCTAGCCGGCGAGTTCGCCACCATGCCGGCGACCCGCTGACACACCACCGGAGCCCGGGGCGGTCCGCCGTCCCGGGCTCCGGTGTTTCCGTCGAATGCGGGAGTACGCTGGCCGCTTCCCGCCCGTTCCCCGTCCTCAGGATGAGCCCATGCCCACGTCCGAGTTGCTGACCGCCGACCGCATCGACGAGATCGGTGCCCTGGGAGCGAAGAGCCCGGACCCGGCCGCACTGGTCGCCGAGTTGGTCGGCGCCGTCGACGAGGGGCGGGTCGCCGACCCCGACGACACCGGGTACGCGCTGCTGGTCGCCGCGGACATCCTGGTGCAGGCGGGTGACCTGGCCGACGCTTTGGCGCTGACCACCCGCGCCATCGCCGAGCAGCCGGAGGACGACGCGTACGCGCGATCGATGCGCGGTGGCCTGCTGCTGCGCCTCGGCCGCGAGGACGAGGGCCTGGCCGAGCTGACCGCCCTGCGTCCACTGCTGGAAACCGATCCCGACGCCACGTACCTGGTCGACGACTTGGCGGAGGCCGGCCACGCCGAGACGGCGTTGGAGTGGCTCACCGGCGCGCTGGACGCGATCATGGAGCGAACCCGGACCCAGCAGCATGAGTCCGAGGATGCGCAAGACGAGGCCGCCGCCATGATCTACGGGCTGACCCAGCGGCGGCACGACCTGCGCGAGGAGATGGGCCTCCCCCACGACGAGTACGACAACCTCGCCGACCGGCTGCGCGCCGCGAGCGACCACGCGCTCGACGCGTTGGACGACGGCCCGGCGACGCTGCTGTTCTGGCCGCGGGCGGAGTTCGACGCGCTGCTGGTGCACTGGCCCGCGCTGGCCGACAGCTACCCCGCCACCTGGGACGAGCACCGCGCCCAGGTCGAACGCGCGCTGGCCAACGCCGCCGAGCTGGGTGCGAGCGACCTGGGCGTGGTCGCCGGCTCCATCGCGGGGCTGGCCTCCTTCGCCGAGCAGGAGGGCAGCGACCCCACCGACGAGGAGACCCTCGACGAGTACGCGGACAGCCTCGACGAGGTGGGTCCGGTCACCTGGCCGCCCGGCCGCAACGAAGCGTGCTGGTGCGGCTCGGGTGGCAAGTACAAGAAGTGCTGCCTGCCGCGCTCACGCGGCTGATCGCGCTCGTGGGGCCACCCGCGCAGCCCCTGCACGGCTAGGCTCGTCCGGTGACCGCGGCGGAGCAGCACGAGACCATCGAGGACAGTCCGGTCGGCTGGGTCGCCAGCCACATCCGGCGATACGTGGAGAGCGACGGCGCCGACGGTGGCAGGTACCACGGCTACCCCGCGCTGCTGCTCACCACGCGGGGCCGCCGGTCGGGCAAGCTACGGCGTACCGCGCTGATCTACGGCCGGGACGGCGACAGCTACCTGCTGGTGGCGTCGAACGGCGGCGCGACAACGCATCCCGCCTGGTACCTGAACCTGAGTGCCGACCCGACGGTGGAGATCCAGGTCGGCGCGGACCGGTTCGCCGGGCGGGCGCACACCGCGACGGCCGAGGAACGGGCCCGGCTGTGGCCGGTCATGACGGCGGTCTTTCCGACGTACGCCCGCTACCAGAAGGACACCGACCGCGAGATCCCCGTCGTCGTCGTCGAACGCGCTTCGAGTGCCGCGAAGGATCCTGCGCCGTGATTGACCGACCAGGCGGGTAGCGCATTCGGCGCCGCCACCCGTGGTCAGTTTCCCAGCGCCCGGACCTTGGCGATCGTCTCCTGAACGTGCTGCTTGGCGGGGTCGCCGCCCTGAGACGCCTGCGCGAGGGCCTGGCGGTACGTGTCGATCATGCCGATCAGCGGGCCGGCGGCAACACCCTCCAGCGCTCCGGCGACGAGCGCCCGCGCCTCGGCCGCGTCCTGCGCTGCCGCTGCCGTCTTTGCCTTCGCCTCGTCCAGCTTCTGCGACGCCGCCGCCAACCTCGCGATGATCTGTGCTGCGCTCACGCGCATCCTCCCCCTGGTCGACCATCGCCTCCACCACCCGCACCGGTGAAGACCACAAGGGAGCGTACGAGATCCCCGCACCCAGCGCGACCGGGTGATCGCTCACTCGCGCCGGCAGGAGTAGTGAATCTTGGACGGAAACCCGCCCCTCAAAGGGCCATTTCCTTCCAAGATCTCACGCGGTGCGCGGGGATCGGGTGCACTCAGCGCTCAGCGACGAACACTCCGACGCCACCGACACCCTCCACCAAGCCCTCGATCTTGAGCGCGTTGATGGCCTGGCGAACGACGATGGCCGAGACGTCATGCTGACGACACAACTCGGAGGTCGAGGGCAGCTTGTCGCCCGGCGCGAGTTCGCCGGACTTTATCTGAGCGCGGATGCCATCGGCGATCAGCGCCCACTTGGCTTTGGCGGGCATTGGTGTCTCCCAGGTCTGCCCCGCCATTCGATCACGAGCAACTTTGTATAGCAAGCAATGTGCGGCCGGTGCTTGCGCGTACATGACCTGTTATATACGCTTCCCATCGACCGACTCCCAGGTCTGCAACCCCGGAGTTGGTTCTTTCCCACCGCAGAGAGCGCCCGGCCGGTCGGTCCCCCCGTCCGGCCGGGCGTGCCGGGGCGTGCCCACACGCCACCCCGACGCAAGTGCCATGAGCAGCAAAGAGACCGACCCGGCGGGAGGCCCCGGAATGCCCGACCAACCCGACGAACACCCGAGCGCCCCTCCGACCCGGCCCGAACAACGCCACCGCCTCGTGTCCGATCAGGACGTCGAGGACGCGGACGACATCCTCTTCGCCCACCCACCCCGCGTGGTGCGACGTTGGCTCTGCGGATGCGGCGCGGACTACCCCTGCCCCGACGTGCGCTTCGCCCTCCTGGTCAAGTCCAATGCCGAGGCGGGCGAATGAACCCTGAAACTGTGGACGACCTGCGCGACGCGTGGCTGGCGACGATTGCCGCCGCCGACCGGGCCGGAGCCCAGTTGCACGGGGCAGGACCACCCGGCCGGCGGCTGCCCTGGCAGGACGCGGTCACGGAGTGCTGGCGAGCGTTGAGCCCCGTTTACGCCGGCCTGGCCGCGCTGGCGGTTGGGTGCGAGGGCCGTTGCCCGAACAGGCGACAGGACGCCGGGCGGCGCTTTAGGGAGACGGCGTCCCGTTCTGCGCCCGGTTGATCAGATCGTGGAGTGGTTTGGTGCCGCTGCCGACCATCACACCGGTCACGATCGCATCGACCCAGACCGCCACCCCGTTCCAGTCGGACCCCGCGACCGCGTGCAGAACGTAGAACCCGCCGGCGCTGGACGCCACGGTGGCCAACCCGCTCGCGAGACCCCACGCGACGATCGTGCGGTTCGCCTTCGCCCGCGCCACCGCGGCCGTGGCCACGGCGACCGCCTCCCGGTCGGCCTCCGTCGGGCTGTCGACGCGGCCGTTCACCTCGGCCACCGTCCGCGTCAACGCGGCCTCGGCGGCACGTCCCGGCAGCCATCGCGAGAACGGTTCCAGGATCCGCTCGACCGCCGCGGCGAAGACCAACAGGGTGAGGAAGACGGCGGTGGTGTCCTTGGGCTGGATCTTCGCCGCGGCGGCGCCGCTACGCCAGATCATCCAGCCGGCGACAGAGCCGACGGCGATCAGCCCGAAACCCGCGACGACCGCGCCGGGGCCGGCCTGCTGCGACGCCGCGACAACCGTCAGCTCCGCCTCCCGATCGGTCCCCACGGCGGCGTCGGCTTCCACCGGCGTCGTGAGCGCCCTGTCCCGTGCCGAATCCGGCTCAACGTTGGTGGACGTCTGTCCTTGCAATTCCCTGACCAACCTTTCGACCTGCCATGTGCGAGACGTCGAGGCGTGACGAGCCAGAGCCTCGGTCTGCCACGCGGATTGCGTACCGATAGCGCTCGGGGCGCGAGACTACGGCACCCGGGCGAACACAGTGGATGGCCGGGGAGGTACAGCGTCCTGTCCCCTCTGCGAGGCGGCGATGTCGGGGTATCCCAACGGCTCGGATACCCCGATGTCGGCGATATTGAGTGGATCACGCCCGGGCTGGACTGGGCTGGACCCGCCGACGGCTCAGCGCAGGGTGCGGAACACCAGCAGGTAGCCGCAGTAGGCCATCGGCACCAGCAGGAAGCAGATCAGGAACCCGAGCGGCAGGTAGCGCGGCGGGGTGCCGGCGACCATGGCGGGCCGGCCCCATCGGCCGAGCACCAGGTAACCCCCGAAGAACGCCAGCGCGGGCAGCCCGGCACAGATCCACGCGCCGAGGGTGAACCCGTCGACCAGGCCGACCCCGGAGGCGAGCACCAGGGCCAGCATGAGCACCCCGGCGGCGGCACCGCACCCGGCGTAGACGGCGACCGCGCGGGCCAGCGGCGACCAGGTGGGCAGCAGCTCCGGCCGCTGGGCCAGCAGCTCCGCCTGCTGCCCGTGCCGGTCGGCCTCGTCGGCCATCCGCCGGGCCAGCTCCAACTCAACTGCCGGGTCGACCGCCGCCGCGCGCTGCGCCGGCACCCCGGCGCCCGCCGGGCTCACCGCCGTCGGCAGCGCCAGCCGCGCCGGCACCGCCGGCACCTCGGGGTACGCCCCGACATCCGCCCGCCCCGGCGCGTCGGCTGCGCCGGCGGGTCCCCCGTCCCCCGATCCGGGTGTGGGATCCGGGTGCCTCGGCGCGGGCGGTGGGGCGGCGGCCGGCTCGTCGACGCCGATCGCCCGGCCGAGCTGGTCGAGGCGGTGCCCCTGGGCGGTCAGCCTTTGGTGCAGGTAGTCGGCGGCGGCGTGCAGGTCGCGGCGGCGCTCGGACTCGACCGCGGCGTCCCGCTCGCCGGCGCGGCGCTGCTCGGCGAGCTGGCGGGCCAGCGCCGCGTACTCCTCGAAGGACACCGTCACTGCTCCCCGTCCGGCTCGTGCCCATCGCGGGCGAACGGCACGATCAGCCTCGTCCGGTGGTCGTGCCGGTCGACCAGCAACGCGCGGTCGGCGCGGGGCGTGTATGCGAGGTCGTGTACCCCGATGTGCAGGGCCAGGTCGGTGCCGGGCACGTTGAGCGCGACCAGGCACGCGATGTCGTCGCGGTTCTGCGTGCCGCCGAGGTCGTCGGCGAGCCGGCGCAGGCCGCGCCACCAGCCCAGCAGATGCACCCCTTGGGCGGGGCCCTGTCGCAGTACGGTGCGCAGGTCGTCCAGGCCGGAGCGGAAGGTGACCGGGTCGGCCGCGCCCAGCACCGGTGCGGCGGCGTCCATGCCGAACACCACCAGGTATTCGCGCGCGGCGGGCGCGTCGGCCAGCGCGGCGATCCGGTCGCGCAGCCCGGCCGCGTCGACGCGCTGCACCGGGTGGCCCGCCGTGCGCAGCGCGGTTTCGGTCTCGTCGGCGACCGGGTCGGCGGCGGTGACCAGGGAGGCCAGCAGGAACCGGGCGTCGTCGGCGGCGTGTTGGCGGGCCAGGCTCAGTGTCGCGGCGCGCAGCACGTCCGCGCCGGCCGGTGCGGTGCCCACCACGGCGAGGTGCCGGCCGGGGGTGGCGTCCATCAGGAACAGCGCGGTGGTGCCGTGCACGTCGACCGTCCGGCCGACCAGGGCCATCGGGCGCCGGCCACCGGGGCGCAGCCCGGCGAAGGTGGGGTCGTCCTCGACCCGCGCAGCCTCGTACCCCTTGAAGACCGCGGGCGCCCGCGCGCCCGGCGGGCGGGCCTCCCACAGCTCGTGGCGCAGCGCGGCGAGGTCGGCCGCGGCGGCGTGCGCGTCGGGGAAGCGCAGCACGGTGTCGGCGCCGACCGCGCCGGCGGCGGTGTTGACCACGGCCGATCCGATCGGCAGGGCCGAGGCGGCGTCGTTGAGCGGGTCGAGCACCCCGCCACCACCGGGCAGCGCCACCCGCAGCGCGAACTGTCCGAAGATCGCCTCGGCCCGCCCGTAGAGCGCCTCGATGCCGGTCATGCTCTGGCTGGCCAGCACCAGGTGTACGCCGTAGGAGCGACCCTTGCGCGCCAGCTCCTCCAGCAGGTCGACGGACTCCCGGGCCAGCGCGTCGTTGCCGGCGAGCAGCACGTGGAACTCGTCGACGACCGCCACGATGCGCGGCAGCGCATTGTCCCGGGGCAGGTCGGCGAGCTTGGTGACGCCGTGCCGCTTCAGTGCGGTGGCCCGGCGCTGGGCCTCCCGACGCAGCTCACGCAGCACGGCGAGGCCGTACTCCCGGTCGGATTCGATGCCGACGGCACGGGCGTGCGGCAGCCAGGACGGGTCACGCCCGGTGGGCACGAACTCGGTGAAGCTCACGCCCTCCTTGAAGTCGAGCAGGTAGAGCTGGAGCTCGGCCGGGGAGTAGCGGGCCGCCAGCCCGTAGAGGACGTCCAGCAGGAAGACGGTCTTGCCGGCGCCGGTACGCCCGCCGACCAGCCAGTGCGGTGTTGCGTCGTCGAAGGCGACCGTCAGTGGAGTGTCGAACGCGACGGTCAGCGGGGCGCGGGCGGCCCGGCCGATCACGGTCCGCAGACCGTTGGCGGCGGACTCGGCCCAGCGCCGCTCGGGCAGCAGCTCGGCGAAGTGCAGCGCGTCGGTGCGGCGGGCGGCGGCGCCGAGGTGCTCGGCGAGCGCGCGCACCGAGGCCGGCGGGGGGTCGCCGTCGAGCAGCACCGGCGCGGCGAGACCGCCGCCGTCGGCGCTGAACGGGGCGTTCGGCGGGTCGCCGACCTGCGCGTACCGCTCGCTGAGCCGGACCGCCGTGGTGCCGCCCAGCGGCGGCGAGGTCTCGCCCGGCAGCCGGGACGGGTGGCCGGCGAGCAGCACGCAGACGGCGGCGGCCGGGCCGGCGTGGGTGAGCGCGGCGAGCCGGGCCAGCTCGCGCGGCGGCGGCGCGGCGGTGGCGACCACCACCAGCAGTTGCCGGGCATCGGGGTCGGCGTGCTGCGCGGCGCGGGCGTGCTGTTCGGCGGCGTCCAGCAGGGCGGCCACCTCGGCCTCCCCGGTGGCCGGCGGGTCGAGCACCCCGGCGTCGAGCAGCGGGCGCAACGGGCCGAAGGTGGCGCCCAGCGCGGCGGTGTCGATGCCGACCACCCGGACCTGACCGGCCGGGGCGGTGGCGACCAGCCGCAGCACCAGCGCCCGCAGTAGCCCGGCGACCCGGGGGTCCCGGGCGTCGGTGTCCAGCGCTAGGTGGTGGCCGCCGCCGAGCGGCAGCAGCACCGGGAAACCGCCGTCCGGAGTGGACGTCTCGCCGATCCGGACCGGGGCCGGCGCGTCGGTCAGCGGGGTCGCGCCGGGGGTGGGGGTGGCCAACGCGCCGCCGACCCGGGCCAGTCGGGCCACCAGCTCGCCGGCGCCGACCGGCGCGGCGGAAGCCCCTGCCGTGCCGAGCGCGCCTCGTGCGGCGTCCAGGTGCGCCCGGGCCGCTCGGTGGGCGGTGACCGCCTGCCCGTACGCCGACGCGAGCCTGCCCACGCTCTGCCTCCCACGCCACGGCTGTCCGGTTCGCCGAAACCCTAACGGACGGCGGTGACACCGGGACAGTACCGACGCGGCGCGACGCGTGGCGGCCGACGGTCCGGGGTGGACCGTCGGCCGCCACGCGAGGGGTGTACGGGTCAGCCGGTGACCGCGTTCAGTGCGGGCAGGTAGCCGTAGCGGTAGCCGTCGGTGTCCGGGTGGTACGCCTCGATGATCCCGGAGATGTCGTTGATCCACGGGTCGCCGGCGCAGACACCGTGCCCGGCGAAGTAGGGCCGGGTGTCGGCGAAGGTGGCGCCGGCGGCGTTGGCCCGACCGGAGATGACCGAGGCGAGCACGTCGGCGGCCTCGTTGAGGATCGTGCGCTTGTAGGTGCTCATCGCGAACCAACCGCAGGAGCCGGTCTCGAACAGCCTCGGGTAGCCGAGGACGATCAGCCGGGCGTTCGGTGCCCGGTTGCGGATGGCGGTGTAGGTGGCGTCCAGCCGGCCGGGAAGCGTCGAGGTGGCGAAGGACTTCGCGGTGTTGACGGCGTTGGTGCAGGACGAGGTGCTGCCGAACCGGCAGCTGGTGATGACGTTGACGAAGCCGGCGTCGTTGCCACCGATGGTGATGGTGACCAGGGTGGTGGCGCTGCTGAGCGCGTTGACCTGGCTGTTGAGCACGTCGGCGGTGACCGCGCCGCCGCAGGCCGGGAAGCTGAAGCTGGTCACGCCGTGGGCGGCGGCCCAGAGCGGGGCGTACGACTTCTGGCTGCGCAGGCAGCTGGACGAGTCGTACGGGCCGGCGCCGACGCCGGAGGAGTACGAGTCGCCGAGCGCGACGTAGTTGACGGCGGCGGCCTGTGCGGTGCCGGGGACGAGCACGGCGCCGAGGGCGGCGGTGAACGCGGCGACCAGCGCGGCCAGGGCGCGGGCCAGCGGGCGGTGGAGCATGACGGACCTCCACAGGACAGGGGTGGTGGGATCCTGCGACCGCGCGCGTGGCCAGGGGTGGAACGGTTGTTACCAGGCGGTAATGCTATCGAAATACGTAGATCGATGGAATAGCCGGTCGACCCGCGCGCCGGGCCCACGGCGTTCACAGTTGTCGATTAGGTTGGCGGGGCGAACCACCCCGATGGAGGGAGTCCACCTCGTGCGACGAGTCCTCACGGCGGCCACCGCCGCCCTGACCCTCACCACCGCCGGCACCATGCTCGCCGGCGCTCCCGGCCAGGCCGCCCCGACGGCCTGGGGCCGGCCCACCGTCACGCTCGCGCCGCAACCCGGCGCCCCCGGGCTGGGCGACAGCTACTTCCCCGACTACGGCAACGGCGGCTACGACGTCTCCCACTACGACGTCCGGCTGCGCTACGACCCGGCCACCGACCTGCTCACCGGCACCACCACGATCCTCGCCACCGCGACCGAGGATCTCTCCCGGTTCAACCTGGACTTCCTGCTCGACGTCGAGTCGGTACGGGTCAACGGCTGGGTGGCGACCACCAGCACCGCGGGCGCGCACGAGCTGGTGGTCACGCCGTCCCGCACGGTGACCCGGGGCCAGCAGCTCACCATCGTGGTGCGCTACGCCGGCATCCCGTCCGAGACACTGGTCGGCGGCTACACCGGCTGGACGCGTACCGACGACGGGGCCCTCGCCGTCAACGAGCCGGAGTCCGCGTGGTGGTGGTTCCCGAGCAACGACCACCCACTGGACAAGGCGACCTTCGACATCTCCGTGTCGGTGCCCACCGGCGTCGAGGTGATCAGCAACGGCGTGCAGCCGCGACCGCCGCTGGCCGAAGCCGGCAACCGCACCCGGTGGAGCTGGCGGACCACCTCCCCCACCGCCACCTACCTGGCCTTCATGGCCATCGGCCAGTACGACATCGTCACCGACACCACGCCGAGCGGCCAGCCGGTGGTGAACGCGTACAGCACCTCGCTGGGCGCGCTCGGCCCGGCCGCCCGGGCCAGCATCGAGCGGACCGCCGAGATCGTCGACTGGGAGAGCGGGATCTTCGGGCCGTACCCGTTCGAGGCGCAGGGCGGCGTGGCCGGGCCGGTGGACGGCATCGGCTTCGCACTGGAGACGCAGACCCGACCGGTGTACGGCCCGGGCTTCTGGCGGCGCGGCGCCAACACGTACGTGGTGGCACACGAGAACGCCCACCAGTGGTTCGGCGACTCGGTCTCGGTGGCCGAGTGGCGCCACATCTGGCTCAACGAGGGCTTCGCCTCGTACGCCGAGTGGCTCTGGTCGGAGGAGCAGGGCGAGGGCACCGCCCAGGAGCTCTTCGACTTCACCTACGCCAGCTACCCGGCGGACTCGGAGTTCTGGCAGGTGCTACCGGGTGACCCGGGTGCCGACCGGGTCTTCGACGACGCCGTCTACGACCGGGGCGCGATGACGCTGCACCAGCTGCGGCTGGCCGTCGGCGACGACGCGTTCTTCGAGATCCTGCCGGCCTGGACCGCCGAACGCCGGTACGGCAACGGCACCGTCGCGCAGTTCCAGGCCCTGGCCGAGCGGATCTCCGGGCTCGACCTGGACGAGCTCTTCACCACCTGGCTGTTCACCGCCGGCCGGCCCGACGTGGCCTCGGCCGCGCGCAAGGCCGCCGCCCCACCGGCCGAGCCGAAGTCCTGGACCAAGATCCAGGAGGCGCACCGACTGCTGGCGCACTGAGCCCCGACGTCGGCCGGGAGGCCCGCCGCCCGAGCGGGCGAGCCTCCCGGCCGGCCGGGTCATGGGGCGCGACAGCCCCGGCCCCCGACCAGCCTGCACGGCGCCTGTCGAGCTGCCCCACAAACGGGGCGCGGCTGAAACCGGCACGAGCGCCGGCACGGTCACGCGGGGCTGAACCGCCTGTGCCGGGTCCGGCACCCGGACGGACGACGCCGGTCCAGATCTGGGGCAGCTCGACAGGCACGCACCAGTGCCGCCCGGACAGCCTCGGCGGCACCCGGATCGGGCCGCTGTCTCAGCGGCAGGTGGGCGCGAGAGCCGGATCGGTCAGATCGGCCGAGCACACCCCGACGGCTTGCCGATTGTCGCCGGCCGGTGTCGGGACCGGCCGCGGCGTCAACGGGCCGCCGCCGACCGCTACGGCGGGCCGGGCGATGCGGGCCGCCGTCCGCACCACCCGCCGTACCGGCCGCCCCAGCGGCGGCACGACCAGCGCGAGGGTGAGCCCCGGCCGCAGCCGGCGACCGCGCTGCTGATCCAGCGCGACCGCCGCCGCCACGGTGGCGATCGCCGCGACCGATCCGGCCAGGACGAGCGTCTGCCGGGGCCCGGCGTGTTCGGAGAGCCAGCCGAGCAGCGGCGCGCCGACCGCGGCGGAGACCGAGCCGGTGACCGCTAGCGCGGCGAGTACCCGACCCCGCATCGCGCCGTCGGTGTCGAGTTGGGCGCGGGTGCCGACGGTAGTGTCGATGACCACCGCGGCGGCGGCGATCGGCAGGATCACCGCCGCGAAGCTCCAGGTGCCCGGAGCGAGACCGGCGACGATCTGCAGCGTGCTGGCCAGCAGGCCCGCGGCGACCAGGGTCCGGTAGCCCAGGTCACGCCGGCGGGCCGCGGCGAGCGCACCCAGGACCGTCCCGACCGCGAAGACGGTCGACAGGAGGCCGTAGCCGGACGCCCCGGCGTCGAGGGGGCCTTCGCTCATCGCCGCCATCGTCACCTGGTAGTTGCGTCCCAGGCTGCCGAGCACGAACGCCAGGGCGAGGGCGAGCAGCAGCACCGGCTGCCCGCGCAGGTAGGCGAACCCGGCGCGGACGCCGCCGTGGCTCCGGCCGCCGTCCGGCGCCGCCACCTGGTGGCCGTGCAACGCCCCCTGGCGTACGCCGAAGAGCGCCACCACCACGGCGAGGAAGCTCACCGCGTTGATGCCGAAGAGCAGCGCGGGGCCGACGGCGGCCACCACGACGGCGCCGAGACTCATGCCGAGGATGCGGCCGGCGGAGTTGGTGAGCGAGCCGAGCGCCAGCGCGTTGCCGAGTGTCTCCCGGTCCACCAGCGTGGAGGACCAACGTCCCATCACCGGGCCCTCGATCGCCGAGACGGCGCCGGTGAGCAGGGAGATGGTGAAGATCAGCGGCAGGCCGCCGACACCGGTCAGGGCGACCGCCGCCAACCCCGCGGCGAGCGTCGCGTGGGCCACCTGGGCGGTGATCAGCAGAGGGCGGGCGGGGACCCGATCGGCCAGCACACCGCCCCAGAGGCTGAGCAGCAGCGTGGGCGCGGCCTGGAGCAGCACGGCGAAACCCATGGATGTCGCCGAGCCGGTCTCCTTCAGCACGTACCAGTTGACTCCGAGGACCTGCATCCACGTGCCGATGACGGAGACGAACCCGGCGAGCGCCCAGATCCGGTAGTTCCGGTGGCGCAGCGCGGCGAAGGTGGCACCTTTGGCCACGACGAACCCTCCCGTGCGATCGAGCATGATGATCACGCCCGATCGCGGCGCGGCCCGGCAGCCGACAATTCTTGCGGCAGTTGAACCGATCTGCCCATATTCGTGACCGGCCTCACCGACCCACCCCGACCGGCCGGCGCGGTAGACACCCGCGCCGGCCAGATATTCCGGTTACGCCCTGGGTCAGCGCGCGGCGAGCGGCTGCGCGGCCGGGGCGACCGGGGCCGGCAGCGGGCCGGGACCGCCGAGGTAGCCGTGGATGGCGGCGGCGGCGGCACGCCCCTCGGCGATGGCCCAGACGATCAGCGAAGCGCCGCGGTGCATGTCACCGGCGACGAACACTCCGTCGGCTCCCGTCTGCCAGTCGTCCCCTGCGTCGACGGCGCCCCGGGGATTACGGGTGACCCCGAACTGGGCCAGCAGTGGCTGCTGCTCGGTGCCCTCGAAGCCGATCGCCAGCAGCACCAGGTCCGCCGGCAGCTCCCGCTCCGAGCCGGGCACCACGGTGACCACCCGCCGGCCGTCGCGCTTCTCCACGGTCACCTCGGCGATCCGCACCGCCCGCACCTGACCGGTGCCGTCGTCGACGAACTCCTGCACCGCCACGGCGAAGACCCGCTCGCCGCCCTCCTCGTGCGCCGGGTAGCTGCGCAGGATCCACGGCCAGGTCGGCCACGGGTCCCGCGCCTCGTCGCGCTCTCGCGGCGGCTGCGGGTACAGGTCGAGCTGGTGCACGCCGGCCGCGCCCTGCCGGTGCGCGACGCCGAGGCAGTCGGCCGCGGTGTCACCACCGCCGATGATCACGACGTGCTTGCCGGCCGCGTCGATCGGGGTGCCGTCCGGCAGCACCGCGACGGACGGGCGGTCCGCACCGGCCGCGGCCGCGGCGGCGACCACACGGTTCGCGGCGACCAGGTGCGCCATCGCCTGGTGTACGCCACGCAGCGCCCGGCCCGGGGTCTCCGGAGTGTCCCGGCCCTGCAAGGCGCCGCAGGCCAGCAGCACCGCGTCGTGCTCGGCGCGCAACTGCTCGGCGGTGACGTCCACCCCGACGTTCACCCCGGTGCGGAAGCGCACCCCCTCGGCGGCGAGCTGGGCCAGCCGGGCGTCGATGTGCCGCTTCTCCAGCTTGAAGTCGGGGATGCCGTACCGGAGCAGGCCGCCGATCGCGTCGTCGCGCTCGTACACCGTCACCGCGTGACCGGCGCGGGCCAGCTGCTGGGCGGCGGCCAGGCCGGCGGGCCCGGAACCGACCACGGCGACCGACCGGCCGGACGGCGCCGGCACAGGGCGAGGCGCGAACCCGCGCGCCGCCGCGGCGTCGGCGATCTCCACCTCGACCTGCTTGATGGTCACCGGCTGGCCGCCGGCGATGCCGAGCACGCAGGCCGCCTCGCAGGGTGCCGGGCAGAGCCGGCCGGTGAACTCCGGGAAGTTGTTGGTGGCGTGCAGCGACTCCACCGCGGCGTCCCAGTTGCCGGTGCGGACCAGGTCGTTCCAGTCCGGGATCCGGTTGCCCAGCGGGCAGCCGGCAGTGTCGCTGTGGCAGAACGGGATGCCGCAGTCCATGCAGCGGGTGGCCTGCTCGCGTACGAGGTCCTCGCCGGCCGGCGGGTACACCTCGCGCCAGTCGCCGATCCGCACCGGCACCGGGCGGCGGGCCGGCAGTCGCCGGTCGTAGCGCAGGAAACCGTTCGGGTCAGGCACGAGCCACCTCCTGGGCCGCCACCCGGGGAGAGGGCGGTACCGGTGCGGATGACGGCGCGCTGAGTGCGCTCATCACCGCGTCGTCGACGTCGCGGCCGGCGGCTTCGGCGGCCCTCATGATCTCCAGTACCCGGCGGTAGTCGCGGGGCACCACCGCGGTGAACTCCGCCACCGCCTCCGGCCAGCGCTTGAGCAGTTCCTCGGCGACCGCGGAGCCGGTCTCGGCCACGTGCCGCTGGATCAACTCGTGCAGCAGCGCCTGCTCCTGCTCGCCCAGCGGCGCCAGGTCGACCAGCTCCACGTTGACCCGGGCCCGGTCCAACTGGTGCACGAACGCCGTGCCGCCGGACATCCCGGCGGCGAAGTTGCGGCCGGTCGCTCCGAGCACCACCACCGTCCCACCGGTCATGTACTCGCAGCCGTGGTCGCCGACGCCCTCGACCACGGCGACCGCGCCGGAGTTGCGCACCGCGAAGCGCTCCCCCACCCGGCCGCGCAGGAAGACCTCACCCGCGGTGGCCCCGTACAGGATGGTGTTGCCCGCGATGATCTGGTCCTCGGCCCGCGCCCCCGGTTCGGCGTCGGCGTCGAGGAACGGCGCGGCGGCGTCCGGACGGACGATGATCCGTCCGCCGGAGAGGCCCTTGGCCACGTAGTCGTTGGCGTCGCCGTGCAGCCGCAGGGTCACCCCACGCGGCAGGAAGGCGCCGAACGACTGCCCGGCGGTGCCGTGCAGCACGAACTCGATGGTGTCGTCGGGCAGGCCGGCACCGCCGAAGCGGCGGGTCACCTCGCCGCCGAGCATGGCGCCGACGCTGCGGTGCTCGTTGCGCACCGCCACCTCGACCCGCACCGGCGCGCCTTCGGACAGCGCCGGACGGGCCAGCGCGATGAGCTCGTTGTCGAGGGCGTGCTCCAGGCCGTGGTCCTGGGCGCGCACCCCCCGCCGGGCGGCGCCGGCGGGCAGCTCCGGCAGGTGCAGTACGGGTGCCAGGTTCAGCCCGTGCGCCTTCCAGTGCGTCACCGCCGGGGCCACGTCGAGCAGCTCGGTCTGGCCGATCGCCTCCTCGATCGAGCGGAAACCCAGCTCGGCGAGGTAGCCGCGGACCTCCTCGGCGAGGAACAGGAAGAAGTTCTCCACGAACTCCGGGGTGCCGGTGAACCGCTCCCGCAGCACCGGGTTCTGGGTGGCGATGCCGACCGGGCAGGTGTCCAGGTGGCAGACCCGCATCATCACGCAGCCGGCGACGATCAGCGGCGCGGTGGCGAAGCCGAACTCCTCCGCGCCGAGCAGCGCCGCGACCAGGACGTCCCGGCCGGTCTTGAGCTGGCCGTCGACCTGCACGGTGACCCGGTCGCGCAGCTTGTTGAGCAGCAGCGTCTGCTGCGCCTCGGCCAACCCCAGCTCCCAGGGGGTGCCGGCGTGCTTGAGCGAGTTCATCGGGGACGCCCCGGTGCCCCCGTCGTGGCCGGAGATCAGGATGACGTCCGCCTTGAGCTTGGCCACCCCGGCGGCGACGGTGCCGACGCCGACCTCGCTGACCAGCTTGACGTGCACCCGGGCGGCCGGGTTGACGCACTTCAGGTCGTGCACCAGCTGGGCGAGGTCCTCGATGGAGTAGATGTCGTGGTGCGGCGGCGGGGAGATCAGACCGACGCCCGGGGTGGCGTGCCGGGTCCGGGCGATCCACGGCCAGACCTTGTTGCCGGGCAGCTGCCCGCCCTCGCCGGGCTTGGCGCCCTGGGCCATCTTGATCTGGAGGTCGTCGGCGTTGACCAGGTACTCGCTGGTGACGCCGAAACGGCCGCTCGCGATCTGCTTCACCGCGGAGCGGCGGGCCGGGTCGTGCAGCCGCTCGACGTCCTCGCCGCCCTCGCCGGTGTTGGACTTGCCGCCCAGCCGGTTCATCGCGATGGCGAGCGTCTCGTGCGCCTCGGCGGAGATCGACCCGTACGACATGGCGCCGGTGGCGAACCGCTTGACGATCTCGGTCGCCGGCTCGACCTCCTCGATCGGCACCGCCGGTCGAACGCCGGTACGTAGGGTGAACAGCCCGCGCAGCGAACCCGCCCGCGCGGCGAGTTCGTCGACCTTCGCGGTGTACTGCCGGAAGATGTCGTACTGCCGGCTGCGGGTGGCGTGCTGGAGCAGGAAGACCGTCTCCGGGTTGAACAGGTGCAGCTCACCCTCGCGGCGCCACTGGTACTCGCCGCCGACCTCGAGCCGGTCGGAGGCCGGAGTGCCCGCCGGCGGCCAGGCCAGCGCGTGCCGGGCGGCGACCTCGGCGTGGACGCCGGCCAGCCCCACCCCGCCGATCCGGCTGGGGGTTCCCCGGAAGTAGCGCTGGATCAGCCGGGTGTCCAGGCCGACCGCCTCGAAGACCTGCGCCCCGCAGTACGAGGAGACCGTCGAGATGCCCATCTTCGACATGATCTTCAGTACGCCCTTGCCGAGCGCCTTTGCGTAGTTGCGTACGGCGGCGGCCGGTTCCACGTTGACCAGCGCGCCGGTGGCGATCATGTCCTCCACCGACTCGAAGGCCAGGTACGGGTTGACCGCCGCCGCGCCGTAGCCGATCAGCACCGCCGCGTGGTGCACCTCCCGGCAGTCGCCGGACTCCACGATCAGCGCCGCCTGGGTGCGGGTCTGCTCGCGGACCAGGTGCTGGTGCACGGCGGCGGTGAGCAGCAGCGACGGGATGGGCGCCAGGTCGGCGTTGGAGTCCCGGTCGGAGAGCACCAGGATGCGGACGCCGTCCTCGATCGCCTCGGAGACGTGCCGGCAGATCTCGGTCAGTCGCGCCTTGATCCCGGCGGCGCCCTCCCGGATGCGGTACAGCCCGGAGACCCGGACCGCCTTGAAGCCGGGCAGGTCGCCGTCGTCGTCGATGGAGAGGATCTTCGCCAGCTCGTCGTTGTCGATGATCGGGTGCGGCAGCACGATCTGCCGGCAGCTCGCCGCGCCCGGGTCGAGCAGGTTGCCCTCCGGCCCGATCGTCGACGCCAGGCTGGTCACCAACTCCTCCCGGATGGCGTCCAGCGGAGGGTTGGTGACCTGGGCGAAGAGCTGGTGGAAGTAGTCGTAGAGCAGCCGCGGCCGGGTGGACAGCGGCGAGATCGGGGTGTCCGTGCCCATCGAGCCGAGCGGCTCGGCGCCGGTGCGGGCCATCGGCGCGAGGAGGATCTTCAGCTCCTCCTGCGTGTAGCCGAACGTCTGCTGGCGGCGACGGACCGAGTCGTGGGTGTAGACGGTGTGCTCGCGGGCCGGCAGGTCGTCAAGCTCGATCAGCCCGGCGTGCAGCCACTCGCCGTACGGCTGCGCGGCGGCCAACTCGGACTTGATCTCCTCGTCGTGCACGATCCGACCGGCGACGGTGTCGACCAGGAACATCTTCCCGGGCTGGAGCCGCCCCTTGGCGATCACCCGGGCCGGGTCGAGGTCGAGCACGCCCGCCTCGGAGCCGAGCACCACCAGCCCGTCGTCCGTACGCCACCAGCGCCCCGGGCGCAGCCCGTTGCGGTCCAGCACCGCGCCGACGATCTCGCCGTCGGTGAAGGCCACCGACGCCGGGCCGTCCCACGGCTCCATCAGGCTCGCGTGGAAGCGGTAGAAGGCGCGCTTGTCCGGCTGCATGCCGGGGTCGTTCTCCCAGGCCTCGGGGATCATCATGAGCACCGCGTGCGGCAGGCTCCGCCCGGCCAGGTGCAGCAGTTCCAGGACCTCGTCGAAGTTCGCCGAGTCGGAGGCGCCGGGGGTGCAGACCGGGAAGACCCGTCGGATGTTGCCGGGCACGTTCGGCGAACGCAGCAGCGCCTCGCGGGCCTGCATCCAGTTGCGATTGCCGCGGATCGTGTTGATCTCGCCGTTGTGCGCGATGAACCGGTACGGGTGCGCCAGCGGCCAGGACGGGAACGTGTTGGTGGAGAACCGGGAGTGCACCAGCGCGATCGCGCTGTGCACCCGATCGTCCCGCAGGTCCGGGTAGAACGCCGGCAACTGGTCGGGGGTGAGCATCCCCTTGTAGATCATGGTCCGGCTGGACAGCGACGGGAAGTACGCCGGCACGCCCCGCTCGGCGGTCTCCCGCTCGGCCTGCTTGCGCAGGCAGAACGCCACCCGGTCCAGCTCGACGTCGCGCAGCGCGGAACCGGCCGGCCCGGCAGGCGAGCCGGTGAGCCGGCGCGCGGCCAGGAAGAGCTGCCGGACCCGGGGCATCGCCGCCAGGGCGGTCTCGCCGAGCCCGGTCGGGTCGGTCGGCACGTCCCGCCAGCCGAGCACGTCGGCGCCCTCGACGAGCGCGTACTTCTCGACCACCCGGCGGGCGCGGGCCTCCGCCGCGTCATCGTCGGGGAGGAAGACCAGGCCGGTGGCGTACTCGCCGGCCGGTGGCAGCGCGACGTCCGCCACGGCGCGCAGGAACGCGTCCGGGACCTGGATCATGATGCCCGCGCCGTCGCCGGTGTTGGGCTCCGCGCCGCGGGCGCCCCGATGGTCCAGCCGGCAGAGCGCGCCGAGCCCGTTCGCGACGACCGCGTGTGAACGCCGGCCGTGCAGGTCCGCTACGAAGGCCACTCCGCAGGCGTCGTGTTCCTGCGCCGGGTCGTAGAGGCCCTGGGCGGACGGGCGGGGGCCGGGCGTCGGGGACGCCTGCGGGCTGTGCGGGTACGGCTGTGACTTGCGCGGGTACGGCTGAGCCACCGGGCCTCCTGTCGTCACTCAGGTTGGAGCATGGTGGGGACGACGTCGGCCCGTGGGTCTATTGAGTCTACGTTAGGGCGGGGGCCGCAAGGCCACTCAAGATTGATCACACCGTCCAGAGTCTGGGACGTGTAGTCTCGCGCGGTGGATCCGCTGCACAAGGACATCTTCGGCCGGTTGGAACGCTTCTACGACGCGGTGCCCCGCGACGTCGCGGCTGTGCAGGAGCATGGCGGTCTGGCGTTGTTCGTCCGCGACGGCGCCGGTTGGCCGTTCTACGCCCGGCCCCGGCTCGACGCGACCGAGCCGCCGTCGCTGGCCGACATCACCTCGGTCCGTGAACGGCAGCGGGAGCTGGGCCTGCCGGAAGCGTTCGAGTGGGTGCACGAGACGACCCCGGAGCTGCTGGCGGTGGCCCGCTCGGCGGGGCTGAGCGTGCTGGAGGCGCCGTTGATGGTGCTCGACCCGGCCGCGCTGCCCGACCCGGCGACGCTCTCCGACGTACCGGTGCGGGTGCTGGCGGCGGACTCACCCGGCTTCGCCGCCGACGTGGCCGCCCGGCGGGCGGTCGCCGCGGTGTCGTTCGCCGCCGCAGGCACCGCGTCGGGCGACGCCGGCCCGGCCGAGCGGGACGCCGCGATCAGTGAGCTGGAGCTGGCCGCGCTGGACGAGGAACGGACCAGGGTCGCCGACGGCCGGCGGATCTCCGCGCTGGCCGGCACGCCGACCGAGGGCGCTCTGGCCGGCGGCATGGCGATGCGGGTGGACGACGTCGCCGAGATCGCCGGGGTGGCCACCCTGCCGGCCGCCCGGCGGCGCGGGCTGGGCGCCGCGCTGACCGCCACCATCGCCCGGGAGCTGCTCGCGGCGGGCACCGACCTGGTCTTCCTCTCCGCCGGCAGCGAGGAGATCGCCCGGGTCTACCTGCGGGTCGGCTTCCGTCGAATCGGCACCGCCTGCATCGCCGAGCCCACCGCGCTCATCCCCTGACGGATCAGGCGGGTGGCCGCCACTGGGCGGCGGAGGCCGCGGCGCTGGAGAGCAACCGCGAGTTGATCGTGCCGAGGGCGGCGTCCCGGGCGCGCAGCGCCAGCCGGCCCCGGGTCTGGAGCACCGCCGACATCCGCCGGGTCTGCCGGACCACGGTCGCCGTCCGGGGGCGGCGCACCCGGTCGTACGCCTGAACGGCGTCGGGCAGCCGTGCCTCGCGCAGCAGGGAGGCGAGCGTGGCGGCGTCCTCGAAGGCGAGGCAGGCGCCCTGGCCGAGGTGCGGCGGCATGGCGTGCGCCGCGTCGCCGAGCAGCACCACCCCGCCCGGCCCGGCCGGGAAGCCGTACGCGCGGGGCAGCGGGCGCAGCTCGCGGACCTCCTGCTGGACCAGGTCCGCCGGGTCGGTGGCGTCGAGCAACGCGCCGATCGGCTCCGGCCAGCCGGCGTACCAGCGGCGCAGCAGGGCGAGCTGGGTCTCCGGCGGCTCGGGGCGGGGCGCGCCGGCGGCGGTGGCCACCCAGTAGATGCCGCCCCGGGTGGATCCGCCCGAGGAGCCGCGCTCACCGAGCGAGGTGGCCACGAACCGGTAGCCCGCGCCGAGAACCTCGCCGGCGAGCGGCTGGTCGGCGGGCAGGCGGGGTGCCCGGTACCAGGGAATGACGGCCCGCCAGGCGGCGCAGCCGGAGCTGACGACCCGGGATTCGGGGGCGAGTTGGCGGCGGATGCCGCTGTCCGTGCCGTCGGCGGCGATGACCAGGTCCGCCTCGATGGTGTGCCGTCCGTCGCCGACGGCCGGGCGCTCGCCCGGCTCGGCCCGGACGTGGCGCACGGTCACGCCGGTGCGGAGTTCGACCCGGTCGCCGAGCCCGGCGATCAACGCGTCGTGCAGGTCTTCGCGGTGCACCACAACCGGCATCCGGTCGGCCGGGATGGGCCGGGGCTGCACCAGCCAGTGCCCGTCCGGGCGCCGGACCCCGCCGTCGGGCAACGGCGTGGCGATCGCGGCCAGGCCAGCGCCGAGACCGAGGGCCTGCAGGGCGCGGACACCGTTGGGCCAGAGCACCACGGCGGTCGGCTCGGGGCGGACGCGCTCGGCGCGTTCCAGCAGGGTGACCTGCCAGCCGGAGCGGGCCAGCGCGCCGGAGACCGCGAGGCCACCGACCCCGGCGCCGACGACCACCGCGCTTCGCATCGGTGCCGCCCCCGCTCAGCTGTCCCGGTCGGCGGGGCGCGCGCCCGCGGCGTCGGCCCGGTCGTCGCGGGGTTCCGGCGTACCGTCCGCCGTCTGGTCGTCGACCGGCGGCTCGTCGCCGGGCACCGCCCCGCCGAGCGGCTCGCCGTCGTCGGGCCGGTCGTCGCCCTCGGCGGCCGGCTCGGGCGGCACGACGCCGCTGTCCCGCCAGGCCTGGTACTGCTCCTCGCTGACCACGCGGTAACCCTCCGGCGCGGCGGCGCGGGCCGCCGTCTCCCGCTCGGAGAGGTCGACCTGGGACAGGTCGGACGTGGTGGGCGGGGTCGGCGTCGCCGCCGCACCGAGCGGGATCAGGTACTCCCGGGGGCCGCGGACCCGCACGAAGTAGATCAACGCGCCGAGGAAGACCAGGGCGGCCGTCCACACGTTGAGCCGTACGCCGAGGATCTGGTTCGCCTCGTCGGTGCGCATCAGCTCGATCCAGAACCGGCCCGCGGTGTAACCCATCACGTAGAGCGCGAACGCCCGGCCCCGGCCGAGCTTCAGCCGCCGGTCGAGGACGAGGACCAGAGCGACCACGCCGAGGTTCCACAGCGCCTCGTAGAGGAAGGTCGGCTGGTACAGGCCCGGTTCGAGGATCGGTTGGCCGGCGTCGTCGCGCAGCGCGTGCCCCGGGTTGTCCGGGTCCATCCGGTGGATCTTCAGGCCCCACGGCAGGGTGGTCCGGGCGCCGAACAGCTCGTTGTTGAACCAGTTGCCGAACCGGCCGACCGCCTGGGCCAGTGGCAGCCCGGGGGCCAGCGCGTCGGCCACCACGCCGAACGGGATCCCGAGCTGCCGGGCCGCGATCCAGGCGCCGATGGCGCCACCGGCGACCGCGCCCCAGATGCCGAGACCGCCCTCCCAGATGGCGAACGCCTTCATCGGGTCACCGCCGGCCCCGAAGTACTTCTCGGGGGAGGTGATCACGTGGTAGATCCGGGCGCCGATGATGCCCGTGGGCACCGCCCAGACGGCGATGTCGAGCACCGCTCCCGGCGCGACGCCGCGCTGACGCAGGCGACGCTCGGTCACCCAGCAGGCCAGCACGATGCCGAGGATGATGCACAGTGCGTACGCCCGGATCGGCACCGGCCCGAGCTGCCAGACCGCGGTGCTGGGACTGGGCAGGGCCGCCTGGGGGGACAGCGAGGCGAGGGTCACGGGTGCACACGCTACCGCTGCGCACCCCCGAAGCGGCACCCCGGGCCGGCTGCGCCCGCATCTCGGTGACTTCTGGTTTGCACCGCCGTACGCTCTTTGTCCATGAGCACGCTCACCTGGGCGGTCGCCGCAGTCGTCACCGACGACGCCGGCCGGGTGCTGCTTTGCCGGCAGGGCCGGGGCGATCGCCGGTACGCGCTGCCCGGTGGGCGGTTGCGCCCGGCGGAGAGCCCGGTCCAGGCGGCGCTGCGGGACATTCGCGCGGAGACCGGCTGGGAGATCGAGCTGCTCGACCTCGTCGGCGTCTACCACCTGACCAGTCCCGCGGCGAGCAAGCCGGCCGGGCGCGCCGGGCCGCTGCCGGACGTCCTGGTGCACGTGTTCCGGGCCCGCGCGGCCGAGGTCCGACCGGTCGCCGACCCGCCGCCGGGTTGCCGGCTGTCCTGGCACGCCCCCGCCGCGCTGCCCGAGTCGGTCACCCCACTCACCCGGGCCGCCGTCACCGACGCGGCCGCCGGCCTCTCCGGCGTGCTGCGCGGCCACGACGGCCAGCCAGTGCCCGGCCACGACGGACGGCCGGTCGTGGGGCAGCCACCGGAGCAACGTGGCGAGGCGGCGACGGACCCGTCACTTCGGCCCTGACCGCTCCGGAGCGCGAGGTAACCCGTGGTCACCTGCCCGGGAGGCGTCACTCATGTGAGGCCGCCCAGCGGTCAACGGGTGGGTGTGCGGACGCCCTCGGCGAGCTCGGCGCTCAGGGTGCGCAGGGCGGTCAGTCCGTCGGCCTCGGAGGGCGCATCGAGCACGCAGCGGACCAGCGCGCTGCCGACGATCACTCCGTCGGCGTACCCGGCGACGGTGCCGGCCTGCGCACCGGTGCCCACGCCCAGACCGACACCGACCGGCAGGTCGGTGACCGCGCGTACCCGGGAGACGAGCGTCGGGGCGGCGTCGGAGGTCTGCGCCCGAGCCCCGGTCACACCCATCACAGCGGTGGCGTAGACGAAGCCCCGGCAGTGCCGCACGGTCATCTCCAGGCGGGCGTCGGTGGACGACGGCGAGACCAGGAAGGTGCGGTCCAACCCGTGTGCGTCCGAGGCGGCCAGCCACTCGTCCGCCTCGTCGGGGATGAGGTCCGGGGTGATCAGGCCCGTCCCGCCGGCGGCGGCGAGATCGCGGGCGAACGCGTCCACGCCGTAGCGCTCGACCGGGTTCCAGTAGGTCATCGTGACCACCGGGGCGCCGGTGGCCGCGACCGCCTCGACGATCCGCAGCGTGTCCGCGGTGCGTACCCCACCGGCCAGCGCGATGTCACTGGCCTTCTGGATGACCGGCCCGTCCATCACCGGGTCGGAGTATGGAATCTCCACCTCGATGACGTCGACGCCGGCCTCGACCATCGCGGTCATCGCCGCGATGCTGCCCTCGACGGTCGGAAACCCGGCCGGCATGCAGCCGACCAGCAGGGCCCGCCCGTCGGCTCGTGCCTTGTCGAAGGCCACCCCGATCCGGCTCATTCACCGCTCCTTGTCGAGGATGCCGAAGTAGTCACCGGCGGTGTGCACGTCCTTGTCGCCCCGCCCGGAGAGGTTGACCACGATGGTGGGCGCCCGGCCCAGCTCGGCGGCGAGCTTCGGGGCCAGGGTGACGGTGCCGGCGAGCGCGTGTGCGCTCTCGATCGCCGGGATGATCCCCTCGGTGCGGCAGAGCAGCTCGAACGCGGCCATCGCCTCGTCGTCCGTGACCGGCTGGTAGCTGGCCCGGCCGGTGTCGTGCAGCCAGGCGTGCTCGGGCCCGACGCCCGGGTAGTCCAGCCCGGCGGAGATCGAATGCGACTCCTGCGTCTGCCCGTCGGCGTCCTGCAGCACGTAGGTGCGGGTGCCGTGCAGCACACCCGCAGAGCCGCCGGTGATGCTGGCCGCGTGGCGGCCGGTGGCCACCCCGTCGCCGCCGGCCTCGAAGCCGTACAGCCGCACGTCCTCATCGCCCACGAAGGCGTGGAAGATGCCCAGGGCGTTGGAACCGCCACCGACGCAGGCGGTGACCGCGTCCGGCAGGGCGCCGGTGAGGTCCAGGCACTGCTGGCGGGCCTCGTCGCCGATGCCGCGGACGAAGTCGCGGACCATCGCCGGGAACGGGTGCGGCCCGGCGGCCGTGCCGATCAGGTAGTGCGTCTCGTCGACGTTGGCCACCCAGTCGCGCATCGCCTCGTTCATCGCGTCCTTCAGGGTGCGCGAGCCGGTGGTGACCGGGATGACGGTGGCGCCCAGCATCCGCATCCGGGCCACGTTGAGCGCCTGCCGCTCGGTGTCGACCTGGCCCATGTAGACCACGCACTCCAGGTCGAACAGGGCGGCGGCCGTCGCGGTGGCCACGCCGTGCTGGCCCGCGCCGGTCTCCGCGATCACCCGGGTCTTGCCCATCCGCTTGGTGAGCAGCGCCTGGCCGAGCACGTTGCGCACCTTGTGCGCCCCGGTGTGGTTGAGGTCCTCGCGCTTGAGCAGCACCCGCGCGCCGACCTTCGCGGAGAACCGCCGGGCCTCGTAGAGCAGCGACGGGGTACCGGCGTAGTCGCGCAGCAGCGCGCCGAACTCGGCCCGGAAGGACTCGTCCGCCATCGCCGTGCGCCACGCCTCGTTGAGCTCGTCCAGCGCGGCCACCAGGGCCTCAGGCACGAATCGACCGCCGAAGCGGCCGAAGTGGCCGGCGGAGTCGGGCTGCGTACCGGCCGCCGGGGCCAGCGCGTCGCTGCTCATCGGACATCCTCTCGGTGGGGCGTCAGACCGGTGCGAGGTCAGCGCACCGGCCGGGGCGTTGCCGGGTGATTGCCGGCGTTGACCAGCTCGGCCACCGCCTCCCGGGGGCTCTTCTGCGTGACCAGGCCCTCACCGACCAGGACCGCGTCGGCGCCGGCGGAGGCGTACCGGATCAGGTCGTGCGGGCCGCGGACGCCAGATTCGGCGATCTTGACGACGCTGCTGGGCAGGCCGGGCGCGATCCGCTCGAACACCGACCGGTCGACCTCCAGGGTACGCAGGTCACGGGCGTTGACCCCGATCACCTGCGCGCCGGCCTCCAGGGCCCGGTCGGCCTCCTCCTCGTCGTGCACCTCGACCAGCGCCGTCATGCCCAGCGACTCGATCCGCTCCAGCAGGCCCATCAGCACGTTCTGCTCTAGCGCGGCGACGATCAGCAGGACCAGGTCGGCGCCGTGCGCGCGCGCCTCGTGCACCTGGTAGCTGGAGACCACGAAGTCCTTGCGCAGCACCGGCACGGAGACCGCGGCCCGGACGGCCGCCAGGTCGTCCAGCGAGCCGCCGAACCAGCGGCCCTCGGTGAGCACGCTGATCGCCCGCGCTCCGCCGGAGGCGTAGTCGACGGCGAGGTCGGCCGGATCGGCGATCTCGGCCAGGCGGCCCCTGGACGGCGAGGAGCGCTTCACCTCGGCGATCACCGCGACGCCGGGCTTGCGCAGCGCAGCGTACGCGTCCAGCGGCGGCGGCGCCGCCGCAGCCAGTTCACGGATCCGCTCCAGCGGAACCTGTTCCTGGCGCCGGGCGACGTCCTCGCGTACGCCAGCCAGGATCTCGTCGAGCACGCTTACGGACGCTGCCTGACCGGCGTCGTCCCCCTCCGCGTGCGCATGCTCATCAGTCACCATCGGACTCCCCTCTCCGGGTGTCATGGGCCGATGCTAGGGGCAGCCGACCTGAGCCGGGAGCCGGGGGTATGGCGCTGCTCACGAAAAGGCCTGCGGCATAATGGCCGACTTGCCGTGAAGGGGATGTCACTCAGCGCCACCTCCGGCGTCAATCCATCGATCATGCCACCCGACCAGCGACAACAATGATAATTGTCGATGCTGTGAGCAAGCTCAAGGCCGAACGGCCGGTGCCTGGTCACGGCCGAGGCGGGACAGTTGACCGGGCGGTCACTCCGGCGAAACGTCAGCCGGCCAGCATCGTCCTCAGGCAGACTCGATGCCGCGCCTGCCCGACCGTCGCCAACTCCTCGTGCGAGGTGACCATGAGCATTTCCGAGCCGACCCCGAGCATCGGGCTGACCACCCTCTCTCGGACGGTGGCATCGCTCGCCGTGGGGGTGGTGCACACACTTGAACGGGCCGTGGTCGGCGAGGGGCGGATGCGGACCGCGCGCGGCAACGCCTGGGAGGCGGTCTGCGCCGACCGGGCCCGCGCCGACCAGCGCGCCGAACTGGACCGGCTGGTGGCCGAGCTGACCGCCGCCCGCGCCGCCGCCCGCCGCCAGCAGCGGGAGCGTCAGCCGGTCGGCTGACGCCCGGCCACACCGGCCGTCAGGTCAGCCGGCCGTGGGGTCCTCGCCCCGGTCCAGCGCGTCCCACGCCTCGGTGGTTCGCCGCCCGGCCATCGGTCCGGCCGGTCCGGCCTCCGGAGGCGGGCCCTGCGTGCTGGTCCGCGCCGGCCGCTCGTACCGGGCGCCCATCGCCGGCCAGCCGCCGCCCCGCAGCGCGGTCCACCCGCCACCCGCCACGGCCAGCAGGCCGCCGAGCAGACAGAGCGCCGGCCACTGCCGGCTAACCACGCCGTCGAGGCCGGTGACCAGCCCGTACCCGCCGCCGGCCGCCACGGCCAGACCGAGCGCGCCGAGCAGAACGCCCAGCAGCCGCCGCGCCCGGCCGCGAGTGGCCAGCACCGCGCCCGCGCCGGCCAGCGTGACCAGGGCCAGCGCCGGCAGCCACGGCAGCAGAGCAGCGCCGCTACGGGCGTCGCGGACCGGCGGCAGCGGCGCCGGGCGGGCGGTCAGCTCAACCGACCAGCTCCGGGTCGACGCCCACAGCGCCAGGCCGGCGCCGGCCAGGCAGAGCAGCACGGCGTACGTCAGCTGACGCCGACCCGCCACGGCCCGGTCCGGCGGTTGCGTCGGGCCGGTCATCGGGCCCACCTTTCGTTCGCGACTGCGGGGCTCCGCTGCGCTGCACTCCTCGCGCTCACCGGGCCCACCTTTCGTTCGCGACTGCGGGGCTCCGCTGCGCTGCACTCCTCGCGCTCACCGGGCCGGCCGCAACGTCTCGGCGGCCGCGATCGCGGCCAGCACGGCGGCGGCCTTGTTGCGGGTCTCCTGGTCCTCCGCGGCCGGGTCCGAGTCGGCGACCACCCCCGCGCCGGCCTGCACGTAGGCCCGGCCGTCACGGATCAACGCGGTCCGGATGGCGATCGCCATGTCCAGGTCGCCGCCGAAGCCGAAGTAGCCGACCGTGCCCCCGTAGAGGCCGCGGCGGACCGGCTCCAGCTCCTCGATGATCTCCATGGCCCGCACCTTCGGCGCACCGGAGAGCGTGCCGGCCGGGAACGTCGCGGCGAGCGCGTCGAACGCGGTGCGATCGTCACGCAGCGTGCCGGTCACGGTGGAGACGATGTGCATCACGTGGCTGTACCGCTCGATGGTGGCGAACTCGGGCACCTCCACGCTGCCCGGCTGGCAGACCCGGCCCAGGTCGTTGCGGCCGAGGTCGACCAGCATCACGTGCTCGGCGCGCTCCTTCGGGTCGGCGAGGAGTTCGGCGGCGAGCCCGGCGTCGGCGGCCGGCGTGCCGCCGCGCGGCCGGGTGCCGGCGATCGGGTGCAGGAGCGCCCGGCGCCGCCCGTCCGCACCGCCGGTGACCTTCAGGTGCGCCTCCGGCGACGAACCGACGATGTCGAAACCGTCGAAGCGCAGCAGGTACATGTACGGGCTGGGGTTGCTGGTGCGCAGCACCCGGTACACGTCCAGCGGATCGGCGTGCGTCGACCGCTCGAAGCGCTGGGAAAGCACGATCTGGAAGCACTCGCCGGCCCGGATCGCCTCCTTGGCCGCCTCCACCGCCTTCGGGTAGCCCCCGTCCGGGGTGCGGCAGAGCACCTCACCGGCCGGCGGGCGCTCGACGGTGGAGATCATCGGCGGGATGGGCCGGGACAGCGCGGTCGTCATCGCGTCCAGCCGGCCCACCGCGTGGTGGTACGCGGCGGTGACCTCCGCGGCGCGGCCCGGAGCGTCCATCGGCGGCAGCACCGCGTTCGCGACCAGGAGGGCCGAACCGTCGTAGTGGTCGAGCACCACCAGGTCGGTGGCGAGCATCATGCCCAGCTCCGGCACGCCCAGGTCGTCCTCGGTCAGCTCGGGCAGCCGCTCGAAGCGGCGGACGAGGTCGTAGCCGAGGTAGCCGACCATGCCGCCGGTCAGCGGCGGCAGGCCGCTGGACGGGTCGCCGGAAGGGCCGGCCAGAGCCGCGACGGTCTCCCGCAGCACCCGCACCGGATCACCATCGGTGGGCAGCCCGGCCGGCGGTTGGCCGAGCCAGCTCGCCACGCCGTCCCGCGCGACCAGCGTGGCGCTGCTGCGTACCCCGATGAACGAGTACCGCGACCAGGCCATGCCGGCGGAGCCGACGCCCTGCTCGGCGGATTCGAGCAGGAAGGTGCCGGGCCCGCCGGCCAGCTTGCGGTAGACCCCGACCGGGGTCTCCGCGTCGGCCAGCAGCCGCCGGGTGACCGGCACGACCCGCCAGTGGGCGGCCAGCTCGGTGAAGGTGGCCAGGTCGGGGCTCACCGCGCCGTCGGTCATGCGCGTGCCTCGGAACCGGTGACGGGCAGCTCGGTGAAGAAGCACGTCCGGTGTCCGGTGTGGCAGGCGGCGCCGACCTGGTCCACGCTGACCAGCAGCGCGTCCCCGTCGCAGTCCAGCGCCACCGAGCGGACGTACTGGTGGTGCCCGGAGGTGGCGCCCTTGACCCAGTACTCGCGCCGGCTGCGCGACCAGTACGTGGCCCGGCCGGTGGTGAGGGTGCGGTGCAGCGCCTCGTCGTCCATCCAGGCGACCATCAGCACCTCGCCGGTGTCGTGCGCGCGGACCACGGCCGCGACCAGGCCGTCGGCGGTGCGGCGCAGGCGGGCCGCGATGGCCGGGTCGAGCTGGGACGGGCAGGCCGGCACGGGCGCCGTCGGGCCGGTCGGATCGCTGGGGACGCCGGTCACCGGCGCGTCAGGTACGGGCACAGTGACCCATTGTCCCGCACGCGGCGCGGGTACCAGCGACGGCTCCCGCCGAGGCTGCGGCGGGTGGCTGGAGGGCCGGGCCAGCTGAGCGACGTAACGGTCCAGCCGGCCGTCGACCAGGGCGTCGGCCAGGTCGCTGCCGGCCGCTTCGGCGATCTGCTCGGCGTACGGGCGGATCAGCGGCAGCGTTCCGGCGACCAGTCGCACGGCGGCCGCCCAGAGCTGCCCGGTGGAGCCCGGACGCAGCCCGAGGCAGAGCAGCATGTCGTCCCGGTAGCGGGGCGGGGCGACCGGCAGCTCCAGGGCCGCCGCGAAGGCCGCCCGGCGGGAGAACACCCGTACCGACGGGTTGGCCGGGCGCAGCACGGAGGGGCAGAGCCGGGCCAGGTCGGCCACGGCGAGCCGGACCCCGAGGCGGTCGTCGGCGGCCCGGGCGGCGGCAGCCTTACCCAGCGTGGCGATCAGCTCCTCCAGCCGGGGCGGTTCGGCGGGCTGGCAGAGCACCGGAAGGTCGATTCGGCGCCGCCAGTACGGGTCGGCCCAGAGCAGTCGCGCCGGTGCGGTGACCGGCAGCCCGAATGCCCAGTCGGCCGGCTCACCCAGCCGGTGCACCCAGGAGCGGACGTCCCGCGCGGCCACCGAGACGTGGGTGAGCCGGCCCGCGGACTCGGCCAGGTACGCCCTGCGGGCCTCGTACGGGGCGCCGCCGACCAGCACGTCGAGGTCGACGTCGCTGTGCGCGGTGGCGGCCCGCCGGGCGTGACTTCCGCGCAGGAGGATGCCGACGACAGGTCGCTCGGCCGCCTGCCGCAACCGCGCGGCCCAGTCCTCGAGAAACCCGCTGTCCGGTAACGGAGCGTGATCCACGGCGTCATCGTGCCGTACGCCCCATCGGTGCGCAATGCCCGTTGCCGGACCTGATGTCCGGTCCGGGGGCTACTGCCCGTTCTCACACTCGGCGCGGCGATACGCGGGAGTCGATCGTTGCGCCGGCGCCGGTATCTCATCTAGCGTTGAGTTCAACAGATGATGAGTTTCCCCGGAGGTACGTGATGGACGACGCGATAGCGGTCCGCGACCTGAAGGTCGACCGGGGCGGGCGGCGGGTGCTGGACGGCATCAGCTGCACCGTCCCGCGCGGTGCCGTGACCGGGCTGCTCGGCCCCAGTGGCAGCGGCAAGACGACGCTCATGCGCGCGGTCGTCGGGGTGCAGGTGGTCACCGGGGGGACGGTCACCGTGCTGGGCCAGCCGGCCGGCTCGCCCGCGCTGCGGCACCAGGTGGGCTACCTGACCCAGGCGCCGAGCATCTACGCCGACCTGACCGTGCGGGAGAACGCCCGATACTTCGCGGCCCTGCACGGGCGGGGTCGCGCCGAGGCGGACCAGGCGATCAGCGACGTCGGGCTGGCCCGGGCGGCCGGCCAGTTGGTCGGCACCCTGTCCGGCGGCCAGCGCAGCCGGGCGTCCCTGGCCTGCGCCCTCGTCGGCGAGCCCGAGCTGGTCATCCTCGACGAGCCCACCGTCGGTCAGGACCCGGTGCTGCGGGCCGACCTGTGGGCCCGGTTCCACGCGATGGCCGCCACGGGCACCACCCTGCTGGTGTCCAGCCACGTGATGGACGAAGCGGCCCGCTGCGACCGGCTGCTGCTGATCCGGGAGGGCCGGCTGATCGCCGACGACAGCCCGGCCGCGATCCGCGCCGCCGCTGGCGTGGACGACCTCGACGAGGCGTTCCTGCGGCTGATCCGGGCCGGCGAGCCGGGTCCCGCGGAGGCGGCGGGCCCCGCCGACGCCACGGCCGGACGGGACGCGTCGTGAACGCGAGGAGAGCACCCGGCCCGCGGGTCCCGCGGCCGCGAACTGGAGGCATGTCATGAACCCGCGGATCCTGGCGGCCACCACAGGCCGCATCCTGCGCCAGCTCCGGCACGACCGGCGCACCATCGCGCTGCTCGTGGCGGTGCCGTCCGCCCTGCTCACCCTGGTCTACTTCATGTACGCCGACCAGCCGACCCCGCCCGGGCAGCCGTCGACGTTCGACCGGGTCGCGCTGGTGATGCTCGGCATCTTCCCGTTCGTGATCATGTTCCTGGTGACCAGCATCGCCATGCTCCGCGAGCGCACCTCCGGCACCCTGGAGCGACTGCTCACCACCCCGCTGGGCAAGCTCGACCTGCTCTTCGGCTACGGCATCGCGTTCGGGTTGGCCGCCGCCGCGCAGGCCGCCGTCGCCGCCGGGGTGGCGTACTGGATCTTCGACCTGGACACCGCCGGCAGCAGCGGGCTGGTGATCGGGATCGCCGTGATCGACGCCGTGCTCGGCGTCGCCCTCGGGCTGTTCTGCAGCGCCTTCGCCCGCACCGAGTTCCAGGCAGTACAGTTCCTGCCGGTCGTGGTGATCCCCCAGCTGCTGCTCTGCGGGCTGTTCGTGGCCCGCGACGAGATGGCCGGCTGGCTCCAGGCGCTCAGCGACGCCTTCCCCCTGTCGTACGCCGTCGAGGCGTTGCAGGAGGTCGGCGCCAACGCCGAGCCGACCGGGACGATGTGGCGGGACGTGGTGGTGGTGCTCGGCGCGGTGGTGCTGGCGCTGGTGCTCGCGGCGGCCACCCTGCGCCGGCGCAGCGGCTGACCGGCGGGCGAACGAAGGGCGGCGATGGCGCGGCGGACCGGCCGGCGACCCGGCAATCAGGGCACCCGCGAGGCGATCCTCGACGCGGCGCGGGCGGCGTTCGCCGAGCGCGGCTTCGACGCCGCCTCGATCCGCGCCATCGCCGGCACCGCCGGGGTGGACCCGGCGCTGGTGCACCACTACTTCGGCAGCAAGGACCAGCTCTTCCTGGCCGCGATGAACTTCCCGGTCGACCCGGGAGAGGTGGTGCCGAAGGTGCTCGCGGGCGGCCAGGACGGCATCGGCGTACGGCTGGTCCGCACCTTCCTCGGCGTCTGGGACTCGCCGGCCGGCAGCGCCGGGGTGGCCCTGCTGCGCTCCGCGGTGAGCAACGAGTGGACGGCCCGACTGCTGCGTGAGTTCATCACGACGCAGGTGCTGCGCCGGGTGATCGACCAGCTCGACGTCGAGCCGACCGAGCTGCCGCTACGCGGCTCGCTGGTCGCCACCCAGCTGATCGGGCTGGGCATGATGCGGCACGTGATCCGGCTGGAGCCGGTCGCCTCCGCCGACCCGGAGACGCTGGTCGCGGCCATCGGCCCGACCGTGCAGCGCTACCTGACCGGGCCGCTGCCGAGCTAGACCGTCAGCGCTTCCGGCGAGTGGTCAGCCCGGCGGGCGGACCTCGGCACGGTGGCGCAGCGGCGGCAGCAGCCGGACCAGATCGTCCGGGTCGGCCACCGGGCACGGGAAGGCGAGCCGGACCCGCCGCCGGGCGCCGGGGCGGCCGAGAGCGACCACCAGCCCGTAGCGGTCGATGCGCACCACCCGGGGCGGCCCGTCCGGGGTCTGCTCGGTCAACCCGAGCTGCCGGCGCAGGTACGCGGCCACCTGGCCGGCGTCGCGCTCCGTGAGGTCGGCCAGCAGCCGCGCCTCGACCGGATGCACCGGGTCCGGCTCGGCCTCGGCGTACTCCCCCGGGTCGATCCGCTGCACGACGCCGGCGCGTTCCCAGCGGACCTCGACCACCTCGAAGCGGAACAGCCGGAACCGGACGCCCCAGGTCGAGCAGGTCGCCGGTCGGCTCCACCGCGGCGAAGTCGACCGCCGCGCGGCGGGCCTCGGCGCCATGCAGCTCGGCTGCCCAGCCGGAGACCCAGGCCCGTCCCAGCCCCGGTGCGCCGGCGGCGGGCGGCAGGTCGAGCACGTCGAGCACCACCGCGACGTCGCTGCCCCCGGCGGCCGGCCGCAGCGCGGCGGCCAGGTGGCTGGCCACCGGGACCAGCAGCAGCACCCGACCGTCCGCGTCGGTCACGTGCCGGGCGTGGTGCGGGCCCGGCCGGTGGGCCAGGTGGACGAGACCGGGCAGCCGGCCGGCGACGAGGGTACGAACGATCTCGGCGGGGCTGGGCCGCATGGCGCGACCTCCTTCAGAGGTTAGGCTTACCTAACCCGGAGCGTAGAGCACCCGGCCGGCGGCGTCCAGCCATCAAGCCGCAGGTGGGTACCGCTCCGTTACCGGGTCTGCTCCAGCCAGGAGGCGTAGAGCAGGCCGTAGACCGAGTCGGCGTCGCGGACCAGCTCGTCGTGCGGGCCGCGCTGCACGACCCGCCCCCGATCCACCACGATCACCTCGTCGGCGGCCTGCGCCGTGGAGAGCCGGTGCGCGATGGCCAGGGTGGTCCGACCTCGGGTGACCGCGTCCAGAGTGCGTTGCAGGCGCACCTCGGTCGCCGGGTCCACCGCGCTGGTCGCCTCGTCCAGCACCAGCAGGTCCGGGTCGGCCACGTACGCCCGCGCCAGCGCGACCAGCTGCCGTTCCCCGACGCTGAGCGCCTCACCGCGCTCGCCGACCGGCGTGTCCAGGCCGGCCGGCAGGCCGTCCAACCAGTCCGCCAGGCCCAGCTCCGTGAAGGCGACGCTGAGCTGCTCGTCGGTCAACTCCGGCCGGGCGAACCGGACGTTGTTCCCCACCGTCGCGTCGAAGAGGAACCCGTCCTGCGGGACCATCACCACACGCGAGCGCAGCGAGTCGAACCGGACCTCCGCCAGCGGCACCCCGGACAGCAGCACGGCGCCCGCCGACGGATCCATCAACCGGGTCAGCAGCTTGGCGAAGGTGGTCTTGCCGCTGCCGGTCTCGCCGACCACCGCCACCCGGCTCTTCGCCGGGATGTCCAGGTCGATGTCGTGCAGCACCGGAGGACCGCCCGGATAGGCGAACCGCACCCCGGCGAACCTGATGTCCAGCGGCCCGCCCGGCAGCTCCCGCCCCTGCTCCCCCGGGTCAGCCACGTCCGGGGCGACGTCCAGCACGTCGAGCACCCGGCGCCAGCCCGCGATCGCGTTCTGCGCCTCGTTGAGCACCTCGGTGGCGATCTGCACCGGCTGGATGAAGAGCGTCACCAGGAAGAGGAACGCGGTCAGCTGGCCGATCGACAGCGTGCCGTCCACCCCCAGCGTCACCCCGAGCACCACCACGCCAGCCAGCGCCACCCCGGCGGCGAGCTCGCCGACCGAGCTGCCCACGATGCTGATCCGGATCGCCCGCTGCTGCGCCAGGCGCTGGCTGTCGATCGCGTCGTCCAGCCGCCGCGCGGTGCGCCCCGCGATGCCGTACGCCCGGATCACCGGCGCGCCCACCACGCTCTCGCCGATCGCGCCGAGCAGCGTGCCGGTGCGCTGACGCACCGTCGCGTACGCCGCGCCGAGGCGACGCTGCAACTGCCGGATGATGAACACCGCCGGCAGGAACGCCACCAGCACCACCAGGGTCAACTGCCAGGAGTACGCCAGCATGACGATCGTGGTGACCACCAGCTGGCCGAGGTTGACCAGCAGGATCACCCCACCCCACTGGAGGAACTGGGTGATCTGGTCGACGTCGCTGGTCACCCGCGAGACCAGCGAGCCGCGCCGCTCCGACTGCTGGTGCAGCATCGACAGGTCGTGCACGTGCCGGAACGCCCTCGTCCGCACGTTGGCCAGCGCCGTCTCACTGACCGTGAACAACCGGCGCATCATCAGGTAGCCGCAGAGCGTGGTCACCGTGAGGATCGCGGCGGTGATCACCACCACCGACCAGACCAAGTTCAGGTTCAGACCGCCGACGATGCCGCGGTCGATGCCCTGCTGCACGGCGACCGGCACGGCCACCCGGCCCACCATGTAGACCAGCGCCAGGGCCAGGGTGCCCGCCAGCCCGGTCCGCAGCTCCGGCGAGAGCGACAACCCTCGCCGCAGGGTCTGCCAGGTCGTCTCGACCCGCTCGTCCCGCTCATCAGTACTCGCCGTTGTCGTCACCGGTCCACCTCGATTTCCAGGCCCGAGGGCAGCGGCGCGACCTCGTCCTCGTACGGACGCTCCTGCGCGCGGTCGACCTCCGCCTGCTCGTAGGCGGTGACCAGGTCGGCGTAGCCGGGCACGGTGGCCAACAGCTCGCTGTGCGTGCCCCGCGCGATCACCCGCCCCTGCTCCACGTAGATGACCTCGTCGGCCAGTGCGATGGTGGCCCGGCGGTACGCCACCACCAGGATCGACGCCGCCGGCACGCCGGGCTCACCCGCCGACGAGCGCAGCCCGGCCAGGATGGCCGCCTCCACCCGGGGGTCCACCGCGCTCGTCGCGTCGTCGAGCACCAGCAGGCGCGGCCGGCCGGCCAGCGCGCGGGCCAGGGTGAGCCGCTGCCGCTGCCCGCCGGAGAGCGAGGTGCCCCGCTCACCGACCATCGTGTCCAGACCCTCCGGCAGCGCCGCGACGAACCCGTCCGCCTCGGCCAGCCGCAGTGCCGCCCAGACGTCCTCGTCGTCGATGCCCGGCCGGTCGAGGGCGATGTTGGCGCGGACCGTGTCGTCGAAGACGAACGGCACCTGGGCGACCAGGGCGACCGTGCCGGCCAGCGACGCGGCGGTCAGCTCGCGCATGTCCACGCCGTCCAGCGTGACGATGCCGGCGTCCGGGTCGACCAGGCGCACCGCCAGCGAGGCGATGGTGGACTTCCCGGCGCCGGTCGGCCCCACCAGGGCCACCGTCCGTCCGGCGGGCACCGTGAAGCCCACCTCGCCGAGCACCTGCACGCCGGGCTGGTGCGCCTCGGCCGGCGGGTAGGAGAAGTGCACGTCGGTGAAGCTGAGGGTGGCCGGGCCCGAGGTGGCCGGGTCGAGCACCCGCCGCCCGTACGGCATCTCGCCGGTGGCGTCGAGCACCCGGCGGACCCGGTCCCAGCCGGCGACGCTGCGCGGCAGCTCGGCCAGCACCCAGCCGATGGCCCGCACCGGAAAGGCCAGCACGGTGAAGAGGAAGGCCACGCTGACCAGCTCGGTGACGCTGATCGCGCCCTGGCGCAGCCGGAACGCCCCGACCACCAGCACGGCCAGGGTGCCGAGGCTGGGCAGCGTCTCCAGCAGCGGATCGAAGACGCCGCGCAGCCGGCCGACCGAGATCAGCGCGTCGCGCAGCTCACCGGCCCGGCCGGCGAATCGGGCGGTCTCCTGCGCCTCCCGGCCCATCGTCTTGACCACCAGGGCGCCGTCGAAGCTCTCGTGAGCGATGCCGCTGACCTCGGCGCGCAGCCGCTGCGCCCGGGCCTGCCTGGGCGCCATCCGGCGGGAGTAGACCACGTTGAGCGCGAACAGCGCGGGGAAGACCGCGAGGCCGACCAGGGCCAGCGCCCAGTCGGTGGCGAACAGCGAGACGATCGCGCCGACCAGCATCACCAGGGTGCCGACCGCGAAGGGCAGCGGCGCGATCGGATACCAGGCCGCCTCGACGTCCGAGTTGGCGTTGGAGAGCAGGGTGCCGGTGGCGTTGCGGTGGTGCCAGGACAGCGGCAGGTCCAGGTAGCGACGGGTGACCCGGCGGCGGTACGCGGCCTGGAGGCGGTACTGCATGTAACCGGCGCCGAGCCGGCGGCCGAAGATGCCCACCACCCGCAGCACGCTGATGCCGAACAGGGCGATCGCGGCCAGTGCCAGGCTGCCGGTGGCCACCTCGCCCCGCGCGATGGCCGGCACCACCACGTCGCCGACGACCCCGCCGACCACGTACGCGCTGACGATGACCATCGAGCCGAACAGCACGCTGCCGACCACCGCCACCGTGAAGATCCGTGGCTGCTCCCGGATCGCCTGCCGGAGAACCCCCAGCCCCCGGCCGAGCACATCCCGACTTGTCTTGCTCGCCACGCTCTCCCCCGCCGTAAGCCATCATTATCTCCCTCATCCTTACCGGTCAGGACCACCCCTGCCGACTCGGACCGCATATGTCGACCATCACGTATCCGAGGGCGACGAGATCGGTTCTGCCGACCGGGCGTCCGCCGGCGGGCGCCGACGGGCCCGTGGGCCTACGATCGGGCAATGCGGTACGCCCGAGCCGAGCGCGAGGCGCTGGCGGATCTTCTGCTGGCCCTCGGGCCGGACGCGCCGACGATCAACGAGGGCTGGGCGACCCGCGATCTCGCCGCGCACCTGGTGCTGCGGGAGCGCCGCCCGGACGCGGCCGGCGGGATTTTGCTGGCCCCGCTGCGCGGGTACGCCGAACGGGTCCGGCGCCGTCTTGCCGCCCGGCCCTACGCCGACCTGGTGGCGCAGGTGCGCCGACCACCGGTGTGGAGCCCGGTCAGCAACCCGGTGACCGACGAACTGGCCAACATGCTGGAGTTCTTCATCCACCACGAGGACGTGCGGCGGGCCGGGTCGGGGTGGCTGCCGCGCGAGCTGCCGCCCGGCCTGCAGGCCGCGCTGTGGAGGCGGGCCGCCCCGCTGGCCCGACTGGCTCTGCGCCGCTTTCCGGCGGACCTCTACGTACAGGCGCCGGGGTACGGCGAGATCTCCGTCGGCCGCGGCGGCGAGCGGCTGCGGGTGGTCGGCGCCCCGGCCGAGTTGACCCTGTTCCTTTCCGGCCGGCAGCGGGTGGCCCGCGTCCAGTTGGACGGCTCGGCGGCGTCCGCGCGACTGCTCCGCAACGCCAGCCTGGGATTGTAACTCTCTGCACCTAAACGGTCACGACCTCGCTCGTGGAAAGCATCGCGCCCAGCGACGCATAACGATCCCTGCTCCCGTACGCTTCACCGCGCCGTTCCGCGCCGGGGCGGCACGAGTGGGGGCACATTGTGCGGACTTTCGCGATCTCGGCGCTGCGGGAGCCCCCGTTTCCCGTAGGGCGCCACGAGGCCACGGATCGAGTGGCGGACGAGAGCGTCGAGTGGGCGCGCGCGTTCGGGCTGATCGATTCCAGCCATCGGGTCCATCGGCTGCAGCGGGCGGACGCCGCCGGCCTGGCCGGGCGAGCCTCCCCCGACGGGTCGGCGGACGGGCTGCGGCTGCTCACCGACCTGATCTCCTGGCTCTTCGTGATGGACGACGCCTGCGACGAGGACGGCCTCGGCGCCGACCCGGGCCGGCTGGCGCCGGCGATCGGCACCCTTCTCGACGTGCTGGACCGGTGCGGTGACCCCGACGTCGTGCCGCCGACCGCGGGGCCGCTGGGTGACGCGCTGCACGACCTGTGCCGCCGGACCCGGCTGCACGACCGCCCGACACTGCTGCTGCGGTTCGTCAGCCAGGTACGGGAGTACCTGTTGGCGCTGCTCTGGGAGGCGACCAACCGGGAGCGCCGACGGGTTCCCGAGGTCGCGGAGTACGTCCAACTGCGCCGACACATCGGCGGCGTGCACCCCTGCCTCACCTTGACCGACCTGGCGTCGGAGGAGCCGCCCGAGCCGAGCCGGCACGCCGACCCGGCGCTGGCCGCCCTGGACCTGCTGGCGGTGGACCTGGTCTGCTGGTGCAACGACCTCTTCTCCTACGGCAAGGAGAGCCGGGCCGACCCGGACGCGCACAACCTGGTGACCGTGATCGCCCAGGAGACCGGCACGGACGAACCGGGCGCGCTGCGGGCCGCGGCCGACCGGTTCAACCAGGGGCTGACGGCGTACCTGACCGCGGAGGACACGCTGCTCGCCAGCGGGGACGAGGGGTTGCGCCCGGCGCTCGCCGCCCGGCGCAACTGGATCCGGGCAACCTACGACTGGTCACTGGTGGCCGCCCGTTACGCCTGATCCGGCGTACCGGATGGCGGGACGGGGGGCCCGGACGATCACCGGGGCTAGCCGATGCCCGGCGACAGGCAATACCCTTCGGTAACCACTATGACGTGACGATCGTCACGCCACCACCCCCGAAGGCGGCTACAGCGATGGCTCTCGATGTCCCGTACCGCTCCATCCCGGACATGTTCCTCAAGCGCGTGGCGGCCACCCCCGACCGGCACGCGTTCGCTTACCCGGCCCCCGACGAGTCGGGCCCGGTCTGGCTGACCTGGGAGCAGGTCGGCCAGCGCGCCAAGGCGGTCGCCGCCGGCCTGCACGGCCTGGGCGTCGGCCAGGAGGATCCCGTCGCGATCCTCGCCAACACCCGCCTGGACTGGGTGATCGCCGACCTCGGCATCATGTGCGCCGGCGGGTCGACCACCACCGTCTACCCGACCACCGAGCCGGCGGACGCGACCTACATCATCGCCGACTCCGGCTCGAAGGTGCTCTTCGCGGAGAACCCGGCCCAGGCCGCCAAGATCGCCGGTGCCGACCTGCCCGCGCTGACCCACGTGGTGCTCCTCGACGGCGCCGCCGACGAGACCGCCGCAGTCCCCCAGCTCACCCTCGCCGATTTGGAGGAGCGGGGCGCCCGCGCGCTGGCCGCCGAGCCGGATCTGATCGACATGCTCGTGGCCGGCATCGGTCCGGAGCACCTGGCCACCCTGATCTACACCTCCGGCACCACCGGCCGGCCCAAGGGCGTCGAACTGCTGCACGGCGGCTGGTGCTGGGAGGCCGTGGCGCAGGCCGAGGTCGGGCTGCTCCGCGACGACGACCTGCAGTACCTGTGGCTGCCGCTGGCCCACTCGTTCGGCAAGACGCTGCTCTGCGGCGCCATCCACGTGGGCCTGCCCACCTACGTCGACGGGCGGGTGGACAAGCTGGTCGACCTGCTCTCGGTGATCCGGCCGACGCTGATGTGCGGCGCTCCCCGGGTGTTCGAGAAGGTCTACAACAAGGCGGTGACCACCGCGCAGGGCGCCGGCGGCGCGAAGGCGAAGATCTTCGCCTGGGGCGTCCGGGTCGGCAAGGAGAAGGTGACCCTGGAGCAGGCCGGCAAGCCGGTGCCCGCCGGGCTGAAGCTGCGCTACGGGTTGGCCGAGAAGCTGGTGTTCAGCAAGCTCCAGGCCCGCCTGGGCGGCCGGATGCGGGTCCTGGTCTCCGGCGCGGCTCCGCTCAGCCCGGAGATCGCCACCTTCTTCGCCGCCGCCAACCTGCCGATCTCCGAGGGCTACGGCCTGACCGAGACGAGCGCCGGCAACTTCGTCAACCCGCCCTCCGGGCTGCGGATCGGCACGGTGGGCCGGGCGATGGGCGACCTGGAGTGCCGGATCGACACCGACGGGGAGATCCTGGTCCGCGGCCGGCCGGTGATGCGCGGCTACCACAACCTGCCGGAGGAGACCGCCGCCGCGTTCACCGAGGACGGGTTCTTCCGCACCGGCGACATCGGCAGCCTCGACGAGCAGGGCTACCTGCGGATCACCGACCGGAAGAAGGACCTGGTCAAGACCTCGGGCGGCAAGTACATCGCGCCCTCGCACATCGAGGGGATGTTCAAGGCGATCTGCCCGTACACCTCGCAGGCGGTCGTCGTCGGGCAGGCCCGCAACTTCTGCACGATGCTGGTCACGCTGGACCCGGACGCGATCCGGGGGTGGGTGGCCGGCGGCCCGCTGGAGGGCCGCGACTACTCGGCCATCGTCACCTCGCCCGAGGCCAAGGCGATGGTCGAGGAGTACGTCGCCCAGCTCAACGCCAAGCTCAACCGCTGGGAGACGATCAAGAAGGTGGCGATCCTGCCGCGCGACCTGACCATCGAGGACGGCGAGATCACCCCGTCGTTGAAGATCAAGCGGCGCGGTGTGGAGAGCAACTTCGCCGCCGAGATCGACAAGATGTACGCCGGCACCCTCGCCGAACTCTGAGACGAGCCCTGAGCTCGACCGCCGGCGGCCCCGCACCGATCAGGTCTCGGGGCTGCCGGCGTTCACGGGTGCGCAGCCCGCCGGTGCGTCTGGCCGGCCGCCGCGACCGGTGCCGTGCACCGCTGTGTTCCGCCACCCACCCGCGCCGCCTGCTCCGGTCAGTCGCCCGGAGCCGCGCCCGCGCCGTGCTCCGCGAGGAAGGAGTCCCGCAGCTCGCGGCGGGCAGCGCCGAACAGCCGCACCTCGGCGACCACCATTCCGACGCAGACGGCGGCCAGCAGGCCCAGCGCGGCCAGCGCCGGCAGGTGGTCGGCCACCGGCAGCAGCGCCACCAGCAGCAGCATCGTCGCCACCCGAGGCCAGTTGACCGAGGCCATGTTGCGCAGCCGGAAGCCGAGGTGGCCCAGCAGGTAGAGGATCACGCCGCCGTAGAGGGCCAGCAGTCCCAGCCCGTGCAGCGGGTCGCTCAGCTCGTGCTCGGTGCCGTCCCCCACGTACGACAGCACCTTCTTGAAGCCGAGGGCGAGCAGGATGATGCCGGCCACCATGGGCAGGTGCAGGTAGGTGTAGGAGTCGCGGCCCAGCGCGGCGCGGGCGGCGCCCTCGGCCCGGTGGAGCACCCGCTCGGCGGCGATCGACACCACGTCGAAGTACGCCCACCAGAGCGCGGCGGTGACCATGATGGCCAGCACCGAGGCGACGATGATCGGCCAGGAGATGGGCAGCGCGGTGACCCCCACGCCGATGGCCACCAGCGACTCGCCGAACGCGATGATGATGATCAGGCCGTGCCGTTCGGTCCAGTGGGCGGCGGAGAAGATCTGCCAGCCCCGCGCCCCGATCGCCATGATCCCGCCGTAGTCGACAGCGAGTGCGAGCACCCAGAGAGCCGTGCGGATCGTGTCGACCTGCTGTGGTGAGTCGGTCAGCCGCTGCGGCACCACCGCGGCGGAGAAGAGCAGCAGCGCCCCGGCGAGCATCGGCAGGGCGGCGCGGAGCAGTTGACGGCGCAGCCCGGCGTCACCACGTGCCGCGAAGTAGTAGAGCACCAGGTGCAGCACCCGGACGACCAGGTAGCAGGCGGCGAAGACCACCGGGCCGGAGAGCCCGCCGGGAAGGTCGTCGAAGGCTTCCGGGATGGTCACCGCGACCACGAACATGGTGGCCATGACGGCGAACAGCACCACCCGCACCAGGCCCTCGTCGGCCCGCACCGTGTTGCCCAGCCAGGCGTAGCAGCACCAGCACCACCAGAGCAGGGCCAGCAGCAGCAGGCCCCGCAGCAGGCCGGCACCGGTGAGGTCGTCCGCCATCAGCGCGGTTACCTGGGTGAGCGCGTAGACGAAGACCAGGTCGAAGAAGAGTTCCAGCGGGGTCACCGTGGAGCCCTCGGTCATCGCCCGCATCCGCGGCGTCCGCCGCGTCGTACCGCCAATCGTCACGGCGCACAGTCTCGCAGTCCAGGCGGACCGGCGAGGCCCCCGCGACGACGTGACGGCGATCCCAGCCGGGGCTTGCGCTCGGGGCGACGGTCTCAGGCGATGACGGCGGGCTCGCTCCATCGCTGCCGGCCGGTGCGGTCCAGGTCGTAGCGGACTGCGGCGATCCGCCCGACGGCCTCGACGAGGTCCGCGGCGGGCAGGGTGAACGGCAGCCGCAGGAAGCGCTCCAGGGTGCCGTCCAGGCCGAACCGGGGGCCGGGCGCCAGCCGGACGCCGACGTCCTCGGCGGCCCGGGCCAACGCGCTGGAGACCGGGCCGTCCAGTTCGGCCCAGAGCGTCACGCCGCCGCGTGGCACGGTGATCCGCCAGTCCGGCAGCCGGTGCGCCAGCGCGCCGAGCAGCGCGTCGCGCTGGGCGGCGAGCTGGGCGCGGCGGTCCGCGACGATGGCCTTCGCGTCGGCGAGCAGGTGCACGGCGACGAGTTGGTCCAGCACCGGGCTGGCCATGTCCACGCCGACCCGGACGGCGGCCAGCCGCTGCACCTGTGGGGCGGAGGCGCGTACCCAACCGATCCGCAGGCCACCCCAGTACGGCTTGCTCATCCCGCCGATGCTGACCACCCGGCTGTGCCGGTCGAAGGTGGCCGTCGGCGGGGGCAGCTCGGTGCCGTCCAGCGGCAGGTCCACGAAGGACTCGTCGATGACCAGGTCGGTGCCGACGGCGTGGGCGGCGGCCACCACCCGCTCGCGCAGCGACGCCGGCATCAGGTGCCCGGTCGGGTTCTGGAACTCCGGGATCAGGTAGGCCAGCTTGGGTCGGGTCTGCCGGAGGCTGCCCAGTAGCAGGTCGGACTCCCAACCGGCGTCGGCGGCCAGGCCGTGGGTGGCGATGCGAGCGCGCCGGCCGGCCAGCGCGGCGAGCGCGTTGGGGTAGGTCGGTGACTCGACCAGCACGCTGCCGCCGGGGGCCAGGGCGAGTCGCAGCACCAGGTCCAGCGCGTGCTGGGTGCCACTAGTGATCATGATCTGGTCGGCCGAGGTGGGCAGGCCCCGGGCGGCGTACCCGTCGGCCACCGCCTCGCGCAGCTCGATGATCCCGGTGGGGTGGTAGCCGGCCCCGCCCAGGTAGCGGGGCAGGTCCTCGGCGGCGGCGCGGGCGGCCGCCAGCAGTTGCGGCGGGGCGGCCAGCGCGGCGACGCCGAGGTCGATCATCTCCCGGTCGTCCAGCGGGGTCCACAGTCCGGTGCTGGCCACCCGGTGGTTACCGGGCAGCATGGTCCAGCTGCCGGCTCCCCGGCGGCTGGCCAGGTGCCCGGTCTCGCGCAGCTGCCGGTACGCGGCGGTGACCGTGGTCCGGCTGATCCGCAGCGCCTCGGCCAGTTCCCGTTCCGCCGGCAGGCGGACGCCGAGCGGCAGCCGGCCGTCGGCGAGCAGCCCGCGCACCGCGCCGGCCAGGGCGGCGTAGTCGGGGCTGCGGCGACGACCCGGTAGGGCGTGCCACTGCCCGAGCAGACGGGCCAATTGGCCGCCGCGCACCTGAGCTGTCATGGCCACTCCTCCGATATTGGCTTCTTCCTCCGGGAGGATTGGCACCTAGGGTGGCATGCATGGCACTGATTGGCAATCTGCGGCACCGGCCTGCGCGACGGCTGGCCCAGCTGTACGCCGGGCTGACCCTGTACGGGATCAGCATGGCTCTGATGATCCGCTCCGACCTGGGCCTCGACCCGTGGGACGTGTTCCACCAGGGGTTGGCCGAGCTGACCCGGCTCTCCTTCGGCACGGTCACCATCGGGGTCGGCGCGCTGGTGCTGCTGCTCTGGATTCCGCTGCGGCAACGCCCCGGCCTCGGCACGGTCAGCAACGTGGTGGTGATCGGCCTGGTGGTGGACGCCACGCTGGCCCTGCTGCCGGCCGGCGGCCCGCTCGGCGTCCGGATCGCGCTGCTGATCACCGGGATCGTCGCCAACGGCGCCGCCACCGGTCTCTATCTCGGCGCCCGGCTCGGCCCCGGCCCACGCGACGGGCTGATGACCGGTTTCGTGGCCCGCCGACCCGGCCGTTCGATCCGCCTGGTGCGCACGGTCATCGAGGTCACCGTGCTGGCGCTGGGCTGGCTGCTGGGCGGCACGGTCGGTGTGGGCACCGTGGCGTACGCGCTGGCCATCGGCCCGCTGGCGCAGCTCTTCATCCCGCTGTTCGCGGTGCCCGAACAGCACCCCGCGGCACCCGACCCACTGCCCGGCGTGCCCGACCCCTCGGCCACCGCGCCGGGAGCCGTCACGCCGGTGGCCCCGGCGGGCTGAGCGTTCACCGACGGTCCGCGCACCGGCACGCGCCGGTGGTGGAGGCGGTCGGTTGGTGGGTTGGTGTTCCCTTCCGCGACGCTCGCCGTCATCATCTCTGCATGGGGGAGAACGGTTGGCGCTGGACCGACGCCTGGATCTTCGTGTCGCTGGTGATCGCGAGCGGGGCCGGGCGGCACCGTCGGTCCGCCACCAGCCGCCGTCCGGAGGGCGTCCGCCTGGCCGACGTGCTCTCCACCGCCGATCACCTCAACCAGGCGATCCCGCAGCGGCACGAGGTGGAGGCCGCCGTCCGACGGCTGGTCGGCGCTGGTCTGGTCAGCGTCGCCGACGGCTGGTTCCGGATCACCGCCGAGGGCGAGCAGCTCTGGCGCTCCCGGCCACGCGCCGGTGTGGCGACCATGGTGGACACCGTCCAGGGCGTGCTGAGCCGCCGGCACGCGCCGGGCAGCGCCGAGTGGAACCTGGACGAGGCCGACCACGCGGCGGCTGTCCAGGAGTACGCGGTCCGCTCGATTCCCACACCCCGGCGTTCACCGGAGGGTCACTCCGGAGGGCACTGATGGGGGCTCAGCGCACCGGGTGGCCGCTGCGGCGCAGTGCGTCCTTGACCTCGGCCACGGTCAGCTCGCCGAAGTGGAAGACGCTGGCGGCGAGCACCGCGTCCGCCCCGGCACCGATGGCGGGCGCGAAGTGGGCCACCTCGCCGGCGCCACCGCTGGCCACGACCGGCACGTCCACCACCGCCCGTACCGCGCCGATCAGTGCCAGGTCGAAGCCCGCCTTGGTGCCGTCGGCGTCCATCGAGTTGAGCAGGATCTCCCCCGCGCCCAGCTCGGCCCCCCGCTGCGCCCAGTGCACCGCGTCGATCCCGGTGCCGCGCCGGCCGCCGTGCGTGGTGACCTCGAAGCCGCTGGGCGTGGTGCCGGCCGGGGCCCGGCGCACGTCGAGGGAGAGCACCAGCACCTGCCGGCCGAACCGGTCGGCGATCTCGGCGATCAGCTCCGGCCGGGCGATGGCGGCGGTGTTCACGCCGACCTTGTCCGCGCCGGCGCGGAGCAGCGTGTCGACGTCGGCGACCTGCCGGACGCCGCCGCCGACGGTCAGCGGGATGAACACCGACTCGGCGGTGCGGCGCACCACGTCGAGCATCGTGCCACGGTCGCTGGAGGACGCGGTGACGTCGAGGAAGGTCAGCTCGTCCGCGCCGGCCCGGTCGTAGGCGGCGGCCAGCTCCACCGGGTCACCGGCATCACGCAGGTCGAGGAAGTTGACCCCCTTGACCACCCGCCCGGCGTCCACGTCCAGACAGGGGATCACCCGCACCGCCACCGTCATGCCCGCCAGCCTATCCCCCTGCGACACGACGGTGGCCGGCCTGTGTGGCCGGCCACCGCGGGTGCCGTTTGGTGCTGTGCGTGTTAGGAAGGGGCCCTTCCTATACCGCAGGCGTTAACAGGGGGCCCTTCCTTACACCCGGACGAGCATCTTGCCCAGGTTGTCGCCGCGGAGCAGGCCGAGGAACGCCGCCGGGGCGTTCTCGATGCCGTCCACGATCGTCTCGTCGTAGAAGAGCCGGCCCTCGCGCAGCCAGCCGGCGACGTCACGGACGAACGCCTCGCGCACGTCCTCGTGGTCGCGGACCAGGAAGCCGCGCAGGGTGAGCCGCTTGCCGATGACCAGCGCCAGGTTGCGTGGTGCGGCCGGTGGCTCGGTGTCGTTGTACTGCGCGATCATGCCGCAGATGGCGGCCCGACCGTGCAGGTTCAGCACCGAGATCGCCGCCTCCAGGTGATCGCCGCCGACGTTGTCGAAGTAGACGTCGACGCCGTCCGGGGCGGCCGCCTTCAGCGAGTCGCGGACCGACCCGTCGTGGTAGTCGAAGGCGGCATCGAAGCCCAGCGCCCGCAGTCGCTCTACCTTGGCCGGCGAGCCGGCGCTGCCGATCACCCGGCCGGCGCCCTTGAGCTTGGCGATCTGGCCGACCAGGCTGCCGACCGCGCCGGCCGCGGCGGAGACGAAGACCGTCTCGCCGGGCTTCATCGCGGCCACCTCCAGCAGCCCGGCGTACGCGGTCAGGCCCGTCATACCCAGCACGCTGAGGTACGCGCTGACCGGTGCCAGGCTCGGGTCGACCCGGCGGGCGGCGGTGGCGTCGAGCACCGCGTACTCCCGCCAGCCCAGCCCGTGCAGCACGGTGTCGCCGATGCTGACGTCCGCTGCCTCGCTGGCCACCACCTCGCCGATCGCACCGCCGTCGAGCGGCGCGTCGAGCGCGAACGGCGGCACGTACGACTTGACGTCGTTCATCCGGCCACGCATGTACGGGTCGACCGACAGGTACTGGTTGCGGACCACGATCTGGCCCGGGCCGGGCGTCGGGACGTCGGTCTCGACGAGCCGGAAGTTCTCCTCAACGGGCCAGCCCTGGGGGCGGCTGGCCAGGTGGATCTCACGGTTGCTGGTCACGGGGTGGTCGTCCTCTCGTCGCGGTCGGGGCCTGGGTCCGCGACGTCACGCGGTCAGGGACTCGCGGACGGTCAGCGCGACGTCGATGTTGCCGCGGGTGGCGTTGGAGTACGGGCAGACCTGGTGTGCCTGCTCGACCAACTGCTCGGCGGCGTCGCGGGGCACGGCGGGCAGGTCGACGACGAGCTGCACGGTGAGCCCGAACCCGCCGCTGCCGTTCGGGCCGATGCCCACCTCGGCGGCGACGACCGAGCCGGTCACGTCGGCCTTGGCCCGGCGGGCGACCAGCCGCAGCGCGCCGTGGAAGCAGGCCGCGTAGCCGGCGGCGAAGAGCTGCTCGGGGTTCGCTGCGCCACCGGCGCCACCCATCTCCTTCGGCACGGCCAGGTCGAGCGTGAACGTGCCGTCGGAGGTCTCGACGTGGCCGTCCCGGCCGTCGCCGCTGGCCGTGGCGGATGCGGTGTAGAGCACCTGCATGATGGTCACTGCTCCTTCTGTCGTTGGATGGTGTCGGTGACCCGGGTGAGGGTGTCGCGCAGCGCGACCAGCTCGGCGATGTCGAGCCCGGTGGCCCGGGCGATCTGCAGCGGGATTTCGTCCACCTGCTGCCGCAGCGCCCGGCCCTGCTCGGTGAGGCCCACCTCGACCCGTCGCTCGTCGCGCGCCGACCGCCGCCGCACCACCAGGCCCGCCCCCTCCAGCCGCTTGAGCAGCGGCGAGAGCGTGCCGGAGTCCAGCCGCAGCTCGGCGCCCAGCTCGGAGACCGTGGGGGCGTCGTCGGGGCGCTCCCAGAGCACCAGCAGCACCAGGTACTGCGGGTAGGTCAGGCCGAACCGGTCGAGGATCGGCCGGTAGACGTCGGTCAGGGCGCGCGACGCGGCGTAGAGCGCGAAGCACACCTGCCGGCGCAGCACCAGGTCATCGGTCACCGCTGAACCGTAGCCCACAATTAAGTTGTGCACAACCGATCTGGTCGCGGTGCGGTCGTGACCACGGTCCGAGCCGGGTGGCTGTTACACCTCGGCCAGCGTCCGCAGCGCCTCGGCCACCGTGAAGGCGCCCGCGTAGAGCGCCTTGCCCGCGATCACACCCTCCACCCCGAGCGGCTCCAGGGTCGCCAGCGCCCGCAGATCGTCCAGTGTGGACACACCGCCGGACGCGATCACCGGAGCGTCGGTGTGGCCGCACACCTCGCGCAGCAGGTCCAGGTTCGGCCCGCGCATGGTGCCGTCCTTGGTGATGTCGGTGACCACGTACCGGCTGGCGCCCGCCTTGTCCAGCCGCTCCAGCACCTCGTACAGGTCACCGCCGTCACGGGTCCAGCCACGCGCCGAGAGGGTACGACCACGCACGTCCAGCCCGATGGCGACCCGGTCGCCGTACTCCCCGACCACCCGGTCGCACCAGACCGGGTCCTCCAGGGCCGCGGTGCCAATGTTCACCCGGGCCGCCCCGGTGCCCAACGCCGCACGTAGCGACTCATCGTCCCGGATGCCGCCGGAGAGCTCCACCTGCACGTCGAGCTGGCGCACCACCTCGGCGAGCAGGTGCGCGTTGGTGCCCCGTCCGAACGCCGCGTCCAGATCCACCAGGTGGATCCACTCTGCGCCGTCGCGCTGCCAGGCCAGTGCGGCGTCGAGCGGGTCGCCGTAGATGCTCTCGCTACCGACGGCGCCCTGCACGAGCCGGACGGCCCGGCCGTCGGCGACATCCACGGCGGGTAACAGGGTGAGGCTCACGTCTTCTCCTCGATCAGGTACGGCGGTCCAGGGCGATCACCACGACCGCCGGCAGTACGAGCAGCAACAGCACGATCAGCGCGATGCGCAGCGCCAGATCGTCGACGAACGTCCAGATCAGGATCAGCGCCGCCCCGGTGAGCAGCACGATAGCGGCACGCTCGCCCCGGGTGTGCCGGGCCAACCGACCGGACCGGCCCCGCCGCAGCTGCGGCGTCAACCGGCGAACCACCGCCCGGCGACGCTGCCGGCGGGCCACCCGGCGCTGCCGGACCGCCCGCTCCCGGGCCTGCTCGGCCTCGCGTTCCGCCCGGCGGCGCGCCCGTTCCCGGCTCACCGCGACCCCCGCCGGGCGAGCGCCGGGCGGCGACGACGCTCAGCCACCACTGGGCAGCGTGGCGAGCCAGTTACGCAGCAGCGCGGCACCGGTGTCGGCGGACTTCTCCGGATGGAACTGTGCCGCCGAGAGCGGACCACGCTCCACCGCGGCGACGAAATCGGTGTCGTGGTGGGCCGTGGTCACCGTGGCGCCGGTCGCGGCCAGCGCCGCCGGGTCACCCATCGCGTACGAGTGGACGAAGTAGAACCTGCTCTGCGCCGGCATGCCCGCGAAGAGCACCGAGTCCCGGGGCGCCCGGACCGTGTTCCAGCCCATGTGTGGCAGCCGGGTCGCGGCCAGCCGGGTCACCCCGCCCGGCAGCAGACCGAGCCCCTTGGTCACCACACCGTGTTCGTCCCCGTGCTCGAAGAGCACCTGCATGCCCACGCAGATGCCGAGCACCGGTCGGTCGGCGGCCACCCGCTCGGCGATCACCGGGCCGGCGCCGAGCGCCTCGATCCCGGCCATGCACGCCGCGAAGGCGCCCACCCCCGGCACCACCAGACCGTCGGCCGCGGCCGCGGCCGCGAGGTCGTCGGTCACCCGCACGTCCGCGCCGGCGGCGGCCAGCGCCCGCTCCGCGGAACGCAGGTTGCCCGAGCCGTAGTCGAGCACCACGACGCCGGTCATGAGCCCGAGTCCGGGAGCAGCCAGAGCACCCCGCCAGCGGTGGCCAACACGGCCAGGAGCGCGGTGACCACCACCGCGGCCTGCGGCGCGCCCTGCCGGTACAGCGACCACACCCCGCCCACCAGCACCCCGGCCAGGATCAGCAACAGCGTCGGCAACACGCGCATCAGAGAGCGCCCTTCGTGCTCGGGATCGCGCCCGCCGCCCGCGGGTCGATCGCGGTGGCCTCGCGCAGCGCCCGGGAGACCGCCTTGAACTGCGCCTCCACCACGTGGTGCGCGTCCGGGTTGCCGCCCGGCAGGGACGCCCGCAGCACGTCGACGTGCAGGGTGATCCGGGCCGCCTGGCCGAAGGACTCCCAGATGTGCCGGGTCATGCTGGTCGGGTACACCGGGCCGATGTACGGCGCCAGCGCCGGCTCGTCGTGCACCACGTACGGCCGGCCGGACAGGTCCACGGCGGCCCGGACCAGCACCTCGTCCATCGGGACGGTCGCCGAGCCGTACCGCCGGATGCCGGCCTTGTCGCCCAGCGCCTGGTCGAACGCGGCGCCCAGGGCGAGCGCGGTGTCCTCCATGGTGTGGTGCGCGTCGATCTCCAGGTCGCCGACGGTGCGCACGGTCAGGTCGTAGCCGCCGTGCCGGGCGATCTGGTGCAGCATGTGGTCGTAGAAACCGACCCCGGTGCTGATCTCGGCCGTGCCGGTGCCGTCGAGGTCGATCTCGACGAGGACCTTGGTCTCCTTGGTGATCCGCTCCACCCGGGCGGTCCGGCTCATCAGAATGTCTCCATCGCAGAAAGGAAGGCGTCGGTCTCGGCGGGGGTGCCGGCGGTGACCCGCAGCCAGCCGGGCAGGCCGACGTCGCGGACGAGCACCCCCTGCGCCAGCAGTGCGCGCCAGGCGGCGCCCTGGTCGCCGCCCACCTCGAAGAGCACGAAGTTGGCGTCGCTGTCGGCCACCCGCAGCCCCCGACCACGCAGCGTCGCCACGATCCGGTCCCGCTGCGCCATGATCGCGCTCACCGTACCGAGCAGGGCGTCCCGGTGGGCCAGTGCCGCGCGGGCGGCGGCCTGGGTCAGCACGGAGAGGTGGTACGGCAGCCGGACCAGTTGCACCGCCTGCACCACCGCCGCGTCGGCCGCCAGGTAGCCCAGTCGTCCGCCGGCGAAGCCGAACGCCTTGCTCATCGTCCGGGTCACCACCAGCCGCGGGTGCCCCGGCAGCACGGCCAACGCGCTGACCGTGCCGGGCCGGGCGAACTCGGCGTACGCCTCGTCGACCACCACCATGCCGGGCGCGACGTCCAGCACGGCGGCGATGACCGCCGGGGCCAGCGCGGTGCCGGTGGGGTTGTTCGGCGAGCAGAGGAAGACCACGTCGGGCCGGTGCTCACGGACCTGGGCCACCGCCTCGTCGGCGGTCAACCCGAAGTCGACGCCGCGCCGGGCCGGCACCCACCGGGTGCCGGTGCCGAGGGCCAGCAGCGGGTGCATCGAGTACGCCGGCACGAAGCCGAGCGCGCTGCGGCCCGGACCGCCGAACGCCTGGAGCAGCTGCTGCTGGATCTCGTTGGAGCCGTTGGCCGCCCACACCTGCTCGACGGTGAGCCCGTGCCCGAGGTACCCGGCCAGGTCGGCGCGGAGCGCCACCGCGTCCCGGTCCGGGTAGCGGTTCAGGTCGCGCAGCTCGGCCGCGAGCGCCTTGCCGATCGCGTCGGCCACCGGCTCCGGCACCGGGTAGGAGTTCTCGTTCGTGTTCAACCGCACCGGCACGTCCAGCTGCGGCGCGCCGTACGGCGACAGCCCGCGCAGGTCGTCGCGGATCGGCAGGTCGTCGAGTGAGCTCACGCCGACCCCCCGGGGAAGCGGGCCCGGACGGCCTGGCCGTGCGCGGGCAGGTCCTCCACGGTGGCCAGGGTGACCACGTGCGGGGCCACCTCGCGCAGCGCGGCCTGGGTGTACTCGATCAGGTGCACGCCGCGCAGGAAGGACTGCACGGACAGCCCCGACGAGTGCCGGGCGCAGCCGCCGGTGGGCAGCACGTGGTTGGAGCCGGCGCAGTAGTCGCCGAGCGACACCGGCGACCAGGCACCCACGAAGATCGCTCCGGCGTTGCGTACCCGCAGCGCCCACTCGCGGGCGTCGACCGTCTGGATCTCCAGGTGCTCGGCCGCGTACGCGTCGACCACCCGCAGCCCGGCCTCGAGGTCGTCGACCAGGACCACGCCGCTCTGCTCGCCGGTCAGCGCCGTGGTGACCCGCTCGGTGTGCTTGGTCGCCGGCACCTGCCGGGCCAGCTCCCGCTCGACCGCCTCGACCAGCGCCACCGACGGCGTGACCAGCACGCTCGCGGCGAGCGGGTCGTGCTCGGCCTGGCTGATCAGGTCGGCGGCCACGTGCGCCGGGTCGGCGGTGTCGTCGGCCAGGATGGCGATCTCGGTCGGACCGGCCTCGGCGTCGATGCCGACGACGCCCCGCAGCAGCCGCTTGGCGGCGGTCACCCAGATGTTGCCCGGGCCGGTGACCAGATCGACCGGCTCGCAGCGCGCGTCGCCCGCCGGATCCACCGCCGCCCCGTACGCCAGCATCGCCACCGCCTGGGCGCCGCCCACGGCGTAGACCTCGTCGACGCCGAGCAGCGCGCACGCGGCGAGCACCCGGGGGTCGGGCAGGCCGCCGTTGTCCTTCTGCGGTGGGCTGACCACCACCAGCGAGCGCACCCCGGCCGCCTGGGCCGGCACCACGTTCATCACGACGGTCGACGGGTACATGGCCAGCCCACCGGGGACGTAGAGCCCGACCCGGTCGACCGGCAGCCACCGCTCGGTGACCGTGCCGCCGGGCACCACCTGGGTGGTGTGCTCGGTACGCCGCTGGTCGGCGTGCACCCGGCGGGCGCGGCTGATCGACTCCAGCAGCGCGGCGCGCACGTCCGGGTCGAGCACCCCCTCGGCCTCGGCGATCGCCTCGACCGGCACCCGCAGCACCTCCGGGGAGACGCCGTCGAACCGCTCACTGGCCTCCCGGATCGCCGGGTACCCATGCTCCCGGACCGCCTCCACGAGCGGCCGGATCCGCTCGACGGCAACCGACACGTCGAGCTGGGCACGGGGCAGCAGGCGGCGCGGGTCACCGAGACCATTGCGCAGGTCGATCCGATTCAGCACCCTTGCGAGTCTAGGCGGCCGGACCGGAGCGCACCCGGGCCGCCCGTCCGCCGGGACGGTGAGCCGGGCCACGCCGACGTGGGCGAGATTGGCTAGGCTCCACCTGTGACCGCACGGCTGCCGGTGTTCCCGCTCGCAACGGTGCTCTTTCCCGGGTTGGTGCTGCCACTGCACATCTTCGAGGAGCGTTACCGAGCCCTGGTCCGGCACCTGGTCGGCCTGCCCGAGGGCGCCTCGCGCGAGTTCGGGGTGGTCGCCATCCAGGCCGGCTGGGAGGTGGCGCCGGCCGGTCCCGGCGCCCGGCCCACACCCGCCGGCGGCGAGGTCACCCTGCACGAGGTCGGCTGCACCGCCGAGCTGCGCCAGGTGACCGAGCTGGCCGACGGGGGCTTCGACATCGTCACGGTCGGGCGGCGCCGGTTCCGGATCGCCGAGGTCGACGAGAGCTCCGCGCCGTACCTGACCGCCGAGGTCGAGTGGCTGCCCGAGCCGGCCGGGCCGGACGAGGTGGCCGACCTGCTGGCCGCCCGGGTGATCGCCGTGTTCCGGCAATACCTGGGCCTGGTCCGGTCCGACCCGGAGGAGATCTCCGAGCAGCTCCCCGAGGACCCGACCGTGCTCTCCCACCTCGTGGCGGCGACCGCGGCGCTGACCGTGGACGACCGGCAGCGGCTCCTGGCGATCGACGACACCGCCGCCCGGCTCCGCGCCGAGCTGCGGCTGCTCAACCGCGAGGCGGCTCTGCTGCGTCAGGTGCGGGCGGTTCCGGTGCCGCTGGCGGAGCTGGCGTCCCCGCCGACACCCAACTGAACGCGGTCGGGTCGGGCTCCGGCTCCGGGCGCAGCGACGGCCAGCGCGACCAGCCGGCCAGCAGGGTGTACGTGATCGCGGCACCGAACGCCGGCAGCAGCAGGTTGCCGTGCGGCACCGGCAGCACGCCGAGCAACCAGTCGACGCCGCCGGCCCGCAGGTCGGCGGGTTTGGTGAAGGCCTGGCCGGCCGGGGCGGTGTCCAGCAGCCGGTCGAAGGTCGCCAGGCCGATCCGCCGACCCACCTGCCAGGCCACCGGCGCGGCGGCCAGCGCGCCCAGCACGGCGGCGATCAGCCCGACGGGGCCGCGCCGGCGGCGCAGCACGAACCACAGGCCGAGCGCCGCGAGCACCCCGAAGGCGAGCCCGAGCAGGCTGAACCAGCCGTCCGCGGCGATCGGCTGCTCCGGCTGCGGCTCGGCGTAGATCGCGCCCTCAGCGGTCTTGAGCACCGGGGTGTCGGGCGCGAGCGCGGCCCAGAGCAGCCCGAGCGGCGCACCCAGCACGGCCAGCGCGAGCACGACACCGGCCACCGTCACCCCGGTCCGCGCCGGCCTGCGCGGCGGATCGGCCGGGACGGCGCCGAAATCCGCGTCCACGTCCGGTGGCCCCCCGCCGGCACGCTGGTCCGTTACCGGGTCGGCCGGTGTCGATGGCGCGGACGACTCGACGCCGGGCGGCGTGGGCCGGTCGGATTCGGGGCTGTCGGGGTTCACCCGATGATCCTCTCAGCTCGCCGCCCGGGCCGTGCACGGTCATCCGCGCTCCCGCCCGATGACGTGACCGCACCGCCTCCGGTCAGCGGGCGAACGGCTCCACCATGACCGAGGCGGCGCGCAGCCACGCCTGCCTGGTCTCCGACTGGAGCTGGTGATACTCGATCGACGACCCGGTCTCGAGCGCCGGGTCGTAGGGCACCACGGCCACCGCGCGGGTACGGGTGGCGAAGTGCCGTTCCAGGTCGTCCTGCAGGGCGGAGCGGCCCGGCGTGGGGCAGGAGATGAGCGTGATCGCGTTGTCGGCCAGCTCTCCCATGCCCTCCTCGTGCAGCAGGTCGAGCATCCAGTCGGCGCTGAACGCCGCGTCCTCACGCGGCACGGTGGTCACCACCAACTGGTCGGCGGCCTGCATCACGGTGCGCCAGTTGGCGCTCTCCACGTTGTTGCCGGTGTCCACGCAGACCACGTCGTGGGTACGCCGCAGCAGCTCCAGCACCCGCCGAACGGTGAACTGGTCCAGCCGTTGGGCGAAGCGCGGGCTCTCCTCGCCGGCGAGCACGTCGTACGAGCCGTCGGAGGCGTGCCGCAGGAAGTCGTCCAGCCGCTCCAGCAGGGTCGAGCCCTCCAGGATCTCGATCTGGGCCAGCTCAGTGATCAGGTGGCGGATGGTCCGGGCGTGCCGGGCGCTGCCGGCGCGCAGCCCGAGGGTGCCGCGCAGCTCGTTGTCGTCCCAGGCCAGCACGCCCCGCCCCCGCACGCTGCCGACCGTGGCCGCGGCGAGCACCGTCGCGGTGGTCTTGTGCACCCCGCCCTTGGGGTTGGCGAACGCGAACACCCGCGGAGTGCCGAGGTCGCGGCGGAGCACCCCGGTGGCCCGCTCCAACTCCTGGTCGACGCCCTGCGGACGCCATTCGATACGCGGCGGGTAGCCGCGCTCGGCGATGGCCGAGCTGATCGGCGGAGCGGGCGGTGGGACGACCGGCGGGGCCGGCGGCGGCGTGACCGGCGGGGCGGACGGGGACGGCGGGGGCACGGGGTAGCCGGTCTCCGGCTGGTAACCGGTCTCCAGCAGCGCGTACCGGGACTCCACCGGCGGGTTGCCGTGCCGGTAACCGTTGTCCAGCATCGCGTAACGCGACTCGACCGGCTCGGCCTGGCGGGACGGCGGCTCGGGCTCGGGCCGGTACGCCGGCTCCGCCCGATAGCCCGGCTCCGGACGGTACGCCGGCTCAGCGGGGTACGCGGGCTCGGCGCGGTAGGCCGGCTCGGCCCGATACGCCGGCTCGGCCCGGTAACCCGGCTCGCCCCGGTGGTCCGGCTCCGGCCGGTACGCCGGCTCGGCCCGATAGGCGGGGTCGACCCGGTAGGTCGCCTCGGCCCGGTAACCCGGGTCCGCGCCGTACGACAGCTCGGCCGGATGCCCGATGGCCGACGCCCGCCCGGCGTAGCCGTCGGGGGCCGCGCGCCGCGGCAACGGATCCGGCGGCGGTTCGTCGGCTCGCCGCTCCGGTTCGGTCTGCTCGGGGGCGCGGGCGCCGTGCCGGGCGCGGTCCAGCAGCGCCCGCCACCTCGGCGCTGGTTCGGCCGGCCGGCCCCAGCCGGTCTCACTGCCCTCCACGGCCCGCCCTCCCAGCGCCATCGATCTCCGTCTGACAGGCTACGAAGGAAACCCTATTCGGACCACACCACGGCACGCACACCACCCGGCGCAGATCACGACGGGGAGGGCGTCGGTGGCCCGGTGCCGGTGGCGTCCGGCGAGGTGGTGACGCTCGGCGGGGCCGACTCGGTGGGACCGGTCGTCGACGGTTCGGGTGATGGGATCGTCACGACCGGTGCGGGTTCCGACGATTCGCCCATCGTTGCCGAGGGCACCGGCGCGACCGGCGGCGACTCAACCGGCACCTCCGGGGTCGGCTCCGCGCTCGGCCCGGTGTCGGCCGGCGGGCGGACCACGTCCTGCTGCTCGGGCAGTGGCGGCGTGAAGACCGTGCGGTCCAGCCGGTACACCTCGGGGGCGGGGTCGACCGCCCGCACGTCCGGCCGGGTCGCCACACCGCGCAGCGCCACCGGCGCCGCCCGCACCACCGCCGCGTACACGCAGGCGCAGCCGGTCCGGTACCCGGCCGCCTCGGCCGCCGCCACGGCCGCACCGCTGGCGTACCGCTCGCGCAGCTCCCGCACGTCCGCGCCGTCGCCGCTCACCGCGGCGGCCTTCGCCCGGTAGTCCGCGGCTTCGGCGTCCTTGCGGGCGGCCACCTGCGCCATTCCGGCGACCACGTCGTCCGGCACCCGCAGCGCGGGAATCTTGACGATCTCGGTCTGCCGGCCGGGCAGCGGGACCCGCCCGAACACCGTCGAGACCGACACGTCGCCGAGCACCGCCGCCAGTCGCTGCGGCGGCAGGTACGCATCCAGCGTGACCAGGGCGTAGGTCCCCTCCCCGGTGGCCGGGGCCGCCGTGGGCAGCGCGGCCAGGTCGGCCGCGGCGGACCGCAGGTAGCCGGGGACGGAGTCGCCGTCGACCACCCCGACCCGGGTCACCTCGCCCACGGTCCGGTCGCCGACCGGAGCGTCGTCGACGGCCCAGACCGCGGTGCCCAACACCGCCGCCGAGGAGAGCAGCGCGGCCCAGGTGAGCACCCCGGACCGCGCCGACCGGTCGCCCAGCCGGGCCACGGCCCGGGTCAGCGGCGGCAGCAGCCGTTGGTCCAGCTGCCGCAGCAGGTCGCCGGCGCGCACGGGCGGGATCCCCTCGTCGGATCGGTGTCGGGCGGTCGCCGCTCAGTCACGCAGGATCTGAAGCGCGCGGTCCAGGTCGTCAGGGTAGTCGCTGACGAACCGGACCTCGTCCCCCGTTCGGGGGTGCAGAAAGCTCAACTCGCGGGCGTGCAGCCACTGTCGGGCCAGCCCAAGCCGGGCCGACAGGGTGGGATCGGCGCCGTAGGTGAGGTCGCCCACACAGGGGTGCCGCAGGGTTGAGAAGTGCACCCGGATCTGGTGGGTGCGGCCAGTCTCCAGGCGGACGTCGACCAGGCTGGCCGCCGGGAACGCCTCCAGCGTGTCGTAGTGGGTGATGCTCGGCTTGCCGCCGGAGACCACGGCCCAGCGGTAGTCGTGGGTGGGGTGCCGGTCGATCGGCGCGTCGACGGTGCCGCGCAGCGGGTCCAGGTGCCCCTGCACCACCGCGTGGTAGCCCTTGTCCACCTCGCGGTACTTGAAGGCCCGCTTCAACGCGGTGTACGCCTGCTCGCTCTTGGCCACCACCATGATCCCGGTGGTGCCCACGTCCAGCCGGTGCACGACGCCCTGCCGTTCGGCGGCGCCGCTGGTGGAGATGCGGTGCCCGATCGCGGCGAGGGCGCCGATCACCGTCGGGCCGGTCCAGCCCGGGCTCGGGTGCGCGGCCACGCCGACCGGTTTGTCCACCACCACGATGTCGTCGTCGGCGTACACGACCCGCAGGCCCGGCACCGCCTGCGGCACCACGATCGGCGGGGCGACCGGCGCGGGAAGCGTGACGTCCAGCCAGGAGCCGGCCTTGACCTTGTGCGAGTTGACCCGGGCGGTGCCGTCGACCAGCGCGTCCCCGGCATCGACCAGGGCCGCGGCGGCGGTACGGGAGAGCCCGAACAGCCGGGACACCGCCTGGTCCAGGCGCATCCCGTCGAGCCCGTCCGGCACGGGCAGTGAACGGTGGTCGCCGCCGGCGGCGAACGCGGAGGTCACGCCCGCTCCCGCTGGTCGGCGTCCTGGGTGGCGCTCGCGTCGGCGGGGTCGCCGTCGCGGCCGACCCGTCGGCCGTCACGCTGGCGGCCGGTCAACTCCAGCAGCACGGCCAGCAGCACACCGCAGACCAGCGAGCTGTCGGCAAGGTTGAACACCGGCCAGACCTGGCCGTACGGGTCGAAGAGGCTGACCATGTCGACCACGTGCCCGTGGAACGGGGAGGGCGCCCGGAAGATCCGGTCGACGAGGTTGCCCAGCGCGCCGCCGAGCACCAGCCCGAGGGAGATCGCCCAGGGCAGCGACCGCAGCCGCAGCGCCATCCAGACGATCCAACCGACCACCCCGATGGTGATCAGCGGGAAGACCCAGGTGTGGTCCGCGCCGATGCTCCACGCCGCACCGCTGTTGCGGGTCAGACTGAAATAGACCACCCCGCCGAGCAGCCGGACCGGCTCCCGGTCGGTCAGCGTGGCCAGCGCGAGGTGCTTGGTGACCAGGTCGGCCAGCAGGGCCACCAGGGCGACCCCGGCGAGGATCGCGACGGCCCTCGGCCGGGGTTTGTCGCCGCCCGGGTCGGTACGGCCGGGTTCGGCGGACGGTACTGCGGTCATGCGCTCCCCATCGACAGTCTCGGCGGTGATCGCTCACCGTCTCATCGCCGCCGGGGAGCGGACCTCAGCGCCGCTCCTCCAGCTGCTTGCACGTCACACACAGGGTGGCCGACGGGAAAGCGGCGAGGCGCTCGACCGGAATCGGGTTGCCGCACCGCTCGCACCAGCCGTAACCACCCTCGTCGAGGCGCTCCAGGGCGCGCTCAACCTGCGTGATCCTTTCCAGGATGCTGTTGGCGAGAGAGATCTCCTGCTCCCGCTCGAGCGTCTTGGTGCCGGTGTCGGCCTGGTCGTCCCCGGCCAAGTCGGTCAGCCGATCGCGCTGCAGCTCGGTGATCTCACTCAGCGTCTGATCGTACTCGGCGCGAAGCTCGTCCCGCCGCGCCGCCAACGCCGCCCGGATCTTCTCGGTCTCCGCCGCGCTGCGGGTGGCCTTGGCCACCGGCTTGCGGCCGGCGGTCCTGGTGTCGGCTGGCTTCGCCATGGGTCGCTCCCTCGGCCGCGGAACCGCGTGGACCGCGGCACCTGGTCAGGGGGCGCCGACCAGGGCGTCCCCTATGTACGAAAAGGGGCGCGCGGCGACGATGGCCGCGCACTCCGGAGGTTGGCAAGAATACGGAACGTACAGGCGTCCGACAACGTGCCGCACCGTCGCACCGCTTAAGAGCCCCGAGCCCTGCCTAACTGGGGCAAAAGGAACGCTAGCAGATCAAAGGTCCGCCTCATCGCCGTACTCACCAAACCACCGGGCCAGCCGACCCCGCCTGCTGACGGCCCGCAACCGGCGCTCGGCGGCGTCGCGTACCCCGCCGGTGGCGACGATCAACAGGCTGTCGCCGGTCTTCAGCCGGGTGTCCGGACCGGGCACGAAACCCACCCCGTCCCGCAGCACCAGGGTGACCGAGGCACCCAGCGGCAGCCGCAACTCGTCGACGTGCACGCCGGCCAACCGCGAGCCCGTCGGCACCTCCAACTGGAGCAGATCGGCCCGCATCCGCTCCAGCGGGGCGGTCTCCACGTGGATCTCGGTGGCCTCGGCCGGCGCGGTGATCCGCAGCCGGCGGGAGAGCGGCCCGAGCGTCCCGGTCTGCACCAGCGTGAAGATCACCACCAGCACGAAGACCGCGTCGAAGAGGCGCTCCGCGCCGGGCACCCGCTCGGAGAGCGGAATGGTGGCCAGCACGATCGGCACCGCCCCGCGCAGCCCCGCCCAGGACAGGAACGCCTGCTCGCGCAGGCCGACCCGGAACGGCAGCGCCGACACGACCACCGACAGCGGCCGGGCCAGCAGCACCAGCGCCAGCCCGGCGACCACCGCCGGCAGCACCGCCGCGTCCAGCCGGCCCGGCGAGGCCAGCAGCCCGAGCAGCACGAACAGACCGATCTGGGCGAGCCAGGCCAGCCCATCGGCGAAGCCGAGGATCGCCTGCCGGTGCGGCAGCCGGGCGTTGCCCAGCAGCACCCCGGCTACGTAGACGGCGAGGAACCCCGAGGCGTGCAGCACCGCTCCCGCGGCGTACGCCAACACCGTGATCCCCACCGCGGCGATCGGATACAGCCCGGCCGAGGGCAGCGCCGCCCGGCGCAGCGCCCAGGTGCCGGCGACACCGGCGCAGACCCCCACCGCGGCCCCGACACCCAGCTCGTAGGTGACCAGGGCGGCCTCGTACCACCACGGGTGCGACAAGCCCCGGTGGGACAGCAGCACCACCAGCAGCACCACCGGGGCGTCGTTCATGCCCGACTCGGCCTCCAGCGTCGCCACCAGCCGGGGCGGCAGGCGCAGCCGGCGCAGGGTCGCGAAGACGGCGGCCGCGTCGGTGGAGGAGAGCACCGCGCCGTAGAGCAGCGCCAGCCGCCAGTCCAGCCCGAGCAGCAGGTGCAGGGCGACGCCGACCAGCACGATGCTGACCACCACACCCACCGTGGACAGTGCTGCGGACAGCCCGAGGACCGGCCGCAACGTGCTCCACCGGGCGGTCAGGCCACCCTCCGCGATGATCACGATCAGCGCGCAGAAGCCGAGGGTCCGGGTCAGCTCGACGTCGTCGAAGCGGATGCCCAGCCCGGCCTCGCCGATCGCCACGCCCAGCGCCAGGTAGACCAGGAGGCTGGGCACCCCGAGCCGGGTGGAGAGCCGGACCGCGCCGACCGCCACGAGCAGCACCCCCGCGCCGAGCAGCAGCGCGATATCCAGCCCGGGCGTCACGGTTGCCTGGCCCGGACGTTCCTCACCCCACGGATCCGTCGCGCAGCCGGCGCAGCACCCCGGACAGCTCCGGGCCGGGACGGTCGACGAGGAACAGCTTGTCCCGGCTGGCCGCGCCGGTACGCAGTGACACCGAAGCCGGCCGGACGCCCAACGCGCCGGCCAACGCCCGGCGGGCGGCCTCGGTGGCCCGACCGTCCACGGCCGGGGCGTGCACCGCGATCACCAGGGCCGGGCCGTGCGGGCCGTCGAACCGGCCCCCGACCCGGTCCCGGGAGGAGCCGGGCTTCACCCGCACCGCCACGGTGAGCGTGTCCTGCGCGGGCACCGGTGCCGCTTCAGATCGGTCGGGCGTCGGCGAGCAGGGCGGTGGCCGGCGCACACTGCGCGCACGGGGTGAAGCCGAGCTCGACGGCCTCGGCGACCGGGAGCGTCTCCGACGCCCGGCCGACGAGGTGCGGGCAACTGGCGAGGTGGTAGCGGGGGCGACCGTCCACCACCTGGACGGGGTCGGGCAGCCGGGCCACCCGGGCCGCCTCGGCGGGGGTGACCGGCTGCGCGGCCGGCTCCTCGTCCCTCATGCCATCGGCCGTTGGCGCATCGACGCCGGACGCCTCGTCGGCCGGCGCCGGGAAGGGCGACGCCTGACTGGCGGACGAGGCGTTGGAAGCGTGGTCGGCGGTCGCGAACGGTGGCCCCTGGTCGGCCGGCGGCTCGGGTGGTTGCCGCCACCCGGTGCCGCCGGTACCGACCGTCGTGGGCATGTGCTGGATTGGCACTTCCGGCTCGACCAGCGGCGGCCCGTACGCGACTCCCGGCCCGGCCTGGTTGGCCGTGCGGGGTGCTCCGGGGCTCCGCCGGCCGGTCCGGCCGGGCTCCGCCATGACGCGGTTGGCGGCTGCCTGGCGGGCGCCCACCACCAACGCCACGGCGGCCAGCAGACTGGCCGCGATGGAGATGATCAACATAATGCTGGAACCACCGGCCAGGCCGAGCACCAGTAGCACCACCGCGACGAGGATGAGCAGGAGACTCGCGACTATCACGGCTCACCCCCGCCGCGTCGTACCGTCCAGGCGGGGCCGGCGACCGTCACCATCTGCGGACAGCGATCGCCGGCCGGTGCTCAGCGTCCGGCTTCGAGGGCGCCGGAGCGCCCGCCGCCGTACGAACCGGCGAGACCCGCGGCGGCCAGCCCGTTGCCGCCGGCGACCCGGCCTGCCTCGGAGCGGGTCATCTCGGCTTCGAGGCCCTGGCCGCGACCGTCGAGGTCACGCAGCTGGCTCTCCAGGTACGCCTTGAGCCGGGTGCGGTACTCGCGCTCGAACTGCTTGAGCTCCTCGATGTGCTTCTGCAGCGCCGTGCGCTTGGCGTCCAGGCCGCCCATGGCCTCCTGGTGCCGCTGGCGGGCGTCCCGCTCCAGGGCGTCGGCCTTCGCGCGAGCCTCGCGGGTCACCTCCTCGGCCTTGCCGCGGGCCTCGGACAGGAGCTGGTCGGCCTCGCGACGCGCGTCGGACACGTGGTCGTCGGCGGTGCGCTGGGCCATCATCAGCACCCGCAGGGCCTGCTGCTCACCGTCACCGGTGACCGCACCCGGGCCGCCGGTCGCGCGGACCTGCTCCAGCTCGGACTGCATGGCGCGGGCGGCCTGCTCGGCCGCTGCCTTGTCGCGCTGCACCCGGTCCAGCTGTGCCTTGACGTCGTTGAGCTCCGCCGCGAGTCGGGCGTCGCCGCCGGGGCCGGCGGGGGCACCGCCACGGCCGCCGCGCTCCACCTGGGCGCGCAGCTCGTTGTTCTCCTCGATGAGACGGGCGAGCTCGCGCTCAACCTCGTCCAGGAAAGCGTCGACCTCCTCCTCGTCATACCCCCGCTTGCCGATCGGCGGCTTTTTGAAGGCGACGTTGTGTACGTCGGCCGGGGTCAGCGGCATCGAAACTCCTCGGGTCAGTTGCGGCCGCGAAAGCGCGTCGGTCATCAGGCAGATGCCCTGATCGACGGCCCTAACACGAACTCCATCAGCACGAACAGGATAACCAGGAGCACAAGGGAGGCCAGGTCAATGCTCACGGTACCAATTCGCAGCGGAGGGATCACACGCCTCAACGCGTTGAGAGGGGGATCAGTGACGCTCCACACGGATTCCAGTCCCGCCGATGCTCTGCGCCCCGGCTGCCACCGGCGGCCGTACTGCAGGACGGCGCTCAGCACAAACCGGGACAGAAGAAGGAGCAGGAAGACATAAAGGATCAGGTACAACACTTGCAGCAAGATCGACAACACGGTCAGCGACGTCCCTCGGGTCGGGCGATCAACTCAGACTGAAAAAGCCGCCCTCAGCGATCTTGGCCTTGTCCTCCGCGGTGACCTGGACATTGGCCGGTGAGAGCAGGAACACCCGATTGGTCACGCGCTCGATCGTACCGCGCAGCCCGAACGCCAGCCCGGCGGCGAAGTCAACCAGACGGCGGGCATCGGCCTCATCCATCTCGGTGAGGTTGATGATCACCGGAACCCCGTCGCGGAAGTGCTCACCGATGGTGCGCGCCTCCCGGTACGTGGTCGGGTGCAGCGTGGTGATCTGGTAACGCTGCTCCTCCTCGGGCGCCCGCTCCCGTGCCGTGACCTGCGGCGCGAGGGCAAGGTTGTCCCGGGTGTGGTACGTCAGCGCGCCGGAGGTCTCGCCAGCCGAGGACCTGGTGATCGACCGGACGCTGGACCGCTCGACCCGCTCCGGACGCTCGCCGTCGCCCCGGTCGGAGTCACCGACCCGCCCGTTCGAACGCTCGGAGAGCCGACTCCGCTCGCCGGCCCGCGGCCGGGGAGCCGGCGGCTCCTCGGTGTCCTCGTCGTCCTCGTCGGCGAACTCCTCGGCGTACCGGCTCTGCCGGTAACGCGAGTCGCGGTAGCCACCCTTGTCGTAGCCACCGTCGTCGTAGGCCCGCTCATCGTCCTCTTCGACCAGACCGAGCCAGACCCCCGCCTTGCGCAGTGCACCCATCCCGCGCCCTTCCGTCCGCCGTGCGGCACGCGCCCCCGTGCCATGTCGCCCGTCGCGAGTGGACAAACATGCCCATCGGACCGGAACGGCAATCCCCCTGGCGCGCGATTCGCGTCGCGCGCCACGACCCCCGACTGGGAGACGCCGTTCCTGAAACAACACTGATGTAATTTGCTTCTCTCGCGGTCAGGCTACCGCAGCGTGGGGCGCATTCCGAGCAACGCGCTACCGACGCGGACATGTGTCGCGCCGTATTGGATCGCGATTTCCAGGTCGCCGCTCATTCCGGCGGACAACGCGACCGCTCCCGGATGGACCAAGCGAAACGCCTCGGCCACCTCGGCCAGCCGGGCGAAGGCCCGCTCCGGCGCCCAACCCAGTGGCGCCACCGCCATCAGGCCGGCCAACCGCATCGTCGGCGAGTCGACGACCGCCTCGGCCACCGGCTCCAACCCGACGCCCGGGTCGGCCGAGCCCGGCAACGCGCCGCCCCGGGCCGGGTCGCCGTCGATGCTCACCTGGATCAGGGCGGCCAGCGGTCGCTCCCGCCCGGCCGCCGCGGTGGCCAGCGCCCGGGCCAGCCGGACACTGTCGACGGAGTGCACCACGTCGGCGTACCGGACCACCGAGCGGGCCTTGTTGCGCTGCAACTGGCCGATGAAGTGCCAGCGCGGGCTCACCCCGGCCGCGGCGACCTCGGCGGCCTTGCCGGCCGCCTCCTGGTCGCGGTTCTCTCCCACGTCGGTCACCCCGAGCCCGGCCAGCGCCAGCACGTCGCTGGCCGGGTAGGTCTTGGTGACCGCGATCATCGTGACGTCGGCACGATCCCGGCCGGCGCTGGCGCAGGCGTCGGCGATGCGGGCCCGGACCTGGGCCAGGCCGGCCGCGAGTTCGGCGCGCCGGTCCGGTCGTACCGTGGCTGAGCTGTCGGTCATCGGCGGTGCTCAGGACCCGTTCTTGAGGAAGTCGGGCACGTCCACGTCGTCGAAGAGCACCCGGCGCGGCGACTGGGTCGGCGCCGGCATGGTGGCCGGTGCCGGGACCGGGGCGCTCTGCGCCGCCGGCTGGTTGGTGTTGGTCTTGCGGGCCGGCTCGGCCGCCTTGTACGCCGGCGCTCCCCCGTCGAAGCCCGCCGCGATGACCGTCACCCGCACCTCGTCACCGAGCGCGTCGTCGATCACGGCGCCGAAGATGATGTTGGCGTCCGGGTGGGCCGCGTCGGTGACCAGCTGGGCCGCGTCGTTGATCTCGAACAGGCCCAGGTCGGAGCCGCCGGCGATGGAGAGCAGCACGCCGCGGGCGCCGTCCATGCTCTGCTCGAGCAGCGGGCTGGAGATGGCCGCCTCGGCCGCCTCGACCGCGCGGTTCTCGCCGCGGGCGCTGCCGATGCCCATCAACGCGCTGCCGGCACCGCTCATCACGCTCTTGACGTCGGCGAAGTCCAGGTTGATCAGACCCGGGGTGGTGATCAGGTCGGTGATGCCCTGCACACCGGAAAGCAGCACCTGGTCGGCGGTGCGGAACGCGTCCATCATGCTGATGCCGCGGTCGCCCAGCGCCAGCAGGCGGTCGTTGGGGATGACGATCAGGGTGTCGCACTGGTTGCGGAGTTCGTCTATTCCGGACTCGGCCTGCACCTGACGGCGCTTACCCTCGAAGGAGAACGGCCGGGTCACCACACCGATGGTCAGCGCGCCGAGCTTGCGGGCGATGTTCGCCACCACGGGCGCGCCACCGGTGCCGGTGCCGCCGCCCTCACCGCAGGTCACGAAGACCATGTCGGCGCCCTTGAGCACCTCCTCGATCTCGTCCCGGTGGTCCTCGGCGGCGTTCTTGCCGACGTCCGGGTTGGCGCCGGCGCCCAGCCCCCGGGTCAGCTCCCGGCCGACGTCCAGCTTGACGTCCGCGTCACTCATCAGCAGCGCCTGGGCATCCGTGTTGATCGCGATGAACTCGACGCCCTTGAGCCCAACCTCGATCATCCGGTTGACGGCGTTGACGCCGCCGCCCCCGATGCCGACGACCTTGATGACCGCCAGGTAGTTGTGCGGAGGTGTCATCTCCGGTCCTTTCCTTCGAGATTGGCTTCGGCCGACCGGGTACGGCGTGGCCAGACCAGCGGCCGACGACAGCTGTCACCAGCGAGGATCAGAGCTGAACCATCACCCTCTACTAGAGGCTTACAGTTATGTCAACCACTGATCCTCTTCGGGGCAACGTAAGCGCCGCCGCGCGATGAGCCAAGGACCCGACCGGCGTGTCGCCGCCCGGAGCGCAACGAGTCACCTTTCCGCACCTCGCGGCAAGCCCCTCGGTCAGCGGAAGGTCACCACATCCGGTGCGCTCACGTCGATCCGGTCGGTGTCCTCGCCGAGCAGCGCGGTGGCCACCCGGGCCTTGTCCGTGCTCCGGGTCGCGTCGCCCCACACCACCGTCCGGTCACCGCGCAACCGCAGGCTGATTCGAGCCAACCCCTCCACGGTCACGTCCACCAGCTCGCCACGCAGCTGCGGGGTCAGCGCGACGAGCACCTCGAGCGCGGCCCGGGTGCCCGGATCGTCGGCGGCCGGTCGAGCCACCTTCACCAACGGCAGCTCGGCGGGGCGTCGGGCGACCGTCCGGAACGCCACCCCGGCCCCGTCGACCAGGGCGAACGCCTCCCCCTGCGGCACCGCCGCCACCGGAGTCCGCTCGGTCACCCGGACCACCAGCGCGCCCGGCCAGTCCCGCGACACCGTGGCCCGCTCCACCGGCGCCAACGCACCGACCCGCCGGGCGGCGGCGGCCAGGTCCACCCGGGCCAGCGGCACCCCGTCCGGCACCCCGACCGCATCGCGCACCTGCACCGGGGTGACCAGGCCGGCACCCTCCACCTTCACCTCGCGGACCCCGAACAGCCCGGTGCCGAGCACCGTCCAGGCGACCAGCCCGGCCAGCGCGAGCACCCCGGCGGCCACCGCCCACGGCAGCGCCGCGCGCATCCGGCGCTGGCGGGCCCGGGCCATGAACCGGCGGGTCGACGGTGGGACCGCGTCACGGCCGGCCCGGACCAGCTGCCAGCGCCGGACCGGACCGCGTCGCGCAGCGCCGCCGTCGGCGGCGCTTGTCCGCCCTCGGGCCGGGCCGGGGCTCATCCGGCCGTGGGCGCCGCGCCGTCCGGTGCGGCGGTGCCACCGAGGGCCGCTCCGTCGCCACCGGCGGTCGCCCCGCCGGGCACCGGACCACCGACCGCGGGGGCGGGGGCGGGGGCCACCGGGTCGACGGTCGCGGTCGGCGCGGAGCCGGCGCGCGCGAGCAGGCCGGCCAGCAGCTCGTCACCCATCAGCGAAATCGGCGGGGCGCCCATGGTCACCACCACGTCGCCCTCGCGGGCCCGGCGGATCACCTCGACCGGCGCCTCCTCCCAGGAGTCGACGAAGACCTTCCGGTCGGCGGGCAGCGCCACCGCCTCGATCAGCGCCGCCGAGCCCTCACCGGGCTGGCGCAGCTCGCCCGGCCCGAAGACCTCCAGCAGCACCACCTCGTCGGCGATGGCCAGCGCCTCGGCGATCTCCGCCTGGGAGTCGCGGGTGCGGTACAGCCGGTACGGCTGGAAGACCACGATCAGCCGCCCCTCCCCGGCCACCTCACGCAGCGTCTGCAACGCCAGCGTCATCGAGGTCGGGTGGTAGGCGTACTCGTCGTAGACCAGCACGCCGTCCGCGACACCCTTGCGCTCGAAGCGCCGCCGCACGCCGGGGAAGACCGCCAGCGCCGCCTCCGCCGCCGGCAGCGGCAGATCCAGCAGGTACGCGGCCAGCACCGCGGAGGCGCTGTTCAGCCCCATGTGCCGCCCCGGCACCGGCAACCGGAACTCGCCCAGCGACCGGCCGTCGATCGCGGCCAGGTAGCGCACCCCGCGCGCGGACGAGACGATCTCGGTCAGTCGCAGGTCGGCGTCGGCCGCCTCGCCGTACGTGTGCACCCGCCGCCCCTCGGCGCGCAGGGTCTCCGCCAGCCGCCGCCCGCCCGGGTCGTCGGCGCAGGTGATGATGAACCCGTCCGGGTCGGTGAGCCGGGCGAACTCGACGAACGCCGCCTCCAGCGTCGCGTAGTCGCCGTAGGTGTTCAGGTGGTCCGCCTCGACGTTGGTGATGATCGAGACGTACGGGCGGTAGATGAGGAACGAGCGGTCGCTCTCGTCGGCCTCGACCACGAAGTGCTCACCGGTGCCGTGGTGGGCGCCCGAGCCGACCTCGGAGATCTCCCCGCCGATCACGAACGACGGGTCCACCCCGGCCTGCTGGAGCACCATGGTCACCATCGAGGTGGTGGTGGTCTTGCCGTGGGTGCCGGCCACCGCGATCGCGCGGCGGCCCGTCATGGCCGCCGCGAGGGCCTCCGAGCGGTGCAGCACCCGCAGACCGCGACGGCGGGCCTCGACCAGCTCCAGGTGGTCCTGCGAGATGGCCGAGGAGTAGACGACGGTGTCCACGCCATCGAGGTTGGTCGCCTCGTGGCTGAGGTAGATGGTGCCGCCGAGCGCCCGCAGCCCCGCCAGCGAGGGCCACTCACGCAGGTCGCTGCCGGACACCCGGATGCCCCGGGTGAGCAGCAGCCGGGCCACGCCGAGCATGCCCACCCCACCCACTCCGATCAGGTGAACCGCGCCCAGGTCCTCGGCGGTCAGCGTGCCGGCCGGGGTGAACTGCGCGGTCATCGGGCCACCGCCTGGATGACGAACGAACGCAGCGCCTCGTCACCGTCGCGCCGCCCGTAGGCGGCCGCCGCGGCGCCCATCGCGTACAGCCGCTGCGGGTCACGGATCAGCGGGATGACGGTGCGCTCCAGCCAGGCCGGGGTCAGCTCCGTGTCGTCGACCAGCAGCCCACCGCCGGCCTCCACCACGGGCAGCGCGTTGCGCTTCTGCTCCTGGTTGCTGTGCGGGTACGGCACGTAGATCGTGGGCAACCCGATCGCGGCCACCTCGGCGCAGGTCATCGCCCCGCCCCGGCCCAGCATCAGGTCGGCGGCGGCGTAGCCCAGCTCCATCTCCGACAGGTACGGCAGCGTCACGTACGGCACCGGCAGGTCGGTGGGGATCGGCACCGGCTCGTTGCGGGCGCCCATCACGTGCAGCACCTGCACGCCGTTGCGGGCCAGTTCCTTGGCCGCCCCGGAGACCGCCAGGTTGATCGAGCGGGCGCCCGACGAACCGCCGGCGACGAAGAGCACCGGCAGGTCGGGGCGGAGCCCGAAGTGCGCGCGGGCGGCGTTGCGCAGCGCGTACCGGTCCAGTGTGGCGATGTTGCGGCGCAGTGGCACGCCGACCACGGTGGCGTCGCGCAGCGCCTCGGCCTGGACCGGTTGGTGCGGGAACCCGACCGCGACGTTCTTGGTGAACTTCATGCCCAGCCGGTTGGCCACACCCGCCGGCACGTTCACCTCGTGGATCACCATGGGCAGCTCCCGGCGCCAGGCGGCGAGGTAGGCCGGCACCGAGACGTACCCGCCGAAGCCGACCACCACGTCGGCGCGCACCTCGTCGATCACCTTGCCCGCGGCGCGCGCCGCGGTCCACATCCGGCCCGGGGTGCGGACCAGGTTCATGTTGACCGACCGGGGCAGCTGGTACGCCGGGATCTGCCGCAGGTCGTAGCCGTGCGGCGGGATCAGCTCGTTCTCCATGCCGCGTGGTGTGCCGAGGCAGGTGATCCGGACGCCCGGGTCGTGTCGGCGCAGGCAGTCGGCGAAGGCGAGCAGCGGGTAGACGTGCCCCCCGGTGCCACCTCCCGCGAGCACCACCGAACGCAGCGGACCCATCAGCGTCTCCTCTCGCTCGCCGTACCCCCGCGGCGCCGGTCCTGCCGGACCCCGCGCGGTGCGGCCTGGTCGTCCTGTCGCCGTTCGCGGGACCGGGGCACGGACCCTCGGCCAGCCGACGGCGTCGCCGGCCGGCGACGCCGACCGGGAAGCGGCGGCAACGGGGCCCAGAGTAGTCGGACCCACCGGGCCGGCGGACGGGCATGCAGTGCTCTGGCCGCATCGGGTTCGGCGCGCGCGAAGGACGCCAGCATGCCGATCGCCGCCAACGTCACGACCAGGGCACTTCCGCCGTCGGAGATGAACGGCAGCGGCAGGCCGGTGATCGGCAGCAGCCCGACCACCCCACCGATATTGATCACGGCCTGGCTCACCAGCCAGGTGGTCACCGCGGCGGCGGCGAGCCGGCGGAACGGGTCGTCGACCCGCCGGGCGATCCGCAGCCCGGTGTACGCGAGCACCGCGAACAGGCTGAGCACCACCACGCAGCCGATCACGCCCAACTCCTCGGCGATGATCGCGAAGATGAAGTCGTTGTGCGCCTCGGGCAGCCAGTCCCACTTGAGGCTGCTCTTGCCCAGCCCGACGCCGAACCAGCCGCCGTGCTCGATGGCCAGTCGACCCTGGTAGAACTGGAGGCAGCCGTCGAGCTTGCACTTCTCCGGGTCCGGCGGGTTGAAGAACATGGCCAGCCGGGCGAAGCGGTAGTTCTCCTCGCCCTGCTCGCCGGAGCCGGCGCCCAGCGATGCCACCGCGATGAGCAGGCCGACGCCGAGCAGACCGACCACCGTCAGCACGCCGAAGACCCGCATCCGGACGCCGGCGGCCCAGAGCAGACCCACCACCAGGGCCAGCAGACAGAGCATGGTGCCCGTGTCGTTGTAACCGACCAGGACGAAGAGCAGGCCGACCACCGGGAAGAGCGGGGTGGCCAGCTCGCGCCACCAACCCAGCGCGGCACCCTTGCGGGCGACCAGGTACGCACCCCAGAGCACCATCGCGAACTTGGCCAGCTCGGACGGCTGGAGCTGGATCCCGCCGACGAACAGCCAGTTCAGTCGCGCCTCGACCGGCCCGAACCCGGCCGACCGCTGACCGGTGAGCCGGGCGTAGGCGACCAGCAGGTTCAGCACCAGCAGCAGTGCGACCGAGGTGATCAGCAATGGCCGACCCAGGGATCGGTAGGTGCTGGCGGGCAACCGTTGGCAGGCCCAGAACACCCCGATGCCGATCACCGCGAAGATGGCCTGCTTGGTCACCGAGGCCGAGGCGTTGCCGTCCTCGGCGTAGTCCTTCACGCTGGTCGCCGAGAAGACCATGGTCAGCCCGATCAGCAGCAGCAGGCCGGCGCTGGACAGCAGCAGGTAGTAGGAGGCCAGCGGCCGGTCCAGCAGGCCTCGCAGCGCCGCGAGCCCATCGGCCGCGTCCAGCCCGCGCAGCGGCGCGGCAGCGACCGGGTCCGGCGCGCGCGGCCCCCCGCCCGGCTCGGCGCCGCGCTTGTCGTCCGGGCCGCGCTTGTCGTCCGGGCCACGTGGCGCCGCGGTACGCGACGCACCCGGTGACCGCCGCGGCCGGCCGGCTGTCCTGTCCTCGGTGCCTGGTTCCTCCCCCACCGGGACATCATCACCGCTTCGTGCGCCGGGCACGCCCACACCGGCGCCCCCGGCGTGTCGGGCGGACACGCCTCGGCCCCCGGCGGTCCGCCGTGGGCGGAACCGGGGGCCGAGGTGGGGTGGCCGGCGCGCGCCGGTCAGGTCATGTTGGCGAGGAACTCGCTGTAGAACAGGCCCAGCGCGATGGCCACCCCGATGCCGGCGATGATCCAGAACCGGACCACGATGTTGACCTCGCTCCAGCCGGCCAGCTCGAAGTGGTGGTGCAACGGCGACATCCGGAAGACGCGCTTACCGGTGGTCCGGAAGGAGATGATCTGGATCACCAAGGACATCGTGATGATCACGAAGAGCCCACCGATGATCGGCAGCAGCAGGATCGTCCGGGTGGACATCGCCATGCCGGCGATCAGGCCGCCCAGCCCCAGTGCACCGGTGTCACCCATGAAGATCCGCGCCGGGGACGTGTTCCACCAGAGGAAGCCGACACAGGCCCCCGCGGCGGCGCCGGCTATCAGCGCGATCTCCAACGGGTCGCGGACCGCGTAGCAGTACGACTGGGTGTAGCTCGGGTCGGCGCACCAGTGCCGGTACTGCCAGAACGCGATCAACGCGTACGCGGCGAGCACCATCACCGAGGCGCCGGTGGCCAGACCGTCCAGGCCGTCGGTGAGGTTCACCCCGTTCGTCGCGCCCATCACCACGAAGATGAAGATGATCACCGCGCCGATCTTGCTGACCTCCAGGGCGTCGATGTCCCGGATGAAGCTCAGCGTGGTGCTGCCCACCGTCTCGGTGTTCGTCACCGCGCCCGACGCGTCGGTCATCGTGCTCGGGAAGTAAAGCGCCACCACGCCGAAGACCGCGCCGACCAGGATCTGGCCGAGCAGTTTGCCACGCTTGTTCAGCCCGGCGCTGTTGCGCTTGCGCACCTTGAGGAAGTCGTCGAGGAAGCCCACCGCGCCGGAGAACACCATCAGTCCCAGCAGCACCAGCGCGGTGATGGTCGGCTCGACCTGGGCGATCTGCGCGTCCGGCAGGGTGGTCAGGGCCAGGTGCCCGGCCACGTACGCGATCACCGTGGCCAGGATGAAGACCACGCCGCCCATCGTCGGCGTGCCCTTCTTGGTCTGGTGCATGGCCGGGCCCTCGGCCCGGATCGGCTGGCCGGCCTTGAGCCGGGCGAACACCTTGATCGCGATCGGGGTGCAGAAGAGCGAGACGATGAAGGCCACCCCGACGGCGACGATGACCGCCCTCACGCGGTAGCTCCGTTTCCGGGGGTGCCGTCGGCGCGCAGTGCGTCGGCCACCTCCCACGTCCGGTACCGGGAGCCCTTGACCAGGACGACATCGCCCGGCCGTAGCTCGCCCCGCAGCACCTCGACGGCCGCCGCCTGATCGGTGAGCAGCACCGACTCTCCTCCCCAGTTCCCTACCGCTGTCGCGCCCTCATGGATCGGCGCAGCCGGCTCGCCCACCACGAGCAGCCGGTCGACACCCAGCTCGGCCGCGAGTTGGCCGAGCTCGGCGTGGCCGTCCCGCTCGAACGGCCCCAGCTCGGCCATGTAGCCGAGCACCGCGACCGTACGCCGATCCCGGCCGAGCGTGGCGAGCGCCTTCAGCGCCGCCGACATCGAGGCCGGGTTGGCGTTGTACGAGTCGTCGATCACGGTCACCCCGTCGGGGCGGTCGAAGACGTCCATCCGCCGGGTGGAGACCAACCCCAACTCGCCGAGCGCCGTGGCCAGCTCGGCCAGCGGCATGCCCAGCTCCCGGGCGACCGCCGCGGCGGCGAGGGTGTTGGAGACCTGGTGGCGGCCGGTCAGCCCGAGGCGCACCGGCGCGCTCCCCTCCGGGACGACCAGGGTGTACGACGCGCGCCCCCGGTCGTCCAGCGTGACGTCCTCGGCCCGCACGTCGGCGTCCGGGGCCTCCCCGTAGCGGACCACCCGGGCCCGGGTGCGGCTGGCCATCGCGTCCACCCGCGGGTCGTCGGCGTTGAGCACCGCCAGCCCTTCCGGCGGCAGCGCCTCGACCAGCTCCCCCTTGGCCACGGCGATGGTCTCCTGCGAGCCGAACTCACCGATGTGCGACGTCCCGACGTTGAGCACCACGGAGATCCGCGGCGGGACGATCTCGCACAGGTAGCGCACGTGCCCCACCCCGCGCGAGCCCTTCTCCAGCACCAGGTAGCGGGTGTCCGGCCCGGCGCGCAACGCGGTGTGCGGGTGCCCCAGCTCGTTGTTGAACGAGCCGGGCGGCGCCACCGTGGCCCCGAGCCGGGCGGTGAGCTGGCCGATCAGGTCCTTGGTGGTGGTCTTGCCGGAGGAGCCGGTCAGGCCGATCACGGTCAGCCCGGGCAGCCGGTCCACCACCGCGCGGGCCAGCCGGCCCATCGCGGTCAACGCGTCGGCGACCAGCACCATCGGCACACCGGGCACCTCGCGGGTGCCGAGCACGGCCACCGCGCCGGCCGAGATCGCCCCGGCCGCGTAGTCGTGCCCGTCGACCTTCTCACCCGGGAAGGCCACGAAGAGCGCCCCGGGCCCCACCTTGCGCGAGTCGAACTCGACCGGCCCGGTGACGGTGGCGGCCGGGTCGGCGGCGACCAGCCGCCCCTCGACCGCCGCGGCCACCTCGGCCAGGCTCAGTGCGATCACCGCTGACCCGCCAGGTCCCCGAAGCGGGCCCGCAGCGCGTCGGCCAACTCGATGCTGTCGTCGAACGGGAGCACCTCGCCCGCCACCTCCTGGCCTCGCTCGTGACCCTTGCCGAGCAGCGCGATCACGTCGCCCGGCGCGGCCAGCCGGACGGCCTCGTCGATCGCGGCCCGGCGACCGGCCACCTCGATGATCCGGGCGGCCGTGCCGGCCCGGTACGCCCCGGCGAGCACCTCGGCGCGGATCTCCGCCGGATCCTCGGTGCGCGGGTTGTCGTCGGTCACCAGCACCACGTCGGCCCCCTCCGCGGCGGCGGCCCCCATCACCGGCCGCTTGCCCCGGTCCCGGTCTCCGCCGGCACCGATCACGCAGATCAGCCGGCCGGCGCTCAACTCACGCAGCGCGGCCAGCGCGGCCACGATCGCGTCCGACTTGTGCGCGTAGTCGACGACCCCGCGCACCGGCCCGGCGACGTCGACGAGCTCCAGCCGGCCGGGCACACCGCCGCAGGCGGCCACGCCGGCGGCCGCGATCGCCGGGTCGACCCCGGCGCCGACCAGCGCGGCGATGGCCAGCAGCGCGTTGGCGACGTTGTGCCGCCCGGGCAGCGCCACCCCGGCGGGCAGGACCACACCGTCCGGGCCGTGCGCGGTGAACCGCTGGGCGTACCCCTCGCCATCCACGCCGTCGGCCCACCAGGTCGCGGCCGGGTCGCCGGCGGCCGAGTAGCTGATCGTGGCCGGCCGGTACAGCGGCTTCAGCGCCGGGTCGTCGTGGTTGAGCACCTCGACCGCGCACCGGCCGTCGAAGAGCTGCGCCTTGGCGGCGAAGTAGTCGGCGCTGTCGGCGTGGAAGTCCAGGTGGTCGGAGCCGAAGTTGGTGTAACCGCCGACGGCGAACCGGACACCGCCCACCCGGCCCATGGCCAGCGCGTGGCTGGAGACCTCCATGACCACCGCGGTGACCCCCCGCTCGCGGGCGGTGGCCAGCATGGCGTGCAGGTCGGTCGCCTCGGGGGTGGTGCGAACGCTGTCGATCACCAGGTCACCGAGCCGGGTCTCGACGGTGCCGATCAACCCGGTGGTGTGCCCGGCGGCGCGCAGCCCCGACTCGATCAGGTATGCCGTGGACGTCTTTCCGGCGGTGCCGGTCACGCCGATCACGGTCAGCTCCGCGGTCGGGTCGCCGTAGACGGCCGAGGCCAGCTCGCCGAGCACCGCGCGGGGGTCGGGCACCACGAGAGCGGGCAGGCCGGTCTCCGCCGCCAGCTCGGCGCCGGCCGGGTCGGTCAGCAGAGCCACCGCGCCCGCCGCGGCGGCGCCGGCGGCGAACTCCGCGCCGTGCCGGCGGGCGCCGGGCAGCGCCGCGTACAGGTCGCCGGGGCGGACCTCCTGGCTGGCGTGGGTCGCCCCGGTGACGACCACCCCGGCGGCGTCCGCCGGCAGGTCGACGGCGAGCCGGACGGCGAGATCACCGAGCCGGACTCCGGTCACGGTACGTGGACGTGGATTGCCGGGCACGGCGTCAGACCCTACCCGGTCGCACGGTTCCGGCCGCACAGCCGCCCCGGTGGTTCTTCGGCACTCACCGATGATGTCTCGCCGTCGCTGCTCAGCGCGGATAGACCACGAACTTGGGCGCCGAGCCGCCGGTGGACGGCGGTACGCGGTAGTGACGCAGCGTGAACTGCATCATGTCGCGGAACGCCGGCACGGCGATGGCGGCACCCCCACCGGCGGGCGCGTACACGAAGACGGCGATCACGTACCGGGGCTTCTCCGCGGGAGCCATGCCGATGAACGAGGACACCTCGCCGGGCTGCTTCTTGCCGTCCACCAGCCGCCAGCCGGTGCCGGTCTTGCCGGCGATCCGATAGCCGGGCACCGCCGCGCCCACGCCGGTGGCGCCGTCGACCGTGGTGACCGCCTCCAGCATGGTGCGCAGCGCCGCCGCGTTCTGCGGGCTGAGCACCGAGCGGGTCACCGGGGCCGGCGCGGGAGTGCGCTTGCCGTCCGGGCCGATCGTCTCCTTGACAAGGTGCGGCTGGACGTACGTGCCGTCGTTGGCGATGGCGGCGTACGCGGCGGCCATCTGCAGCGGCGTGGCGTCGACGCTGTGCCCGATCGGCACCGACCCGGCCGACGACCCGCTCCACTCGTCGGCCGGCAGCAGCCGGCCGCTGGCCTCGCCGGGCACCCCCTCACCGGTGGGCTGGCCAAGCCCGAACCGCTTCTGGTAGTCGATCAACCGGTCCCGGCCGAGCTTGTCGGCGATGGTGATGGTGCCGACGTTCGACGAGTAGGCGAGCATCCCGGGCACGCTCATCCGCCGGCCGTTGGCGAAGTGCGTGTCGGAGAACCAGGTGTCGCCCTTCTTGATGCTGTTCGCGATCGGCAGCGTGGTGTCCGGGGTGATCACCCCCTCCTGCAACGCCGCGCCGAACGTGATCGCCTTGTGCACCGAGCCGGGGTCGACCACGAAGCTGGTCGCCGCGTCCTCCCGGGCGACCGGATCGCTCGGGATCGGCTTCGCCGCGTTGTAGGTGGGGTGGCTGGCCTGGGCCAGCACCTCGCCGGTGGGCACGTCGATGATCACCGCCGCGGCCGTGGCGCCGCGCTGCTGCCCCATCCCCGCACTGAGGATCTGCTGCGTGCGGAACTGCAGGTCACGGTCGGTGGTGAGGGCTATCGAGCTGCCCGGCTTGGCCGGCGTGGTCCGGCTGTAGCCGCCCGGGATCGGCGCGGCGAGGTCACCGAGGCCGGCCTCGTACACCCGCTTGCCGTCCTGCCCGGCGAGCAGCTCGTCGTAGCGGGCCTCCAGCCCCTCCAGCCCGACCATGTCCTGGCTGGTGAAGCCGATCAGGTTGGCCGCCAGGTCATCGCCGGGCACCTCGCGGCGCTCGTCGCGGTGCACCCCGATGCCGGGCAGCTCGAGCGCCAGCACCTGCTTGGCGTTCGGGATCTCCACCCCCCGGGCCAGGTACTCGAACCGGGACGGGTTGCCGTTCTCCAGCTTGCGGGGCTTCATCAGCTCGGTGAGCCTCGACGCCGGGATGCCGAGCAGCGGGGAGAGCGCCTTCGCGGTGGCGGCGGAGTCCTCGATCTCGGTCGGGTCGGCGAACACGTACCGCGCCTCGACGCTGTGCGCCAGTGGCTCGCCGGTGCGGTCGTAGATCGCGCCGCGCGGCGCGGGCAGCTCGACCGTGCGGGTCCGGTCGGCGACGCCGCCGCCGGCGTACGCCGGGGTGTCCACCGCCTGAAGGAAGATCAGCCGGATCCCGATGGCGGCGAACAGCGCCAGGGTCAGGGCGGTGCCGAGTCGCAGCCGCAGCCGCGGGTCGGCCAGCTTCGGCGGTCGCGGCGGCTTGCGGGACGGCCGCCGGGCCGCCGGGCGGTCGGCGCGGCGCGGCGCGCGCGGCGTGGTCCGTCGGCGCGGCGGCGGCTCGTCGCCGGCCGGGCCACGGGGGGTACGGGGCGCGACGGTGCGCACGACCCCGCCGCGTCCCGCTGCCGGGGCGTCCCGCCGGCCGGAACGGGCGGCGGCCCGGCCTCCGTCGAGCACCTGCAACGCCGGCCGGAACGGGTCGCCGGACCGGGTGCTGCGCGGCGTACGCCGCTGCTCGGCGCCCCCGCTGCGCGGCGGCGTGCCGCGCTCCTCGCGGATGGTCCGACCCCTCGGGGTGTACGCCCGGGCGCCGGAGATGCCCCCCATGCCCGGCTCGCTGGCGCGCGGCTCCCCGTCCCTGGGGCCGGCGTCAGGTGAAGAGCCGCGCCGGGACCCCTTGGGATCCCGGCGCGGCTCGTCCGACCTCGGTGGCACGGGTCAGCCTCCAGAGCCCTGCTGGCTGGTCACCGACGGCTCGCCGGTCGCCGGCTTCGGTACGCCGATGGTCCGGCCGTCCGGCAGCCGGATGTACGCCGGCTCGCCGGCGTCCACCAGGCCCAGCCGTCGCGCCTGGGCAGTCAGGTTGCCCGGCGCCTTGGCCTCGGCGATCTGCTTGTCCAGCTGCTGCTTCTCCAGGTCCAGCCGGGCCTGCTGCTCCTGCAGCTTCTCCAGCCGGAACGCATTCTCGTTGATCTTGGTGTTGACCGCCAGGATGCCCAGCACCCCGCCGACCACCAGGACCACGATCAGCGCCGCGAACGGCGCGCGCGGCACCGACACCGGAGGCGGTGGCGCCACCCGCAGCCGGGGCGGGCGGGCGGTGGCGGCTACGCCGGCCTTCGCGGCCGGGCGCAGCGCGGCGGTGCCCTGGGTCGGGAACTCGCGCGCCCCCCGGGCGCGAGCCTCCCCCTGCCGGTTCACTCGATCGATGCGTGGCGTACCGTTGCCCCCGCGCGGCGCCCGCTCCGCCGCGGTCCGGCCCCCCGACCGCGGTGTGCGCTGCCCGGCGCCGGTGACGTCCCGACGCTCGCGCTTGTCAATGTTCATGTCCCTCCCCCTCTACATCCGTCCCTCTGTCGTCCCCCGGCGTCCCTGGATCCCCCACGGATCCCGCGGACCCCGTCCCCGGTTGGTGCATCGCCTTCACCCGTCGGCGGGACCGTTCGCGGTCGGTCCGCCCCTGCTGTGTCGCGTTCGGGTCGAGTCGCTCCGCGGCCCGCAACCGCACCGAGGCGGCTCGCGGGTTCGCGGCGACCTCCGCCTCCCCGGGCAGTTCGGCGCCCCGGCTGAGCAGCCGGAACGTCGGACCGGACCCGGGCAGTTCGACCGGGAGGTCGATCGGGCCCTTACTGCGGACCCGGTCCGCGAGCGCCACCTTGGTGAGCCGGTCCTCCAGCGAGTGGTAGGACAGGACCACCATGCGACCGCCCACGGTCAGTGCGTCGAGCGCGGACGGCAGCGCTGACTCCAGCGCTGCCAGCTCCTTGTTTACCTCGATCCGCAAAGCCTGAAACGTTCTCTTTGCCGGGTGTCCGCCCGTTCGTCGGGCTGGTGCCGGAATGGAGTCCCTGACCAGCTCCGCCAACCGCGCGGACGAGGTGATCCGGGCGCGTTCCCGCTCCCGGATGATCGCCGAGGCGATCCGGCCGGCGAACTTCTCCTCGCCGTAGACCCGCAGCACCCGGGCCAGGTCCGGATGGCCGTAGGTGTTGACCACCTCCTCGGCGGTCACCCCCCGGGTCTGGTCCATCCGCATGTCCAGCGGAGCGTCCTGGGCGTACGCGAACCCGCGGTCGGGCGCGTCTAGTTGCAGCGACGAGACACCCAGGTCGAACAGGATCCCGTCGATGCCCGGATAGCCCAGCCGGTCCAGCACCTCGGGCAGCTCGTCGTAGACGGCGTGCTCCAGGTGCACCCGGTCGGCGAAACGGGCCAGCCGGACCCGTGCGTGGGCGAGCGCCTCGGTGTCCCGGTCGAGCCCGATCAGGACCGTCTCCGGGTGCGCCTCCAGCACCGCCTCCGCATGCCCGGCCAGGCCGAGCGTCGCGTCGACGTGCACCGTCCGGCCGCCCCGACCCAGCGCGGGGGCCAGCAGCTCGAGACACCGCTCGAGCAGCACCGGCACGTGCGTGCCGCGCAGCTCCCCCATGATGACCCCCACTGGTTGAAACGTCCGTTCGTTCATGCGCCTGCCGTCGGACGGCGCCGCCGTCGTACCGCCAGATCCCCATCCGCTCCCGCCGGGCACCGGGCTCGGCCCGATGACTGGATCGTGCGCCTGGCACCGGGGAAGGGATGCCAGGAACTCGAAAGCGGCTGGAGATCTCGCAGTACGTCGGGCGCCGTCCCGCCCTACAGACCGCCGGGCAGCACCCCCTCCTCGATGTCGGCGAAGTCGTCTTCACTCTCGGCGAGGTAGGTCTCCCAGGCGACCCGGTCCCAGATCTCCACCCGCGTGCTCGCGCCGATCACGACCAGGTCGCGGTCGAGTGCGGCGTACGCCCGCAGGTGGGCTGGGATCGTGACCCGGCCCTGCTTGTCCGGCACCTCGTCGTGCGCGCTGGCGAAGAAGACCCGGCTGTAGGCCCGGGCCGCCTTGTGCGTCATCGGTTGCGCGCGCAACTGCTCCGCGATCCGCTGGAACTCGGGCGTCGGAAAGACGTAGAGGCAGCGCTCCTGCCCTTTGGTGATCACGACACCCCCCGCCAGCTCGTCCCGGAACTTGGCCGGAAGGATCAACCGGCCTTTGTCGTCCAGGCGCGGAGTGTGGGTGCCGAGAAACACCGGCCCTACCCCCTCGCCCTTAAGCGGCGTTCGCGGCGCCGCTGACCCCCCGGGCCGGTGAGCCCTCCCGGCCTCACCATTGGGCCCCACTCTACTCCACTTCCCTCCACCTGCAACCAGAATCGACCGCGTGGCGCGCCCTATCCGTGGGCAAAACCGCACGTCACAGGGGGTGGGGCGGAGTGGAGGGCCCGGACCGCCGCCCGGCGTGGTCCGCTTTCCGACATTGATCGACTCCGTCCGGTGGAAGCCGACTCGGCCACCCGAGTCCGCACCACAACCGAACGGTTCGCCGTCGGCGGCGATCTGGTGGGGTGGGTGGTCCGGTAACCTCGCTCGCGTGACGGACGCGAAAATGCCCCTACGGGCCAAGGTGGCCAGCTCCGTGTCACGGACCGCCGCGGCGCTCTCCCGGGCGGCCGGCCGTGGCGACGGTTCGGTGATCGGCGGGTGGATCGGGCTGAAGATCGACCCGGACCTGCTGGCCCACCTGTCGGCCGGGCGCGCGATCGCGCTCGTTTCCGGCACCAACGGCAAGACCACCACCACCCGGCTGGCCGCCGCCGCGGTCGGCGTGCTCGGCCGGGTCGCCACCAACTCGTTCGGCGCCAACATGCCCAGCGGGCACACCTCGGCGCTCGCCAAGGCCGGCAGCACCCCGTACGCGGTGCTGGAGGTCGACGAGCACTACCTCGCCCAGGTGCTGGAGGCGACCGAGCCGCACGTGGTCGCGCTGCTGAACCTCTCCCGCGACCAGCTCGACCGGGCCAAGGAGGTCGCCATGATGGCGCAGCTCTGGCGCGCGGCGCTGGTCCGGCACACCGACGTGCGGGTGGTGGCCAACGCCGACGACCCGATGGTCGTCTGGGCCGCCACCCCGCCGGCCGACCCCGCCCGCGGCATCAACCCGCCGCACGTGACCTGGTTCAGCGCCGGCCAGCGCTGGCACGACGACTCCTGGGTCTGCCCCGAGTGCGGCTCCACCATCCAGCGCTCCGGCGACCAGTGGTGGTGCACCGGCTGCGCACTGCGCCGGCCGGAGCCGCAGTGGGTCGTCGAGGACGAGGGCGTGCTCGACCCCACCGGCGCCTGGCACAAGGTCTCCCTCCAACTGCCCGGCAAGGTCAACCTCGGCAACGCGGCGACCGCGCTGGCCGTGGCCGCCGAGTTCGGCGTCCGCCCGGTCGACGCGGTGTCCCGACTCGGCATCGTCACGTCGGTCGCCGGCCGCTACGCGCAGGTGGACAAGGACGGGCGCAACATCCGGCTGCTGCTGGCCAAGAACCCGGCCAGCTGGCTGGAGGCCTTCGACATGGCCGACGAGGCGCCCACCCTGCTCTCCATCAACGCGCGCGACCCCGACGGGCTGGACACCTCCTGGCTCTTCGACGTCGACTTCGCCCCGCTGCGCGGCCGGCAGGTGCTGATCACCGGCGACCGGGCGTACGACCTGGCGGTCCGGCTGAACGTCAACGACGTGCCGTTCCAGCACGTGCGCACCTTCGACGACGCGATCCGGTCGGTCCCGCCCGGGCGGCTGGAGGTCATCGCGAACTACACCGCGTTCCAGGACATCCGAGCGGAGTTGGACCGTGTCAACTGAGAGCCTGCGCATCGTCTGGATCTACCCCGACCTGCTCTCCACCTACGGCGACCGGGGCAACGCCCTGATCCTCGCCCAACGGGCGCGCCAGCGCGGCATGCCGGTCGAGGTCATGGAGGTCCGCTCCGACCAGCGGCTGCCCGCGACCGCCGACATCTACCTGGTCGGCGGCGGCGAGGACGGTCCGCAGGCGCTGGGCGCGCAGCGGCTGATCGCCGACGGCGGTCTGCACCGGGCGGTCGCCCAGGGCTCGGTGGTGTTCGGCGTCTGCGCCGGCTACCAGCTGCTCGGCATGTCGTTCTTCGCCAAGGGTGTGCAGTGCCGCGGCCTTGAGCTGCTCGACCTGCAGTCCGACCGGGGCCCGAGCCGGGCCGTCGGCGAGCTGGCCGGCGAGATCGATCCGCGGCTGGGCCTGCCCGCGCTGACCGGCTTCGAGAACCACGGCGGCCGCACCCACCTCGGCCCGGAGGTCGCGCCGCTGGCCCGGGTGACCGCCGGGGTCGGCAACGACGGCAGCACCGAGGGCGCCTGGCGCGGCAAGCTGCTCGGCACGTATTCGCACGGGCCCGCACTGGCCCGCAACCCGGCCCTGGCCGACCTGCTGCTGCGCTGGGCCACCGGCGCGCACCAGCTCCCGCCGCTGGACGACACCTGGTCGGACCGGCTCCGGAACGAGCGCCGCGCCGCAGTGGCCGCCGCCCGGGCATGATCCGGGCCGTCCGGCGGCTGCTCCGGCAGCCGTCGGCCGTCCGGTTCGCCCTGCTCGTGCTGCTGATCGGCGTCTGCGCGCTGCTGTTGCTCCTGGCGCCCCGGCCGGATCCGGCGCGGCTGCCGCAGCTGGCTGACCGGCTCGGCGACCTCGCCCCGGTGGCGGCGGTCCTCGGCGGCGCGCTGCTGCTGGTCGCGTTGGTCCCCCGGACGTTCATCACGCTCGCCGCCGGCGCCATCTTCGGTCCGCTGGAGGGCGCCGCGTACGCCCTGGGCGCCGCGCTGGTGGCGGCGGCGGTCGGGTTCACGGTCGGTCGGCTGCTCGGCCGGGAGTTCGTCGCCGAGCGGGTCCGCGGCCGGCTGGCCCGCCTCGACGGCTGGTTCGCCCGACAGAGCGTGCTCGGCGTGATCACCGTCCGGCTGCTGCCGATCGCCGGCTTCGGGCTGGTCAGTTACGGCTACGGCACCACCGGAGCCCGGATGCTGCCGTTCCTGGCCGGCAGCGTGATCGCCTCCGCCCCGACCGCCTTCGGTTACGCCGCGATCGGCGCGGCGGTCAGCTCCCCCGGCCACATCAACTGGTACGCCGCCGCCCCGGCCAGCCTCGGCCTGATCGCCAGCGTGGTGCTGATCTCCCGGTGGTGGCGCGCCGAGCGGCGGCGCCGGCCGGTGGTGAGCCGACCGTGAGCCGGACCGACGGGCCCGGCGAGCAGCGGCTCGCGGGCGGCTTCGTGGCCGAGGTGGTCCGGGTCGGTGACACGGTACGGCGTACGCCGCCGGCCAACCTGGACTTCGTCGGCGCGCTGCTGCGCCACCTGGCCGGGGTGGACGCGGACCTCGCGCCCCACTACCTGGGCGTCGACGCCCACGGCCGGCAGATCCTCAGCTACGTCGCGGGTCGGGTGCCGTGGCGGGACCGGGAGGATCCCACCTTCTTCGCCGACCCGGCGCTGGTGCGGCTGGCCGAGCTGATCCGGCGGCTGCACGACGCGTGTGCGGGCACCGCGCTGGCCGGCGACGCCGAGACGGTGTGCCACCGCGACCTGTCCCCGAAGAACACGGTGTACCGGGACTCCCCGGCCGGACCGCTGCCGGTGACCTTCCTCGACTGGGACCTGGCCCGGCCGGGCCGAAGGATCGAGGACGTGGCGTTCGCCGGCTGGCACTGGGCGGCGTTGGGCGAGGGCGCCGATCCGACCGAGCTGGGCCGGCGGTGCCGCGTGCTCTGCGACGCCTACGACGCGGCGTGCGGCGCGCCCGTCCGTCCGGCACTGCCTCGCCACGAGCTGGTGGGCCTGATGCTCGACCAGATCGAGAGCACCTGGCGGACCATCGACGCCGGCGCCGACCGCGACGAGCCGGCCATGCGCCGACTGCGCGACCTGGGCGCGGTCGAGGGGGTACGCCGCTGGCAGGACTGGCTGCTCACCCACCGCCCCGCCGTGGTCACGGCGTTGACCGCCTGAGGCGGTGCCGCACGTCGAATAACCGGCCTGCCGCGCCCGCGGAGGCGGCGTGCCGCGCCCGGCGGCGCGTGCGCGCCGGAGAGCGTTATGACTCAGAGGCATATTTATACCTCTGAGTCATAACGCTCGTCACAGTGTCAGGCGACGACCGAGACCACCCGGCCCGGGACGACGATGACCTTGCGAGGTTCCTTACCGGCCAGGGCGGCGGCCACCGCCTCCAGCGCGGCCGCGCGGACGGTCTCCTCGGACGAGTCGGCCGGAACCTCGATACGGCCACGCACCTTGCCGTTGATCTGCACCGGATAGGTGACCGTGTCCACCACCAGCAGCGCCGGGTCGGCCGTCGGGAAGTCCACATACGTCAGCGACGTGTCGTGGCCCAGCCGACGCCACAGCTCCTCGGCGACGTGCGGGGCGAACGGCGCCACCATCAGCACCAGCGGCTCGGCCACCTCGCGCGGCGTCGCCGACAGCCGGGTCAGCCCGTTGGTCAGCTCGATCAGCTTCGCGATCGCGGTGTTGAACCGGATGCCGTCCATGTCGCCGCGGACCCCGTGGATCACCTTGTGCAGCAGCCGGCGGGTCGCCTCGTCGGCCGGCTCGTCGGTGACCCGCAGCGCACCGGTCTCCTCGTCGATCACCGCCCGCCAGACCCGCTGCAGGAACCGGTACGACCCGACCACCGCCCGGGTCTCCCACGGGCGGGACACCTCCAGCGGGCCCATCGACATCTCGTACACCCGGAACGTGTCGGCGCCGTACGCGGCGCACATGTCGTCGGGGGTCACCACGTTCTTCAGCGACTTGCCCATCTTGCCGTACTCGCGGTTGACCACCACGTCGTCCAGGTAGTAGGCGCCGTCGCGCTCGATGACCTCCTCGGCCTGCACGTAGCTGCCGCGCGAGTCGGTGTACGCGTACGCCTGGATCATGCCCTGGTTGAACAGCTTGCGGAACGGCTCGAACGACGACACGTGCCCCAGGTCGAACAGCACCTTGTGCCAGAACCGCGCGTACAGCAGGTGCAGCACGGCGTGCTCGGCGCCGCCGACGTACAGGTCGGTCCCCCCGCAGTCGCCCTCGCCGCGCGAGCCCATCCAGTACCGCTCGTTCTCGGCGCCGACGAACCGCTCGCTGTTGGTCGGGTCCAGGTAGCGCAGCTCGTACCAGCAGGAGCCGGCCCACTGCGGCATCACGTTGGTCTCCCGGGTGTAGCGCTTCGGCCCGTCACCCAGGTCCAGCTCCACCTCGACCCAGTCGCGGCGACGCGACAGCGGCGTCTCCGGGTTCGAGTCGGCGTCGTTCGGGTCGAACGTCTTCGGCGAGAAGTCGTCCACCTCCGGCAGCTCGACCGGCAGCATCTCGTCCGGCAGGGCGATCGCCGCGCCGGTCTCGTCGTAGACGATCGGGAAGGGCTCACCCCAGTAGCGCTGCCGGGAGAACAGCCAGTCGCGCAGCCGGTAGGTCACCGCGCCGGCCCCGTGCCCGTTCGCCTCCAGCCAGGCGATGATCGTCGACTTGGCGTCGGCGACCCCCAGGCCGTCCAGGTCCAGGCCGCGCTCGGGCGCCGCGCTGTTGATCGCCGGACCGTCCCCGGTGTACGCCTTACCGTCGAAGCCCTCCGACGGCTGCACGGTCCGCACGATGGGCAGCTCGAAGACCTCGGCGAACGCCCAGTCCCGCTGGTCCTGTGCGGGCACCGCCATGATCGCGCCGGTGCCGTAGCCGACCAGCACGTAGTCGGCGATGAAGATCGGGATCTGCCCGTCGGTGACCGGGTTGGTGGCGTACGCCCCGATGAAGACGCCGGTCTTCTCCTTGGTGTCGGCCTGCCGCTCGATGTCCGTCTTGGCCGCCGCCGCCTTGCGGTACGCCTCGACGGCCGCACGCGGGCTGGCGTGCCCGCCGGTCCAGGCGTCCCGCGTCCCCTCCGGCCAGGCGGTCGGCACCAGCGTGTCGACCAGTTCATGCTCGGGCGCCAGCACCATGTAGGTGGCGCCGAAGATGGTGTCCGGCCGGGTCGTGAACACGCGCACGGGCGCGCCGGCGGTCGGGAAGTCGATGTGCGCGCCGGTGGAGCGGCCGATCCAGTTGCGCTGCGAGTGCTTGATCGCCTCGGGCCAGTCCAGGCTGCCCAGGTCGTCCAGCAGCCGGTCACCGTACGCGGTGATCCGCATCATCCACTGCTTCAGGTTGCGCTTGAAGACCGGGAAGTTGCCCCGCTCGGAGCGGCCGTCGGCGGTGACCTCCTCGTTCGCCAGCACGGTGCCCAGCCCCGGGCACCAGTTCACCGGGGCCTGCGAGACGTACGCCAGCCGGTGGTCGTCGACGACCTGCCGGCGCTCGGCGATGCTCAGCTCGGCCCAGGCCCGGCCGTCCGGAGTCGGCCGGTTACCGCCCTCGAACTCGGCGATCAGCTCGGCGATCGGCCGCGCCCGCCCGGCGTCCCGGTCGTACCAGGAGTTGAAGATCTGCAGGAAGATCCACTGGGTCCAGCGGTAGAAGTCGGTGTCGATGGTGGCCACCGAGCGACGCTCGTCATGCGCCAGCCCCAGCCGGCGCAGCTGCGCCTTGTACCGCTCGATGTTCGCCACCGTGGTGGTCCGCGGATGCGTGCCGGTCTGCACCGCGTACTGCTCAGCGGGCAGGCCGAACGCGTCGAAGCCCATCGCGTGCAGCACGTTGCGCCCGGCCATCCGCTGGTAGCGGGCGAAGCAGTCGGTGCCGATGTAGCCCAGCGGGTGGCCGACGTGCAGGCCGGCGCCGGAGGGGTAGGGGAACATGTCCAGCACGTACAGCTTCTCCGCACCGGCCCGGGGGTGGTCCGGGTCGGCCAGCGGGCCGGTCGGGTTCGGGGCGTGGAACGTGCCCTCGCGCGCCCAGATGTCCTGCCAACGGTTTTCGATCTCGTCGGCCAGGGCCGCGGTGTACCGGAACGGGGGGATGTCGCCCGCCGGTGCGGCTGCCTCACTCATGGTCTCTCCTCGCTCAGCTTCGCTTCGTCTCGGCGCCACCGGGCCGGCCGGCGACGGGCACAAAAAAGCCCCTCGCGCAGGAGGGGCCGCCGTGCTGTCGCGCGTTCAGCGCATCAGCACGGCCCGGTAAGAAGCAGGAAAGCTCCGGCCATGCCCGGCAGTGTACCTCGCCGCCGGGCCTGGCTGGCGTGGCCCGGGACGAGCCGGGTCCGATCGCCCGAGTTGGCGAATATCGGTGCGTAACCGACGGACTACCTGCGGGGGTCGGCGTTAACGACAAACATGGTTAGCCTGAGAGGCCAGTGAGATTTCTGCGGCAAACGAGGCTCGACGTCGCGAACCCAACGGCGGGTCCAGGTGCTCTATACAGAGCTGCAGTGACGGCGACGAGGAGGAGGCCCGTGACACAACAGACCTGGGACGAGGTGGGCGGCTTGCTGCCGCACGACGAGTTCCGCGCCGCCAGCGAGGCCATCGTGGCCAACATCGAGCAGGTCATCGAGGGTAAGACCGCCACCGTGCGGCTGGCCCTGGCCGTCCTGCTCGCCGAGGGCCACCTCCTCATCGAAGACGTCCCCGGCGTCGGCAAGACCAAGCTGGCCAAGGCCCTCGCGCGGTCCATCGACTGCACGGTGCGGCGGATCCAGTTCACCCCCGACCTGCTGCCGAGCGATGTCACCGGCGTCAGCGTCTACAACCAGGAGACGCACGACTTCGAGTTCCGCCCCGGTGCCGTCTTCGCCAACCTGGTCGTCGGCGACGAGATCAACCGGGCCTCGCCGAAGACCCAGTCGGCGCTGCTGGAGTGCATGGAAGAGCGGCAGGTCACGGTCGACGGGGTGACATACCAGCTGCAGACCCCGTTCATGGTCATCGCCACCCAGAACCCGATCGAGATGGAGGGCACCTACCCGTTGCCCGAGGCGCAGCGCGACCGGTTCACCGCCCGGATCGCGATGGGCTACCCGGACGCCGGCGCCGAGCTGGCGATGCTGGACGGGCACGGCGCCACGGACCCACTGAACGAGCTGCGTCCGGTCTCCGACGCGGACATCGTCCGGCAGCTCATCGCCACGGTCCGGAAGGTGCACGTCGCGGACGCGGTAAAGCAGTACGCCATCAACCTGGTCACCGCCACCCGCGAAGCCCCCGACCTGCGTCTGGGCGCCTCCCCCCGGGCGACCCTGCAGCTGCTGCGCACCGCCCGGGCGGTCGCCGCCCTCGAGGGGCGCGACTACGTCCTCCCCGACGATCTGCAGGCTCTCGCGGTGCCGGTGCTCGCGCACCGGATCATCCCGACCGCCGACGCCCAGCTCGCCCGCCGCACCACCGACGCGATCGTCTCCGAGCTGGTGCACCGACTGCCGTTGCCACACGACCGGCAGCGCTCCCCCTACGACACCCGGCCCGCCACCGGCAACGGTCGCGCGCCCTACGAGCCGCGGAGGCCGTGACGTGCGTGCCGGGCTGCGCGGGCTGACCACCCGCGGGCGCTCGTTCCTCGCCGCCGCGGTCGCGGCGGCGATCTCGGCCGGCATCCTGGGCGAGAAGGATCTGCTCCGGGTGGCCGTGCTGCTGGGCATCCTGCCGCTGCTGGCCGCCGCCTACGTCGGGCGCAGCCGCTACAAGCTGGCCTGCAACCGATCGCTGGATCCGCACCGTGTGCCGGTCGGGGCCAACTCCCGGGTGGTGCTGCGCCTGCAGAACCTCTCCCGGCTGCCGACCGGCACCCTGCTGCTGGAGGACCGGCTGCCGTACGCCCTGGGCAGCCGGCCCCGGGTGGTGCTGGAGCGGTTGGGCGCGCACCAGGCCAGCTCGGTGGCGTACACCGTGCGGGCCGACGTGCGGGGCCGCTACGACGTGGGCCCACTGGTGGTCCGGATGACCGACCCGTTCGGTCTCTGTGAGCTCAGCCGGGCGTTCCCCAGCACCGACCACCTGACGGTCATCCCGCAGGTCACTCCGCTGCCGTCGGTCCGGCTCCCCGGTGAGTACGCCGGCAGCGGCGACAGCCGGGCCCGCTCGGTGGCGGTGCACGGCGAGGACGACGCGGCGACCCGGGAGTACCGGCGCGGCGACGACCTGCGCCGGGTGCACTGGAAGTCCACCGCCCGCACCGGTGAGCTGATGGTGCGCCGCGAGGAGCAGCCCTGGGAGAGCCGGGCCACGGTCGTGCTGGACACCCGCGCGTACGGCCACCGCGGCGACGGGCCGACGGCGAGCTTCGAGTGGGCCGTCTCCGCAGCCGCGAGCATCGCGGTACACCTGCGGCAGGCCGGCTACAAGCTGCGGCTGGTCACCGGCTCGGGGGTCGACGTGGACGCCTCGGAGGCCGGTGGCGACGGTGCCCTGCTCGACCACCTCGCCGAGGTCCGGTTGGACCAGCGGGCCGAGGTGGCCGGCCTGGTGCAGCGGGTCCGGCAGCGCGCCGACGGCGGTCTGATCATCGGGTTGTTCGGCGCGGTGAGCGTGGCCGAGGCCGAGCTGCTGGCCGGGCTGCGGGGCAACGGCGCCACCTGCGTCGGCTTCCTGCTGAACAGCTCCACCTGGCTCAGCCTGCCCGAGAAGGCCCGGGCCGAGGCGGAGCACGTGCACGGCGCCGCCGCGCTCGCCATGCTGCACAGCGGCTGGCGGGTGGTCGGCGTCGACCACGGCAGCCGACTGCCGGCGCTCTGGCCGCAGGCCGGCCGGGGCCCGCAGGGGTTCGCCCTGCGCGCCGCGCTGGCCGAGACGGTCGCCGGCGGCGTGCGATGAACGGAAGGCTCCCCTCATGATCGCCAGTCGGAACATCGGTCCGGTGGCGGCCGCCGCCACCCTTCTCGCCGCCGCCCCGCTGTCGGCCATCTTCCAGAGCTGGACGTGGCTCGTCCAGTCCGCGATCGCGGTCGCGATAGTGGCCGGGGTCGCCGCGCTGACCCGGCTCGTCCGGGCGCCGCTGTGGGGTCAGGTCCTCGGCATGCTGGCCGCCCTGGTGCTCGCCCTGACCTGGCTGTTCCCCAGCGGCGGGGAGCTGCTCACCTTCCTGCCCACGCCGGGCACGTTCGGGTACTTCGCCGAGCTGTTCACCGGCTCCATGCAGGACATGCGCTCGTACGGCGTGGAGGTACCGGACACCGACCCCCTGCTGTTCATCACCGTGCTCGGCGTCGGCGGGGTGGCCGTACTGGTCGATGTGCTGGCGGTGGGTCTGCGCCGGCCCGCCCTGGCCGGGCTGCCGATGCTCGCGATCTACTCGGTGCCGGTCGCCGTCTACGTCGACAGCGTCCCCCCGGTGCCGTTCGTGGTGGGCGCCGCCGGGTACCTCTGGCTGCTGGTCACCGACAACGTCGACCGGGTCCGCCGGTTCGGCCGCCGGTTCACCGGCGACGGCCGCGACGTCGACGTGTGGGAGGCCTCGCCCCTGGCCGCCGCCGGCCGCCGGCTCGCGGTGGTCGGGGTGGCCATCGCCGTGGCGCTGCCGCTGGCCGTGCCGGGCATGACGGGCGGGCTGCTCGACACGCTCGGTGGCGGCACGGGCAACGGCAACGGCCGCGCGGGTGCGGGCTCATCGGGCCGGATCGACCTGTTCGCCTCGCTCGCCGGCCAGCTCAACCAGTCCGAGGTGGCCGACCTGGTCAAGGTGACCACGTCCGAGCCGAGTCCGTTCTACCTGCGCTACGCCGTCGCGGACGAGCTGCGCACGAACGGGTTCCAGGCGCGCAACCCCATTGGCCGGCCGGTCAACCGGGACCTGCCGGACCCGACCGAGCGGGTTGGCCCGGGCGTCCAGCAGGCCCGCTACCAGGCGACCGTCGAGGTCACCAAAAGCCTGAGCATGTCCCTGATGCCGGTGTACGCCGAGCCGGTGCGCACCGAGGACCTCAACGGCAACTGGCTCTACGACCCCAACCAGCAGGTCGTCTTCTCCAACCGGGACAACTCCCGGGGCAAGAAGTACTCCTTCGACTACATCCGCTCGACGTACACCCCGGCGGCGCTGCGGGCCGCACAGCCGCTGCCGGCCGACCATCCGGTACGCCGGCAGCTGACCGCCACTCCCGGGGCGGTGCCCGAGGTTGAGGAGCTGGTCAAGGGCCTGGTCCAGGGCAAGCGCACCGACTACGACCGGGTGCTGGCGATCTACCAGCACTTCTCGGCGGACAACGGGTTCAGCTACCGGCTCAGCACCGAGAGCGGCAGCAGCGGCGAGGACATCGTCAACTTCCTGACCAACAAGGTCGGCTACTGCCAGCAGTACGCCGCGGCGATGGCCTGGCTGGTGCGCAGCGCCGGCATCCCGGCCCGGGTGGCGTTCGGGTTCACCAACGGCAGCAAGCGGGACGGCGACACCTACACGCTGACCAACCTCAACCTGCACGCCTGGACCGAGGTCTACTTCGACGGGGTCGGCTGGGTGCCGTTCGACGCCACGCCGTCGTACGGTGTGCCGGGCTCGACCCGGTCGGCCTGGGCACCGGACATCGACGCGCCAGAACCATCCAGCCCAGACCCCGGCACCTCGGGCGCCACGGCGGACCCCGGCGCGTCGGGCGGCCCGGCCGGTCCGGACAACGCCGATCGGGACCTCGACTCGGGGCTCTCCGTCGCCGGCGAGACGCCGGCCGATCAGCCGCCGGTGTGGCCGTGGTGGACGGCGGGTCTGCTGGCCCTGCTGGCACTGCTGGCGGTGCCGGCACTGCGCCGGCTGGCGCTGCGCCGACGGCGGGGTGGCCGGGCGGCGGACGCTGCGATGACCGCCGCTCCGAACGACACCGCGTCGGTGGACGGGACGCGTGTGATGGTGGTCGGGCCGGATGCCAACCGGGCTCGCGCGGACGCGCACGCCGCCTGGGCGGAGCTGCTCGACACGCTGGTGGACTTCCAGGTCCGGGTCGACCGGACCGAAACACCCCGGGCGACCGCGGACCGGCTGGTCCGGGAGACCTTCAGCGATGACACCGCGGCGGTCGGCGCGGCGCGGCTGCTCGGCCGGGCTGAGGAGCGGGCCCGTTACGCGCGGGATCCGCTGACCGGTGAACCGCTGGTGCCGGCGCTGCGCGCGGTCCGCGGTGCGCTCGCCGCCCGGGCGAACCGCCGGACCCGACTGCTCGCCACCGTGCTGCCGCCGTCGGTGCTGCTGCGCTGGCGGACCGCCCTGGCGGACAACTCCGGCCGGATGGTGGCGCTGACCGGGCGGGCCCGGTACCGGCTGCTCCGCTGGAATCCGCGTCGGCTGCTGGCCGACCGGGCGGCCCGCTGAGCGACGTCCGTCCGGCTCGGGGTGGCGGTCCATCGGCCGTCGTCCCGGGCCATCCGGGCTCTCCGCCCCGCGGTGCCCTCATGGTCACTTGATTTCGGGTGGTCGCCGGAAGCCGCACGGCTTCGCCTACGGTGCGATGGGCACACGGATACGTCAGCGGTCGCCGGGACTGATCCCGGCGACCCGCTCGTCGCGGCGTACGGCCCGCCTCAGCGGCGGGACCGGCTCAGCGGTGCCCCTCCGGGCGCTGCCGCCACCTGTCCTCCATGCGGTCCAGGATCGACGGCCGACGACCGGATCGGCCGCCGCGGGGACGGCGACGACTGGTCGTGCCACCCACCACGTGCAGGTCGGGTGACTGCGCCCGCCGGTGCGACTGCACCGCGAACGCGGCCGAGGCCAGCATGACGACAAAGCCCGCCACCGCCAGCGGTGGAGTCTTGATCACCGCGCCATAGACCAGTAGAGCCAAGCCAGCGATTATCACGCCAGCAGCGACGAGCAGGCGACGCCGCGCGTGGAAGCGCGGATCGCTGGCGCGCACGGCCGAGGCGAATTTGGGGTCCTCGGCAAGCGACCGCTCGATCTGCTCGAACAGCCGCTGCTCGTGCTCCGAGAGCGGCACGGCACTCCTCCCCGGTCACGTTGGTCGGGCCCACTCGGGCCGACAGACCGTGGCAGCCAACCGGCTGCTTACCCGCAAGTCTACGAGGGGGGTCGCGCGTCGGAAAGCGGGACGACCTACCGGTGGGGTGGATTTTCGTTTCGACGGGGGTCACGGTCGCCCAGGAGACTGGCCGGACCTATGACGGACCGCCCGAATCGGGCAGCAGCGGCGTCCGCGGCAGCTTCCGCCTCACGCCAGCCACGCTCGGGCGCGCCGAGGGTGAGCTGGCGGGGCGCGCCCAGCGCCGGGGCGAGCCCCTCCACCCGGACACCGACGAGCCGGATCCGCTCGCCCGGGTCCAGCGCGGTGTAGAGCGCCCAGACCGTGTCGAACATCTCGCGGGCGGTGTCGGTGGGGACGCCGAGGGTGCGGGAGCGGTTGACGGTGCGGAAGTCGGCCAGCCGCACCTTGAGTGTCACGGTGCGCCCCACCTGCCCGGAGCCGCGCAACCGGACGCCGACCTTCGCGCTGAGCGCGAGCAGGGCGCGGCGGATCTCCACCGGGTCGGCCACGTCGGCGTCGAAGGTCACCTCGGCGCCGATCGACTTGTCGACATGCTCAGGGCTGACCCGGCGGGGGTCCCGCCCCCAGGCCAGCTCGTGCAGGTGCGCCGCCGATGCCGCACCGACCGCCCGGCGGAGCATGCCCACCGGGGCCTCGGCGAGGTCGCCGACGGTGGACAGGCCGAGCCGGCGCAGCGACTCGGCGGCGCGCTCCCCCACCCCCCAGAGCGCGTCCACCGGCAGGGGGTGCAGAAAGTCGAGCACCTGCCCCGGGGGCACGACCAGCATGCCGTCCGGCTTGGCCCGGGTGGAACCCAGCTTGGCGACGAACTTGCTCGGCGCCACCCCGACCGAGCAGGTCAGCCCCTGCTCGTCGGCGACCCGGCGGCGGATCAGCCGGGCGATGGCGGCCGGGGAGCCGAACAGCCGACGGGCTCCGGTCACGTCGAGGAACGCCTCGTCGAGGGAGAGCGGCTCGACCAGCGGAGTGACGTCCCGGAAGATCTGCATGACGGCGCGGGAGGCGGGGGTGTAGGCGGTGAAATCCGGTGGCAGATAGACCGCGTTCGGGCAGCGGGCCCGGGCCTGGCTGGTCGGCATCGCGCTACGGACGCCGTAGCGGCGGGCCTCGTAGCTGGCCGAGCTGACCACGCCGCGCGGCCCGACGCCGCCGACGACCACCGGTCGGCCCCGCAACTCGGGCCGGCGACGCACCTCGACGGCGGCGAAGAAGGCATCCATGTCGACGTGCAGGATCGGGCTGCCGGAGTCGTCGGCGTCCGGCCCGAAGCGCGGATCGCCGCCCCGGGGCAACGATTGGCTGCGGCCCATCCCGGCAGGTTAACCCGGGGGTACGACATCACCAGCGACCGACGGGGCGTGCCACCCGTCGCTCAGCCGCAGACCACCAGCAGCGGCACGGTCAGCTCGGCGGCGGTGTCCGACCCGTGGTACGCCACCAGCCGGGACGCCATCGGCGGCTCGGTGCGGGTCGCCAGGACCGCGTACGTGTCGTTGCAGCTCACCACCACATCACCGATGCGACCCAGGTGCTCCTCGGGCACCGGCCCGAACCAGCCGCTGGCCACCACCTCGTCCCGGGTGCGGACCCGCGCCGCGCCACCGAGCACCGCCGACCAGGCGGCCACCACGTCGTCGAGCGCACCCGGTACGACATGCAGGTAACGCACCCGGGCCTCGCCGGCCACCAGCCGCACACCGGCGCGCAGCCGCGGATCGGTGTCCAGGTCGAAGCGGTGCGTGATGGGCACGTTGAGCTGGCCGTGGTCGGCGGTCACCAGCAGCGCCGCGTCCGGCGGCAGCCCGTCGACCAGCCGGGTGAGCAGGGCGTCCACCTCGCTGGCGGCGATCCGCCAGGGCGCCGAGTCGACCCCGCCGAGGTGGCCGTGCCGATCGAGGTCGGGGTGGTAGCCGGAGACCAGGGTGGGCCCGGGGCCGGCGGCCAGCGCGGCCAGCATGGTGGCGGCCACGGCGTCCACGCCGGTTGCACCCCGGAAGTCGCCACCCCGGTTGGCGGCCAGGGTCAACCCGCTGCCGCCGAACTCCGGCCGGCTCACCACGGTCACCGCCACCCCCGCGGCGCGGGCGCGTTCCAGCTGGGTGGGCACCGGCTGCCAGCGCAGCGGCGACGGGTCGGCGGCCCAGTCGGTGTGGGTCAGCACCCGGTCGGTGCCGGGCACCCGCACGGTGAAGCCGAGCACCCCGTGCGCGCCCGCGGCGACGCCGGTGCCGAGGGTCGCCAGGCTGGTCGGGGTGGTGGACGGGAAAGCGGCGATGAGCGGCCGGCCCACCGTCGCGGCGAGCCCGGCGAGGATCGGCGCGTACGGGGCGACGGTCGGCAGCTGATACCAGCCGAGCCCGTCGACCAGCAGCACGGCGACCCGGCGTACCCCGGCCAGCGCGGGGACCAGCCCGAGCGGATCGGCCGACCCGGGCACGCCCAACACGGCCAGCGCGCTGGGCAGCACGTCAGCGAGGCGCCCCCCGCCGTGACCCGGATCGAGGACGGCCAGCGGCGCCGGCGCCCCACCCGGCAGGGCGGTCATGCCGGCCGGCGGGCGAACAGGTGCAGCTGGGCGGCCAGATCCCGGTACGGGGGGTGGGCGGCGAGCACCCGTTCCAGCTCCACCAGCGCGGCCGACTGCCCGTCGGCCACCGCGGCCGGCAGCAGGTCGGCCAGCACGCGTACCCCGTGGATCTCCTCGACCACCAGCCCGGCGGCGCCGAGCAGCGCGGCGGCGCCCGAGGCGTCGTAGCGACGGCGCAGCGTGTCCCGTGGTCCGGCGGTGCCGGCCGGGTCGGCGGCCAGCGCCGCCGCGACGTCCAGGTGACCGTTCATCGCCCGGCCCAGCACGGCGGCGGCCCGGCCGGCCACCAGCACGCTGGCCGCGCCGCCCGGGCGCAGCGCGGTGGCCAGCGCGGCCACCACCGCCGCCGGGTCGTCGACGACCTCCAGCACGGCGTGGCAGAGCACCAGGTCGACGCCGGCCGGCTCGACCAGCCCCGCGAGGGCGTCCCCATCGCCCTGCACGGCGGCGATCCGGTCGGCCACCCCGGCCTCGGCGGCCCGGCGGGTGAGCGCGGCCAGCGCGTCGGGGCTGGCGTCGACCACGGTGACGCGGTGCCCGGCGCGGGCCAGCGGGACGGCGAAGCCACCCGTGCCGCCGCCCACGTCCAGCACGGTGAGCTCGGCGTCGCCGCGCCGGTCCAGCTCGGCGCGGAGCACCGACCAGATCACGGCGGTACGGGGGGTCAGCGGCGGCCCGGTGAACCGGCCTCGGGTCTGCTCCACCCGGTCGAGCCTAGTCACCCGGTCCATCGGTCAGGACTCGCCGCCCTCGACCTCGTCCTCCGCGCGGGATCGCCGCTCGTTGGCGACCGGACCGTTGGTCACCTCGTACTCGCGAGGGTCGGCGAGGTGCGACGGCATCCAGCCCGCGCCGAGCCGGGTCCGCCGGGAGTTGGCGATTCCACCGGTGTACGTGTGATTCCCCATCGCTGTTCATTCCCCTCATGGCTCACGGGCCGCTCTGCCCGCTCGGCACGAGTCTCCCGCTCGGCGGCGCCGGAAACCGTAATGTGGATCACTGAATCAGCGGAAGTCACGGGATGCGGGGCTGACCGGTGGCTCGATGGCGTCCAGCCGGTCGGCAACGAGGTTGGTCACCCCCTCGTTCCGCTCCAGCCGCCCACGGACCACCAGCGCGGCGCTGGTCCGGGCCACCCGCCGGTAGCGCTGCCACAGCCCCGGCGAGCAGGTGACGTTGAGCATCCCGGTCTCGTCCTCCAGGTTGAGGAAGGTGACCCCGCCCGCGGTCGCCGGGCGCTGCCGGTGGGTGACGATGCCGCCGACCCGGATCCGCTGCCCGGGCTCCACCCGGCCGAGCCGGGCGATCGGCACCGCGCCGAGCACGTCGAGCTGACCCCGGATGAACCGGGCCGGATGGCTCTCCGGCGACAGCCCGGTGGCCCACACGTCGGCGACCAGCCGATCCACCGCCTCCATCCCGGGCAGGGTGGGTGCCGCCGCGCCGGTCACCGTGCCGGGCAGCCGACCCGGCCGGTCCTGGGCCGCCGCGCCGGCAGCCCAGAGCGCTTCCCGCCGGGTCAGCCCGAAACAGGCGAACGCGTCCGCGGTGGCCAGCGCCTCCAGCTGCGCGGCGGTGAGACCGACCCGCCGGGCCAGGTCCGGCATGTCCCGGTACGGTCCACCGGTCGCCCGTTCGGCCTCGATCCGCTCGGCCACCTCGGCGCCGAGGGTCCGCACGCCGGACAGCCCGAGCCGGACCGCCGGGCCGCCCAGCCCCCAGGCGTGCGGCGGCTCCCCCGGGCCGCTGCCCCACCGGGTGTCCGGGGTGGACTCCAGCACCGCCTTCGACCCGCTGGCGTTGATGTCCGGGCGGCGTACCTCCACCCCGTGCCGGCGAGCGTCGTCCACCAGGGTCTGTGGGGAGTAGAAGCCCATCGGCTGGGCGTTCAGCAGCGCGGCCAGGAACGGCGCCGGGTGGTAGCGCTTGAGCCAGGAGCTGGCGTAGACCAGGTAGGCGAAGCTCATCGCGTGGCTCTCCGGAAAGCCGTAGCTGGCGAACGCGGTGAGCTTGCGGTAGACGTCGTCGGCCAGCTCGCCGGTGATGCCCCGCTCGGCCATCCCGGCGTAGAGCCGGTCGGCGATGCGGGTCATCCGCTCGACCGAGCGTTTGGCGCCCATCGCCCGGCGCAGTTGGTCGGCCTCGGCCGCGTCGAAGCCGGCCAGGTCGATGGCGAGCTGCATCAGCTGCTCCTGGAACAGCGGCACGCCCAGGGTCTTCTCCAACGCGTTGCGCATCAGCGGGTGCGCGAAGGTCACCGGCTCCAGGCCGTTCTTGCGCCGGATGAACGGGTGCACCGAGCCGCCCTGGATCGGGCCGGGCCGGATCAGCGCCACCTCGACCACCAGGTCGTAGAACTCGCGGGGTTTGAGCCGGGGCAGGGTGGCCATCTGGGCGCGGCTCTCCACCTGGAACACCCCGACCGAGTCCGCCCGGCAGAGCATGTCGTAGACCTCCGGGTCGTCCAGCGTCATGTCGCCGAGGTCCAGGCTCATGCCGATCATGTCGTAGCCGTAGTGCAGCGCGGAGAGCATGCCGAGGCCGAGCAGGTCGAACTTGACCAGACCGACCGCCGCGCAGTCGTCCTTGTCCCACTGGAGCACGCTGCGCCCGGGCATCCGCCCCCACTCCACCGGGCAGACCTCGATCACCGGCCGGTCGCAGATCACCATGCCGCCGGAGTGGATGCCCAGGTGCCGGGGGAACGTCTGCAACTCGTTGGCGTACTCGACCACCTGCTCGGGGATGTCCTCGACGTCGACCGTCGCGACCGAACCCCACCGGTCGATCTGCTTGCTCCAGGCGTCCTGCTGGCCGGGTGAGAAGCCGAACGCCTTGGCCACGTCCCGCACCGCCGACCGGGGCCGGTAGGAGATGACGTTGGCGACCTGGGCGGCGTGCTCCCGGCCGTAGCGGGTGTAGACGTGCTGGATCACCTCCTCCCGGCGGTCGGACTCGATGTCCACGTCGATGTCCGGCGGGCCGTCCCGCTCCGGGGCGAGGAAACGCTCGAAGAGCAACCGGTGCCGGACGGCGTCCACGTTGGTGATCCGCAGCGCGTAGCAGACCGCCGAGTTGGCCGCCGAACCCCGGCCCTGGCAGTAGATGTCCTGCGCACGGCAGAACGCGACGATGTCGTAGACCACCAGGAAGTAGCCGGGGAAGCCCAGCTCCTCGATCATGTTCAGCTCGTGGTCGAGCTGCGCGTACGCCGTCGGGTGCGCCTGCGGCGGACCGTAGCGCTCCCGCGCCCCGTCGGCGGTCAGCTTGCGCAGCCAGCTCATCTCGGTGTGCCCCGGCGGCACCGGGTACGCCGGCAGCTGCGGCGCGACCAGTTGGAGGTCGAAGGCCAGCTCGGCGCCGAACTCGGCGGCCCGGGCCACCGCGCCCGGGTACGCGGCGAACCGGGCCGCCATCTCCGCGCCGCTGCGCAGGTGGGCGGTGGCCGCCGCGGGCAGCCAGCCGTCGATCTCGTCCAGGCTGCGCCGGGCCCGGACGGCGGCGACCGTGGTGGCCAGCCGCCGCCGGCCGGGGCTGGCGTAGTGCACGTTGTTGCTGGCCACCGTCGGCAGCCCGGCCGCGGCGGCCAGGTCGGCGAGCGCGTCGTTACGGTCGGCGTCGACGGGGTGGCCGTGGTCGGTCAGCTCCACCGCCACCGTCTCCGCGCCGAAGAGCGCGGTCAGCCGGTCCAGCTCGCGGGCCGCCGCGTCCACCCCCTCGGTGAGCAGCGCCGCCGGCACGTGGCCCTTGCGGCAGCCGGTCAGCACCAGCACGTGGTCGCGCAGCTCGGCGGCGACCTCCTCCAGCTCCCCGTAGACCGGGCGGCCCTTCTCCCCGCCGCGCAGCTGGGCGCGGGCGATGGTGGTGGCCAGCCGGGCGTACCCCTCGTGGCCGTGCGCGAGCACCAGCAGGTGCGCGCCGTGCGGGTCGGGCTCACCGTTCTGCGGACCGGGCAGCCCGAGGGAGAGCTCCGCGCCGAAGATGGTCGGCAGGGCCAGCGCGCGGGCCGCCTCGGCGAAGCGGACCACACCGTAGAAGCCGTCGTGATCGGTGACGGCGAGGGCGGTGAGCCCCAGCCGGGCCGCCTCCTCGGCCAGCTCCTCCGGATGGCTGGCGCCGTCGAGGAAGCTGAAGTTGGTGTGCGCGTGCAGCTCCGCGTAGGGCACCACACCGTCGGGGCGGGCCAGCTCCGGCGGCTGGTACTGCTCGCGCCGGCGGCTCCAGGCCGGGGAGTCCCCGCCGTCGGCGTCCACGGCGAGCGGGTCCACCACGTGCAGGTGCCGCTCGCCCCGGCTCCCCCGTTTGTCGTCGGCCCGGCCGGAGAGCACCCGTTCCAGCTCCGACCAGGGCATCTTCGGGTTGTGGAAGCTCATCCGGCTGGCTCCGGCGGCGAGAGGGGCGGTGAGCGATATACCTGAGAGTCATAAATATGCCTCACAGTCATATCGCTCACCGGGGCATCCGCCTCCGGCCTGGAGCGGACAAGGACCAGCTCAGTCATAGATCGCCTCCACCAACCACTGCCCGGCCTCGACGGCGAGCAGCAGGGCCGTACCGTCGGCGAGGCCGATCTGGAACCGGGCCCGGCGGTGGGCCTCCGCCGGCACCCACCAGCGCTCGTCCACCGGCCACGGCCCGGCCCAGCCGACGATCTCCGCCGGCCGGCCGGTGCCCACCAGCAGCCGTGCGGGTGGGGCGCTCACCGCCAACCGGGCGTTGACCACCACCGGCTCGCCGGCAGCGTCCTGCACGGTCGCCGCGAGCGGGCTGGCCAGCACCACCGCCGGCGCGGGCGGGGGAAGCTGGCCTGGCCAGGGCGGGGCGCCGGCGCGGGCGGGGACCCGTTCGTCGCCCCACGGCACCAGTCGCACCTGGTCGGCCGGGGACCGCCCGCCGCCGAGCACCGCGGTGACCACCGCTTCCGGGCCGAGGATGCCCTGCACCCGGTTCAACGCCCGGTGCGCCCGCTCCCGCTCCTCGCCGGCCTCCCCCCAGAGGCCGGACTGCAGGCCGGCCTGGGCGATCACCCCGTCCGGGATCAGCCGCAGCCGGATGATGCCGGCCGTCGGCCGGACCGCTCGGGCACCGGCCCGGCCGTTGCTGCCGGAGAGCCAACCGTCGAGCTGCCAGCGCACCCGGTCGGCGATGGCCGCTGCGGTGAGCAGGCCGTCGTGCCGCCACACCCGGTGCAGCTCCTGCCCGTGCGCGGTGACCGCCTCGATGCCGAGCCGGGTGCAGGCCAGCCCGTGCCCGGCCAGCCGGTCGTGCAGCTGCTCGGCCAGCGCGCGGGCGGCGAACGCCGCCGCGTCGACCCGGTCGATCGGCTCGTCGTGCTCGGCGGTCACCGTCAGGTCGGCCGGCGGCCGCCGGACGGCGAGCGGGCGGTGGTCCCGCCCGGCGGCCAGCCGGTGGGCCAGTGCGCCGTCGAACCCGAACCGGGCCAGCACGTCGCCGGCCGGCAACGCGGCGAAGTCGCCGAGGGTCCGCACCCCCAGCCGGCGCAGCAGGTCGGCCAGCGCCGACCGGCCGAGCGCCTCGACCGGCAGCCCGGCCAGGAACTCCGGTGTCCCGCCCGACGCCACCACCCGGCCGGCGCGGGCGGCCAGCCCCGCGGCGAATACCCCGTCGGCGATGCCGACCTGACTCTCCACCAGACACGACTGGGCGATGTGCTCGATGATCCGCTCGGCGGCCGCCTCCTCGCCGCCGAGGTAACGGCTCGGGCCCCGGGCGGCCACCGCGCAGGCTCCGGGGCGGACCACCTCGACGCCGGCGACCAGCTCCTCCACCGCGGCGACCACCGGCTCGAACGCCCGGGCGTCCCGGCCGGGGTCGTACTCCACGACGGTGAGCTGCGGGCAGCGGCCCTGCGCCTCCCGCTTGCGCAGCCCCCGGCGCACCCCCTCGGCACGGGCCCGCTCGGAGCAGGCGACCACCCGGTTGGCGTGCAGCACGGCGACCGGGCCGGTGGCCGGCACCCCGTCGACGATCTCGGCGGCGAGCACCGGCCAGTCCGGGCACCACAGCAGCAGGGTCCGTGTCGGCGAGTCGGTCACCCCGCGCCGACCAGAGTGAGCGCCGGACGGGTCGCGGTCGACACCGTACGAGGAATCACCCGGGTGAGCTCGTCACCGGGAAGCCAGACCTTGATCTCCTTGGGTCGGGCGGCCGCCCCACGCCCGCGCGCCGAGACGGTGACCTCCCGGCGGCGCAGCCGACCCCGGCCCGACCCGAGCCCTTCCCAGACCCCACGGACCACCTGCAACGTCACGTCCGCGCCGTCCCACCGGCCGTACGGGACGAGCACGCTGCCGCGCTGCCGGGCCCGGGCGGCCAGCCGGGTGGCGACCGACGCGGAGACCGCGGCCGGCACGGCGGTGACCACGACGTCCACCCCGTCGATCAGCGCGGCGACCACGGTGGCCCACTCGGGGCCGGGATTCGGCACCAGGGCCAGCCGGTCCAGGGCGATGCCCAACTCGGCGGCCGCGCCCGCGCCGAACGTCGGCACGCCGACCACGGCACACCACGAGCCGGCCCGGGACGCCTCGGCGAGCAGGGCCAGCACCAGCGAGGTGTCCCCGCTGCGCCGGGGTTGGCCGACGGCGACCGCGATGGTGCTGCCCCGACGCAGGCCCCGGTTGGGCAGCAGGCCGGTCAGCTCGGGCGCCACCGGCAGCACCCGGTGGCCGCCGCCGACCGGGTCGGGTGCGCTCGCCGGGCGTACCAGATCGGCCAGTGCGGCGGAACCGACCACCATGCGGCCCGCCATCGGACCAACCCCCCGTCGTTGCTGTGGATCAGATCAGGACCGGCACGCCGTGACGCCGGCCGCCCGACTCCCCCCGCCGGGCGGTCGGCGTCACGGCGGGATCATGCGGCGAGGCCGTCCAGGGCCGGTTGGTGAGCCACGCCGAGCGCGGTCTCCACCACCGTGACGAACTGTTCGGCCGCGCGGAGCAGGTCGTCGGCCTCCCGGGCACTGACCACCCGGGGGATGCCGGCCTCGGCGGCGGCCCGCTTGCCGGCGCCGGCGGCGAAGAACCTGGCCCACTCGTCGAGCTCGGGGGCGACGGCACAGAGCAGGACCCAGACGCTGGTGATCCGGTTGCGCCGGCTCGGCGCGGGTCGGGCACGGGCGGCGAGGAGTGCGGCGGCCGCACGCAGCGCCGCCAGGTGGGCGGCCGCGTAGCGCAGGCCGTCGGGTCGGGTCTGGCCGGCCTCGACCAGCCCGCGCCGGGCCAACGTGAGGAGCTGGGCGGGGGTGCGGTGCGGCAGCACGTGCGCCGGCACCGTCGGTGCCTGAGCCGGGTTGGTCGGCATGGACTGTCTCCTCCACTGGCCGGGGCGTTACCTCGGCGCACTGGTGCCGCCGATGGGATGCCGAGGTCGGATGGTGCGGAGGAAGACGCACCGGGTGTGGCCGGCCGGGTGTGGATGCTTCCCCACACCACACCCGGCCGGCGTACCGGCGGGTTCGTCGCCCGCCGCCCGGGGGTCGTGGGCGGCGGGCGACGCTCCTGCCTGTCGGGACCGGGCTCGCGACTGCCCGGAAACCCAGGTGCGGCCCGCGGAGCCGCACCGGCCGGAGCTGGCGCCGCGAAACACCGCGCCCCGGCTGGTTGGAACGGGCGTTCGAGGCAATCGAACACTCGTTCTAACTGCTGCTGACAGTACACCTCCCCTCCGACGAAAATGCAACGTGTGACGCGCCGGCCCGGTGCACCGGGGTGAACCCGGCACTGCGGACCGGGAAGAATGGCGACATGCAGCCACACCCGAACGTACGGGCGGTGCAGGACGCGCTGGACGGCTCCGGCGCGCTCGACGGCGCCGGCCAGCCCAGCACGGTCCGCCTGCTGCCCGACGCGGTGCACACCGCCTCGGCGGCCGCCGAGGCGCTCGGCGTCGAGGTCGGCCAGATCGCCAACTCGCTCATCTTCGACGCGGACGACGCGCCGCTGCTCGTGCTCACCTCCGGCGCGCACCGGGTGGACACCGCCGGCCTGGCCGCGTCGATCGGGGTCACCCGGCTGCGTCGAGCCACCCCGGAGTTCGTCCGGACGCACACCGGGCAGCCGATCGGCGGGGTCGCCCCGCTCGGGCACCCCCGACCGCTGCGCACCCTGGTGGACACCGCGTTGGAGGCGTACCCGGAGATCTGGGCCGCGGGCGGCGTACCGCAGGCGGTCTTCCCGACCACCTACGCCGAGCTGCTGCGGGTCACCGCCGGCGCCCCGGCCGAGGTGGCGTGAGCGAGCGGAGCGAGCGAACCAGCAGGCACAGCAGCCATGCGCTCGCGCCGCCGCGAAGCGGTGGCGTGAGCAGCGCCGTTCCGGATCTGGTCACCCTGCACGTGTGGCGGACCTCCCGCGGCGCGCTGCCCCGGGCGCTGACCCGGATGGCGATGGACCCGGGCCGGCTGCGCGCCCTGCCGGGCGTCCGGTTCGGCAAGCTGCTGGGCACCGGGACGGGCACCGGCTTCGGGCCGGGTGACGCCGACCTGACCCGGTGGGCGGCGCTGACCGTCTGGGACTCCCCCGCCGCGGCGGACGGCTTCGACGACTCGCCGGTCGGCCGCGCCTGGGGGCGGATCGCCCGCGCCCACGCCCGGGTCGACCTGCGGCCGCTGAGCAGCCGGGGCGAGTGGTCCGGTCAACGGCCGTTCGGCGAGCCGTCGGGCGGCCGGGTCACCGGCCCGGTGCTGGCACTGACCCGGGCCCGGCTGCGGGCCCGCCGGGCGGCCACCTTCTGGCGGGCGATCCCCCCGGTCGCCGCCGCCCTGCGCGACGCGCCGGGGCTGCTGGCCCGGTTCGGTGTCGGCGAGGCGCCGCTGGGCTGGCAGGGCACGGTGAGCGTGTGGCGTGACCCGGCGGACCTGGTGGCGTTCGCGTACCGTCACCCGGAGCACCGGGCGGCGATCATGCGAACCCCCACCGCGGGCTGGTACGCCGAGGAGCTGTTCGCACGGTTCGAGGTGCGCGACGTGGTCGGCGACCGGACGGTGCTCGGGTGGGTCGCCGACGGCGACCCGGGAACGGCGAAGGGTGGACGGGCATGAGGTTGGTGCGCTGGACGCCGGACGATCTCGTCCGGCGGCTGGACGACGTGGTGACCGTCTACGGCGAGGCGATGGGATACCGCACCGATCTGCTGGAGGCCCGGCGCGGCTACATCGCCACCCACGTCCGCCGGCCCGGGTTCCGGGCCGTGGCCAGCCTGACCAGCGAGGGTCACCTCGCCGGCTTCGGCTACGGCTACCTGGGCGGCCCCGGGCAGTGGTGGCACGACCAGGTGCACCGGGCGCTGGACGCCCCGACCCGGCAGCGTTGGCTCACCCACTGCTTCGAGGTGGTCGAGCTGCACGTCCGGCCGCCGGCGCAGGGGCATGGCCTGGGCGCCGGCCAGCTGCGCGCCCTGCTCACCATGGCCGAGGGCGACACCACGCTGCTGTCCACCCCGGAGGCCGACGAGAAGACCTCGCGGGCCTGGCGGCTGTACCGGCGGTTCGGCTTCGTCGACGTCCTGCGCGACTTCCACTTCCCCGGCGACGAGCGGCCGTTCGGCGTGCTCGGCCGGGATCTGCCGCTCGAGCGCCCGGCGTCATGACCCGGCGGGGCATCTCCTGGACGCTGCTCGCCGTCCTGGTGCTCGCCCAGATCTGCTACCCGCTGACCACCGGCGCGACCCGGGCCGGGCTCACCGTGGCCACCGTCGTGCTCGGCTGCCTTCTGTCGGTCGGCCACGCGCTGCTCAGCCGGGGGCCCCGGGCCGCGGTGGCGCTGGTCGCCGTGGCCACCGGTGGCGGGTTCGCGATCGAGGCGATCGGGGTGGCCACAGGCGTACCGTTCGGCAGCTACGACTACTCCGGCGAGCTCGGCCCCAAGCTGGCCGGGGTGCCGCTGATCATCCCGCTGGCCTGGACGTGGATGGCCTGGCCGGCATGGCTGGCGGCGGTCCGGCTGACCGGCGGCAGCACCGGCTCGCCGGCCCTGCGGCGGGTACGCCGCATCGCCCTGGCCACGCTGGGGCTGGCCGCCTGGGACCTCTTCCTCGACCCGCAGATGGTGGCCGAGGGGTACTGGGTCTGGCGGGACGCCACCCCGGCGCTGCCCGGCCTGCCCGGCATCCCGGTCAGCAACTACCTGGGCTGGCTGCTCTTCGCGGTGCTGCTGATGAGCGCGCTCCGCCCGCTGGCCGGCCCGGACGCCGAGCGCACCGACCACCGGGACCACCCGATGATCGCGCTCTACCTGTGGACGTACTTCTCCAGCATCCTGGCCCACGCGGTCTTCCTCGACCTGCCCGCCTCGGCGCTCTGGGGCGCGGCCGGCATGTCGGTGACCGCCGTGCCGCTGGCGGTGATCCTGCTGCGCGCCCGCCGGGCCCCCGACATCCACCGGGAGGGCCACCAGCCGCACCGCCCCGGCGTTGACGCGACCCGATGATCGTCCTGTTCGCCCTGCTGCTCGCCGTCGCCGCGCTGACCGGGCACACCTGGGTCAACGCCTCGCGCTGGCTGCGCCGGCCCACCGACCGGCCGGACGAGGTCGGCGAGCCGGTGGCCGTGCTGCTGCCGCTGCGGGACGAGGCCGCCCGGGTCGCCCCCTGCCTGCGCGCTCTGCTCGCCCAGCGCGGTGTGCCCGGGCTCCGCATCGTGGTCCTCGACGACGGCTCCACCGACGGCACCGCCGACGTGGTCCGCGCGGTGGCCGGCGGCGATCCCCGGGTCACCCTGCTCACCGGGGTCGCGCCGCCGCCGGGCTGGCTGGGCAAACCGCACGCCTGCTGGCAGTTGGCCACCCGGGCCGACCCGGCGGCCACCGCGCTGGTCTTCGTCGACGCCGACGTGGTGCTCGCCCCGCACGCCGTGGCAGCGGCCGTCACCGAGCTGCGCGCCGCCCGCGCGACGCTGCTGTCGCCGTACCCCCGGATCGTGGTGACGACGGCGGCCGACCGCCTGGTGCAGCCGCTGTTGCAGTGGCTCTGGCTGACCTTCCTGCCGCTGCGCGCGATGGAGCGCTCGCCGCGGCCGTCGCTGGCCGCGGCGGGCGGGCAGTTCCTGGTGCTGGACCGGGCCGGCTACACCGCCGCCGGCGGGCACGCCGCGGTCGCCGACAAGATCCTGGAGGACGTCGAGCTGGCCCGGGCGATCAAGCGGGCCGGTGGGCGGATCGCCCTGGCCGACGGCTCCCGGCTGGCCACATGTCGGATGTACGACGACTGGCCGCAGCTGCGCGACGGGTACTCGAAGTCGCTCTGGGCGTCGTTCGGGCACCCGGGCGCGGCGGCCGCCGTGGTGGCGTCGCTGCTGCTGCTCTACACCGCCCCGCCGCTGGTCACGGTGATCGCCCTGGCGGCCGGCGCGCCGGTGGTGGCCGCCGTGGGCCTGGCCGGCTACCTGCTCGGGGTGGCCGGGCGGGTGCTCACCGCCCGAGCTACCGGCGGCCGGTGGTGGCCCGACGCGCTCGCACACCCCGTGTCGGTCGTGGTCCTCGGTTGGCTGACTTCGCGGTCGTACCATCTGCGAAAGCAGCGCCGCCTGACCTGGCGGGGCCGCCCGGTCAGCTAGGAGGGCGCGGCATGGCGCGGATCGTGGTCGTCGGCGCCGGGGTGGGTGGCCTGGCCACCGCCGCCCGGCTGGCCGCCACCGGGCACCAGGTGACCGTCCTCGAGCGGGCCGACACGGTCGGCGGCAAGCTCGGCCGGTACGTGCACGACACCCCGGCCGGGTCGTTCCACTTCGACACCGGGCCGAGCCTGCTCACCCTGCCCGAGGTCTTCCACGACCTGTTCGAGGCGACCGGGGCGAAGCTCGACGAATACCTGGACCTGGTGCCGCTGGACCCGATCGTCCGGCACGTCTTCGGAGACGGTGGCCCGGCGCTGGACTCCTGCGCCGACCCGGTCGAGTTCGCCGCCCGGATCGGGGCCGCCTTCGGTGACCGGGCGGCGGCCGACTGGCAACGGCTGTGGCGCCGGGCGGCGCGGGTGTGGAACGCCTCCTCGCGGGACATCCTGCGACGCACCGTCGACTCCCCCCGCGACCTCGCGTCACTGGCCTGGCGTGTCGGCGACCTGGCCGCCATCGCCCCGGGCCGCACCCTGCGCGGGCTGGGCCGCCGGCACCTGTCCGACCCGCGGCTGCGGATGCTGCTGGACCGGTACGCCACCTACACCGGCGCCGACCCCCGCCGGGCGCCGGCGGCCCTGGTGGCGGTCCCCTACGCCGAGCTGACCTTCGGCGGCTGGTACCTGCGCGGCGGGTTGGGCACGCTCGCCGACGCGCTGCTGACCCGCTGCCTGGACCTCGGCGTGGTCGTGCGGACCGGCGCCACGGTGACCCGGATCGACGCCGCCGGCGGCCGGGTGCACGGGGTACGCCTCGCCGGCGTCACCGCGCCGGTGCCCGCCGACGTGGTGGTCGCCAACGTGGACGCGCTCACCGTCTACCGCGACCTGCTGCCGCACGCGCGTCGGCTGGCCGGGCTGGCCGACCGCAGCCTGGCCGGCTTCGTGCTGCTGCTCGGCGTCTCCGGCAGCACCGGGCTGGCACACCACAACGTCTTCTTCCCGCGCGACTACGACGCGGAGTTCGACGCGGTCTTCGGCGATCCGGGGCGCGGCGTACGGGCCCGACCGGCAGCCGACCCGACGGTGTTCGTCACCGTGGCCGACGACCCGATGGCCCGCCCGGACGGGCACGAGGCGTGGTTCGTGCTGGTCAACGCCGCCCGGCAGGGCACCGCCACGGGCGCGGTCGACTGGCGACGCCCAGGGCTGGCCGACGCGTACGCCGACCGGATCCTGGCGGTGCTGGCCGAACGTGGCGTGGACGTCCGCGACCGGCTGCTGTTCCGGGAGGTCCGTACCCCGGCCGACCTGGACGCGGCGACCGGCGCGCCGGGTGGCTCGATCTACGGCACCGCCGGAGGGCTGCTCCGCCCGGCCAACCGGGGTCCCGCGCACGGGCTGTGGCTGGTGGGCGGCTCCAGCCACCCCGGCGGTGGGCTGCCGATGGTGACCCTCTCCGCGCAGATCGTCGCCGACGAGATCGGCCCAGCCTGGTAGGTGCGGGGGTCAGCCGGCGTCGAGCAGCGCGCGGCGGATGGTGGAGAGCAACTGCCCCAGACCGAAGCCGGCCAGCAGCACCCACACCGCGGTCGCCATGGTGATGGTGCCGGCGGCCAGGTCCGGCTCGATCAGCCCGGCCAGCCCGGCGACCAAAAACCCGACCAGCGCCACCGAGACCCGGGTGGGGCGTTCGCCCACGGTCACCGCGCCGATCTCACGCATGCCGGCGGAGACCGCTCGGGCCCGGGTGTACTCGTGCAGCCAGGACAGCGCGCCGCCCGCGACGACCAGCGCGCCCGGCGCGCCGACCAGCCAGAACGCCAGCAGCCAGGCCACCTCACCGAGCCGGTCGGCGACCGAGTCGTAGACGTAGCCGAGCCGGGTGGTGCGGCCGGTGGCCACCGCCACCGCCCCGTCCACGCTGTCCGCCACGGAGGCGAGCAGCACGAACAGCGCGCCGAGAAACGGCCCGTCCGCCGGCCGGGTCACCAGCAGCGGTACGCAGAAGCAGAGCAGCACTCCGGCCACGGTGACCGCCGTGGGGCTGACCCGCAGCCGGCCCAGCACGTACCCGACGTGGTACGCGAGCCGCAGCCAGGCGCGCACCACCGGCGCGGCTGTGCGGGGGTCGAACCCGCCGTGCAACCGCGCCCACGCCGTGGCGTACTGGTCCCAGTTCAGCTGTGTGCCCACCACGGATCAACCGTCGTGCCGGGCATCAGGTGTCGCGGGCCCCGCGGTCACATCCGCACGCCGGCCTTGAGGTTCTGCCAGACCTCGCGGGTCGCGGTGGACCGGTTGAGGGTGATGAAGTGGATCCCCGGCACGCCCTCGTCCAGCAGCCGGCGGGACATCTCGCTGGCCTGCTCGATGCCGAGCCGGCGGACCGCCTCCGGGTCGTCGGCGACCCGCTCGAAGCGCGCCGCCAGCGCCGGCGGGAAAGGCGCCCCGGACAGCTGCACGGACCGCTCGATGGTGCCGATCTGCGTCACCGGCATCACCCCGGCGAGGATCGGGGTGTCGCAGCCGGCGGCCGCCACCCGGTCACGAAGCCGCAGGTAATCGTCGGCCTCGAAGAACATCTGTGTGATCGCGAACTCGGCGCCGGCCCGGCACTTGCGGACGAAGTGCGTGGTGTCGCTGGCCACGTCGGGTGAGCGGGGGTGCTTGTACGGGAAGGCCGCCACGCCCACGCTGAAGTCACCGGCGTCCCGCACGAGGCGCACCAGGTCCTCGGCGTAGTCCACGCCCTCGGGGTGGCGGACCCACTCGCCGCCCGGGTTGCCCGGCGGGTCGCCGCGCACCGCCAGCACGTTGCGGACCCCCACCCCGGCGAGCCGACCGATCACGTGCCGCAGTTCGGCGACGGAGTGGTTGACCGCGGTCAGGTGGGCCATCGGCAGCAGGGTGGTGTCGGTGGCGATCCGCTCGGTGACCGACACGGTGGTGTCCCGGGTCGAGCCGCCCGCGCCGTAGGTGATCGACACGAACGACGGCCGCAGCGACTCCAGCTCGCGGATCGCCTGCCAGAGCAGCCGCTCCCCCACCTCGGTCTTGGGTGGGAAGAACTCGAACGAGAAGGTCGGCTGACGGTCACGGATGAGCTCCCCGATCGCCGGCTGCGGATTGGGGAGTACCGAGGGAAGACCGAGCGCCACGACCCGACTCTAGCGGGCAGCGTCCGCACCACCCAGGCGCTTCCCGTCGCGTCCCACGGATCGACGGATGCGTGGGCGCGCCCACCTGCCCGATGCCGTCCCGCGCCCCGGCCGGGTGGGCGGAAGCCGTCGTACCCACGGGGTAGTAATGGGTGGCGCGGGAGGGTCGGCGGGGGCGGCCCAGGGGCACGCGCGGGGGTCAGCAGCCGAGCGGTGACGCCGGTCCCGTCCGGTCGGGCGGGCGCTCGTCGCCGCACCGACGCCCGCCGGGAGGACCGATGACCCCGCCCCCACCGCCGCGCCCAGCACAGCTCGGCCCGTTGCTCGCCCGGTGCCGGCTGGCCCGGGGCTGGAGCCAGCAGCGCACCGCCGCCGAGTTGTGTGCCGCCGCGGGCGTGCCGACGTTGAGCCGGCACGAGGTGTCCCGGTGGGAACGGCAACGGCGCATCCCGGGAGGGTTCTGGCTCGGTTGGCTCGCCGTGGTGCTGGACGTGCCGCTGGTGACGCTCGCCGAGGCCGCCGCGGTCACCCAGCGAGCCGGCCCGGCGCGGGCCACCGGGCCGGGGCGGGGCGGGGCCGGCGCGCGGCCGGGCGGACGGCCGGGCCGGAGCCGGACCGGCGAGCGGGCCGGTGGCGCCACGAGTGCCGGGGGAGCGCGGCACGCGGCGACCGGCTAGCGTCGTGGCGTGACCCACGCTGCTCCCGTGTCTCCCGTCGACCGTGCCGGCCTGCGGCAACGGGTCGACAAGGCCCTCACCGAGTTCCTGGCCGGCCAGCGGGCCCGTTTGGCCGACGTCGACGACGCCCTGGCCCCGGTGGCGGAGGCGATCGAGGCGTTCGTGCTCGGCGGCGGCAAGCGGCTGCGGCCGGCCTTCGCGTACTGGGGGTTCCGGGGCGCCGGCGGAGTGGACGGCGACCAGGTCCTCACCGCCCTGGCCGCGCTGGAGTTCGTGCAGGCCAGCGCCCTGATCCATGACGACCTGATGGATCGCTCCGACACTCGGCGCGGCGAGCCGGCGGTGCACCGGCGGTTCGCCGCCCGGCACCGGGCGGCCGGCTGGGGCGGCGACCCGGACGGGTTCGGTGACGCGGCGGCGATCCTGCTCGGCGATCTCTGCCTGGTCTGGTCCGACGAGTTGCTGCACTCCGCGGGACTGGACCTACGGGCGGTGGCCCGGGCCCGGCCGGTCTTCGACGAGATGCGCACCGAGGTCACCGTCGGGCAGTACCTCGACGTGCTGACCCAGGTCACCGGGGACACCTCGGTGGAACGGGCCAGCAAGGTCGCCCGGTACAAGTCGGCGAAGTACACGGTCGAACGTCCGCTGCTGCTCGGCGCCGCGCTGGCCGACGCGACGGCGGACGTGCGGACGGCCTACTCGGCGTACGGGCTGCCGCTGGGCGAGGCGTTCCAGCTCCGCGACGACGTGCTGGGGGTCTTCGGCGACCCGGCGCAGACCGGCAAGCCGGCCGGGGACGACCTGCGCGAGGGCAAGCGCACGTACCTGGTGGCGGCGGCCGTGGAGGCCACCGACGACGCCGGCCGGGAGCTCCTGCTCAGCCGGCTCGGCGATCCGGAGCTCGACGAGCAGGGGGTGACCCAGCTGCGCGAGCTGATCTCCGCGAGCGGGGCGCTGGCCCGTACCGAGCAGCGGATCGTCACGCTCACCGACGCGGCGCTGGCGGCGCTGACCGCCGTCGACCTGGACACCGAGGCCCGCCAGGCCCTGGTCGACCTGGCGATAGCCGCCACCCGCCGCGCCGACTGACCCCTCCCCCGGCCCGGCCCCGCGCCCCCGCCGTTGATCATGAAGTTAGCGGCGCGACACGCCGATACGGACGCCGCCAACCTCATGATCAACGCACGGAAGGGCGCGGGAAGCGCGGGGGCGCGGGGGTTAGAAGCCGAGGGCTTGGGCTCGGCGTTTGACTTCGCGGGCCTGGTCGCCGGAGAGGGCGGCGGCCGGGGTGGCGCCGGGGAGGGTGTCGTCCGGCTCGTAGAGCCAGCGCAGCGCGGCCTCGTCGTCGTAGCCGTTGTCGGAGAGCAGGTTGAGCACGCCAGGCAGGTGCTTGAGCGCGGTCTGGTTGGCCACCAGGTCCGCCGGCACCCGGCGGATGCCGTCGCGGCGGACCGCCAGCAGCTCCCGGTCGCGGATCATCTGGTGCACCTTGCTGATCGACACGTCGAGGCGCTCGGCGACGTCAGGCAGGGTGAGCCAGCCGGCCGGGTCTGCGGGGCCGGCGAGCTCGGGGCCGGGCACGGCCTGGTCGGGTACGGGTTCGGTCACCCGATCACCCTGCCACGCCACTGCCCGGACGGGCCACCGGGCACCCCGGGACGACCGGTCCGAACACCCGGGTAGACGCCCGGCGACCAGCGGATGAGGGGGTCGGGACAGCTCGGCGGGCGCAGCGGGACGGACCAGGTTGGCCATCGGCTGTAGCATCCTGTTCAACCTTTGCCCCCTGGACACATAGACTCCCTGCCGATGGACACACAGGTCGCCGACACGTTGCTGGGCTCGCTGATCGACGGGCGCTACCGCATTCGCGGTCGCGTGGCTCGTGGCGGCATGGCGACCGTGTACACCGCCACCGACGAGCGCCTCGAGCGCACCGTCGCTGTCAAAATCATTCACCCGACGCAGGCGCCCGAGGCCCGGGCCCGGATCGCCAACTTCGTGGCCCGGTTCACCGACGAGGCGAAGACCATCGCCCGGCTGACCCACCCGAACGTGGTGGCGGTCTACGACCAGGGCACCCACGGTGGGCTGCCGTACCTGGTGATGGAGTACGTCCGCGGCCGCACGCTGCGCGACGTGCTGGCCGAGCGGCGCCGGGTCAACCCGGACGAGGCGCTGGCCATCGCCGAGCAGATGCTCGCCGCGATCGCCGCCGCGCACCGCGCCGGCCTGGTGCACCGGGACGTCAAGCCGGAGAACGTGCTGGTCGCCGAGGCGCCCACCGGTGGTGTCGCCAACCTGGTGGACAGCGTGGTCAAGGTGGCCGACTTCGGGTTGGCCCGGGCGGTCGAGGCGAGCGCCGACGATGAGCAGGGCAACCAGCTGATGGCCACCGTGGCGTACGTCGCCCCGGAGCTGGTCACCGAGGGCCGGGCCGACCCGCGCACCGACGTCTACTCGGCGGGCATCGTGCTGTTCGAGATGCTCACCGGTCGGGTGCCCTACGACGGTGACCGCCCGGTGGACGTGGCGTGGCAGCACGTCGACCGGGACGTGCCGGCACCGTCGACGCTGGTGCCCGGCCTGCCGCCGATCCTCGACGATCTGGTTCAGCGGGCCACCCGGCGCGACCCCGGCGCCCGGCCCGCCGACGCCGGGGCGCTGCTGGCCGAGGTGCAGACGGCCCGGGACGACCTGGGCGACGTCAACAGCCGTACCGCCGTGCTGCGCCGGGTGACCGACGAGCCGCCGATGTCACAGCCGACCATGATGGTCGCCACCGTCCGCCCGGCCGAGCGGCCGGCCTGGGCCCGGCTGCCCGAGGGCGGTGGGCAGGGGCCGGGCCGACGGCGGGCCGCCCCGGAGCCGGCGGATGGCCTGGGGTCCCGCCTCGCCGCGCTGCGCGGCAGGGTGCTGGCCCACCCGCAGGGCCCGCTGGCCGTCGGGGCCGTGGTGGTGATGCTGGTCCTGGTGGCCGCGCTCGGCGGCTGGTGGTTCGGCGTCGGCCGCTACACGGCAGCCCCGCAGCTGGTCAGCCTGAGCAACGCCGACGCGCAGGCGCGGGCCGAACGCGCCGGGCTTACCCTGGCCTACGGCGAGCCGCGCTACGACGAGAAGGCGCCGAAGGACAGCGTGCTGGGGCAGAGCCCGGCTTCGGCTACCAAGGTCGTCAAGGGCGGCACGATCACCCTGACCCTCTCCCTGGGCCCGGAGCGCTTCCCGGTGCCGGACGTGATCGGCAAGGAGTTCGAGCTGGCCGAGGCGGACCTGGTCAACGCGAACCTGGTGGTGGCCAAGGGCACCGCCCGCTACGACGACAACCTGCCGGCCGGAGTCGTGGTGGACAGCTCCCCCAAGGTGGGCGCCGAGGTCAAACCGGGCGCGAAGATCACCCTCATCCTGAGCCGGGGGCGGGCGCCGGTGTCGGTGCCGAACCTGGTCGGCAAGAGCCTGACCGAGGCTCAAACCACCCTGGCCCAGCTCAACCTCGTGCTGGTGGAGACCTACAAGGACTCCGACAAGCCCAAGGACGAGATCCTGGGCCAGAGCCCGGCCGACGGCACGGGCGTGGAAAAGGGCGCCCAGGTCAAGCTGGAGGTCAGCAAGGGCCCGCCGCTGGTGGTCGTACCCCGGGTGGTCGACCTGCCCTGCCCGGAGGCCAAGCAGGCGCTGGAGAGCCAGGGCTTCCCGGTGGCCGTCCAGCTCAACCCGAACGCCGTGGTCCGTTTCCAGAACCCGGGCGAGAACTCGCAGGTGCCGCCGGGCACCCAGGTCACCATCGGGTGTTTCTGAGATGCCGGTGACCCGCTCCCGACCGGCCGGCGCGCACACCCCCACCTCCGGGGGGCTGGCCAGGGCCGCCCTGCCGTATGCCGACGCGACCGGCGCCGAGGTGGTGCAGGTCTACGTCTCCAACTCGCGAGGCTGGGCGCTACCTCCGGGTGACCCGGCGCAGGACGCGCTGTTCCGCGACGGTTGCGCCGAGCGGGGCATCCCGGCCTTCATCCACGCCTCGCTGCTGGTCAACCTGGGCTCACCCACCCCGGCCACGGTCGAGCGCTCCGCCCAGACGCTGGCGCACGCGCTACGCCGGGGCATCGCGATCGGCGCCCGGGCGGTGGTGTTCCACGCGGGCAGTTCGGTGGACGAGGGGTACGCCGAGGAGGCGATGCGGCAGGTCCGCCAGGAGCTGCGGCCGCTGCTCGACTGGACCGCCGAGGTCGGCGGGCCAATGCTGCTGGTCGAGCCGAGCGCGGGCGGCGGCCGGTCGCTCGCCTCTCGCGTGGAGCAGCTCGGGCCCTACCTGGACGCGGTGGACCGGCACCCCATGCTCGGGGTCTGCTTCGACACCTGCCACGCCTGGGCGGCCGGGCACGACCTGGCGGCCGAGGGCGGCATGACGGCGACCCTGGACACGCTGGTGGCCACCGTGGGTACGGACCGGCTGCGGCTGGTGCACGCCAACGACTCGAAGGATCTGTGCGGCTCCACCCGGGACCGGCACGAGAACATCGGCAAGGGCACCATCGGTGAGCCCGCCTTCGCCGAGCTGATGGCCCACCCGGCCACCGCCGGCGTCCCCATCGTCGTGGAGACGCCCAGCGAGAAGCAGGTCGGCCACGCCGCCGACATCGCCACCCTCACCCGCCTCCACCCCTGACCACGCCCCACCCGCCCCAAGCTGTTGATCAAGAGATTTGCGTCATCCTGGAGCCGGGATCTGACGCAAACCTCTTGATCACTAAGGGAACCGCAGGGGGGCGGGAGGCGGGGTCAGGCGGCCAGGAGGCGGGCCAGGACGGTGGCGGCGCGGGTGACGCCGGCGTCGTCGAGGTCCAGGTGGGTGACCAGGCGGGCGGTACGCGGGCCGAGCACCGAGATCAGCACGCCCTCGGCCCGCGCGGCGGCCGCCAGGGCGCGTGCGTCCAGCGCGTGCTTTGTCAGGTCCAACGGGACCAGGTTGGTGCGGACCGCGGCGGCGAGCACGCCGAACGGCGCGACCGCCTCGGCGAGCCGTGCCGCCCTGGCGTGGTCCTCGGCCAGCCGGTCGACGTGGTGCGCCAGCGCGTACCGGCCGGCGGCGGCGAGGATGCCGGCCTGCCGCATGCCGCCACCCATCCGCTTGCGGATCAACCGGGCCCGTTCGATCTTCTCCGCGCTGCCCACCACCAACGAGCCGACCGGTGCGCCGAGGCCCTTGGACAGGCAGACCGACAGCGTGTCGAAGAGCTGGCCGTAGTCGACCAGCGGCACACCGTCGGCGACATGTGCGTGCCAGATCCGGGCGCCGTCGCAGTGCAGGGCCACCCCCGCCTCGTCGGCGACCCGGCGCAGCTCCCGCAGGGTGGCCAGCGGGATCACTCCCCCGCCGCCCCGGTTGTGGGTCTGCTCGACCGCGATCGCCCGGGTGGGGACGGCGAAGTAGCCGTCCGGCCGGATCATCCCGGCGACCGCCTCCGGGTCGATGTCCGCGCCGACCGCCGGCCAGGTCCGGGAGGAGATCCCGCCGTACGCGGCCGCGGCGCCGATCTCGTACGTGACCACGTGCGCGTCGGCGTCGCAGAGCAGCTCGTTGCCGGGCGACACCAGCAGTTGCAGGGCGATCTGGTTGGCCATCGACCCGCTCGGCGCGAACAGCGCCGCCTCGTGCCCGAACAGCGCGGCGACCTCGGCCTCCAGCGCGTTGACGGTCGGGTCCTCGCCGTAGACGTCGTCACCGACCTCGGCGGTGGCCATCGCCTCCCGCATGCCGGAGGTCGGTCGGGTCACCGTGTCGGACCGCAGGTCCACGAATGCGTCAGCCACGCAACATCTCCGCTACCAGGAAGGCCAGCTCCAACGACTGCTGGGTGTTCAGTCGCGGGTCGCAGGCGGTTTCGTACCGGTCGGGCAGGTCGAGGTCCTCGATGCCCTGGGCGCCACCGAGGCACTCGGTGACGTCCTCGCCGGTCAGTTCGACGTGCAGGCCACCGGGGTGGGTGTCCAGCCCTCGGTGGACCTCGAAGTAGCCGAGCACCTCGTCGACGATGCGGTCGAAGTGCCGGGTCTTGTAGCCGTTGGACGACTCGTGCGTGTTGCCGTGCATCGGGTCGCACTGCCAGACCACCTTGGCGCCGGCCGCGGTGACCTTGGCCACGATCGGCGGCAGGGCGTCCCGCACCCGGTGGTTGCCCATCCGGCTGATCAGGGTGAGTCGGCCGGGGATGTTGTCGGGGTTGAGCTTCTCGCACAGCTCGATCGCCTCGTCCGGCGAGGTGGACGGGCCGAGCTTGACCCCGATGGGGTTGGCGATCCGGGAGATGAAGTCGATGTGTGCGCCGTTGATCTGCCGGGTGCGCTCGCCGATCCAGAGGAAGTGCCCGGAGAGCCCGTACGCCCGGCGGTCGGAGACCCGGGTGAGCGCCCGGTCGTACTCCAGGGCGAGGGCCTCGTGGGAGCAGTAGAGGGTGACGGTGCGCAGCGCCTCGTCGTCGGTCATCCCGCAGGCCCGGATGAAGGCCAGCGCCCGGTCGATCTCCCGGGCGATCGCCTCGTAGCGCTCCCCGGCCGGGGAGTTCTTCACGAAGCCCTTGTTCCAGTCGTGCACGGCGTGCAGGTCGGCGAGCCCGCCGGCGAGGTACGCCCGGAGCATGTTCATCGCCGCCGCCGAGTTGGCGTACGCCCGGATCATGCGCTGCGGGTCGGCGACCCGGGCGGCGGGGTCCGCCTCCAGCGAGTTGATCATGTCGCCGCGGTAGGCGGGCAGACCGCGCGCGTCGGTGGGTAGCGAGCGGGGCTTGGTGTATTGCCCGGCGACCCGGGCGACCTTCACCACCGGCAGCGACGCGCCGTAGGTGAGCACGATCGCCATCTGGAGCAGGGTGCGGGCGTTGGCCAGCAGGTGACTCTCGGTGTTGTCGGCGAAGGTCTCGGCGCAGTCACCGCCCTGGAGCAGGAACGCCTTGCCCTCGCAGACCAGGGCGAGCTTCTGCCGGAGCTGGTCCACCTCGTAGGGCGCGACGACCGACGGCACGGTGTCGAGCACCTTGCAGACCTGGGCGACGGTGGCCGGATCGGACCACGGCGGGGTCTGCTCGCGGGGCAGGTCCCGCCAGCGGTCGAGACCGAGGGCGGCGTCCTCCGCGGAGTCGACGGTCGGTCGGCTGGTCTGCAGGCCCGGGCTGCCCACCGCGGGATGGCTCAGCTGATGCCACTCATGGCGCATGACAGAAAGCGTACGGCGACCGCCGGGGTGCCCGGGCGGCGAGGGGGACGGTTCCGGCAGATGGGAGATCAGTCCCAGTGTGCGCAGGTCAGGAAGCGGGCGAGGGGACGACGCCGGCCGGCGGGGCGCCGCCCGGTGTTTCCCCGGCGATGCACCAGTCACCGCCGTCGCGGGTGACGGTGAACACCAGCGGCCGGGTGGTCTTGCGCTTGCCGGCGGTGACCGACACCGAGACGCTAACCTCCTGGCCGCGCGGGCCGGACCGGACGTCGATGATCGCCGCCGTGGGCACCTCGAAGTGGTCCGCGAAGTCGCCGTTGGGGCCGGTCGCGCCCAGGTCGAAGCCCTCGTGCAGCAGCGCGCAGAGCTGGCTTCGGCCGGCGGCCACGTCCTTGGCGGTCATCGCGTCGAGGTACGCCTGCACGCGCTCACGGGACCGGGTGGAGGCCTCCTCGGCGGGCGCCCGCTCGGGCTTGGCGGACGGCTCGTCGCCGCCGCCGGTGAGCCCACAGCCGACCAGGGCGACCGGCAGCAGCGCCAGCCCGGCGGCGGTAGCCGCCAGCCTGCGGTGGGTCGGGCGCATGACCACCTCCGTCGACGGGGACATCGAGACTGCCGAGCCGCGAGTCTGCCACATCGGGCGGGTCCCGCCCAACGCCGGCGGCCCGGCCGACGCTGGGCGTCGACCGGGCCGGTGCGCCACGGGCGGGGAGGGACGGTGCGTGCCCCTCCCCGCCGTGTGGGTGGTGCGTCGGCCCTCGGCTCAGCCGAGACCGCCCTTGATGGCGCCGATGAGCTCGCCGTTTCCGGTGTCACCGGAGAGCTCCCAGAAGAACGCGCCACCGAGGCCCTGGTTCTTCGCGTACGTCATCTTGCCGTTGATGGTGGACGGGGTGTCGTAACTCCACCAGTTGCTGCCGCACTTGGCGTACGCCGTGCCGCCGACCGTGCCGGTGGCCGGGCAGGTGTTCTTGAGGACCTTGTAGTCCTCGATGCCCGCCTCGTAGGTGCCCGGCGCGGCGCCGGTGGCGCTGCCGCCCGGGGCGGCCTGGGTGACGCCGGTCCAGCCCCGGCCGTAGAAGCCGATGCCGAGCAGCAGCTTGTTGGCCGGGATGCCCTTGCTCTTGAGCTTCTGGATCGCCGCGTCGGAGTTGAAGCCCTGCTGCGGGATGCCGGTGTACGAGGTGAGCGGGGAGTGCGGGGCGGTCGGACCCTGGGCGGCGAAGGCGCCGAAGTAGTCGTACGTCATCGGCATCAGCCAGTTGAGGTTGCCGATGGCGCCGGCGTAGTCGGTGGCGTCGATCTTGCCGCCGTTGCTGCCGTCCGCGGTGATCGCGGCGGTGACCAGGGCGTTGGAGCCGAACCTCGACCGCAGCGCGCTGATCACGTTCTTGAACGCGTTCGGGCCGCTGGTGTCGCAGGTCAGACCACAGGCGTTGGGGTACTCCCAGTCGACGTCGATGCCGTCGAAGACGTCCGCCCAGCGCGGGTCCTCGACAAGGTTGTAGCAGCTCTCCGCGAAGGCGGCCGGGTTCTGCGCGGCCTGGGTGAAGCCGCCCGACCAGGTCCAGCCGCCGAAGGACCAGATCACCTTGAGGTGCGGGTTCATCTGCTTGAGCTTGCGCAGCTGGTTGAAGCTGCCGCGCAGCGGCTGGTCCCAGGTGTCGGCGACGCCGTCGACGCTGTCCGCCGCGGTGTACGCCTTCTCGTAGTCGGCGTAGCTGTCCCCGATGGCGCAGCGGCCGCCGGTGGTGTTGCCGAAGGCGTACAGGATGTGGGTCAGCTTCGCGGCCGAGCCGCTGGTCTGGATGTTCTTGACGTGGTAGTTGCGCCCGTAGACGCCCCACTCGGCGAAGTAGCCGACGACCTTCTTGCCACCCGGGTTCGGCGGGGTGGTGGTCGGCGGCGGAGTGGTGGGCGGCGGGGTGGTGGGCGGGGTCGTGGTCGGCGGGGTGGTGGTCGGCGGGGTCGTGGTCGGCGGAGGGGTGCCACCGCCGCAGGCCGCGCCGTTGACGGTGCAGTTCAGTGGCGCCTTGTAGGCGCCGGTGCCGTTGTAGCCCCAGCTGAACGAGGCGCCCGGGGCGAGCGCACCGGCCCAGCTCTTCTTGACCGCGACGTAGTGGTTGCCGCTGCTGGTCACGTCGGCGTCCCAGGAGCTGCTGATGGTGGTGCCCGACGGCAGGTCGAACTCGATGCGCCAGGTGCTGACCGTGGCACTGGACCCGTTGGTGACGGTCACCTTCGTCTCGTGACCGGTCCCCCAGTCCTGTGCCTTGGTGAACGTGGTGGTGACCGTGCCGGCGCCGAACGCGGTGGTCATCGGCACCGCCGCGACGGTCACGGCGACCACGGCACCGGCCCAGAGGGCCCGGCGGAGCGATCTTTTCATGAGGCGTCTCCCGAACTGTTAGGAAACTTTCCAAAAGAGATGGTGAGACGGTACTCACGGCGTCATCACTTCGTCAAGATGTACATGTTTCGATTTCTTCTGGTGGCGTGGAATGCGCCCGCTCCGCCCGTCACCGGAGCCCCGTCAGCCGGCGCGTAGCCTCGGGCCATGACCGTCTTCGACATCCCGATCGACGCCCTCACCGGTGGCCCCGCCGACCTCGCCCGCTACCGCGGCCGGGCGCTGCTGGTCGTCAACGTCGCCTCCCGCTGCGGCCTCACCCCGCAGTACGCCGGCCTCCAGACCCTCGCGGACTCCTACGCCGACCGCGGCCTGGTGGTGCTCGGCGTGCCCTGCAACCAGTTCGCCGGGCAGGAGCCGGGCAGCGCCGCCGAGATCAGCGACTTCTGCCAGGTCAACTACGGGGTCACCTTCCCCTTGACCGAGAAGGTCGACGTCAACGGCCCCGACCGGCACCCGCTCTACGCGGCGCTGGTGGACACCCCGGACACCGACGGGCACACCGGGGACGTCCGGTGGAACTTCGAGAAGTTCCTGGTGGCCCCGGACGGCACGGTCGCCGCCCGATTCGCCCCCACGGTGGAGCCCGGCGCCGACGAACTGCGCGCCGCCATCGAGAAGGCGCTACCCGCCACGGCCTGACCCGGCCGGCATCACGGCGCGACGAACCGCCACTGCGCCGCGTCGGACAGCGGGCGGTAGCCGAGGGTCTGGTAGATCCGGTTGCTGGTGGGGTTGGCCAGGTCGGTGTAGAGCGTGCACGCGATGGCGCCGGCGTCCAGGGCGTACCGGGTGACGTCTGCGACGCAGCCGCTGGCGAAGCCGCGCCCCCGCCACTGTGGCGGCGTGTACACGCCGCTGACCCGGACCACGCCGGCGACCGGTCGGCTGAGCCAGGCCGTCGAAACCGGTGCGCCGGCCCGCTCCCAGAGCCAGAGCAGGTCGCCGTGCGGCAGCCGGGCGTCGATCTGCCCGGCCGCGTCGACCGGCGGACCGGCGGGCGTCGTCTCCGCGGCGTACGCGGCGGCCCAGGCGATCAGCAGGTCCCGGTCCGCGACGGTGGCCGGGCGGGCGCGTCCGGCCACCCCCACCGGCGGCCGGACCGCGTCCAGTCGGAAGATCCGCTGCGCGGTGCCGGGTACGGCCACCCTGCCGGCACATTCGGCGTACCGTTCGGCGAACTCGGTTACGGCCGGGACGGGGCCGTGCACCTCGACCAGCGGCGGCACCGCCCGCACGAAGTGCTCGGCGAACGCCCACGCGGCCGCCGGCGACACGGCGCCCAGCAGCGGCCCGCGCGGCGGCGTGTGCACCGCCGCACCCACCGTCGTGCCGGCGTCGACCAGCCGGACGAACCGCTCGCCCCCGGAGAGTGGCACGTCACCGGAGAGCCGGTCCGCGACGAGCGTCAGCAGTACGTTGTGCAGGACGGGCTCGCGACGCAACCAGGCGTCGGCTCCGGCGGCGAAGGTCGCGAGATCCTCGGTCAGACACTGCACGGACGGCATTCTGCGCACCCGTGGGCGCCTCGACAAGTGGAATAACCCACCACTGCGGTCGGGAATGTGTCGCGGGTGGACGGAGTTGGGAACCAACATGACAACTGTGGGACTCATCGGCAGCGGCCACATCGGCGGCACCATCGCCCGACTGGCGGTGGCCGCCGGCTACGACGTGGTGCTGAGCAACTCGCGGGGGCCGGAGACGCTCACCGACCTGGTCGACGAGCTGGGCGAGCACGCCAGCGCCGGCACGGCACAGGACGCGGCGCGGGTCGGCGACCTCGTGGTGGTCAGCGTTCCGCTCAAGGCCTACCGTGCGGTGCCGGTCGAGCCGCTGGCCGGCAAGGTCGTCATCGACACCAACAACTACTACACCCAGCGCGACGGCAACTTCCCGGAGCTGGACTCCGGCGAGGTCACCAGCAGCGAACTGCTCCAGCGGCACCTGCCGGACGCCCGGGTGGTCAAGGTCTTCAACAACATCTTCTTCAAGCACCTGGACTCGCTGGCCCGGCCGTCCGGCGCGGCCGACCGCAGTGCCCTCGCGATCGCCGGCGACGACGCCGCCGCGAAGGCCGAGGTGACGGCTTTCCTGGACCGCATCGGCTACGACGCGGTGGACGTCGGTCCGCTGGCCGAGGGGTGGCGCTACCAGCCGGACACGCCGGCCTACGGCACGCTCTACTCCGCCGACCCGACCGACTGGGAGCACCCGAAGCAGGGCGACGCCGACACGCTGCGCACCGCGCTGGCCGCCGCGACCCGCTGAGCAACGCCGCCGCCCTCCCTGCGATCGCCTACCGGGTGGTTGTGCGGAGAGCGGCGGCGAGTTCCTCGTCGTAGCTGGCGATGGGCTGGCCGTCCGAGGCGTACGCGACGAGCCGACCCTGTGCCATGTTCGCCGACCGGAACGAGAACGTCCGCGTCCCCGGGTAGGCGGCGAGCAGGGGGATGGTCCGGGGCGCCCCGCCCGGGGCGGAGTAGTACTCCAATCGGGCCACCTGCCCGGAGACCACGCCGTTGACCCGCACCTTGGTCTTCTCCGCCCGGGTGCCGAAGGTGACCGGCGCGTCGGTGCCGTAGGCGGCGCACTCGACCGGGCCACGGCAGACGAAGAAGTATCGTGGGTTGACCACGTCGTCGAGGGTGTACGCCTTGAAGGTGGGGTCCGCTCCGGCGGGCAGCGGTTGCACGGCGAAGAACGCCACCGCCACCGTGGCCGTGATGCCCACCCGCCACCAGGCCCGCCCGCCGACGGCCGGTCGCCGGCTCGTCCGGACGGCGGCGACCGCGACGCCACCGAAGCCGGCCAGGCACAGCAGGCACACCCCGACGGCCCGGGCGTTCTCGAACAGGAACTGCACGCCCGGCCGCATCGACACCGGACCGAGGACCGCACCCAACGAGACGACCATGGCGGCGAGCAGCGCCGCGCCGGCGGCCCGCTGGGTGACACCGGACGCGCCGATCAGCAGCATCGCGGCGAGCACCGGCCACACCTGATGATGGGTCCAGGAGACCGGGGACGCGGCCACGGTGGCGCAGCCGACGAGCACCGCGGCGTGACCGGGGCGGCCCTGCGCGGTCAACTGCCGGGCTCGCAGCAGCGCCGCCGCGCAGATGAGCGCCACCAGGCAGGCCCAGAGCAGGGGCAGCGCCGCCTCGTCGACCCCGACGCGCAACAGCATCCCGTGCACGGACTGGTTGCCCAGCGAGGCCAGGTTGCCGATCCGCGACGTCTGCCGCACCGCCTCGGTCCAGTAGGTCCAGCTCTCGCTGGGCAGCACGATCGCGGCGAGCCCCGCGCAGGCCACGAACGTCGCCGCCGCGCGGCCGGCGTCGCGGTAGCGGCCGGTGGCGAGGAAGTAGACCACGAACAGCAGCGGGGTCAGCTTGATCGCCGCGGCCACCCCGACCAGCACGCCACGCACCCGGGGTGGAACCAGGCCCATCCCGTCCAGCAGGGCCATCAGCACGATGAAGATGCTGACCTGCCCGAACCGTAGGTTGCTCTGCACCGGCGCGGAGAGCATCAGCACGGTGGCCGCCACCGCCACGACGAGCGGGCGATGGGACCGTCGGGCGGTCAGCGCGACACCGACCGACCCGGCGATGGCGACGACCGCCGCGCACGTCGCCACCAACCAGGCCACCTGCAAAACGCCCTCGCTGACGGCGGTGATCGGACCCAGCACGAGGGCGGCGAAAGGCGGATAGGTGAACGGGCCCCCGTTCTCCGCCACGTACCCGTACAGCGGCCGCCCGGCCCGCAGGTCGGACAACGCTCCGTAGTAGATGTGCAGGTCGGAGAGGCGGTCCTCGCGTCGTGACACGAGCACACAGGACACCAGGGCGACGACGGCGAAAGCCGTCCACACCAGCGCCACCCGGCGATCCCGCATCGCCCGACAATAGGCGACCGCGACGGTGGGCGATGACCCGTCGACGACGATCATCGCTACGTTTCCAAAATCCTGCGACATGCCGCTGACAACTTGCGCCGTGGTCCCGTACACGGGACTCTGTTCCCTGGGTTGCCGCCCGCTCACTGACCGTGCTCTCGGAGGCGACATGCGCATGCTCCCTACCATCGGGCCCCGCCGGCTGCTGGCCGGCGCCAGCGCGCTCCTGCTCGGCACCACCGTCGCCGCCGTCGGCGTCGCCACGCCGGCCAGCGCGGACACCGTCGGATACGTCCGGCTCGCCCATCTCTCCCCCGACACCCCGGCCGTGGACGTCTACCTGGCCGCCCCCGACGCCGCGAAGCCACGGGTCTTCCCCGGGGTGGGCTACGGCGTGGTCTCCGACTACCTGGAGCTGGCACCCGGCCGGTACGCGGTGGCGATGCGCGAGGCCGGCGCCCCCGCCAGCGATCCCCCGGTCCTCACCACCGAGGTCGCGGTGACCAGTGGCGACGCGTACACGGTGGCCGGCGTCGGCCGGCACGCCGACCTGGGGTTGCGGGTGCTCAACGACGACCTGAGCGCGCCCACCCCGGGCCGCGCCAAGGTACGCGTCGTGCAGGCGTCGGTGCGGACCCCGGTGCTGGACGTGGCCGCCGCCGACGGCCCGATGATCGCCAACGGCGTGCAGTTCGCCACCACCACGGACTACCAGCAGGTGGAGCCGGGTAGCTGGCGGCTGCGGCTGACCGGGGCCGGCGGGCCGAGCACCGACACCGAGGTGCGGCTCACCGGCGGCGCCGTCTACTCGCTGCTCGTGCTCGACGCGAAGCAGGGCGGTCTCACCGCCGAGCTGCGGCGCGACGCCGAGGGCGGCACCGTGGTACCCGCCGGTGGGGTGGACACCGGCGCCGGCGGCGTCGCCGGGACCGGGCGCGGCGGGTACCCCCTGGTGGCCGGCGGGTTGGCCGCGGCGGCCGTCGCGGTGAGCCTGCTGCTGTGGCGTCGGCGGCGCCGCACCACCTGGTGAACACCGGGCTCGGCCCCGCGATCCGACGGCACCGCGACCGTCGGGTGCCGCTGGCCGCGCTGGTCGCGGCCGGCGCGGCGGTCTGCCTGGTCGCCGGCACCGGGGTCGGTCTGGCCAGCACCGGCCCGCCGCCGCCGGTGGCGAGCTGGCAGCCGGGCTGCACCGACGACTGCCCGGCCGCCGCCGCCACGCCCGCGCCGCAGGGTCGACCCACCCGGGTACGCGTACCGCGGATCGGCGTCGACTCCGCGCTGACCGTCCTGGGCCTCGACCGCGCCGGCACGCTGATCCCGCCGGCCGACTTCGACACGGCCGGCTGGTACGGCGGCGGTCCGGCCCCCGGCGACACCGGGCCGGCTGTGCTGGCCGGGCACCTGGACTCGCGGCGCGGCCCGGCGGTCTTCGCCCGGCTCGGCGAGCTGCGTCCCGGCGATCGGGTGGAGGTGTGGCGCGGCGGGCAGCGCCTGTCGTTCAGGGTGACCGGGTCGCTGCGCACCCGTAAGGACCGGTTTCCCACCGCCGTGGTCTACGGTCCCACGCCCGGCCCGGAGCTGCGCCTGGTCACCTGCGGCGGCGACTTCGACCGGCGGCGCGGGCACTACCGGGACAACGTGGTGGTGTTCGCGGTGACCGACGCCGCCGACCCGGTCCTGCCGGACTCCGCCGCCGGCTGATCGACTCCGGTTCACGGATGTCGGGGCTTCCGGCTCACCGGGATGCCCCGGTTTCCGGGATGTCGAGTGGATCGTGCGGTGGTGGGAGCGCCGACGCGGCGTCAGACCGGGCGACGGCCGGCGAAGCCGCACTCGGCCCGGTGGTACCAGCGCACGTCGGAGTCCCCCTCCAGCCAGCACCAGAGCACGGCGCGGCCAGCCCGCTCGCCGGGGAAGTCGAGCAGCACCGGCGCGATGCCCTTGACCTGGATGTCGTGCTGGTGCAGCTCGTCAACGACGCCGTGCAGCCGGGCCTCCAGCCCCTTCACCTCGGCCAGCCCGCCGAGCGCGCTGACGCCGTGGTCGGCCAGGTCGACGCGCAACTCGGCCAGGTCGGCCCGGAGCCGGATCAACTCGTTGACGCGCGGCTGCAGGGTGGCCACCAGGTGCCGAGCCTGGGCGAGTGTGAACACCGCGCCAGTATGCGGCACACACCGGGCGGCCAGCCCCTGCGGCCTCAGTCGGCCTGGGCGGCCAGTTCGCGGGCGCGGTCCCGGGCCGCCTCCAGCGCGGCGAGCAGCGCCGCGCGGACGCCGTGCTTCTCCAGCTCACGGATGGCGGAAATGGTGGTGCCGGCCGGCGAGGTGACCGCCTCGCGCAGCTTGACCGGGTGCTCGCCGGAGTCGCGCAGCATCACGGCGGAGCCGATCGCGGTCTGCACGATCAGCTCATGCGCCACCTGCCGGGGCAGCCCGAGCAGGATCCCGGCATCGATCATGGCCTCGACCAGCAGGTAGAAGTAGGCCGGGCCGGAGCCGGAGAGCGCGGTGACCGCGTCCTGCTGCGACTCGGGCACCCGGATCGTCTGGCCGAGGGGCTTGAACATCTCCTCCGCCAGCGCCAGGTGCGCACCGGTGGCGTGCGCGCCCGCCGAGATCGCCGTCATCGCCTCGTCGACCAGGGCCGGTGTGTTGGTCATCACCCGGACCACTGGCGTGCCGTCGGGCAGCCGGCGGTTGAAGAAGCTGGTGGGCAGCCCGGCGCAGAGCGAGATGACCAGCTTGTCGGCGGGCACCTTGGGGCCGATCTCGTCCAGCAACGTGGCGGCGTCCTGCGGCTTGACCGAGACCGCGAGCACCGCCGCCTCGTCCACCGCCGTCAGGTTGTCGACCACCCGGACGCCGTAGCGCGCGGTCAACTCCTCGGCGCGGGCCGGACGGCGGGCGGTGGCCAGCAGCCGATCCACCGGCCATCCCGAGCGCAGCAACCCGGAGAGCATCAGCTCCCCGATCTTCCCCGCGCCGATCACCGCGACGGTGTGCACCCCGGCGGACATCTCGGTCGTACCCCCTCGCGTCGGGTCGCGGCACGGCGGACCCGCAGGCCCGCCGCGCCGCCGACCGTCGATCAGCTGCCGAAGAAGACCTCGGCCTCGGCGTACCGCTCCAGCGGCACGGTCTTCAGCTCCCGGGTCGCCTCGGCGAGCGGCACCCGGACGATGTCGGTGCTCTGCATCGCGACCATCTTGCCCCAGTCGCCCTCGTGCACCGCGTCGATGGCCTGCAGGCCCAGGCGGGTGGCGAGCACCCGGTCGAAGGCGGTCGGGGTGCCGCCGCGCTGGATGTGGCCCAGCACCACGGTGCGGGCCTCCTTGCCGGTCTTGGCCTCCAGCTGCTCGGCGAGCCACTGGCCGATGCCGCCGAGGCGGACGTGACCGAACGAGTCCAGCTCCTGGTTGGCCAGCACCATCTGGCCGTCCAGCGGCTGGGCGCCCTCGGCGACCACGACGATCGGGGCGTACTGGTGCTGGAAGCGCTTCTCGACGTAACCGGCCACCTGGTCGACGTCGAACTGCCGCTCGGGCAGCAGGATGGCGTTGGCGCCACCGGCCAGGCCGGCGTGCAGGGCGATCCAGCCGGCGTGCCGGCCCATCACCTCGACGACCAGGGTGCGGTGGTGGCTCTCCGCGGTGGTGTGCAGCCGGTCGATGGCCTCCATCGCGATGTTGACCGCGGTGTCGAAGCCGAACGTGTAGTCGGTGGCGCCCAGGTCGTTGTCGATGGTCTTCGGCACGCCGACCACGTGCACACCCAGCTCGAAGAGCTTGGTGGCCACGCCGAGGGTGTCCTCGCCGCCGATCGCGATCAACGCGTCCACGCCCTGCGCGGCGAGATTGTCCTTGATCCGCTCGACGCCGTTCTCGATCTTGAACGGGTTGGTCCGGGACGAGCCGAGGATGGTGCCGCCGCGGGGCAGAATGCCGCGCACGTCGGCGATGTCCAGGGGCCGGGACAGGCCCTCCAGCGGGCCCTTCCAGCCGTCCCGGAAGCCCACGAACTCGTGACCGTAGGTGGCGACGCCCTTGCGGACCACCGCCCGGATGACCGCGTTGAGACCTGGGCAGTCGCCGCCGCCGGTGAGCACGCCGATACGCATGATCCGCTCATCCTCCTGGAGCATCAGGTAAAGCCCGATTAAGCCCCAGGATATGTGTCAGATCAGACCATCGGCGCCGTTGCCGGCCCGGGGCGGGCCGTCACTGCGCACTGTAGTCGGCCTGCCCGAACACCGACAGCGCGCCCCGGGGGCCGACCCGCCACCGGCCGGGCGGTCAGTAGGTCACCTCGTGGTTCTCGCCGGCCTCCGGCGGGCGGCCGGTCACCGCGGCCCTGGCGAAGCCGAGCAGGTTGACCATGGTGCTGCTGGGCGAGTCCCAGTACTCGGCGGAGCTGGCGTGCACCTTGATCAACGTGAGGCCGGGGGTGTCCAGCCCGTCCGGGAACCAGACCTTGAGCAGCGGGTTCCACAGCCGTTCGGCGCGGGCCCGATCGAACCCCTCGGTGGCGGTGCCGGAGACCGACACCCAGGCGTTGTGCCCCTGGTCGGAGAAGGCGACGTTGACCTCCGGGTTCACCCGGATCTGGCGGATCTTGGCCGAGTCGGCGTGGGCGAAGAACCACAGGTCGCCGTCGAACTCGGCCTCCTGGAGCCCCATCGGCCGGCTCACCTGCCGCCCGTCCAGGGCGATCGTGGTGAGCATGCAGATCCGCGCGGCCCGAACCAGCTCGGTGACCCGGACACGGGCCTCGGCCGCGCTGGTCGGCTCGTTGCTCATGGCACTCTCCCTCGGCTCGACTCGTCGAACCGGTGCCCGGGACAGAACCGGTCAAACCTCCGGTGCCCACGACCGCCGCTCAGCGGGCCGTCATCGCCCGCCAGCGGGCCAGGTTGTGCCGGGCGTCGACCAGGGCGTCGTGCCGCGCCGCGTCAGCGTCCGGCAGGGTCGGCCGGCCCCGGTCGTCCCACAGCTGCCGCAGCTCCTTGGTGAATCGGGGGATCTCCCGGGGCAGCGCCGGCATCGCCCCCCAGAGCTGCGCGAGCACCACGTGGTCGTACGCCGCGTACCAGGCCCACAGCTCCAACTGCTCCCCCGGCCGGTCCCGGATGGGCTCCATGAGGAAGTCGTACAGGTCGTCGCGGATGCGCTCCCGCGAGCGCCAGGCCCGGTCGGCCGGCGAGGGCAGCTTGTCCAGCACGTTGCGCCGGACCCAGGGCACGGCACGGGAGTCGTCGAACTCGGTGGAGACCGCGTAGAACTCGCGGCCGTACTCGTCGACGACACCGATCGAGACGAGGTCGACGATCCGGCCGTCCTCGATGAACTCGCAGTCGTAGAAGTAGCGGTAGACCATTCCGGCCATCCTCGCCCACCGCCGGCCGGCGGTGGGCGGCGGGGCCCCGCCGACCGTCGTGGCCCCGCCGGGCGGTGACCAGCGCCACCGGCCCGGATCGGCAGCTCGACAAGCGGTACGCCGCAGCTCGCGACGGTCACGGAAGTGCTTCGAGGGGTGTACAGCAAGCGACCGGACCGTCATGATCTGATGTGTATCGCTACCGGACGCCGAAGCGGTGTCAGTTCACCTTGTCGGGCCCAGCAGGTTCACCGGTGAGCGAGTTGTGGTCCTTGACCGGGGAGGGGTTGGGCCGTGGAGGTTCGCCTGCCGGAGCCGGGTGATGCGCTCACGGGTGTCGAGATGTTCGCCGGGTTGGAGCCCGAGGTACGGCAGCGTGTCATCGCCGCCGCCGTCCCGCGCACCTATCGCAAGGGTCAGCTGCTCTTCGTGGAGAACGACCCGGGCGAGTCGCTGATCGTGCTGCGCCGCGGCGCGGTGGCCGTCTTCCGCACCGCACCCACCGGCGAGCGGGCCGTGCTGTCGGTGATCCGTCCGCCGGACGTGCTCGGCGAGGTTTCCCTGCTCGATGCCTCCACCCGGTCCGCCTCCGCCGAGGCCATCGAGGACTGCGCGGCGCTCGCGCTCTCCCGGGGGGCGTTCATGGAGCTGGTGCACTCCAACCCGCGCATCCTGGACGCGGTGATGCGCTCGCTGGGTGGGCTGATCCGCCGGCTCACCGAGCAGAACGCCGACCACGTCTTCCTCGACCTGCCCGGCCGGGTGGCCAAGACGCTGGTCCGGCTCGCCGGCGAGAGTCAGGCCCCGATGATCACAATCGAGCTCAACCAGAGCCAACTGGCCGAGATGGCCGGCGGCTCCCGGCAGAGCGTCAACCAGGCGATCGGCTCGTTCGCCAGTCGGGGCTGGCTGCGTACCGAGGGGCGACGGATCGTGGTGACCGACGTCGCCGCGCTGCGCCGGCGCGCCGGCATGAACGACCGCTGACCCGCGGGCAGCGCACCGAAGCGGACACGACGCGGCCGGGTCACCCGTGGGCGACCCGGCCGCGTCGTCGCCTCACCGGCGCTGAGTCAGACCCCGGAGCTGCCCGGCCCGGCCCACTTGTCCGGGCCCTTGCCGTCACCGTCCGGGCCGTGGGACTGCTCGATGACGATGCCCTCGGCCTGGAGGGTGGCGAGCGTGGCGGCGTCGACGTCCACCGAGTCACCCGCGGAGTGGCTGACCCCGTTGCCGTCGGTCCAGTCGCTCTCCAGCTTGACGTACACCATTGACCTGTCCCCCTCTGGTCGCTGATCGACATGTGGCCGCCTGAATCTAGTCCGTGAAGCCGTGTGTGGACTGTCCACAAGCCAACAGGCCGGTACCCGACAGCGGCGTCGGCGGTGATACTTCCTCTGACGCGACGCCGTGGGGGGCGTCGGTTCGCGAGTGGAGGGTGTCATCGCCGCGCAGTGTGGGCGCTGTGGACGTACGGCCGCCGACGGGGACCGCTTCTGCGGTGGCTGCGGCGCCGAGCTGGGTGCGGTCTGCCCGCACTGCCTGCGTCCGCTCGCCTCGGACGTCGCGTTCTGCACCTCGTGCGGGTCGCCCCGGCCGGGCGCGGACCGGCCGGGCACGGTCACCCCGCAGGAGGACCGCCGTCGGGTGAGCGTGCTCTTCGTCGACCTGATCGACTTCACCCCGTACGTGGAGCGGGCCGACCCGGAGCAGGTCCGCGGGATGCAGACGGGCTTCTTCTCGGCAGCCCGACGGGTGGTGGGCCAGTACGGCGGCGTGGTGGAGAAGTACATCGGTGACGCGGTGATGGCGCTGTTCGGCGCCCCGATCGCCACCGAGACCGACGCGTTGCGGTGCGTACGGGCCGGGCTGGAGCTGCAACGGGTGCTCACCCGGTTCGCACCCACCGGCAGCACCGAGCTGCGGTTCCGGGTCGGTGTGGCCACCGGTGAGGCACTTGTCGACGTGGCCGCCGCCCGCGACGGCGGGCAGGCGATCGTGGCTGGCGACGTGGTGAACACCGCCTCCCGGATGCAGTCGGTCGCGCCGCCGGGCGGGGTGCTGGTCTGCGGCACCACACACGCGCTGACCAAGGACGCGATCCGCTACGAGGAGCAGCCCCCGGTCACCCTGCGCGGCCGGTCGTCGCCGACCGAGGTGTGGCTCGCCCTGTCGCCGCTGCGCCGCCAGCCCACCGACCGGGAGCCGGACACCACGCCGCTGGTCGACCGGGAACACGAGCTGGGCATGCTGGTCAACGCGCTGCACCGGTCGCTGCGTGACCGCCTGCCGCAGGTGGTGACGATCTTCGGCCGGGCCGGCATCGGCAAGAGCCGGCTGCTGCGGGAGCTGTACCGGCACACGGGTCGGCTGGTGGACGAGCCGCTGACCTGGCGCACCGGGCGCTGCCCGCCGTTCGGGGAGAACGTCACGTTCGCCGCGCTCGCCGACATCGTCAAATCCGAGGCGGGCATCCTGGACACCGACCCGGCCGGCAGCGCGGCGCAGCGGTTGGCCGCCGCGGTCGGCGAGCTGATCGGCCCGGGCGAACGTGATCGGGTGGTGGACGCGCTGCGCCCGCTGGTCGGGTTGCCCGGCACGCCGCTGCCGGCCGAGGAGGCGGAGTCCGCGTGGCGGCGTTTCCTGCTGGCGCTGGCCGCCCGCCGCCCCACCGTGCTGGTCTTCGAGGACCTGCACTGGGCCGACGACGCGATGCTGCGCTTCGTGGAGCTGCTCGGCGCGGCGGCCCGTGAGGTGCCGCTGCTGCTGCTCTGCACCGCCCGCCCGGAGCTGGTCGACCGGGACCCGAGCTGGGCCGGCACCATCACCGGCTCGGTGACGATCACCCTGCCGCCGCTGCGCGACACCGGGATCGCCGCGCTGTACGCGCACCTGTTCGGCCAGGCGGCGTTCTCCGCCGACATGCTGAGCCCGCTGATCGAGGTGGCCGGCGGCAACCCGCTCTACGCCCACGAGTACGTCCGGATGCTGATCGAGCAGGGCGCGCTGCGCCAGTCCGGGCGGGGCTGGTCGCTGGACAAGCAGCTCGAGCTGACCATGCCGGAGAGCGTGCACGCGGTGATCGCCAACCGGGTGGACCTGCTGGACGCCAAGGACCGCGCGGTGCTGCTGGCCGCCTCGGTGGTCGGGGTGCAGTTCTGGCCCGGCGCGGTGGCCGCCGCGCTGGGACAGCAGGTCGAGTCGGTCGAGCGTTCGCTGCGCCGGCTGGAGCAGCGCGACTTCGTGCACGAGCAGGCGGCGTCGACGATGGCCGGGCAGGCGGAGTTCCGGTTCCGGCACGTCCTGGTGCGCGACGTCTGCTACCAGCGGCTGCCCCGCACCGAACGGGTGGCCCGGCACGAGCGGGCCGCGGACTGGCTCGACGCGCTGTCCCACAGCCGCGACACGGATCTGGCCGAGGTGCTCGCCCACCACCGCTGGGCGGCCCACGAGATCGCCCGTTCGCTCGGCATGGAGGTCCGGCGGTACGCCGGGCCGGCGCGGCAGGCGCTGCACCGCGCGGCCCGCCGGGCGTACGCGCTGCACGGGTTGGACGCGGCGGCCAGCCACGCGGGCCGGGCGCTCGGCCTGGCCGACGACAGCGACCCGGTGGGCCGGCTCCAGCTGGAGCTGCTGAGCACCGAGATCTCGTTCTACCGGGACGGCAACGCGTTCCTCTCCGGCGGTGGGCCGGATCAGGTGCACACCCTCGCCGACCGGCTGCTGGCCCACGGCGACGACGCCTGCTCGGCCCGGGCGTGGACCCTGCTCGGTCAGGCCGCCTGGCTGCGCGCCGACCGCGGCGACGCGCTGGCCTGCCTGGACCGCGCGGTGCAGCTGTTCGAGCCGCTGCCGGACACTGCCCAGAAGGCGGACGCGTACGCCGAGCTGGGTCGGTTGCACATGCTCAACTACGAGCGGGATCCGGCGGTGGCGGCGGCGGACACCGCCGCGGAGATCGCCGAGCGGCTGGGCCTGACCGAGACCCGCACCAACGCCCGGATCACCGCGGCCACCGCCCGCTACCAGTCCGGCGACCGGGTCGGCCTGGACGAGCTGCACGCGATCGTCGAGTTCAGCCGGGCCGGTCAGCTGCTCGCGCTGCCCCGGGCCACCCAGAACCTCGCGTGGGCGATCCGGGAGGAGGGCGACTGGCTGCGTTCCAACGCCCTGCTCTCGGCGGCGCCGGCCCGCACCGCCAGCGGCCAGACGTTGACCACCGGCTACTCGGCGGAGGCGATGCGCGCCTGGTTCGACGGCGACTTCGGCCGGCTGCTCACCGCGGCGGAGGCGTTCGTCGACACCCCGACCGGCAGTTGGGACATGCAGGTGCGAGGGCTGCGCTGCTGCCTGCTGGTGCTGCGCGACGACGAGGACCCGGACGACGTGGCCGACGCGTTGGACACCGCGCGGCGCAGCGGGTTCCACCGGCTGCACTGGACGATGCTGAGCATGGCCGCGCTGTGCCGGGCGCTGCAGGGCCGCGACGCCGAGGCGGCGGCGTTGATCGACGAGCTGGGCGGGTCCTGGTCGGCGGTGCCGGCGCTGGCCAGCGGGGAGTGGATCGCCGCCGCCGCGTACGCCGCCGCACTGGCCGGCCGGGACGCCGCGGTGCGGGTCCGGGCGATGCTGGACCGGGTCGGCCACCGGACGCCCTGGTCGGAGGCGGCGTTGCGGACCGTGACGGCGGCCCTGGCCGCGGCCGACGGCGACCACCGGCGCTCGGCCGAGCTGCACCTGGCCGCCGCCGAGACCTACGGCCGGATTCCGGACGTCAGCGACCGGCTGCTGGCGCTGGCGCTCGCGGCGGCGGAGCTGACCCGCGCCGGTGACCCGGCGGCCGCCCGGGTGCCGCGCGCCGAGGTACGCACCTTCGCGTTGCGCAACGACGCCCCCGGGCTGCTCGCGCTGGCCGGCCGCCCGGTCGCCCCGGCGGGGCCGGCGGTCGCCTGCTGAGCGGGGTTCAGACGGCGATCGGGGTGGGGACGGGTTGGGGTTCCTTGAGCTTCTGCGCGTAGATGTCGACGTACTCGCGACCGGAGAGCTCCATCAACTCGTACATGATCTCGTCGGTGACCGCGCGCTCCACGAACCGGTCACCGGCCAGCCCGGCGTAGCGGGAGAAGTCCAGCGGGGCACCGAAGCGGATCTTCACCCGGGCGATCTTGGGGATGAGCTTGCCCGGGGGTTGGATCTCGTCGGCGTTGAGCATCACCACCGGCACCACCGACGCCCCGCTTTCCAGCGCGAGTCGAGCCACCCCGGTCTTGCCCCGGTAGAGCCGCCCGTCCGGGGAGCGGGTCCCCTCCGGGTAGATGCCGGCCACTCCCCCGGCACGCAGCACCTGCAACTGGGTGTCCAGCGCGGCGCGGGCCGCCCGGCCACCGGAGCGATCGACCGGGATGGTGCCGGTGCCGACGAAGAACATCCTGGTCAGCCAGCCCTTGATCCCCTTGCCGGTGAAGTACTCGGCCTTGGCCACGAACGTGACCTTTCGCGAGGTGATCAGCGGTGTGAAGATCGAGTCGGAGAAGGAGAGGTGATTGCTGGCCAGGATCACCGGGCCGGTCGCCGGCACGTTGTGCAGGCCCTCCACCTGCGGGCGGAAGATCAGCTTGAGCAGCGGACCGAGGATGACGTACTTCAACAGCCAGTACAGCACCGGCGTCCTTCCCGTGGCGTGGTCAGGACGGCGCCCGCGCACCCGGGCAGCGCTCGGCCGGGCGGTGCCGCCGTCGTCGTCGAGCCTACGAAGCGCGGGCCGCCCACCACAACGGACGCCTGGGCGGCTTCCGGTCGCGCCGGGCTAAAGATCGACTGACCTCGGGTCGACCCGTCCCCTGCCGCGCCCCTCGCAAGAACCGACAAAGGGGCACGGCCACCACCAGCAGCGGGAACGCTGACTTTGGAAGACGCGACACAACGCACTCCCGGAACCGGGTCCGGACGTGTCACGATTCAGAGCACGGCGTGCGGACGGGCGTCGAGGGGGCTGGGCGGCCGCGCCGGAAGGCGCGTTGAGGAGGATGTCCGGGTGTCAGCGGGTGGGGCCCGCCGGGGACGGCGGGACAACGGGCTCGACGCGAACGAGTACGCCGTCGCCGGCGACGTCGATCCGCGCGTGGGTGAGCACCTGCTCGACGTGCTGGCCGCCGGAGGGATCGCGGCCTACCTGCAACCCTCCGCCGACCTCAATCCGGTCACCCGCACCACCACCGTCCCGGCCCGCCCGGTCGACCGGCTGTACGTCGACCGCTCGCACCTGACCACCGCACGGGACTACCTCACCCAGCTCGCCGACGAGACCGCCCCGGAGCAGCCACCGGCCCCTGACGAGCCGGACATCGACGCCGAGTGGGCACGGATCGTCGCCGGCTTCCACACCACCTCGGCGGCGGGCGAGCACCCGTGGCCGGCCGCGGAGGACGTGGACGACCGGGCGGACCGGGACGAGCCGGCCGCCGGTCCGCTGGCCCGCTCCGGCGCGGACGAGGCCGGGCCGACCGCCACCGACGTCCGCCGGCTACCGTCCGCCACCGACATCTCCGGGATCTCGATCGGGCGCGGCGTCCGGCCGGATGAGCCGTCGCTGCTGGACGGGCTGGACACCTTCGGCGCGGACCTGCCCGACGACGAGGATGAGGAGGGCTACCACCCGCCTCCGCCGCCGCCGCTGCCCCGGTTCTCCAAGTACGCGGTGGTCGGCACGCTCGCCGTGGTCGTCGGGTTCGTGCTCTTCCTCTTCCCGTCGCTGCTCCCGATCGACCGTTCGGCGGTCACCCTGTTCGGGTTCACCGGCATCCTGGCCGGTTTCGTCACGCTGATCTGGCGGCTGCGCCCCGGCGACGAGGACGAGGACGACCCGGACAACGGCGCCGTCGTCTGAGCCGGCCCGCATCGCGGGACGCCACCGCCCCGCCCGTGACGTAACAGTGGTGTAACTTACTGTCAGTAGGAATACCGCCGTACGTCACTTCCCCGACTGACTGACCGGTTTTCCCTTGCTCGCGGCAGTCGGTCCTCTGCTGATCGGAATGCCCGAGATGCGACAGAGTTCCCTCGTGGTGGTGGCCAACCGCCTCCCCATCGACGACAGTGTGGTGCCCGACGGGGCCTGCGAATGGCGGCGCAGCCCTGGTGGGCTGGTCAGCGCGCTGCACCCGCTGCTGCGGCACACCCCGGCGACCTGGGTCGGCTGGGCGGGCGGCACCGGGCCCGCCCCCGCACTGCCGGACGTGGACGGCGTCCGCATGCACAGCGTTCCGCTCAGCCACGAGGACCTGCGCGACCACTACGAAGGATTCGCCAACGCCACCCTGTGGCCGCTCTACCACGACGCCGTCGAGCAGCCGCAGCACCACCGCCGGTGGTGGGAGGCGTACCAGCGGGTCAACCAGCGCTTCGCCGAGGCGACCGCAGAGGTGGCCGAGCCGGGCGGGGTGGTCTGGGTGCAGGACTACCACCTGCACCTGGTCCCCGGTCTGCTCCGCGCGCTCCGACCGGACCTGCGCATCGGGTTCTTCCTGCACGTGCCGTTCCCGCCGCCGGAGCTGTTCATGCAGCTGCCCCGTCGGGCCGAGCTGCTACGCGGCATGCTCGGCGCCGACCTGGTCGGCTTCCAGCGAGCCCAGGCGGCGCACAACTTCGCCCAGCTGGTGACCAAGGTGCTGGAGCTGCCGGCCACCGACCGGCGGATCGGGATCGACGACCGGGTGGTGCGCATCGGCGCGTTCCCGGTCTCCATCGACACCGCCGAGATGGCCGCGCTCGCCGCCCGCCCCGAGGTGGCCGCCCGGGCCCGCCGGCTGCGCCAGGACCTCGGCGACCCCCGGCGGGTCATCCTCAGCGTGGACCGGATGGACTACACCAAGGGCATCGAACAGCGGCTCAAGGCGTACAGCGAACTGCTCGCCAGCGGCGACGTCAAGGTCCGCGACACGGTGCTGGTGCAGGTCGCGATGCCGAGCCGGGAACGCGTCGGCCAGTACCAGATCCTGCGCGAGCGGATCGAGCGCGAGGTCGGCCGGATCAACGGCGAGTTCGGCCGGGTCGGCGAGCCGGCCATCCACTACCTCACCCAACCCTTCGACCGGGCCGAGCTGGCCGCGCTCTACCGGGTCGCCGACGTGATGGCGGTGACCCCGCTGCGGGACGGGATGAACCTGGTCGCCAAGGAGTACGTCGCCGCCCGGGTGGACGACGCGGGGGCGTTGCTGCTCAGCGAGTTCGCCGGCACCGCCGCCGAACTGTCCCAGGCGTACCTGGTCAACCCGCACGACCTGGAGGGGCTCAAGCAGGGGCTGCGCGCGGCGCTGCGGGCCAGCCCGGCCGACGTCGCGGAACGGATGCGGGCCATGCGCGCCTACCTGCACCAGCACGACATCCGGGCCTGGGCCGGCTCCTACCTGAGCGCGCTGGACGAGAGCGGCGCCCTGGTCAGCCGCCTGACCGGCACCGACGGCACCACCCGGATGCCGGCCCCGGCGCCCCGGGCCGCCCCGGCCGGCAGCGCGGCCACCCGCCACGCGGGCGGCTGACCGGCGCGCGCCGGCCGGACGCGGACCGCTCAGTGCGCCGCCGGCTCCTTCTCCAACCAGTCCAGGATCGCGTCGATCGGCTCCGCCCACCGCGCGTCCAGCATCAGGTCGTGGCCCATCCCGGGAAAGAGCAGCGGGGCCGAGCCGTACCGGCGGGCCACCCGGTTCAACGTCGACGTCGGCACCACCCGGTCGTCCGGGCTGCCCAGCACCAGCACCGGGGGCGCACCCACGGCCGGCTCGGCCTCCGGCTCGCCCAGCAGCGCCCACTGCGCCCGCCGGCTGGCCCGACCGAGCCGGGCGACGTGACGCCGGGCCTCCGCCTCAGGCAGCTCGCGGCTGAACAACTGGCCGCGGCTGAGCCGCAGCGGCCCACCGAACACCGCCGGCACCGTGCCGGACGGGTTGCGGCGCAACGCCGCGCCGAGCACACCCCAACCGCCGAAGACCGGCGCCACCAGCACGGCACTGCGCGCCGGGTAGCGGGCCAACGCGTGCGCCACCACCAGCGCCCCGGCGCCGTGCCCCACCAGCACCGCCTGGCGCGGCAGGCCCGCGGCCACCTGGACCACATCGTGGGCGTACGCCCGCAGCGTCGCCTCCGGCGCCGGCTCGCTGCCGCCGTGCCCGCGCAGGCTCACCGCGTACGACGGGAACCCCCGCGACGCCGCGTGCCCCAACCAGTGCTCCGCGAACGCCCACGCGCCGTGCCCGAACCCGGGCACGAAGAGCAGCGGCGGGCGCCCCTCCTCCAGCTCGGGGCTGGCGCTGAGCACCTCACGCCGGGCCGGCCGGACCGGGCGGGACCACTCCCGGCCGCGCATGATCCGCAGCTCACTGCTCGCGCTCACGGTGCCAGCCTTTCGTTCGCGACTGCGGGGCTCGCAAGCTCACTCCTCGCGCTCACTTGCCCTCCAGGTCGGTTAGGGCGCGCTGGACGGCGCGCAGGTAGTCGGCGTGACCGACCTCGAACCAGTGCCGGCTGCTCTCCTTGACCTGCGCGGAGTAGCGCTCCCCGGCCCGGTCGCGCACCCGCTGCGCGAACGCCGCCGCACGCTCCGGACGGTCCCGGCGGGCCTGCAGCAGCCGGGCGAAGAGCACCGTCTGCCAGTGCGACAGGGTGAACAGACCGGAGTCCGGCTGCACCAGGCCCGCGACCGCCAGCGTCGGATGCCCCGGGGTGAAGGCGTTGAGCCACAACGTGGGCCGGCCGACGCCGGCGCTGTCGCCGAACACCGAGGCGTCGAGGAACTCGAAACGCGGCAGGTAACCGGTGGCGAAGATGACCAGCTCGGGATCGATCTCGCGGCCGTCGGTCAGCTCCACCGCGTACGGGTGAAAGCGGGCGACGTCGGGCACCGGGCCGATCGCGCCGTGGCCCACGTAGTAGACGAGCTGGCTGTTCGCGATCGGGTGCGTCTCGTACACCCGGTGGTCGGGCTTGGGCAGGCCGAAGCGGGTCAGGTCGCCGACGGTCAGCCGCAGCGTCCAGTGGTAGAGCCACTGGCGCACCCGCAGCGGCACGCGCAGTGCCAGCAGAGAGTCGTTGACCTGGTCGGCGGGGCGGCCGAGCACGTACTTCGGCGCGTACCAGTAGCCGCGTCGGGTGGAGTGCCAGCACCGCGACGCCTGCTGGGCGGCCTCGACGGCGATGTCGCAGCCGGTGTTGCCGGCGCCCACCACCAGCACCCGCTTGCCCCGCAGCTGCGCCGGGTCCTTGTAGGACGACGCGTGCATGATCTCGCCGCGGAACTCCTCGAGCCCCTCGTAGCGGGGAAGCTTGGGCGACCAGTTGTGGCCGTTGGCGACCACCACGGCGGCGTACTGGGAGGTGCGCTCCGGCCCGTACCCGCCGGTGGAGCGGGTGGTCACGTCCCAGCGCTCCCCCGCGGCCGGCTCGACCCGGATCACCTCGGTGCCGAACCAGATGTGCGAGCGCAGGTCGAAGTGGTCGGCGTACCGCTCGAAGTACGAGAGCAGGTGGCTGTGGTGCGGGTAGTCCGGCCAGGAGTCCGGCATCGGGAAGTCGGGGAACTGGGTGAACGGCTTCGACGAGAGCAGGTGGGTGCTGGCGTACACCGGGCTGCGGTCGTGCCGCCAGTTCCAGGCGCCGCCGACGCCTGTCTCCCGCTCGTAGCAGTCCACGCCGAACCCGTGCTCGCGCAGGTTCTTGATGGCCGTCAGGCCGCTGGCCCCGGCCCCGATGACGCAGACCGTGTCGCCGCGGTCGGAGACCGGGCGGCCGTCGCGGCTCAGCGCGGACGGGGTCGCCTCCGGGTCGGGCCGGCCGTGGTCGGTGGAGGTGGACACCGGGACATCTCCTTTTGTGCGGCACGCGTGCCGGTCGCCGCGAAATCCTCTCCACATCGGAGCCGGATGTCCAGCCCCGGCGCGGACGGATCGGCGGTCGCGCCGGTCGGGGGTCAGCCGGTGGTGGGCAGCAGCAGGTCGACCAGGACCGGGAAGTGGTCGCTGGCCCGCCGGGTCTGCGGGGTGTCCACCACGTCGTAGTCGACCACGGTGATCCGCGGGTCGACGAAGAGCGCGTCGATACGCCGGCGGGGGTCGGCGCAGGAGTAGGTGAGCCGGTCGGCCCGGTCGGCCGCCACCGCGGCGTCGGTCAGCCCGCGCGCCACGGTCGCCCAGGCCGGCCCGTCCGGGCCCTCGTTGAGGTCCGCCCCGGCCACCACCGGGCTGCCCGCCGCGTCCAGGCCGCGCCTGAACTCGGCGGCCTGCGCGGGACGCTCGGTCGGATCGGTGGACAGGTGTGACCCGGCGAGGGTGAACCGGGCGTCGCCGACACGGCAGTCGGCGTACGCGGCGCCGCGCAGGTGCCGGCCGGGGGTGAGCGGGAAGCGCTGGCAGCGGGTGTCCCGCACCTGGACCCGCAGGCTGGTCAGCAACAGGTTGCCCAGCGCGGGCAGCCCGCCGGCGGCCACCACCAGGCCGAACGACTCGGCCAGCGAGGCGGACTTCTGCCGCCACCGGAACCGGCGCGGCCCCTCCTGCACGATCACCACGTCCGGCGTCACGGCGCGGACCACCGCCGCCAGCGCGGCGGTGTCGTCGCGCTGGCTGTGGATGTTGTACGACACCACGCGCAGTGGTACGCCGCCGGCCTCGCCCATTCCGGCTCGCCTCAGATCCGTCGGGCCAGGTCGGCGGCGCCGATCACCCCGGCGCTGTTGCCCAGTTCGGCGGGGAGCACCTCGGCCACCGGCAGGCGCCCGCGCTGGGCGAGCGCGTCGAGGTACGAGCGGCGCGCCGGGCCGAGCAGCAGGTCACCGGCCTCGACCACGCCGCCCCCGACGACCAGGGTCTGCGGGTCGAGGATCTGCGCCATGTCGGCGAGGCTGGTGCCCAGCCACCGGCCGATCTGCGCGAACGCCTCGGTGGAGACCGGGTCGCCGCCCTGAGCGGCGGTGGTCACCATGTGGCCGGTGATCGCCTCGGTCTCCCCGCCGGCCAGCTCCAGCAGCGCGGTGGCCCGCTGTGGCTCCTGCCGGGCGCCGGCCCGGGCGAAGCGGACCAGGGCACTGCCGCTGGCGTACTGCTCGATGCAGCCCAGCCGCCCGCAGCCGCACTGGTGCCCGTCCGGCACGGCCAGCATGTGGCCCAGTTCCGCGGCGACGCCGTGCGCGCCACGCAGCAGCTCGCCGCTCAGCACGATGCCACCGCCGACGCCGGTGCCGATGGTGAACATGACCATGGAGTCGTCGGCGTCCCGGGCCGCGCCGTAGCGGAACTCGGCCCAGGCGGCCACGTTGGCGTCGTTCTCCACGATCACCGGCAGGCCGACCGCCTTGCCGACGTACTCGCGCAGTGGCTCGTCCCGCCAGGCCAGGTTGGGGGCGAAGAGCACGGTCGAACGGTTGGCGTCGATCCAGCCGGCCGCGCCGATGCCGACGCCCTCGATCGTCCGTCCGGCAGCCAGCTCGCCGACCAGGTCGATGATGACGTCGCGGGTCTTGCCGACGTCATCGGCGGGAGTGTCCCGTCGGGTCTGCACGAGGACCGTGCCGGTGTCGTCCACGACACCGCCGGCCACCTTCGTGCCACCGACGTCGACTCCGATGGTCAGCGTCACCGCTGCCGCTCCCCTCTGCTGTGCTGTCCGGCCCGTGCGCCGGCGACACGCCGGTCCGGGTCGAGATGTCCCGCGCTCAGGCGACGTCGCCCGGTGCGGCCGCGCCGGTGTCGTCGGGTACCCGCGACGCGGGCACCACAGGTCGGTCGGTCGGCACGGGTGCGGCCACCGCCCCGGCCTCGTCGACGGGTGGTGCGGTGTCCGGGGCGAGTGGGTCCGCCGTCCGGGTGGCGACCGCCCAGACGTCCCGCTCCTGCGCCGGCTGAGAATCATGCCCGCTACGGGTGGCATCGCGCCACACGTGATCCTCGTCGGCCCCGGTGAACCGTTCAGCCGGCGTGGGCTCCGGGACGTCGGCGCCGGCGGCCGGGGCGGGCGCGGTGGCGGGTGCCGACGGACTGGCCTCGGGCGGCTCCGCCGGGGCGAACGCGCGGAGCAGGCTGGCCACGCCGGCCGCGAGGTCACCGGCGCCGGTGGCCAGCCGCTCGGCGAATTCCGGACTCGGGTCGCGCAACGCGGCGATGCCCCGACAAACCGGGCAGACGCAGCATTCGGCGGAACCGGTGGCGAAACCGCCACCGGCGCCGAAAGGACCACCGGGGGCGGCACTGTGACCGAGGACACCGGCCAGCATCCCGCCCAGCGGGCCCCACGCGCCGCCCGCCGAGCCGGCGGAGGCCAGCCGCGCCCCCGCGAGCAGGGTGGCGACCAGCCGCTCCGCCTCTTCCCGGGCCGAGCCCGGATCCGTTGCGCCCATGGTCGGCTCCTCTACCGTGCCGCCGTACGCGTCACTGCGCCGCACCGGATGCTTCTACCCGGTGCTTGAGCTGCTTCAACGCGGTATCCATGATCATTTTCTCGGCTTTGCGCCGGAACATGCCGAGCATTCCCACGGAAAGCTCGACCTCCAGCGTGTAGGTCACCGTGGTGCCGCCGTCCGGGTTGCCCACCAGGTCGTACGAACCGCGCTGGCTCTTCTGCATCTTCGAGGGCGCGACCAGGTGCCACTCGATCCGCGACAGGTCCTCGGCGTACTCGTAGGCGAGCACGTACTCGTCGGCCATCACCCTGGCGTCGATGGTGAAGCGCACCTGGCTGGCGTAGCCGTCCTCGTACTCCTCGATGACCTCGGCGCGACGCACCGCCTCGGTCCACTCCGGGTAGCGCGCGAAGTCGCAGATGACCGCCGTCACCCGATCCGGTGACGCGCCGATGATGATCGACTGGGTGGAGGAGTCCGCCATGGGGGGAGGCTACCCGGCGGGCACCGTCCACGTGCCGCGCCGCCCCCGCCGCGCCCGGCGGCGGGGCTCGACCCCCGCCGCACGCGGTAGGCCAACCACCACGAGGCCCGACCGACCCTCCTGCTTGTCCCACCCGACCCGACAGCCGGGTAGGTTTCGACAGAGCCGACGCCCGCGGTGGCGGCCGGCCCGGCCAGTGCGAGCACGAAGGAGTGCAGGTGCGCGAGTTCTCCGTTCCGCCGATCGTCACCGTTGGCGACGCGGCCAACCTCACCGATCCGGTCTGGGACAACGCCGAGGTCGCGCCGGATGCCGTGCAGTTCGCCCGCCGCACCCCGGCCGCAGACGGCACGGGCACCGCCTGGGCGGAGGTGACCTGCCGGCAGTTCCGTGACGAGGTGGTGACGGTGGCCGCCGGGCTGATCGCCGCCGGCATCCAGCCGGGCGCCCGGGTCGCGCTGATGAGCCGCACCCGCTACGAGTGGACGCTGCTGGACTACGCCATCTGGACGGCCGGTGCGGTCACCGTGCCGATCTACGAGACCTCCAGTTCCGAGCAGGCCGCCTGGATCCTCGCCGACTCCGGCGCGGTCGCCGTCGTGGTGGAGACCGACGCGCACGCCAGCCTGGTCACCGGCGTCCGGGACCGGCTGCCCGAGCTGAAGCACGTCTGGCAGATCGACCGGGGCGGGGTCGACGAGCTGGTCACGACCGGCGGCGCGGTCGAGCCGGCCGAGGTGGAACAGCGCCGCAAGGCGGTCCGCGCCGACGACCTGGCCACGATCATCTACACCAGCGGCACCACCGGCCGGCCCAAGGGCTGCGTGCTCACCCACCGCAACATGTACGCCGACATCGCCAACGCGGTGCCGGTGCTGCCGAACCTGTTCAACGCCGGTGCGGCCACCCTGCTCTTCCTGCCCCTGGCACACGCCTTCGCGCGGCTGATCCAGATCGGCGTGGTGCATGCCCGGGCCACCATGGCGCACTGCGCCGACACCAAGAACCTGGTCGCCGAGCTGCAGGAGTTCCGGCCGACCTTCGTGCTCTCCGTCCCCCGGGTGTTCGAGAAGGTCTACAACGCGGCCAAGCAGAAGGCCGAGGCCGACGGCAAGGGCGGCATCTTCGCCCGCGCCGAGCAGGTCGCCATCGCGTACAGCGAGGCGCTGGAGACCTCACGCGGGCCCGGCATGGCCCTGCGCGCCCAGCACGCGGTCTTCGACCGGCTGGTCTACGGCAAGCTGCGTGCCGCGCTCGGCGGCCGGTGCCGGGACGCCATCTCCGGCGGCGCACCGCTCGGCGCCCGGCTCGGCCACTTCTTCCGCGGCATCGGCGTGACGGTCCTGGAGGGCTACGGGCTGACCGAGACCTCGCCCGCCGCGGCGGCGAACCTGCCCACCGGCACCCGGATCGGCACCGTCGGCCGCCCGCTGCCCGGCGTGACCATCCGGATCGACGACGACGGCGAGATCCTGATCTCCGGCGATCTGATCTTCCAGGGCTACTGGCACAACGAGGCGGCGACCGCCGAGGCGCTCACCGCCGACGGCTGGTTCCGCACCGGCGACCTGGGCCAGCTCGACAACGACGGCTACCTCAGCATCACCGGCCGGAAGAAGGAGCTGATCGTGACCGCCGGCGGCAAGAACGTCGCCCCGGCGGTGCTGGAGGACCAGGTCCGGGCCCATCCCCTGATCAGCCAGTGCGTCGTGGTCGGCGACCGGCAGCCGTTCATCGCGGCGCTGGTCACCATCGACGAGGAGGCGTTGCCCGCCTGGCTGGAGTCGGCCGGGCTACCCGCCGACACCCGGGTCGAGGACCTGCGCGAACACGAGGGCCTGCGCTCGGAGATCCAGTCCGCGATCAAGAGCGCGAACCACGCCGTCTCCAAGGCCGAGGCGATCAAGGTGTTCCGGGTCCTGCCCCGCGACTTCACCGAGGCGACCGGCGAGCTGACCCCGTCGCTCAAGGTCAAGCGGCAGGTTGTCCACAAGACGTACGCGGCGGAGATCGCCGATATCTATCGCGGCTGACTACCATCCGTCACGTGCCCGCATCGACATCCGCCGCACCACACCCGCATCCCCTCGCCGCGGCCGCCCGCCTGGTGATGCTGGCGCTGGTCGCCATCCTGACCCTGTTCGCCACCCGCGACGTCACCCAGCTGTGGTGGATCGCGCTGCTGGCGTTCGCCGGGTTGCCCTCGCTGCTGGCCCCTCAGCACCGGCTGATCGGGCCGCTGAGCCGCGTGGCCGAGGTGGTGGTGCTGGGGCTGGCCGCGAGCCAGGTTGCCGCGGTCGCGTCGATCGGCGGCACGGTCGACGGGCTCGGCGCCTCGGCGGTGCTGCCCTACCTGGCGGTGCCGGTGACCGTCACCGCGCTGCGCCGCCGCTTCTCCGAGGGCGCCGCGCTGCTCGCGGTCACCGCCGCGACCCTGCTGGTCACCGGGGCGCTCACCGAGGTCGGTGGGGAGCGTCAGCTCGGCCAGCTCGGTTATCTCGCGGTCTGCGCGCAGTGGCTGATCCTCGCCGCGCTGGGGCTCTACGCCGCCGGCACGCTGCACCGGGTGATGGCGGTGCGCGGTGAGGGCAAGCCCCAGCCGTACGCCGAGGCGACCCGGCTGCTGACCCAGCTGCGCACGGTGGCCCGGCAGCTGCCCGGGGCGACCCTGGACCCGGGCGGCATCTCCGAGCACCTGCTCGAGGAGCTGCGCACGGTGGCCCGGGCGGACCGGGGCGCGGTGCTGTCGGCCAGCGGCGGCGGCCGGCTCGTGGTGCTCGCCCAGGCCGGGGTGGACCGGGTGGACTGGGAGACAACGCTGGACGCGGACTCGGCGATCGCCGACGCCTGGGCCAGTCAGCAGGCGCAGACCGCCGCCCGGTCGCAGTCCCGCTCGCACCGCGGTGGCGACGTCTCCGCGTTGATCGTTCCGCTGGTCGCCGGGGTGCGCACGGTGGGGCTGGTGGTGCTGGAGGCGGACGCCGCACACGCGTACCCGGCGCCGGTGGTGTCCCGGGTGACCGCGCTGACCCGGCCGGCCGCGCTGCGGCTGGAGGCGGCGCTGCTCTTCGACGAGGTCCGCTCCCTGGCCACCAACGAGGAGCGGCAGCGGCTGGCGCGGGAGATCCACGACGGGGTGGCGCAGGAGCTGGTGATGGTCGGCTACGGCATCGACAACGCCCTGGCCACCGTCTTCGACGACGCCGACGAGACCGCCGAGGCGCTGCGTACGCTGCGCGGCGAGGTGACCCGGGTGATCACCGAGCTGCGGCTGAGCCTGTTCGAGCTGCGCAGCGAGGTGGACCGGCAGGGCGGGCTGGCCGCGGCGATCGCCGAGTACGCGCGCACCGTGGGCGCCTCCGGCGGGCTGCGGGTGCACCTGTCGCTGGACGAGTCCACCGCGCGGCTGCCGGCGGCCACCGAGGCCGAGTTGCTGCGCATCGCGCAGGAGGCGGTCACCAACGCGCGCAAGCACGCCGGGGCCTCCAATCTCTGGGTCACCTGTGAGGTCGACCCCCCGTACGCGCAGATTGAAGTGTCGGATGACGGTCAGGGGATGGCTGACCAGCGGCCCGACGGGCGGTACGGTCTTGCGATCATGGCCGAGAGAGCGGAACGTATCCGGGGCCGGCTGGAGATCAGGCCCCGGCAACCGAGCGGCACGACCGTGGCGGTGGTTCTCGGCACCTCGCCCCGGCGCGGTAACCTGCGCGGTAGCGCAGCAGCAGAAGGGGAGTAACCCGAGGATGACCACCAGTCCGACACCGGCCACCCGCACCAAGGTCCTCCTTGTCGACGACCACGACCTTATTCGCAAGGGCCTGCGGCACGCCTTTGAGCGCGACCGTCAGTTCGAGGTCGTCGGTGAGGCCGCGACGGCGGCAGAGGGGGTACGCCAGGCCGGTGCGCTTCAGCCGGACGTGGTGATCATGGATCTCCGGCTGCCCGACGGCAGCGGCCTCGAGGCCACCCGGGCGCTGCGCAAGTCCAGCGCCTCGATGGGCATCGTGGTGCTGACCATGTACGCCGGCGACGACCAGCTCTTCGGTGCCCTGGAGGCCGGCGCGAGCGCCTTCGTGCCGAAGACCGCCCCGGCCGACGAGGTGGTGGCCGCCGCGCGGCACGCCGCCTCCTCGCCGAGCGCGTTCACGGCGGCCGACCTGGCCGAGGCGATGAAGCGCCGGCTCGCCCCGTCCGGTCCGCAGCTCTCCCCCCGTGAGGGGCAGGTCCTGCGGCTGCTCGCCGACGGGATGAGCGTGGCCGGCATCGCCAAGCAGTTGTTCGTCAGCGAGTCCACGGCCAAGACGCACATCTCCAAGCTGTACGAGAAGCTGGGTGCGGCCAACCGGGCGCAGGCGCTGATGACCGCGCTCCGGCTCGGACTGCTCGAGGCGCCAGACGCCCCGAAGTTCTGACCTGACCCCGCTCGTCGAGCGGGACGCCGCGACCGAAGGTCCGCGCCGGCTCCGGCCGGCGTGGACCTTCGCGTATCGACCGACGTCGGCGGGAACCTGGCGGCACGCTATGGTCTGGCGGGAACGTGGGGGGGCACAATACCCGCGCGGGCGACGACGCCCGCGTCGCGGACTCGAGGGGTGAGCGCATGCAGCGGCCGGACTGGGCACCCGACACCATCGACATCGAGCGCCCGAGCGTCGCGCGGATGTACGACTACTACCTCGGCGGCTCGCACAACTTCGCTGCCGACCGGGCGGCGGCGCAGGCGATGGTGGCCGCGGTGCCGGAGGCGCCGCTGATGGCCCAGGCCAACCGGGCGTTCCTGCGCCGGGCGGTGCACCACCTCGCCGAGTCCGGGATCCGGCAGTTCCTGGACATCGGCTCGGGCATCCCCACGGTCGGCAACGTGCACGAGATCGCCCAGCGGCTCGACCCGGAGTCACGGGTGGTCTATGTCGACGTCGACCCGGTGGCCGTGGCGCACAGCCGTGAGATCCTGGCCGGCAACGACCGGGCGGTGGTGGTGCAGGAGGACCTGCGGCGCCCGGAGAAGATCCTGACCCACCCGGACATCCGCAAACTGCTCGACCTGGACCAGCCGGTGGCCGTGATGATCGTGGCCGTGCTGCACTTCGTGTCCGACGAGGACCGTCCGGCGGATCTGCTGCGGACCCTGCGCGACGCGCTGGCCCCGGGCAGCTACCTGGTGCTGTCGCAGGCCAGCGACGACGGGCGCAGCCAGGACGAGCGGGCCGAGGCGGAGCGGGTCTACCGGCGTACCGACAACCCGCTCTGGGTCCGCAACCGGGCCGAGCTGACCGCGCTCTTCGACGGGTTCGAGCTTCTCGACCCGGGCGTGGTCTGGGTGCCGCAGTGGCGGCCGGACACCCCGGAGAGCGCGGAGGACGCCGAGCGTGCGGTCTTCATGGGCGGCGTCGGGCGCCTCGGTGGCTGAGTCGCCCGGGGCGACCTCCTGCCCGGGCACGTTCGCCAAGGCCTGGGCCAAGGCCGTCTCCGGCACCAGCTATCTGCCGATGACCCAGGCCCAGCTCGAGACCCTGCTGCACCGGCTCACCGGGCAGTTGGCCGGCGCGTTGCTCGCCGAGCCGTTCGACCTCCGCGCCGGTTACCGGGTGGGCGCCGAACTGGTCGCCGCGCACATCGCCTCCGCGGAGGGGCTGGGCCGTACCGTCGAGGTCATCCAGCTCCGGCTGATACGCGATCTGGGGCTGGTGGCGGAGGACGTCGAGGACCGGATGGCGCGGCTGCTGGCCGCCGTTGCGACCGGCTACGCCCGCGCGCTGCGGGACCGGACGCTCGACGAGCAGGAGTCGATCCGCCGGGCCGCCATGGTGGCCCGGACGCAGGCGGAGCGGGCGCTGCGGGCCAGCGAGGCTCGGTTCCGGCACCAGGCCACCCACGACCCGCTCACCGGCCTGCCCAACCGGACGTTGTTCACCGAGCGGCTCACCGCCGCGCTCAACGAGCCGGGCCGGGGCGCGCAGCGGGTCGGCGTGTGCTTCCTCGACCTGGACCGGTTCAAGGTCGTGAACGACACGCTGGGGCACCGGGTCGGCGACCGGCTGTTGACCACAGTGGCCGAGCGGCTGTGCCAGACCGTGGGCGAGCACCTGGTGGCCCGACTCGGTGGGGACGAGTTCGTCATCCTGGTGGAGCGCAGCGGCGGCACCGAGGACATGGTGGCGGTGGCCGAGGCGGCGCTGGCCGCCGTCCGGACACCGGCGCTGGTGGACGGGCACGAGCTCCAGGTCTCGGCGAGCATCGGCATCGTCGAGCGCCAGGTGGCCGGCGCGAACCCCGGTGACCTCATGCGGGCCGCCGACAGCACCCTGCACTGGGCGAAGGCGGCCGGCGGGGCGCGCTGGGCGCTCTACGACGCCGAGCGCAACCGACGGGAGCTGGCCCGGTACGCGCTCTCCGCGGCCATCCCGGCCGCCCTGGAGCGAGGCGAGTTCTACCTCGACTACCAGCCGCTGACCTCGCTTCGCGACGGCCGGCTGATCGGCGTGGAGGCGCTGGTCCGCTGGCGCCACCCGGAGCTGGGTGTGCTGCGGCCGGACAGCTTCATCGGCCTGGCCGAGGAGACCGGGCTGATCGTGCAACTGGGCGGGTGGGTGCTGGCCGAGGCGTGCCGGGAGGCGGAGGCCTGGTCGGCCGGCGGCACGGCCGCACCGTTCGTGAGCGTCAACCTGGCGGTCCGGCAGGTGCACCGGCCCGGGCTGGTGCAGGAGGTACGCGGCCTGCTGCGGCAGACCGGGCTGCCGCCGGAGCGACTGCAGTTGGAGATCACCGAGAGCACGATGATGAGCACGGCCAAGGAGCCGGTACGCGCCCTGCGGGTGCTGGCCGATCTCGGCGTGCGGATCGCCATCGACGACTTCGGCACGGGCTACAGCAACCTGGCGTACCTGCGGGACCTGCCGGTGACCGAGCTGAAGGTCGCCGGGGAGTTCGTGGCCGGGCTGCGGTCGCCGTCGGTGGGGCGCACCGATGAGCGGATCCTCGCCTCGCTGGTGTCGCTGGCGCACGCACTGGATTTGACGGTGACCGCCGAGGGCGTGGAGACCGCCGGGCAGGCCGAGCGGCTGCGGGCGATCGGCTGCGACGCCGCGCAGGGCTGGCACTTCGGCCGGCCGGCCCCCGCCGACCGGATCCTGGCCCGCATCCGCTGACCCACCCCGCCCGCCGGGCCGCTCCGTGCCGCTGCCTCTGCCTCCTGGCGTCGACGCGTCGCTGCGGTCGGGGGGCCAGAGCAGGGGTAGACAGCGTCTACGCGCCCTGGTAGACAGTGTCTATGAGTGCGGAGGCGAGTGTCCGGGCCCGACTGGTGGCCGCCGGGGTGGACCTGGTGCTGCGCGAGGGCCAGTCGGCGGTGTCACTGCGGGAGATCGCCCGCCGGGCCGGGGTCTCGCACGGCGCACCGCGCCGCTACTTCCCCACCCACGTCGACCTGCTCTCCGCCATCGCCCGGGAGGGCTTCGCCGACCTCACCGCCCGCGTCGAGCAGACGATGCGCGCCGCCGGCCCCGACCCGCGCGCCCAACTGACCGCACTCGGCCGGATGTACCTGGACTTCGCGGCGGCGCACCGCGGGATGTTCGAGCTGATGTTCCGGCACGACCTGCTGGACAGCGGCCGGCTACAGCTGCGCGAGACGAGCCTGCCGCTGTTCGCCGTCCTGGCCGACCTGGTGGCTCAGGTACGCCGGCCGACCGACGCGCCGGCCCCGGTGCTGGCCGGCGCGCTCTGGGCCAACCTGCACGGCACAGCCCAGCTCTGGGCGTGGGGCAGCCTGCCGCTGGCCACGGACGCCACCGACGACGACGCCCTGCTGCGAGCCGTGCTGGACGCCCACCTCGGCCCGACCTTCGCCTGAACCCATCCACCCCCACCCCGGAGGACACGTGCCCCTGCTGTACGACCTCACCAAGCTGACCGTCGGCACCATGCTGCGGCTGGGCTGGCGGCCACGCGTGGAGGGACTCGAACACCTGCCCCGGCACGGCGGCGCGATCCTCGCCGGCAACCACCTCTCCGTCGCTGACGAACTCTTCCTCGTCAGCGTGACGCCCCGGCACGTCACCTTCTGGGCCAAGTCCGAGTACTTCAGTGGTCGCGGCCCGGGCGGCTGGCTCAACCGGCGGATCGTCGCCGGCATGGGCGCGATCCGCGTCGAGCGGGCCGGCGGCCGAGCCGCCCTCAGCGCCCTCGACGCCGCCGTGCCGGTGCTCCGCGCCGGCGGCCTGGTCGCCGTCTACCCGGAGGGCACCCGCTCCCCGGACGGGCGGCTCTACCGAGGCCGCGTCGGCATGACCCGGCTGGCCCGCGACGCCGGGGTGCCGATCATCCCGGTCGGCGTGCTCGGCACCGCCGAGGTGCTGCCCGTCGACGCGCGGCTGCCGCGCCGGCACCCGGTCAGCCTGCGATTCGGCCCGCCGATCCCGGTCGCCGGCCGGATCAACGGGCCACGCGACATCCGGACGGTCACCGACGAGGTGATGGCGGCGATCCAGCGGCTCACCGGCCAGGAGTACGTGCCCCGCTACGCCCCGCCCCGATCGACCCCCACCTGAGGCGCGGGCGGCGGTCAGCCGGCGAGCAGGGCGGCCATCCGCTCCGCCTGCGCCTCCCAGCGCCACTCCCGCTCCACCCACGCCCGACCTGCCGCGCCCAGTTGGCGGGCCAGGTCCCGATCGGCGAGCAGCCGGGCCACCCGGTCGGCGAGCTGGGCGACGTCCCGGCCGCGGACCACGTAGCCGGTCTCCCCCTCGCGCACCGCGTCCGGCGCGCCGCCGGAGTCACCGGCCACCACCGGCAGGCCCGTCGCGGACGCCTCCAGGTAGACGATGCCCAGCCCCTCCACGTCCAGCCCACGGTTGCGGGTGCGGCAGGGCATCGCGTAGACGTCGCCGGCCGCGTAGTGCGCCGGCAGCTCGGCCGTAGGCACCGAGCCGGTGAAGACCACGTCCCGTTCCACCCCCGCCTGCCGGGCCAGCTTTTCCAGGGTCGCCCGGTACGGCCCGCCGCCGACGATCAGCAGCGCCGCGTCGGGCACCCGGCGGCGGATCTCCGGCAGCGCCCGGATCAGCATGTCCTGCCCCTTGCGCGGCACCAGGCGGGACACACAGACCACCACCGGACGGTCGGTCAGCCCCAACCGGGCCCGGACGGGCTCGCCGTCCACGGTCGGGTGGTAGGTGTCCACATCGACCCCGGGCGCCAGCCGGCGCAGCTCGGTCAGCCCGTCCAGCACGCGGGCCAGCCGGCTGCGCGTGTACTCGCCGAGATAGGTGGTGACGTCGACGCCCCGACCGATCCGGCGCAGCGCCGGCCGGGCGGCGGGCAGCGCCGCCCAACCGACCTCGTGGCCGTGGGTCTGCGCCACCACCCGGCGCACCCCGGCCCGCCGCCGCAGGCCGGCGGCGAGCAGCCCGAGCGGGGCCGCCGCGCCGAACCACACCGTGTCGCAGTCGTACGCGCGGGCCAGCCGCGCCGCCCGGCGGGCGATCAGCGGGGTGGGCAGCAGCACCCTGGTGCGTTCCCGGATCACCTCGAACGGCTGGTCGGCGTCGAACTTCGCCGCCCCGCGCCAGCTCGACGCGTACACCACCACCGAGCCGGCCGGCTGACGCACCGCAAGGTTGTGCACGAAGGACTGGATCCCGCCCGGGCGGGGCGGGAAGTCGTTGGTGATCAGCAGCGTGCGGTTCATCGGCCGGCCTCCCGGGCGTACGCGCGGGCGGCGGCCATCCGCTCCACGGTGGACGGGTGTGAGGCCGAGTAGAGATATTCCCAGCGCGGCGGGTCAGGGTCGCCGAGGTTGACCGTGCCGAGTCGGCGCTGCATCGACTCGAAGGCGACCGGGTCACGGGTGAGCGCGAGCGCGTGCGCGTCGGCCCGTGCCTCCACCCGCCGGGACATCAGCGCCTGCACCGGCGCGGCGACCAGCCCGGCCACCGTGACCAGGGCGACCAGCAACGGAAACGCGCGTGGGTGGGCGACCGAATCGACACCGGCCATCCGCAGCAGCGGCCCCCACGAGCCAAGCAGGTAGAGCGCCACCACCGCGGCCGCGGCGCCGAGCGCCCCGGTCAGCGTGCCGGCCGCGACGTCCCGGTCCTTCGCGTGCCCCAGCTCGTGCGCCACCACGGCGGTCACCTCGGCCGGGGTGGCCTCGCGCAGCAGCGTGTCGTAGACCACCACCCGTCGGGTCGGCCCGAGACCGGAGACGTACGCGTTGACCGCCCTGGTGCGCCGGGAGGCGTCGGCGACCAGCACGTCGCGCACCGGCACCCCGTCGCGGGCGGCCATGCTCATCAGCTCGGTGCGCAGCGGGCCCTGCTCCATCGGCGTGAAGCGGTTGAACACCGGCTCCACCAGCACCGGCAACACGAACGACAGCAGCACCACCAGCACCGCCGCGCCGGCCGCGCCGAACGCCCACCACCAGCGCGGCGCGAGGCGGATGACCGCGTAGAACCCGAACAGCGCCACCGCGCCGATCACCGCGCTGACCGCGTACGACTTGAGCAGGTCGGCCGTCCAGCCGCTCCAGCCGTTGGTGCTCAGCCCGTAGCGGGTGAGCACGCTCTGCCGCCAGGCGGCGAACGGGAGGGTGAGCAGGTCGGCGACGAGCACCACGGCCAGCCCGCCGAGCACGGCCTGTGCGGCCCAGTGCCCACCGAACGGCCGGCCCACCAGCTCGATCAGGCGGCTGCCCAGCGGGGTCAGCCCCAGCGCGAGGGCGACCAGCAGCCCGACGGCGAGCGCGGCGTAACCGCCGGGGCGCAGTGCGGTGCGGAACTCCCGCCCCCGGGCCACCTGCTCGGCGGGCAGGTCACGCAGCGCGGCGAGCTGGTCGGCCCGGGGCGCCGGCGGCCGGTGCCACGGGATCAGCAGCGCGGCGATCACCAGCAGCGCGACGGTCAACCCGGCCAGGGTCAGCAGCGCCCAGGCACGCGGGGTCACCGGGACACCGCCGTGCTCGCCACGCGACGGGCCTTCCCGCCGCCGACGGCGGGCCCGCCGTCGTCGCGTCGTACCCCGCTCATCCCGCCGCTCCTCCCGCCGTGACCGCCCATCCTATGGCCCGCGAAAAGCCCGCTTCGGGCGCGGTGTCGCGCTCAGGCGACCCGGCGTGCGGCGTGGCGACGGGCGGCGCCGGGACGCGCGGGCGCGGCCAGCACCTCCACGTCGTAACCGGCCCGGGCGAACACCTCGATCGCCTGGACCTCGGCGGCGTCCAGGCCGGCCGCCGGGGACGCCTCGTCGAACAGGCCGGCCACCAGGCAGCCGGAACAGAAACCCAGACAACCGCCCCGACCGGCCGAGATCGACTCCAGGTCAGCGATATCGGGGTATCCCGACCGGCCGGACACAGCGACATCGCCGACCTCGTGTCGATCACACGAAGGAGAGCGCTGCTCACCTGGCTACCGGCCAGACCCGCGCTTTGGCGCGGCCGAGCCAGCGATCAACCGCGTCCCAGCGGGCCACACCCGCGCCGACCAGCCGAGCCGTTCAAGTGTCCGAGTCAGCTGATCTGGATCGGGGAACGTCTTCACGATCCAATGCGGCGGGCCCCACCCCTGATCGACACCGTTTCGGCGATGTCGCGGTGTCCCGGGGCCGAGGATGGCCCGGTGTCAGCGATCTGGAGTCGATCATGCTTTAGCGCCCGGCGCGGGACGGCCAGACACGGTCAGGAGCGGGCGAGTCGGCGCAGCAGCGAGTCGGCGCCCAGCGGGTAGGCGCCGTGCCGACGGACCCCGTCGGCGACCTCGCGGTCGGAGGAGACCACCACCACCGGACGGCCCGCCGGCTCGGCCCGGACCAGCCGCCGGATCAGCTCGTCCGCGGTCTCGCCCTTGCGGGAGAAGAGCACCCGTACGCCCCGCGGCGCCGGCGGCAGCCCGTGCATCCGCTCGGCGCCGTCGAAGACCACGGTGACCTCGTCGCCGGTCTGCGCGGCGATCCCGCCCAGGCCGGTGACCAGGCGCTTGCGCTGCTGCTCCAGCGACATCTCACCGAAGCCGCGCTTGGTGACGTTGTAGCCGTCCACCACGAGGTGCGCCCGGGGCAGCGCGAGCAGCTGGTCCAGCCGGGCCGGGTCGTCGGTGTCCCGGGCGCGCGCGGACGGGCCGGCCGGGGCGGTGCCCGTCTGGTCGGCGAACGCGTCGGCGACGAAGTCGGCGGGGAGCTTGTCCACCGGGTCGAGTGCCAGCTCCCGGCGCAGCCCGACGGCGGCCTGGCCGATGGTCTCCAACAGCAGCCAGAGCCGGGCGTCGTCGACCGAGCGGGCCTCCTTGGCGCTGGCCCGGGCCACACCGGCGGCCGCCTCCGCCTCGGCCAGCCGGGCGCGGGCCCGGCGCAGCTCGGCGTCCACGTCGGCGCTGGCGCGCGCGGCCCGGCCGCGCTCGGTGGCCAGCAGTTCGGTGGCCTTGCGCTCGCGGGCCTGGGTCTCCCGCAGGGTGCGGGCCAGTTGGCGGGACTCCTCGCGGAGCTGGCCCAGCTCCTCCCGGACCCGGGCCAGCTCGTCACGGAGCTTCTCCGCCTCCACCCGGGCCACCGCGCGGTCGTGCTCGGCCCGGGTGGCTCGCTGCTCAGCCTCGCGGACCAGCTCGGCGACGACCGCGCTGTCCGCCTCGGCGCGGACCGCCGCGCCGCTGGCGTCGATCAGCTCCCGCCAACCGCGCGGCCGGGCCAGGTAGGCCAGCGCGGCCACCTCGACCGGGTCGGCGGCGGCCGGCGCGGTGCCCTCGACCACGGCCGCGCCGAGGTCACCGGCGTCGGCCAGCACCCGGGCGGTGACCCGCTGCCGGAACAGCGGGTCGCCGGTGAGCTGGGCGGCGATGGCTGGCGCGCCGAGCCGGGCCCGCCGGTTCGGGGCGAACTTGGCCACCCGGCGCAACGGCACCGGGACCTCGTCGGCCGGGAGGGTGGGCAGCACCGCGGCGGTCAGCGCCACGATCCGCTGCCGGACCGGCTCGGGCAGGACGGGCTCCGGCTCGATCGTCGGCTCGCCGCCCGGGCCCACCGGGCCGGATGACTCGTCGACGGCGGTCTCGTCGCCGCTGTCCGGGTCGCCCACGGCACCGTCGCGCGCGACCGGATCCTCCTGCTGGAGGTGGTCGTCGTGCGGCTCGGTGAGGGGCATGTGGCAAGTCTCCCACCGCGACCGGGCCCACCGCCCGGTGAGTGAGCCGATCTCTCATCCTAGCCCCATGCCCACCGGTGGGGCCGCTGTGACGGGAGTGTCGGACCGGCGCGCTAGCGTGCCGCCGATGGCACAGGCGGAGTACGTCCAGGAGTCGCTGGCCGGTCTCGACCCGGCGGTGGGCGGGGTGGACCCGGCGCTGCCGCTCTACGCGGCCACCTTCGTGGTGGTCGACCTGGAGACCACCGGCGGCGCGCCGGACGGCGGCGGCATCACCGAGATCGGCGCCGTCAAGGTGCGCGGTGGTGAGCAGCTGGGCGTGCTGGCCACCCTGGTCAACCCGGGGCAGCCGATCCCGCCGTTCATCACCGTGCTGACCGGGATCACCCAGGCCATGCTGATGCCGGCGCCGCCGATCGAGCAGGTGCTGCCGAGCTTCCTGGAGTTCATCGCCGACGCGGTCCTGGTCGCCCACAACGCGCCCTACGACGTGGGCTTCCTCAAGGCCGCCTGCGCGAAGCACGGCTACCGCTGGCCCAACCCCCGAGTGTTGGACACGGCGGCGCTGGCCCGCCGGGTGCTGACCCGCGACGAGGTGCCCAACCGCAAGCTGGGCACCCTGGCGGCCTACTTCCGCACCGCCACCCAGCCCACCCACCGGGCGCTGGACGACGCGAAGGCCACCGTCGACGTGCTGCACGGGCTGATCGCCCGACTGGGCGGGCACCGGGTCGACACGGTCGGCGACGCCATCGAGTTCGCCCGGGCGGTCACCCCGACCCAGCGCCGCAAGCGACACCTGGCCGAGGGCCTGCCCAAGGTGCCGGGGGTCTACATCTTCCGGGCCGCCGACGACCGTCCGCTCTACGTCGGCACCTCCGGCGACATCGCCACCCGGGTGCGCAGCTACTTCACCGCTGGCGAGAAGCGGGCCCGGATCTCCGAGATGCTGGCCGCGGCCGAGCGGGTCGAGGCGGTGGAGTGCGCGCACTCGCTGGAGGCGGAGGTCCGCGAGCTGCGGTTGATCGCCGCGCACGCCCCGCCGTACAACCGGCGGTCGAAATACCCGGAGCGGATGGTCTGGCTCAAGCTGACCGACGGGCCGTATCCCCGGCTGTCGGTGGTCCGCGACCTCTCCCCCACCGACACCGCCTACCTCGGCCCGTTCACCTCCCGGCGGTCCGCGGAGCTGGCCGCCGCGGGCTTCCACGACGCCGTGCCGCTGCGCCAGTGCACGCACCGGCTCTCGCTGCGGACCATCACGCCGGCCTGCGCGCTGGCCGAGCTGGGTCGCTGCCCGGCTCCCTGCGAGCACAAGATCACCCCCGAGGAGTACGACCACCGCGCCGCGGCGCCGTTCCGCACCGCCACCGTGAGCGACCCACAGCCGGTGGTGGACGCGCTGCTGGCCCGGATCGACGTGCTCTCCCGCGACCAGCGCTACGAGGAGGCCGCGGTGGTGCGGTCCCGGCTGGCGGCGGTGCTGCGCGCCACCGTGCGGATGCAGCGGCTGGCCGCGCTGACCGGGATCGTCGAGCTGGCCGCGGCCCGGCCGGCCGCCCGGGGCGGCTGGGAGCTGGCCCTGGTCCGGCACGGGCGGCTGGCGGGCGCGGGGGTGTCCCCGCCCGGCGTCCACCCGCGACCCACGCTGAACGCCATCCGGGCCACCGCCGAGACGGTGTCGGGTGGGCACGGCCCGGTGCCGGCGGCCACGGCGGAGGAGTCCGAGCGCATCTTGTCCTGGTTGGAGCGACCGGAGACCCGGCTGGTGGAGATGTCCTCCGGTTGGTCCTCCCCGGTGGGTGGCGCGGGGCGTTTCCGGGACCTGCTGGCGAAGGCCGAGAGCGGGGCGTCCCACCAACTCTCGACCGAACGCTCATGACCAAGTGACCGATCGGACTACGTCGACTCGCTTAGGCTGTTAGAGAAGTGCAGTCCTGCCCGATTCGTGGGCCTGCTCCCGGTCGCCGGGTTTCGGCGGTCGCGGGGCCGGGGTGAGGAGGTGTCCCTCGTGGACGTCGACGCCGGGCACGGCGCCGCCCTGGGGGGCGCCCTGCCGACCCAGTCGGGTGAGCTGCCGCTGGCCCGCCGGCTGCGGTCGTTGCTCACCTGGCCGACCGCCGACTCCGACCCGGTCACCCAGCTGGTCCGGACCCACCGGGGCATCCACGCCGGCACCGACCCGGCGGTGCTGCGCCGGGCCTACACCATCGCGGAGAACATGCACCGCGGGCAGTTCCGCAAGAGCGGGGAGCCGTACATCACCCACCCCCTCGCGGTGGCGCAGATCTGCGCCGAGCTCGGGATGGACACCACCACCCTGGTGGCGGCGCTGCTGCACGACACGGTGGAGGACACCCGATACACGCTCCAGGCGCTCTCGGAGGACTTCGGCGGCGAGGTGGCCCACCTGGTTGACGGGGTGACCAAGTTCGACAAGGCGTTCTACGGCAAGGCCGCCGAGGCGGAGACGATCCGCAAGATGATCGTCGCGGCCGCCAAGGACGTCCGGGTCCTGATCATCAAGCTGGCCGACCGGCTGCACAACATGCGCACCCTCGGTGTGCGCTCCGCCGCCTCGCGGGAGCGGATCGCCCGCAAGACCCAGGAGGTGCTGGTCCCGCTCTGCGACCGGCTCGGCATCCAGACCCTCAAGCGCGAGCTGGACGACGTGGTGCTGCTGCACCTGGAGCCCGACGAGCACGCCCGGCTGGCCCGGCACGTGCACGACCGGCCGGGCTGGGACGCGTACCTCGACGCGGTGGTCAGCCGGGCCCGGGTGGCGCTGCGCCGCAGCCGGGTGGACGCCGAGGTGAGCCCCCGCCCGCGGCATCTCTACTCGATCTGGAAGGACACCACCGCCGGCGACCACGCCGCGCCGTACGACCTGCCGCGTATCGCGGTGGTGGTCGATGGTCCGGCCACCGACTGCTACGCCGCACTGGGTGCGATCCACGGCACCTGGCGCCCAATTCCCGGCCGGTTCAAGGACTTCATCGCATCGCCGAAGAACAACCTCTACCGCTCGCTGCACACCAGCGTCTGCGGCCCGCAGGACCGCACCGTCGAGGTGCTGATCCGCACCGAGGAGATGCACCGCTCGGCCGAGTACGGCATCGCCGCCGACTTCCGCTTCCCGCGTTCGGGAGGCAGCAGCGCGGCGGCGCGCGCCGAGCAACTGGACTGGCTGCGCCGGGTCCTCGACTGGGAGCCGGACGCCGCCGACCCGGCGCAGTTCCTCGAGTCGCTGCGCTGCGACCTCGCCGAGGGGCAGATCCAGGTCTTCTCCGACGGACGGCAGGTCGTGCTACCGGCCGGCGCCACGCCGGTCGACCTCGCCTACGAGCTGGGCGGCGAGCGGGGCGACCACTGCCTCGCCGCCCGGATCAACGGCCGGCTGGCGCCGCTGAGCTCGGAGCTGGACGAGGGCGACGTGGTGGAGATCTTCACCGAAGACGACGGGGACAACGGCTTCGAGGCCGGTGAGGCGCCGCGCGGCCCGCGCCGGGAGTGGCTGGACTTCGTCAAGTCGCCGCACGCGCAGATGCAGATCAACCGGTGGTTCGCCGGGCACACCGAGCCGGGCATCACGATCAGCGACAAGGTCCGCCTCGGCCGGGCCACCATCGGGCTCGCCCTGCGCCAGCACAACCGCGGCCTCGCCAGTGACCTGCCACTGCTGCGTCTCTCCGAGGAGCTGGGCTATCCCGACCTGGAGACCCTGCTGGTCGCCGTTTTCGACCGGGTGATCGAACCGGACACGGTGGTACGCCAGCTGATCGACCTGGTCGACCATCGACAGTGACCGTCCAGGCCCCAGCACGTCCGAAGGACTTTCGTGACCACTAGCCTGGGGTCATGATCCCCCGCTCCCGCGCCACCGGTCGGGCCATTTTCTACCAGGCCTTCTACCGGTTGCCGCTGCCGGTGCGCCGTCGACTGGTCCGGTTGGCCGTGCCCAAGTACATCGTCGGCGCGGTAACCCTGGTCCGCGACGCCGAGGCGACGGGTGCGGGCCGGTTGCTGCTGCTGCGCCAGCCGCCCGGCAAGGGGTGGTCGCTCCCCGCCGGTCTGCTGGATCGGGGCGAGGCCCCGGTGGTGGGCGCGGCTCGCGAGCTGTTCGAGGAGTCCGGCATCCGGCTCCCCCCGTCCCGGCTGCGTCCCGCGGTGCCGAACGCGATCGTGCACGCCAAGGGTTGGGTGGACATGGTCTTCGAGGCGGAGGTGCCGGCCTCCGACACCGAACTGGCGGTCGACGGCGCGGAGGTCTTCGAGGCCGCCTGGCACCCCCTGGACGACCTGCCGAAGCTGACCTGGCCGACCGCCCGGCTGCTCGCCTACTACGGCATTGGGCCGCTGGCCGGGCAGTTTCCGCCACCGGTGCCCGACATCACGCCGTGACCGGGGCGGCGGGTGTGCCGGCGACCGGGGGGCGGGCGGGCGACCGGCGCGCGGAGGTCTGTGCGGTGGTGCTCGCCGCGGGCGAGGGCACCCGACTGCGTCCGCTCACCGAACGGGTGCCCAAAGCGCTCTGCCCGGTGGGCAACGTGCCGCTGCTCGACCGGGCGCTGGCCCGGCTGGCCGGGCTCGGCCTGACCGGTCCCGGACGGGTCGCGGTGAACGCCTGCTACCTCGCCGACCAGGTGGTCACGCACGTCGGTGACCGCGCCCACCTGTCGGTGGAGCCGGGCGACCCGCTCGGCACCGCGGGCGGCGTGGCCAACCTGCGGGACTGGATCGACGGCCGGCCGGTGCTGGTCGGCAACGCCGACGCGTACCTCGCCGACGCGGCGACTCCGCCGGGCCCGGACGTGGCCGCGCTGCTGGACGGCTGGGACGGGCACTCCGTACGCCTGCTCGGTCAGCCCGCCGCGGACCCGGCGGCGCCGGGCACCTTCGCCGGGCACTGCTTCACCGGCTTCTCACTGCTGCCCTGGCGGCTGGTCCGCGACCTGCCGTTGGTCTTCTCCGACCTGGTGCGCGCGGTCTGGCGACCGGCCGAGGCGGCCGGGGCCCTGGAGGTGATCGCCTACCCGGGCACCTTCTACGACACCGGCACCCCGGCCGACTACCTGGCAGCCAACCTGCACGCCGCCGCCGGCGGCACCCTGATCGACCCGTCCGCCACGGTGGCCGGTCGCTGCGTCGAGTCGGTGGTCGGCGCCGGCGCGCGGGTGTACGGCGACGTGCGGCGCACCGTGGTCTGGCCGGGCGCGACGGTCCGCGACGGCGAACGGCTGCGCGACACGATCCGCGCCGGGGACGGCTGCACCGTGCCGGCCAGCGCGCACGGTTGAGCCCCGACGCCTCCCGCCTCCGGGCCCGACGGAAACATCTAGCATGGGCGACGACGCCGACGAACGGAGAAATGTCCCGTGATCACCGCGATCGTGCTGATCGACTGCGCCACCGATGCGATCCCCGAGGTGGCGGAGAACCTGGCCAACCTTCCCGGCGTCAGCGAGGTCTACTCGGTGGCCGGGCACGTCGACCTCATCGCCATCGTCCGGGTCCGCGAGTTCGACCAGATCGCCCAGGTCATCGCGGGCGGCATCTCCAAGGTGCCGGGTGTGCTGAACACCGAGTCGCACATCGCGTTCCGGGCGTACTCGCAGCACGACCTGGAGGAGGCGTTCGCGATCGGCCTGGCGAGCGCGGACTGACACACCGGCGGCGCCGACGGGTGCCGGGACGCACGGCGGCCGGCCCACCGCGTGGGTGGGCCGGCCGTCTGCTGCCGCTACGTCAGCTCTCGCTGGGAGCCGGCGACTCGGTGGTGCCGCCGCCCGGAGCCGGCGACTCGGTGCCGCCGCCCGGAGCCGGGGACTCGGTGCCTGTGCCACCCGGAGCCGGCGACTCGGTGCCAGTGCCACCCGGGCTGGGCGTACCGCTGGCGCTGGTCTGCGGGACCGGAATGCCGAGCTGGTTGGCGAGCTGAACCAGCTCGTCGTAGTGCGTCTGCAGAATCGGCAGGGCGGTCTGGGCCAACTGGACCACCGACTGCTCGGAGCCCTGTGAGATCTCCGTCTGGGTGGCCTGGATGGCCTGGACGTGACCGGCCAGCTCGCTGGTCACCCACAGCCGGTCGAACTCCTTGCCGCTGGCGTTGTTCAGCTGGTCGATGACGGCCTGCTGATCGGCGCTGGGCTCGTTTGGCAGGTCCACCCCGAGCTGGGACGCGGTCTGCTGCACCGTCTGGTCCAGCTGGGTGTGATCGGTCTTCAACATCGCGCCCAGGTCCTTGACCCCCTGGTCCTGGCCCTTCTGCTGGGCCAGGTCACCGGCGGTGATTTCGAACAGGTTGACCTGGTGCACCGCCTGCAGATACTGGGTGTCCTGCGTTGACGGCTGTGCCGCGGCCTGCGCGGCCGCGGCCGGCGCGACGCCGACCAGTACCAGCGCGGCCAACAGGCCGAGGCGTTTGATACCCAACATGCTTCCCCCCCTTGAGACGTTGGACCGCACGGATACCCGGCTCACCGGGGTTATTCCTGCGATCGCCCGTCGCGCGGGGTCTACCGGTCGCGCCGTGACCGTCCCACTCCTGGCCGGATGGGCGGTGGACACGGATACGACGTGGCGCCCGCCGGAATTCCGGCGGGCGCCACGTGACGGTGCGGTCGGGGGGTCAGCGGCGGCTCTCGCCGCTGCTGATCTCCTCGCGCTCGGGCCGGGCCTCGACCGGCGGGTGACCCGGCGAGACCGGCGCCTCGGCCGGCTTCTCGATCGGGTAGAAGAAGCCCCGGATGGCCGGGCCGAGAGCCCCGAGCCGGTTCATCTTCTTGGGCACCACCCAGCCGACGTACTCCAGCTCGCCGTGGCCGTCCGCGTGCCCGTTCGCCGCGCTGAGCGGCTGGTGCACCTCGATGAACCGGCCGTCCGGCAGGCGCCGGATGATGCCGGTCTCCACGCCGTGCGCGAGCACCTCGCGGTCGTGCTGCTGCAGACCGAGGCAGAGCCGGTGGGTGATGTAGTACGCCACCGGCGGAATCACCAGCAGGCCGATTCGGCCGGCCCAGGTCATCGCGTTCAGGCTGATCTGGAACTTGTCGGCGATCACGTCGTTGGCGCCGGAGAGCGTCAGCACGATGTAGAAGGACACCGCCATGGCGCCGACCGCGGTCCGGGCCGGAACGTCCCGGGGCCGCTGGAGCAGGTTGTGGCTCTTGCGGTCCTTGAGGTGCCGGGCCTCCAGGAACGGGTACATCGTCGACAGGCCCACCAGGATGCCGGGCAGCACGACCGTCGGCCAGAACAGCGGCGGGATCACGTACCCGTCGCCGAGCGGGATGTTGATCTCCCAGGCGGGCATGAGGCGGGTCGAGCCGTCGAGGAACATGACGTACCAGTCCGGCTGGCTGGCGGCCGAGACCACCCACGCCTCGTACGGGCCGAACAGCCAGATCGGGTTGATCTGGAACAGACCGCCCATCAGCGCGATGACGCCGAAGACGACCATGAAGAAGCCGCCCTGCTTGAGCGCGTACCGCGGGAACATCCGCTCGCCGACCACGTTGCCGTTGGTCCGGCCGGGGCCGGGCCACTGCGTGTGCTTCTGCTTGAAGACCAGGCCCAGGTGGACGCTGATCAGCGCGACCAGCAGAGCCGGGATGAGCAGCACGTGGGCGATGAAGAACCGGCTGATGATGATCGTGCCGGGGAACTCACCGCCGAAGATCGACGAGGTTACCCAGGAGCCGATCACCGGGATGGACAGCATGATCGCCGAGGCGATCCGCAGGCCGGTGCCGGACAGGCCGTCGTCCGGCAGCGAGTAGCCGGTGAAGCCGGCCAGGAAGCCTACCCAGAACAGCAGCGAGCCGATGATCCAGTTGGTCTCCCGCGGCTTGCGGAAGGCACCGGTGAAGAAGACCCGCAGCATGTGCACGACGATCGCGGCCATGAACAGCAGCGCCGACCAGTGGTGCATCTGCCGCATCACCAGACCGCCACGGACGTCGAACGAGATGTCCAGGCTGGAGGCGTACGCGGCGGACATGGGCGTGCCCTGCAACGGCGCGTAGCTGCCGTCGTAGACCACCTCGGTCATCGCCGGCTCGAAGAAGAAGGTGAGGAACACACCGGTCAGCAGCAGCACGATGAACGAGAACAGCGCGATCTCGCCGAGCAGGAAGGACCAGTGGTCCGGGAAGACCTTGTTCAGCAGCCTGCGCAGCGGGGTGGCCACCTGGAAGCGGTCGTCCACCCCCACCGCGGCCTTGCCCGGCGTCGCCGCAAGGTCAAGCTTTCGACGCTTCATGGCCGCTCCCAGAAATCAGGCCCGATGGTCTCGGTGTAGTCGGACTTCGCCACGAAGAAGCCCTCAGAGTCCACCTCGATCGGCAGCTGCGGCAGCCGGCGGCTGGCAGGGCCGAAGACGGGCGTCGCGTTGTTGGTGATGAGGAACTGGGACTGGTGGCACGGGCAGAGCAGACGGTTGGTCTGCTGCTCGAACAGGCTTGCCGGGCAACCGGCGTGCGTGCAGATCTTGGAGAACGCCGCGAAGTTGCCCCACATGTAGTCGCCGTGGCCGACCTCGGGCCGCGAGTTGGCTTCCCGCGACTTCTGGGCGTCCGCATCGCGCAGGTGGATCAGCAGCGTCGGCGAGTCGGCGTGCCGGTTGCTCACGCCGTGCTCGATGCCCGGAAAGACCGTCAGCTGACCACCGCTGCTGATGTCCGCCGGGCGCACCGGTCGGCCGTCCTCGCGGACGAGGCGGATCTTCTGCCCGCCCTCGGTCTGAGCGAACCCGGTGGTGAACATCTGGTTGTTCTTGTGCGGTTGGGAGATCAGGCCGCCGACCAGCGGCGCCGCGACCACCGCCCCGACTGGCGCGAGACCGGCCAGCAGCGAGATGCCGAGCAGTGGGCGACGCTTCACACCCAGCTCGTCGGCCATGTAGAGCATGGTCTGACCGGTGATGGTGCGGCCGTCCGCGTCCACCGCCCCCTCGTGCCGGTCCTGGATCGAGACCTCCTTGGGCAGCAGCTTCTTGCCCCAGGTCAGGATGCCGAATCCGACGGCGAGCAAGGCCACGCCCAGGGTGGCGCCGAGCAGCGGGGTGTAGAACTTGTCGCCGCCCCGGCCCGGCTCGTACTGCCAGGGCCACCAGATGTAGATGGCCAGGAAGGCAGTCGCCGCCAGGCCGGTGATCAGGAAGAACCCGGCCACCACCCGGGTCAGGCGGCGCTCGGCCTTGGTGCCGGGCTGCACCTGCGGCTCGTAGTGGACGATCTCGATGTCGTCCCGGCGCGCGCCTTCACGAACGATGTCGAACCGGGTCAGCCCCGGGGTGTTCACGTCGAGCGGCTCCCGGCCCTGCGGGGCCTGGTGCTCGGTGTGCGTGCTCATGCCGTCACCTCGCTACGGGTGGCGCCGAGCGGCACCACGGCACTGAATCGGATGATCCGCTCGGTCACGACTTACCCGCAATCCACAGGCTAGCGAAGACGAGCGCCACGATGCCAACCAGGAAGATCGCCAGGCCCTCGGTGGACGGCCCGTACCGGCCGAGGTTGAACCCGCCCGGGTCCTGGTCGTGCTTCAGGGTCTCCTGGATGTACGCGATGATGTCGGCCTTCTGCTCCGGCCGGAGCTGGTTGTCACCGAACACCGGCATGTTCTGCGGGCCGCTCAACATCGCCGCGTAGATCTGCCGGTCGGTCGCCGGGTGCAGACTCGGGGCGAACTTGCCCGAGGAGAGCGCGCCGCCACCGCCACCGAAGGCGTGGCACTGCGAGCAGTTGATCCGGAACAGCTCACCGCCGGCAGCGACGTTGCCGTCCTCGCGGAGGTCGTCGCCCTCCGGCACGATCGGGCCGCCGCCGAGCTCCTGGATGTACTGGGCCAGCTGGCGGGTCTGCTCGTCGGTGAAGAGCGTGGGCTTGCGGTGCGCCTGGGCCTCCTGGCGGGCAAGCGGCATGCGGCCGCTGCTGACCTGGAACTCGACCGAGGCCGCTCCGACGCCGATCAGGCTCGGCCCGCGGCCCTCGACGCCCTGGGCGTTGCGTCCGTGGCAGGTCACACAGCTCACGTCGAACAGCGCCTTGCCCTCAGCGGCGGCGCCGGTCAGCGGCGGGTTGTCCTGCGCCTGCGCACCGGGGGCGAAGACGGTGTATGCGCCGCCGGCGAGCATCAGCGCGGCGAACAGCCGGACCGCGGCGCCCAGCCGGCGGCGGCCCCTGCTGCGCGCGGCGGGCCGCTCGCGCAGCCGCGCGAGCAGACCGCGTCGGCGGTCGTTGTCAGAAGTCATGAGCGGTGTCCTTAACCGGTTGGACCTGTCTCAGGGGACGGAGCAGCAGCGCGGAATGTGACGCGCAAGATCACTGAAGCCAGTAGATCATGGCGTACAGCGCGATCCACACAACGTCGACGAAGTGCCAGTAGTACGACACGACGATCGCCGAGGTCGCCTGCGCCGGGGTGAACCGGCCCATGGTGGTACGGATCATGAAGATGATGAAGGCGATCAGGCCGCCGGTCACGTGCAGGCCGTGGAAACCGGTGGTCAGGTAGAACATCGAGCCGTAGCCGTCTTCGTTGATCTTGACGCCCTCGTGCACCAGCGTGCGGTACTCGTTCACCTGGCCGAGCACGAAGATCAGGCCCATCACGAAGGTGATGGTGAACCAGCGCCGTAGCGCGTGGACGTCACCCTTCTCCGCCGCGAAGACGCCGAGCTGGCACGTCACGGAGGAGAGCACCAGGATCACCGTGAACGTGGTCGCGTACGGGATGTTCAGGTGCTCGGTGTGCTTCTCCCACTGCTCCGGCGCAGCCGCGCGGATGGAGAAGTACATCGCGAACAGCGCCGCGAAGAACATGAGTTCGCTGGAGAGCCACACGATCGTCCCGACGCTGACCATGTTCGGTCGGGTCAGAGAGTGGATCCGGCTCTTGTCAATGGCTGGGGCCGCAGTCACGCCGTCATTATTGCCCCTGACCGGGGCCGGCGATCAGCGGGGTGGCAAACCTGCGCCTTCCGTGGCCCGCGCGTCCGGGTCCGGTTCGCCTGGCCTAGCCTGAAAAGCGTGCTACACGTCGATCCGATCTTCGCCGCCACCTCGGCGGTCCCGGCCGCGTTGCTCGCGGCCCCACCAGCGCTGGCCGCCGGGGGCGAGGCGACCCCGCCCCCGTTCACCGTCGGCGCGGTGCTGACCGAGACCCGGCTGGACAGCTGGCTGGCCGTCGGCCTGGTGCTCGCCGCGGGCCTCTACCTCTACGGGGTGCACCGGCTGCGCATCCGCGGCGACCGCTGGCCCATCTCCCGTACCGTGTTCTTCCTCGGCCCGGGCCTGGGCGGCATCGCGCTGGTCACGGTCAGCGGGCTGCACGCGTACGACACCGCGCTGCTGTCGGTGCACATGGTCCAGCACATGGTGCTGTCGATGGTGGCGCCGATCTTCCTGGCGCTCGGCGCACCCATGACGCTGGCCCTGCGCACCCTGCCGGTCCGGGCGCGCAAGCGCCTGCTGGCGCTCGTGCACAGCCGCGTCGCCCGGGTCTACAGCTTCCCGCTGGTGGCGTTCGCCATCTTCGTGGTCAACCCGTTCGCGCTGTACTTCAGTGACCTGTACCGCTTCACCCTGGAACACGCCTGGGCGCACGAGCTGGTGCACGCGCACTTCATCATGACCGGCTGTGTCTTCTTCTGGCCGCTGCTCGGCCTCGACCCGCTGCCGGGCCGCTGGCCGTACCCGGCGCGGGCGCTGCTGATGCTGCTCTCCGTGCCGTTCCACACCGTGCTCGGGCTCACCATCATGCAGAGCATCACGCTCTTCGGCGGCGACTGGTACCCGTCGCTCAACCTGAGCTGGTCCGACCCCTGGGACGACCAGGTCGTCGCCGGCGGCATCCTGTGGGCCGGCGGCGAGTTCGTCAGCGTGACCATGCTCGCGGTGCTGGTGGTGCAGTGGATCAAGCAGTCCGAGCGGGAGGCCCGCCGGGTCGACCGCGAGCTGGACCGCCAGGAGGCCCGCGAACGCGCCGCCGGCACCCCGGCCTGAGCTGCGCCGACGGTACGCCGGACCGCCGACGACGGGCGGGATGTCGACTACGTCACGTGGACCGGTACGATCGGCGGGCAGCTACGAGGTGGGAGCCAGTCCAGCCATGAGCGATCGTCAGTGCACCGTCCTGCTCTACAGCGACGACCCGCAGGTCCGTGACCGGATGCGGCTGGCCGTCGGCACCCGGCCCGCGCCAGGGCTGCAGATCGAGTTCGTCGACGCGTCGACCTACGCCGAGACCATCCGGCTGGTCGACGACTACGAGATCGACCTGCTGCTGCTCGACGGCGAGGCCAGCCCGGGCGGCGGCATCGGCATCGCCCGGCAGATCAAGGACGACCGGGACGACGCTCCCCCGACCTGCCTGGTGATCGCTCGCGCCGCCGACCGATGGCTCGCCGCGTACGCCGAGGTCGACGCGACGCTGGTGCACCCGCTCGACCCGGTGACCACCGGCAGCACGGTGGCCGAGCTGCTGCGGACGCACGCACCCGCCTGACGTCCCCACTTCCCGGCACCGCCTCGGCGCCGGATGAGTCGGCGCCGGTTCCAGCCCACCCGCACTTCGCACGCTCGGGAGGCCCGCCATGGGCGATCGGACCTGGCCGCACCTGCTCAACGCGCTGCTGCGCGGCGACGAGCTGCCCACCGCCGACACCGCCTGGGCGATGGACGAGATCATGACCGGCTCGGCGAGCGCGGCGCAGATCGCCGCCTTCGCCGTGGCGCTGCGAGCCAAGGGTGAGACCCCGGCCGAGCTGGCCGGCCTGGTGGAGGCCATGCTGGGTCGCTCGGTCCCGGTGGTGCTCCCGGAGAATCTGCGCCGCACCGCGCTCGACGTGGTCGGCACCGGCGGTGACCTCGCCCACACGGTCAACATCTCCACGATGACGGCGCTGGTGGTGGCCGGCGCTGGCGTGCGCGTCGTCAAGCACGGCAACCGGGCGGCCTCCTCCCTGTGCGGCACCGCCGACCTGCTGGAGTTCCTCGGCATCCCGCTGGACCTCGGCCCTGAGCAGGTCGTCCGCTGTGTCGAGGAGGCCGGCATCGGGTTCTGCTTCGCGGCCCGGTTCCACCCCGGGATGCGACACGCCGGTCCGGTCCGCCGTGAGGTGGGCGTGCCCACCTTCTTCAACTTCCTCGGCCCGCTGACCAACCCGGCCCGTCCCCGGGCCGGCGCGGTCGGCTGTTTCGACTCCCGGATGGCCCCGGTGATGGCCAGCGTGTTCGCCGCCCGCGGCGACTCGGCGATCGTGATGCGCGGCGAGGACGGGCTGGACGAGTTCACCACCGCCGCGCCGACCCGGGTCTGGGTGGCGCAGGACGGCACCGTACGCGAGGCCGTGCTGGACGCGACGGACCTGGGGGTACCCCGGGCCACCCTCGCGGACCTGCGCGGCGGTGACGCCGCCTACAACGCCGGCGTGGCCCGTCGCCTGCTGGCCGGCGAGACCGGCCCGGTCCGGGACGCGGTGCTGGTCAACGCGGCGGCGGCGCTGGCCACCCAGGGCCCGCTGGACGGCGACCTGACCGAGGCGCTGCGCGCCGGCCTGGACCGCGCCGCCGAGTCGATCGACTCCGGCGCGGCGGCCGGCACCCTCGACCGCTGGATCGAGACCGCCACCACCGCCTGACCGACGCCGGGCGCCCGTACCCGTGAGCGGCGGCGGTGCGCGGGAACTGTCGGACCCGCGTGGGAAACTACAGCCGAGTAGTTCTCCGCTTCCGTTGTGCGTCGGTATCGCTTCGGGGGCGGGCCGCCCGGAGTGAGAGGAGACGCTCGTGTCAGGCCGCGAGCTCTACTGCGACGTCTGCGAGGGCGTGACGCCGTTCGAGGTGCCGCCCTGCGTCGACGGCCACGGCACCGACTGTCCCGAGCTGATCTGCACCGGCTGCGGCGCCGCCGTGGTGATCGCCAACTTCGCCTTGCGCTCCACGCGGCTGGCCGACCGCCCACGCCGTCAACCCGCCCGCCACGCCGCCTGACCCGGCCACCCAGCCCGCCTGGCCTGTGACACCACCCCTCACCCGCCTGCGCCGCGCGGCCTGATCACCGGTCTGCGCGGCCCCCGTGGTCCCTGGCCTGCCTGCGCCGCGCGGCCTGATCACCCGGGCAGGTCGTGGCCGAACGGGTCCCGGCACGACGAAGGCCCGCTCCCCCACCGGGGAACGGGCCTTCGTGTTGCCATGGGCCGGCCGCGACGGCGACCGGGTGGGTCAGTGCTCGGCGGTGCGCCGGGTGCCGCTGTAGTACTCGAACAGCAGCCCGCAGGCGGCGAAGATGACCGCCAGCAGACCCAGGCCGATCAGCCAGTACTGCCAGAACACCAGGCCCATGCCGGCCGTCGCGGCGGCCAGCGCCAGCCCGAACGGCCAGTAGCTGCCGGGGCTGAAGAAGCCGACCTCACCGGCGCCGTCGGAGATCTCGGCGTCCGACCGGTCCTCGGGGCGCAGGTCGATACGGCGCGAGACGAACCAGAAGAAGCCGCCGCACATCGTGCAGAGCAGGAAGGAGAGCAGCAGGGCGATCGTGCCCACCCACTCGACGCGGCCGGACTCACCGGCCGTCCAGGCGCCGTAGAGGATCGTGGCACCCAACAGGAACGTGGCGATGATCAGGAAGATGCGCCATTCGGTCTTCATCCCGCTGCCTCAGCTTCCCGTACCGGCCGGAGCGCTGTCCGGGTTGAAGTTGCTCTTCGTCCGCCTGGTATCGAACGGCTGCGTGGTCTCCGCGTACGGCTTCTCACCGATGGCGGTCAGCGCGTCCTGGGTGGACTTGCCGCTCTGCTTGGCAGCCAGGAACTGGTCGTACTTCTCCGGCGAGACCACCCGCAGCTCGAAGTTCATGAACGCGTGGTAGCTGCCGCACAGCTCGGCGCAGCGGCCGACGTAGGCGCCCTCGGCCACCAGGCTGGAGACCTCGAACACGTTGCGGATCTTGCCCGGCATGACGTCCCGCTTGAACAGCAGCTCCGGCACCCAGAAGGAGTGGATGACGTCGCGGCTGGTCTCCTCGAACCGGATGGACCGGTTGGTCGGCAGCACCAACACCGGGATGACCTCGCTGGTGCCGAGCGTCGACGCGGTGGTGCGGGCGTCGGGGCCCTGCCCGTCGCGGTAGTTGAACTGCCAGTTCCACTTGAAGGCGACGACCTCGACGGTGACGTCGGGGTTCTTCGACAACTTGTCCACGCCGGTCTGCACGATCGCCGTGTAGTAGAAGAGCACGGAGACGATCAGGATCGGCGCGATGGTGTAGAGGAACTCCATCGGCAGGTTGTAGCGAGTCTGCACCGGCAGCGCGTTGCCACGCTTGCGGTAGCGCACGACGCACCAGAAGATCAGACCCCACACGAAGACGCCGACCGCGAGGGCGGCGATGCAGGAGGCGATCCACAGGTCGTACATCCGCCGGGACTCGGCCGAGATGCCGCCCTGCGGCCAGCCGAAGCCGCCGAACGTCTGACCGACGTCACAGCCTGTGAGCAGGACCAGCAGCGCCACGCCACCGAGACCGAGCCCGGCCAGCCGACCAGCACCGCGCCCCCGGCGTCCACCGACCCCTCGGGAAGCGCTGTGCCGTACGGCCGACGGCCGTACCTCCGAACTCCTTGCGACCACCTGGTCCTGCCTCCCTAGCGCGCCGCGGTGCGTCTTTCCTCAGCACCGGCGGCAAAGGCGTCACCGACGGTCGCAGATTACTCGACCATGACGGACTCGGCCGTGGTGGGGTCACTGTCCGCCCCCATCGGGGGGATCCTGGGCATTACGCCGCGATAGCGTTGGGATCCGTGAGCGCATCCCCGGTCTACCTGGACGCGGCGACCGCCGCGCCGATGCATCCGGTCGCCCGGCAGGCGCTGCTGGCCGCCCTCGACGACGGCTGGGCTGACCCGGGCAAGCTCTACACCCAGGCCCGCCGGGCACGGCAACTGCTCGACGCCGCCCGCGAGGCCACCGCGCAGACGCTCGGCGTCCGCGCCGACGAGCTGTCCTTCACCTCCAGCGGTACGACGGCCGCGCACGGCGCGGTGCTCGGTGGCCTGGCCGGGCGGCGCCGGGTCGGGGCGACGCTGGTGCATTCGGCGATCGAGCACTCCGCGGTGCTGCACGCCGCGGAGCGGCACGTCGCGGCGGGCGGCGTCGCCGACCCCGTTCCGGTCGACCGGCTGGGCCGGCTGGACCTGGACGCCTGGTCGGACGCGGTCCGGGCTCCCGGGGTCGCGCTGGCCGCGCTGATCACCGCCAGCCATGAGGTGGGCACCGTGCAACCGGTCGCGGAGGCGGCCGCCGCCTGCGCCGACCCCGGGGTGCCGCTGTACGTCGACGCCGCCCAGTCGGTCGGCCGGGTGCCCCTGCCGGCGGGCTGGTCGGTGCTCACCGCCAGCGCGCACAAGTGGGGTGGCCCGCCCGGGGTGGGCCTGCTGGCGGTCCGCAAGGGCACCCGCTGGGAGTCACCCTGGCCGGCCGACGAGCGGGAGGGCGGGCGTACCCCCGGCTCGGTGAACCTGCCCGCGCTGGTGGCGGCGGCGGCGAGCCTGCGCGCGGCGGCGGCCGACGCCGCGGCCGAGGAAACCCGGCTGGCGCCGCTGGTGGACCGGATCCGGACGCGGGTCCCGGCCGAGGTGCCGGACGTGGAGGTGGTCGGCGATCCGGTGCTCCGGCTCCCCCACCTGGTCACGTTCTCCTGCCTGTACCTGGACGGCGAGGCGCTGCTGCACGCGCTGGACCGGCGGGGCTTCGCGGTGTCGTCCGGCTCGTCCTGCACCTCGTCCACGCTGCGCCCGTCGCACGTGCTGGAGGCGATGGGGGTGCTCTCCCACGGCAACGTCCGCGTCAGCCTGCACCGGGAGACGACCGAGGCGGACGTCGAGCGGTTCCTCGCCGAGCTGCCCGGGATCGTCGCCGGGCTGCGCGCCGAGGCCGGGGTGGTGGGGCTGTGACGATGCCGGACGAGGTGCTCGACTGCCGTGGCCAGCGCTGCCCACTGCCGGTGATCGCGGCGGCCCGACGGATGCCCCAGGTGCCGGTCGGCACGGTGGTGCGGGTGCTCGCCGACGACCCGGCCGCGGCCGTGGACCTCCCCGCCTGGTGCAGGATGCGCGGCCAGGAGTTCGTCGCCGCCATCACCGGCCTGGAAGGCCCGGCCTACGACATCCGCCGCACCCACTGAGGGTCCCCTCGATCGTTGGCTGCTGAGCGGCACAACACGCCAGCCCGGCCGCTGCTCGGCAGCCAACGATCAGGGAACGGCGATTGGTTACGGCAGGAGGTGCGGGCGGATCTCGTCCGCGGCGGTGTCGCCGTAGGACTCGGCGAGGCGCTTGACGAACAGGTCGCGGCGGACGTCGTACTCCTGGGTGCCGACGGTCTCCAGGACCAGCGTGGCCAGCAGCGAGCCGACCTGGGCGGCCCGCTCCAGGCCGAGGCCCCAGGAGAGCGCGGTGAAGAACCCGGCCCGGAAGCCGTCGCCCACACCGGTCGGATCGACCGCCCGGATTTCCCGCGCGATCGGCACGTGGATCGGGTCCATGCCGCGCCCGGCGATCTCCACGCCGTGCTTGCCCAACGTGGTGACCCGCACCTTGACCAGCTCCAGCAGCTGGTCGTCGCTCAGCCCCGCCTTGCTCTGCAGCAGGGACTTCTCGTAGTCGTTGGTCATCAGGTACTCGGCGCCCTCGATCAGCGCCACCACGTCCTCACCCGGCATGCGGGCGAGCTGCTGCGAGGGGTCGGCGGCGAACGCGTACCCGCGGGTGCGGCACTCGGCGGAGTGGCGCAGCATGGCCTCCGGGTCGTTGGCGCTGACCAGCACCAGGTCCAGCCCGCCGAGCCGGTCGGCGACCGGGGCGAGCTCGATGTTGCGCGCCTCACTCATCGCGCCGGCGTAGAACGACGCGATCTGGCACATGTCGGTATCGGTGGTGCAGACGAAGCGGGCGGTGTGCGCCACCTCGCTGATGTGCACCGAGCCGCAGTCCACCCCGTGTCGCTCCAGCCACGAGCGGTAGTCGGCGAAGTCGGCGCCCACCGCGCCGAGCAGCACCGGGCGCAGCCCGAGCTGGCCCATGCCGAACGAAATGTTCGCCGCCACCCCGCCCCGGCGGAGCACCAGGTCGTCCACCAGGAAGGAGAGGGAAACCTTGTGCAGCTGATCGGCGATGAGCTGGTCGGCGAAGCGACCGGGGAAGCTCATCAGGTGATCAGTGGCGATCGAGCCGGTCACGGCGATCTTCATGTCAACCCTCGGGGTCGGGAGCAGGGCGCGGTCAGACTACCGGCCCGGCCACCCGGCGGTGTCCGGTCGGTCGCTCAACGGCAACCGGCCGGCGCGGGGACCACTCCCACCCGCACACGACGACGGGGCCGCCCCGTAGGACGGCCCCGTCGTGATGGTGTGCGTGTGGTGCTTTGTGGTGCGTACGACTCAGTTGAACGAGTCGCCGCAGGCGCAGGAGTTGCCCGCGTTGGGGTTGTCGATGGTGAAGCCCTGCGCGTCGATCCGGTCGGCGAAGTCGATCGTCGCGCCGGAAAGGTACGGGGCGCTCATCCGGTCGACGACGACCTCGACACCACCGAAATCGGTGACGACGTCACCGTCGAGCGAACGCTCGTCGAAGAAGAGCTGGTACCGCAGGCCGGAGCAGCCACCCGGCTGCACCGCGACACGGAGCCGCAGGTCGTCGCGGCCCTCCTGCTCGATCAGAGCCTTGACCTTCTGCGCCGCGACGTCGGTGAGGACGACGGAAGTAGGGGCCTTGGCCTCGGTCGACTCGGTCTGCGCTGGCGTGGTCACGTGGAAGTCTCCCTGCGCGGTATGGGTCCGGACGCACTGGCCAACGCCGCGCGCCGTCCAGTGATTCCCGGTGTGGTCCTTTTCCGATCGTACGCCGCCTCGGCCGGGCTCACCCGCGTGGCGTGACCCCCGCCGCAGGTCGGCCCGGTCGTGGCCGGGCACGCCGACCGGCCGGAGCGCTCAGCGGCTCCACTGCCGGGCCAGTCGGGCGCCCAGCTCGCGCAGCCCGTCCGCCGGCCGGCTCAGCGCGGCGGCGAGCCCGCCGCCCTCCTCCCCGCCGAAGTGCTCGACCAGGCTGTACGCGTCGGTCACCCCCGCCGCGGCGGCCTCCCGCCGGCCGGTGCTGACCTGGCCGGCCACCACCACGCACGGCACCCCCCGGTCCCGGGCGGCACCGGCCACCCCCGCGACGACCTTGCCGCGCAGCGACTGGTGGTCGAAGGACCCCTCACCAGTGATCACCAGGTCGGCGGTATCCAGCTCGGCGTCCAGCCCGCTGGCCCGGGTCACCAGGCCGATGCCCGACTCGCAGCCGCCACCCAGGGCGAGGATTGCCGCGCCGATGCCGCCGGCGGCCCCGCCACCGGGCAGCGTGCCGAGCCCCGCCGGGCAGCCGGGCAGGTCCCGCTCCAACACCGCCGCGAAGTGCTCCAGTGCGGCGTCGAGCAACAGCACGTCGGCCCGGTCGGCGCCCTTCTGCGGGCCGAACACGTTGCTCGCGCCGTGCAGGCCGAGCAGCGGGTTGTCCACGTCGGTGGCGGCGACCAGCCGAACCCCGCGCAGCCGGGGCGCGCCGTCCAGCGTGACGGCCCCGGCCAGCGCCGCCCCGCCGTACGGAAGCGCGGCGCCGGCGGCGTCGAGCGGGGTCACGCCCAGCGCGGCCAGCATCCCGGCGCCGGCGTCATTGGTGCCGGAGCCACCCAGCCCGATCACCACCGTTCGGGCCCCGCTCTCCACCGCGGCGGCGACCAGCAGGCCCAGCCCGTAGGAGGTGGTGGTCTTCGGGTCACGTTCGGCGGTGGCGAGCAGGTGCAGCCCGCACGCCTGGGCGCTCTCCAGGTAGGCGGTCGCGCCGTCGGCGGTGAGCAGGATCTCACCGGCCGCCGGCCGACCCAGCGGATCGACCGTCCGCACCGCCACCCGCCGGCCGCCGAGGGCCTCGGCGAGCACCTCCACGAAGCCCGGCCCACCGTCAGCCAGTGGCCGGATCAGCAGGTCGTCACCCTCGGCGACGGTGCGCCAACCGGCGGCCACCGCGGCGGCCACCTCCGGTGCGGGCAGGGTGCCGGCGAACTTGTCCGGACAGAGCAGCACACGCATGCCGAGCAGTGTGGCAGCCCACACCGACGGAAGCCGCGCCGCGCCCGCGCTGTGGGACCATGGGTCACGTGACTTCGACCTGGGTTGAACCCTCCAACACGGCGACGGCTCTGCTGCTGCTCGGCCGGGGCAGCGACCCCGACACCGAGCGCGGCGTCGAGTGTCCGGGCGACCTTCCGGCGCCCAGCGATCCGGATCTGGTGGCCCGCGCCGCGGCGGCGAAGGCGAAGCTGGGCAGCAAGGTCTTCGTGCTGGGGCACCACTACCAGCGCGACGAGGTGATCCAGTTCGCGGACGTGACCGGCGACTCGTTCAAGCTCGCCCGGGAGGCCGCGGCCCGCCCGGACGCGGAGTACATCCTCTTCTGCGGCGTGCACTTCATGGCCGAGAGCGCCGACATCCTCACCACCGACGCCCAGCGGGTGATCCTGCCCGACCTGGCGGCCGGGTGCTCAATGGCGGACATGGCCGTGCTGGGCCAGGTCGAGGCCGCCTGGGACACGCTGACCGAGCTGGGCATCGCCGGCGAGACCGTGCCGGTGACGTACATGAACTCCTCGGCCGACATCAAGGGCTTCGTCGGCCGCAACGGTGGCGTGGTCTGCACCTCCTCCAACGCCAAGCGCGCCCTGGACTGGGCGTTCGAGCAGGGGTCGAAGGTGCTCTTCCTGCCCGACCAGCACCTGGGCCGCAACACGGCGGTGCTGGAGATGGGCCTGTCCCTGGACGACTGCGTGCTCTACGACCCGCACAAGCCGGGCGGCGGGCTCACCCCCGAGCAGCTGCGCGACGCCAAGATGATTCTCTGGCGGGGGCACTGCTCGGTGCACGGCCGGTTCACCCTGGAGAGCGTCAACGACGTGCGGGAGCGGGTGCCCGGGGTCAACGTGCTGGTCCACCCGGAGTGCCGACACGACGTGGTCACGGCCGCCGACCATGTCGGCTCCACCGAGTACATCATCAAGACCATCGAGGCGGCCCCGGCCGGGTCGGCGTGGGCGCTCGGCACCGAGCTGAACCTGGTCCGCCGGCTGGCGCTGGCGCATCCGGACAAGCAGATCATGTTCCTGGACAAGGCGGTCTGCTACTGCTCGACGATGAACCGGATCGACCTGCCGCACCTGGTGTGGGCACTGGAGGAGCTGGTCGCCGGCCGGGTGGTCAACCAGATCACGGTGGACGCCGACACCGCGTACCACGCCCGGGTGGCGCTGGATCAGATGCTCGCCCTGCCCGGCGCGGACACCCCGCCGCCGGCCACGGTCTGATCACGATCCGTAGCGCCCTTGGTACGCAAAAGTGCCGGACCACCGATTAATGCCACACACGCCGATGTGACCGAGTCCCTTTTTGTCACCGAGGGCTATGCTGCCGGAGCGACGACGCAAGCGGGCCGTTTCGATATGGCCGCATCCGGGGTAGCGAAAGAGCTGGAGCTCCCCACCATCAACACGGCAGCACCGACGCGCTGGAGGTTGCGTTGACCGACGACGTCCTGGTCGTGCACGGAGGCACTCCGCTCGAAGGGCGGATCCGCGTGCGCGGCGCGAAGAACCTGGTTTCGAAGGCGATGGTCGCCGCGCTGCTCGGCGACAGCCCTAGCCGGCTGTTCGACGTGCCGAAGATCCGCGACGTCGAGGTGGTCCGGGGTCTGCTCGGTCTGCACGGCGTCAAGGTCACCGACGGCACCGAGGACGGCGAGCTCGTCTTCGACCCGGCCAACGTGGAGAGCGCCAGCACCGACCAGATCAACGTGCACGCCGGCTCCAGCCGGATCCCGATCCTCTTCTGCGGCCCGCTGCTGCACCGGCTCGGGCACGCGTTCATCCCGGACCTGGGCGGCTGTCACATCGGCCCGCGCCCGATCGACTTCCACCTTCAGGCGCTGCGGGAGTTCGGCGCCACGGTCGACAAGCGGCCCGAGGGTCTGCACCTGTCCGCGCCGAACGGTCTGCACGGCACCAAGTTCGCCCTGCCGTACCCGAGCGTCGGCGCCACCGAGCAGGTGCTGCTGACCGGTGTGATGGCCGAGGGCGTCACCGAGCTGCGCAACGCCGCGGTGGAGCCGGAGATCATCGACCTCATCTGCATCCTGCAGAAGATGGGCGCGATCATCAAGGTGCACACCGACCGGGTGATCGAGATCCAGGGCGTACCGAAGCTGCACGGCTACACCCACCGGCCGATCCCGGACCGGATCGAGGCGGCGAGCTGGGCCGCGGCTGCGCTGGCCACCCACGGTCACGTCGAGGTGCTCGGCGCGCAGCAGGCCGACATGATGACCTTCCTGAACATCTTCCGCTCGGTCGGCGGCGAGTACGAGGTCACCGACGCCCGTCCGCCGAAGCTGGGCGACCCGGGCCAGGAGGGCGGCATCCGGTTCTGGCACCCGGGCGGTGAGCTGAACGCCGTGGCGCTGGAGACCGACGTGCACCCCGGCTTCATGACCGACTGGCAGCAGCCGCTGGTCGTGGCGCTGACCCAGGCCCGCGGGCTGTCGATCGTCCACGAGACGGTCTACGAGCAGCGGCTGGGCTACACCGAGGCGCTCAACTCGATGGGCGCCAACATCCAGGTCTACCGGGACTGCCTCGGCGGCACCCCGTGCCGCTTCGGCCGGCGCAACTTCAAGCACTCCGCGGTGATCGCCGGGCCGAGCAAGCTGCACGCCGCCGACCTGGTCATCCCGGACCTGCGGGCCGGTTTCAGCCACCTGATCGCGGCGCTCGCGGCCGAGGGCACCTCCCGGGTGTACGGCGTCGACCTGATCAACCGCGGCTACGAGGACTTCGAGGCGAAGCTCGCCGACCTGGGCGCGCACGCCGAGCGTCCGTAACCTCCACCACTTGGTGTTCGCTGCGACAACTCCAGTTCGGCGCGTCTGACGCCGCGCTGCGACCTGGAGCCGTCGGCCCGGTGCACCGCGATGCGCACCGGGCGCGAGCCGTTGGCTACCCTTGCCGCGTGCCGTCGCTCTTTCGCCGCAAGTCCACCGACCTCGTCGACGAGGCCGTCTCCTCGGTGACTCCCGAGGAGACCGCCGATCGGCCCCGGGGTTACACCCCGGCCAAGGGTCGGGAGACGCCCAAGCGGCCGACCGCCGGCCGCCGCCCGGCTGGCCCCACCCGCCCCCTCACCAAGGAGGAGGAGCGGGAGCGCCGCCGCCAGCTACGCGCCGAGGCCGCCTCGGAGTTCCGCCGCGAGGGTGGCCCCCGCGACCGCGGCCCGGAGCGGCTGCTGGCACGCAACGTGGTCGACTCCCGGCGTACCGTCGGCACCTGGTTCTTCGGTGGCGCCCTGATCGTGCTGATCGGGTCGAACGCGGCGATGCCGCCGGTGGTCCGGCTGATCTCCAACGTGCTCTGGGGCGCGCTGGCACTGGGTGTGGTCGTCGACTCGGTGTTGATCTGCCGCAAGATCGGCAAGCTGGTCCGGCAGCGCTTCCCGAAGACAGGCCAGCGGATGGGCTCGCTCTACCTGTACGCGGTCATGCGGTCGATCACCTTCCGGCGGATGCGCGCCCCGGCTCCCCAGGTCAAGCTCGGCGACAAGGTCTGACCCGACTCGCGGCACGCCGAGCAGGCGCGGCACCCCGGTAGTGCCGACCGCACCGAGGGCGGTAAGTCGCTAAAGCATCCGGGCATCCGACGTTCGTTGTACCGTACGAATGGTTCACCCTGCTGAACGCAGCACCGGTGTTCGTCGTACCGAACGTTGATCCAATGGAGCGAACGCATGCCTCCGGAACCGGCCGCCCCGCTCGCCACCATCGCCGCCGCCCTGCGCCGCGAGCGGGACCGGGTCGGCATCTCGCTGACAGAGCTCGCCCGGCGGGCGGGCGTCGCCAAGTCCACCCTCTCCCAACTGGAGTCGGGGACCGGCAACCCGAGCGTGGAGACGCTGTGGGCGCTCGGCGTGGCGCTCGGTGTGCCGTTCAGCCGGCTGGTGGAGCCCGCCGACGACGGCGTACGGGTGATCCGCGCCGGTGACGGCCCCCAGGTCCGCTCCGAGCAGGCCGACTTCACCGGGACGCTGCTCAGCGCCGGGGCGGCGCACCTGCGTCGGGACATCTACCTGATCGAGTTGGAGCCGGGCGCGGTCCGGGCCGCGGACGGGCACACCCCTCGCAGCGTCGAGCACGTGGTGGTCGCCGCCGGCCGACTGCGGGTGGGCCCCGAGTCCGGCCCGGTCGACCTCGGCCCCGGCGACTACGCGACGTTCCCCGGTGACGCTCCGCACCGTTACGAGGCCCTGGTCGCCGGCACCTTCGCCGTGCTCGTCATGGAACACCCCTGACCGGTGCGGGATCCCGTCCGAGCCGAGCCGGCGGCAGGTGAGGTATCGTCGGAACCCAGATTCGGTTATCAACCCAAATGTCCGAAACCATAGGATAACGTTTGCGTCCGTGGGCGGCGCCACAGTGGCGGTGAGCGAGCCCACGCCGTTACCCTCCATCCGCAGCCACGCCCTGCCGAAACGGGCGACTTGACCGGCACGCGAGGCCCAGCGCGACAATCTGCAACGAGGTGACAAACGCCGTGAGCGAGCGGACGCGAGCCGGCCACCGGGGCGTGGCAGGCGGCGACCGGACGCCCGGCGGGCACCGGGGCGCGAACGCGGACCGCCCACCTCTCACGTTGATCGGCCACCTGGCCGGGTGTGGCGACGGGCTCGGCGGATGAACGGCCGGTACACCGACCGGTGGCGGGACCCGAACGAGCCGTCCTGGGTGGTCGAACCGACCACCGAGTGGCATCCCCAGTTCCCCGGCCAGCGCTATGCCGGCGACATTGGAATGTCGCACCAGCCGCCCCCGCCGCCGCGCGGCCGGGCGTCCGTCGTCGGCCGCACCGAGGTACCGCCGCTCGCGCCAACCCGTCCGGACGGCACCTACCTCGGCCGGTCCTGGGCTGACGAGGAACCCGCCGAGGCGGACCCCTACGGCCGGTCCTGGTCCGATGAGGAGCCGGCCGGCACGCCGGCCCACGGCACGTCGCGGGGCGACGAACACCCGGTCGAGACGTCCGCCCACGGCCGGCCGACCGGGGCCGACAACCGCCACTACGATCATGAGCCGTACCGCCGGCCGCTGCCCGAGCCGCCCCGGCGCGACGAGCGCCGCTCCCCCGAGTCGGACCGGCGGACCGCCTGGTCCGACCGGCGCCCGAGCGACGAGCGGGCACCAGCCCGCGAGGCAGCCTGGCACCGGGACCAGCCCGCCGAGCGGTACGACAGCCGCCGACCGCGACACGACCCGGCCGATCGGGAGCGGGGGTACCCGAGCACGCCACCGGTGTCCCCCGCACCCCGGCCCGAGCCCGGCTGGGTGCAGGAGCCGGACGAGGCGCCGCGCCGGCGCGGCGCGCAGGAGCGCCCGGCCGCCGGATACGACCGGCACCCCGGCGACGGGTACGCCGCCCGGCCCACCCGGGGCCACGAGGACCGCCCGGCCGAGGGCTGGGCCGCCGGCGGGGCCGGCCAGTGGGCACCCGTGGAGGGCCGCTCCCGGTACCCCGATCGGGCCGCCGACGACACCCGCCGCCCCGACCGTGTGGCCGACACGCGGCGTCCGGAGCGCGTCTCCGACGACACCCGTCGCCCGGAGCGGGTGACCGACGCCCGCCGCCCGGAGCGGGTCGCCGACGATGCGCGGCCGGCGGCGCGGGCCCGTGCGGACGCTGGCGTCGATACGCCCAGCGAACGGCGGTACCGCCCGGACGAGGCGGTCGGCGCACCGCAGACACCGGACGGCGGACGACGGCACCGGCCCGAACCGGAGATGCCGGGACAGCCGCGCCGGGACGACGAGCGGCGCCGGCCAGCCGACCCGCACCGACAGCAGCCCCGCGAGGCGGCGGCCCGCGCCGAGGCGTACCCGGACCGGCGCCCCCGCGAGGACGCCCGGCCGGAGGCGTACCGCGACGAGACGTACCGCGAGGCACGGCCGCAGCCCGGCCACCGCCCGGACGGCAGCCTGCCCTGGCCACCGCCGGGTCCAGTGCGTCCGGACCGCACGCGGGAACCGGGCCACCAGGGCGCTGGGCAACGCACCGCCGAGCCAGGTGTCCCGTCGCGGCCGGCCACCCGGCCCGAAAGGCCGCCGGCCGCGCAACCCCGATACGACGAGCGCCCGGTACGTCCCGCCGCGACGGCTCCACGGGCGCCGGCCACCTCCGGCCGGGCCACCCCGGTCCCGCCGGCACCCGTCTCCCCCGCCGCACCGGGCTGGGACCGGCCGATCTCGGCGGCCCCGGCCTCCCCCGCGCCGGCGGGCCACGAGCGCCGACCGGCCGACCACGTCCCACCCGGCCGCCCGGATCGAGACCGGCCGGTGTCGGCGGCCCCGGTCTCCCCAGCGGCGGACGTACCCGTCTCGGGTCCGCCGGCCGCCCGACTCCGGCTGGAGTTCCTGCCCGCACCGGTGGACCCGCCGCTGTCCGACGAGCACCCGGACCCGGCGATGTCCCCCGAGCCCCGGACGCCGGCCGAGCCGGAGCAGTCCGCCCCGGCGGCGGACGCGCGCCCGCCGGTCGCACCGCCGCCGGCCTGGCAGGCCTCGGATTCCCCGTCCGCGCGGCCGGTCGCGTCCCCCACGGCTCAGACCCCCACGGCTCGAACACCCACGGCGGATGCCGAGCCGGCGCTTCCGGTGGCACCCGGCATGCCGCGCCGCTACGTACCCCCGGCGCCGTCGGAGCCGCCGGCGGCGCCCGCTCCGGATCCGGTCGAGGCTCCGGTCACCGGAGGGCCGGCCGCCTGGTTCAGCCCCGCTCAGGAGGTGGAGTCCGACCAGCCGGAGACGGACCGCCGGCCAGCCGAGGCGACCGACGACCTCTCGGCAACCGATGGCCCGGCCGGCTCCGCCGCGGCCACGAGAGCGGCGCCCGACCCGTCAACGCCCGCCGCCGACCCGGCCGTCGATGATCGGGCGCCCGACCCGCACCCGGACTCCGCGGTCGAGCCGACCGCCGGGACGCCGGCCCCCGCGCCCCAGGCCCGGCCGGTGTCCGCACCGCCCGCGCCACCGATCTCCGCACCACCGGCCGAACCGGTCTCCGGCGCCCCCGACCCCTGGGCCAACGACGTGGTCACCGATCGTGACCCCGCAGGCGGGTCGACACCGATTGACGCCCTCGGGTCGGTGTCGGCGCCACCGGCCTACCCGGTGTCGGCGCCACCGGCCTACCCGGTGTCCGGACCGCCGGGGCGCCCGGTATCCGGTGCCCCTCGCAGCTGGGCGGATGATCTGCTCGACGAGGCACAGCCCACAGCCGAGCCGACACCGGCGGAGGGCAACCTGCCGGTCTCCGGCCCGCCGAGCACCGCCGGAACACCGCTTCAGCGCACCGACCCGGCGGCCGCCGAGACCCACCCCGACGTCTCCGGATCCCTGGGCGCTCCGTCCTACGACGGGTCTGACGGCTGGGCGGCCGAGCGCCTCGCCGAGCCGGAGCCGCTGGACCGGCCGGCATCCGCACCGCCGGCATCGATCGACGCCCACCAGCCGATCCAGGAGTCTCTGGACCGGCCGGTCTCCGCGCCGCCCGCACGGGACAGTGGTCCCGCCGAGCGCGCCCCGGTGGACGAGGTGCGCTCGACGCCGGACGAGCCGGCCGATCGGAGCGTCCCCACACCGGTGGCCGATTCGCAGACCGACGACCCGTCCGCCGTCGGAGAGCACCCGGCCCGGCCCGCGCCGTCCGACCACGATCCGGACGAGCCCGTCTCCACCGAGCCCGCACGGCCGGACTCGACCGCGCCCGTCTCGGCCCCGCCCGTCTCAGGCCCGCCAGTCTCGGCCCCGCCCGTAGCGCCCATGTCCGCGGCACCCGTGTCCGCACCGCCGGTCTCCGCACCGCCCGTGTCCGCACCGCCCATCTCCGCACCGCCCGTGTCCGCGCCGCCGGCCACGGCCGTTCCCGGCCCGCGGAGCGGGTCAGCCGGGGAGAGCGTGCCGGTGTCCGGGCCACCTGGCACGACACCGCCGGTGACCCGCCGGCCGCTGGCCGAGCAGGGCGACCCGGAGCAGGTCCTTGCGGCGTACCGGTGGCGGCTCGACCCGGTCACCCTGCGCGAGGACCTGACGGAGCCGGACGACATGCGGGCGATCCGGCGGCGGCTGACCGAGAAGCTGGGCTCGGCCATCGACAACCGGGCCCGGGCCCGGCTGCTCAGCCTGCGGGCGGTGACCTCCCGGATCCTCGGCGAACTGGACGACGCTCTGGCCGACGGCCGCCTCGCCCTCACCTACGCCGAGGCCACCGGCGAGCTGCGACGGACGGCGCTGGCCCAGGCCCGGCTGGCCCATGTGCTGCGCTGGCGTGGCGACTTCACCGAGGCCGACCAGCTCTTCGCCAAGGCCAACTCGATCGAACTGCCCGACCGGCTGCGGGCCGCCCTGCATGAGCACGCCGGGCGCGCCTGCTACGACCAGGGCCGACTCATGGAGGCCTGCCACCACTTCGAACAGGCCCTCGACCTGCGCGGCGCCGGCGACGCCGAACTGCTGGACCGGATCCGGGTGGCCCTCGACGCGGTCGCCACCCGGGCCACGGCGGACGGCTTCGGGCCGTACCCCCGGAGCCGGGACGAGGTGCTCGACCGCGACCGACCCCCAACGCCCGGCCAGGACGGACCGCTGTGGGGGTACACCGACCCGGACGGTGACCTGGTCATCCCCGCCCGCTACGCCGAGGCGCAGCCGTTCCACGACGGGTTGGCCTGGGTCCGCCGACCGACCACCGGCCGGTGGTCGCTGATCAACCTGCTCGGTACGACGGTGATCCCGCCGTCCTACCGCGCGGCCCGCCCGTTCAGCGACGGCCTGGCCTGGGTGGTCGCGGACGGCGGCTGGACGGCGATCGACGCGACCGGCGAGGTGCAGGTCCCGCCCAACTTCGCCGAGGTACGCCCGTTCCGTCGGGGGGTGGCCGCGGTCCGGCGCGAGGGTTGGGGGGCGGTCGACCGGACCGGCCGGATCGTGGTGCCCACCCGCTACCACGGCTTCGCCACCGAGCTGGCCGACGGCCAGCAGGTCGACGGGTTCACCGACGAGGGCCTCGCCGTGGTCGACGTGGGCGGCCGACGTGGCGTGGTGGACCGCGGCGGCACGCTGCTGGTGCCGCCGGCGCACCCGATTCTGGTCATCCACCCGGTGGCGTTCCTGGTCGGCAACGGCACCGGGCGCTGGGGCGCCCTGGACCGGCGCGGCGAGCCACTCATCGACGCTGTGCACCGTGACCGTGCCGCCGTGCTGGCGGAGATCGACCGGCTGCTCACCGACGCCAACCCGGTGCTCTGACCGGCGGTTCGGCGACCCTGAAGCGGCGGGGCTAGGGTCGGGTCATGGAATTCCGACACCTGGGCCGTTCCGGCCTGATGGTCAGCGAGATCTCGTACGGCAACTGGATCACCCACGGTTCGCAGGTCGAGGAGGACGCCGCGTTCGCCTGTGTCCGGGCCGCTCTCGACGCGGGGATCACCACCTTCGACACCGCCGACGTGTACGCCGGCACCCGGGCCGAGGACGTGCTCGGCCGGGCGCTGCAGAACGAGCGCCGCGAGGGCCTGGAGATCTTCACCAAGGTCTACTGGCCCACCGGTCCCGGTCGCAACGACCGCGGCCTGTCCCGCAAGCACATCATGGAGTCGATCAACGGCTCGCTGCGCCGGCTGCGCACCGACTACGTGGACCTCTACCAGGCCCACCGGTACGACCACAGCACGCCGCTGGAGGAGACGATGGAGGCGTTCGCCGACGTCGTGCACTCCGGCAAGGCGCACTACATCGGCGTCTCCGAGTGGTCGGCGGCGCAGCTGCGTGCCGCTCACCCGCTCGCCCGGGAGCTGCATGTCCCGCTGGTCTCCAACCAGCCGCAGTATTCGATGCTCTGGCGGGTCATCGAGACCGAGGTCGTCCCGGCCAGCGAGGAGCTGGGCATCGGCCAGATCGTCTGGTCGCCGATGGCGCAGGGCGTGCTCTCCGGCAAGTACCTCCCGGGGCAGCCGCCGCCGGCCGGTTCCCGCGCCACCGACGAGAAGTCCGGTGCGGGCTTCATCTCCCGGTTCATGACCGACGAGGTGCTGACCCGGGTTCAGCAGCTCAAGCCCCTCGCTGAGCAGGCCGGGCTGAGCATGGCCCAACTCGCCGTGGCCTGGGTGCTGCAGAACCCGAACGTGTCGTCGGCGATCATCGGCGCGTCCCGCCCCGAGCAGGTGCACGACAACGTCAAGGCGGCCGGCGTGAAGCTCGACGCCGAGCTGCTCAAGGCGATCGACGAGATCGTCGAGCCGGTGACCGAGCGCGACCCGGCGAAGACCGAGTCCCCCGCACAGCGGCCCTGACGCCAGCCCCGGTCCGGTCAGCGCGGGTTCGCGCCGACCGGACCGGGTCAGCCCGGACGCTCAGCCGGGGCCGGTCAGCCCTGCCAGAAGCGGATCAGGTCGAGGCCGGTGGCGTAGAGCCACGAGGGCAGGCCCAGCAGGTCCCCGATCGCGAAGACGACGTCGAAGAACCAGCCGCCGATACGCGGATTCCACAGCAACGCGAAGAGCAGCAGGAAGCCGTACGGGGCGAACAGGTCGTACATCCGGCGCCACTGCGGGTTGAGCCACGGCTGGATCATGTTGCCGCCGTCCAGGCCGGGAACCGGTAGCAGGTTCAGCACGCTCGCGGTGAGCTGGAGGAAGGCCAGCAGCGCCACCCCGGCCCAGAACTCGACCGGGCCGCCCGCCTGGATGCCGATCCGCAACGCCGCCACCAGCACCAGCGTGAACAGCACGTTGGTCGCCGGCCCGGCGAGGCTGACCAGGGTGTGCCGCAAACGGCCCGGAATGGCGTGCCGGTCCACCCACACCGCGCCGCCGGGCAGGCCGATGCCGCCGAGCAGCACCACCACCACCGGCAGCACGATCGACAGCAGCGGGTGGGTGTACTTCAGGGGGTTGAGCGTCAGGTAGCCCCGATGGGCGATGTCCCGGTCGCCGGCCCGGAAGGCCACCACCGCGTGCGCGTACTCGTGCAGGCAGAGCGAGACCAGCCACCCGGAGACCACGAAGAGGAACACGTCGAACCGGACGCTGCCGTACCCGTTCCAGGCCAGCGCCCCGCTGACCGCGAAGAGGGCGACCAGGCCGAGGAAGACCGGGCTGGGCCGGAACGCCGCCCTGGGCACACCGAGCACCAGCCGCTCCCCGCCCGGCCGGTCGTAGCCCATCACTCGGCCGTGGGCAGCAGGCTCATCCGGTACTCCAAGCGGTCGTCCTCCACGAGCGCGACCGAGGTGACGCCGGCCGCCGCGAGCTCCCGCCAGGTCTGACCGATCCAGGATTCGGCGTCGGCCTGGCTGCCGAACGACTCCGCCGGTCCCTCGACCGTCTGGCCGTCCGTGCCCTCGTACCGCCAGCTCCACGCCATGCCGCGTCTCCCCTCGCCGCTGAAGTCCCCGTGGGACGAACCCTCGCCAGCGTAGTCGGCCCGACCCGGAACGGCCGCTCGCTCGCCCCGGCCGCGACCCATGGGCTGATCAACGCATCGGCGGCGGCCGGTACGGTGGCCCGGTGCTGACACGGGGAGTGCTGCTCGATGACCGGTACCGGCTGGGCGAGCGGGTGGCGACGGGCGGGATGGGCGCGGTCTGGCGCGGCACCGACGTGCTGCTGGAACGCGAGGTGGCCGTGAAGGTTCTGCTGCCGTCGCTGGTCGCCGACCCAGAGTTCACCGCCCGGTTCCGCGCCGAGGCGCAGATGCTGGCAGCGCTGCGGCACCCCGGCGTGGTCGCGGTGCACGACGTCGGGCAGGCCACGCTCGCCGACGGCAGCCGGGTCGACTACCTGGTGATGGAGTACGTCGAGGGTGAGCCGTTGTCCGCCCGGGTGCGCCAGGCGGGTCGGCTGGACCCGGCCACCACCATGTCGGTGCTGGCGCAGGCCGCGGACGCGCTGCACACCGCCCACCTGGCCGGCATCGTGCACCGGGACGTGAAGCCGGGAAACCTGCTGGTCAAGGCGGACGGCAGGGTGGTGCTGGTCGACTTCGGCATCGCCCGGTCGCGCAGCATGGCCGGGCTCACCGCCGCGAACATGGTGCTCGGCACCGCCTCGTACATGTCCCCCGAGCAGGCCACCGGGCAGCCGGTCTCCCCCGCCACCGACGTGTACGCGCTGGGCGCGGTGGCGTACTTCTGCCTTGCCGGGCAGCCGCCGTTCGACGGTGACAACCCGCTCGCGGTGGCGTTGCGGCACGCTCAGGACGAGCCTGCGCCGCTGCCGTCGGACACCCCACCCGCGGTGGTGGCGGTCGTCGCGCGGGCGTTGGCCAAGCGGCCGGCGGACCGGTTCGCCAGCGCCGCCGAGTTGGCCCGCGCCGCCGCTGACGCCCGCGACGCGACCCTGGCCAGCATCCCGCCGGCCGCCCGCCCACCCTGGGCGCTGGCCGCCCCCGGCCCGTCCGGCCCGGGTCCGACCCCGCCGTCCGTCGCGGCGCCCGTCCCGAGCCCCACCCCGCCGTCCGTCACGCCGCCCGTCCCGAGCCCCACCCCGCCGGCACCCGCGCGGCCCGTCCCGAGCCCCACCCCGCCGGCCCACGCGACCACCGCGCCGACGCCACCGGCTCCGCCCACGGATCTGCGCCCCCCGGCGGTCTTCGGAACCGAACCGGCGGGGACCCGGGAGGACCCGTTCCGGACCGGGTCGGGCCGGCGGCGCGGGCCACTGCTGGTCGGGGTCGGTGCGGTCGTCCTCGTCGCGCTGGTCGCCGGGACCGTGGCGGCGCTGCGGCCCGACCCGGAGCCGCGTGGAACGGACCTTCCGGCCGCACTGGCCGGCGAATCGGCGTCGGCCGCGAACGTCCCGCTGCCGAGCGGGGACGCGGCCACCCCGGGCCCCCGGCCCAGCGGCACGCCGGGTGCCAGCCGCACCGCGACCACCGCGTCGACCGGCGTCGCCGATCAGCCCAGCGCGCCGGCCAGCGGCGCCCCGGCCCCACGCACCACGGCACCGGGAAGCCCGCCGACCGGGGCCGTCACCGGCAAGCCGCCGTCCAGCGGCAGCACGGCGGGCCGGCCCAACCCGTACACCGCGACCCAGGTGTGCGGCAGCGGCTACCAGGTGATCGACTCGGCGACGCTGACCGGCGGCGACGGGCGCCGGCGGGGCCGCGTCTACCTGCTGTACCACTCGGGCACCGGCAACAACTGCGTGGTTACCCTGAAGGACACCGCGGTCGGCACCAAATCGGCGGCGTCGGCGTACCTGGAGGTGCAGGAGCGTGCCCGCGGCACCGACAGCGGGTCGTTCGACTACTACGCCGGGCCGGTGCGGGCCAGCGCAGCCGGCACGTGCGTGAGGTGGGGTGGCGCCACCGGCGGGGTCAGCTACGGCAGCGGATTCGAGCACTGCGACTGACCGGACCGCGACCACCGGGCCGGCAGGCAACGGCACCCCGGGCGGCCTTAAGGTACGGGCATGTCCGTTGACGGGTGGAACACGGTCCTGGTTCTCGGCGGTATCCGGTCCGGCAAGTCCGAGTTCGCTGAGTCCCTGGTCGCCGACGCGCCGGTGGTCCGCTACATCGCCACCGCAGGGGAGGGCGACCCGGAGGACACCGAGTGGGCGACCCGCCTGGCGGCGCACCGCGCCCGGCGGCCGGGCAGCTGGAGCACCGAGGAGACCGCGGCCGACCCGCGGCGGCTGGCCGACGTGCTCGCGTCCGCCCAGCCGAACGAGACGCTGCTCGTGGACGACCTGGGCGGCTGGGTGACGGTGCTGCTCGACCCGGAGCACCAGCCCGCCGACGACGTGGCGACCATCGCTGAGCTGGCCGAGGCGATCCGCGCCTGCTCGGCGCGGGTGGTGCTGGTCAGCCCCGAGGTCGGGTTGTCCCTGGTGCCGACCACGCCGCTGGGCCGGGCGTTCACCGACGCGCTCGGCGCGGCCAACCGGGCCGTCGCCGACGCCTGCGACGCGGTGGTGCTGGTGGTCGCCGGCCAGCCGGCCTGGCTGAAGCCGACCGTGCCGCCCAGGACCGCCGCCGTGCCGCCCGCGACCGCCGCCGTGCCGCCGGCACCCGCCACCGGGACCGCGCCGGTCGGGCCCGGGCCGGTCGGAGCGGATTCGGCCGACGTCGAGACCGCCCCCGAGGTGCAGCTGCCGGACGTGCTGACCCACGCGCCGCCGGCGGCCCCGAACCAGGAGCCGGGCAACCCCTGGGCCGCGCCGACCATGGCGCTGCCCATGGTGGCCACCGGGCTGGTCATCCAGCCGGGAATGGAGCTGCCGATGCCCGACGAGTACACCGGCCCCCAGGCGGTGGACCGACTGGCCACGTTGGACGTACCCGGTGCCGGGCTGGGCGTGCTGGACCGCGTCGTCGGCTTCGCCGCCGCCACCCAGGGCACCTCGACCCCGGTCGCCTGGAATTCCGTGCGGGTGCTGCTGCTGCACGGTGACCACGCCGGTGGCGCGTCGGCCGGCACGGTCGCCGGCGAGTCGGCGCGCCGGGCCGGGCAGGCCCGCGCCGGCCAGGGCGCGTTGGCCCGGCTGGCCGCCGAGAGTGGGGCCAGCCTCCAGGTGGTGGACACTCCGGCCGCCGCGCCGATGGAGGACGAGCCGGCGCTCACGCCCGAGCAGGTGGACTCGGCGCTGCGCTACGGCTGGCGGTTGGCCGAGCAGGCCGCCGACGCCGGCGTACAGCTGCTGGTGCTGGCCGCGTGCGGCGCCGGCACCGAGGCCGCCGCCGCGGCGGTGCTGGCGGCCACCGCGGGCGCGGAGCCGCCGGCCGTGCTCGGCCGGGTGATCACAAACTCCGGCGAGATCGACGACGCGGCCTGGATGATCCGCTGCGCGGCGGTACGCGACGCGCTGCACCGCACCCGCCGCTCGCCTCGGGGTGCCAAGGACGTGCTGGCCGAGCTGGGCGGCGGCGACGTGGCGGTGGCCACCGGCGTGCTGCTCGGCGCCACCGCCCGCCGGATTCCGGTGCTGTTGGACGGGCCGGTCGGGCTGGCCGCCGGCATGGTCAGCCGCGACCTGGCCGGGCAGGCGCGGCACTGGTGCCTGCTCGCCGACCACGGCGGTCACCCGGCGGTGCGGCTGGCCGCCGACGTGCTCGGCCTCACCCCGCTGCTCGACCTGCGGCTGGACCTCGGCGAGGGGGCCAACGCGCTGGTCGCGCTCCCGCTGCTGCGCTCGGTGCTGTCCCTGGCCGCCGCGCTGCCGGTCCACCCGTCGCTGGCCGGCGAAGGGGAGCCGGACCAGGGCACCGAGGAGCCGGAGGACGCCGAACCGGAGGACGCCGAACCGGACTACGCCGAGCCGGAGCCAGCCGGGCCGGGTCCGGCCACCACCACTGGGGCGGACGAGCAGGCGGCGTCGGGCTGGCGTGCCGGCTGAGTCGCGGCTCGCCGCGGGGGCCCGGCTGGCGGTCACCACGTTCAGCACGTTGCCGGTCCGGGCCGGCCGGATCGACCGCCCGGTGGCCGGCACCGCGATGGCGCTCGCCCCGGCGGTCGGCGCCCTGCTCGGCGCGCTGCTGGCCGGCGTGCTGCTGCTGGCCGGCGCGTTCGCTCCCCCGCTGGTGACCGCCGGCGTGACGGTGGGTGCCGCCGCCCTGCTCACCCGGGGGCTGCACCTGGACGGGCTGGCCGACACCGTGGACGCGCTCGGCTCGTACCGGCGGGGCGCCGCCGCTCTGGAGATCATGAAGAAGCCGGACGTCGGCCCGTTCGGGGTGGTCGCCCTGGTGGTCGTCCTGCTGGTGCAGGCGGCGGCGCTCGCCGAACTTGCCGGTCGGTCCTGGCCCGCGTGCCTCGCGGCGGTGGTCGCGGCGACCGCCGCCGGGCGGCTGGGTGTGACGGTGGCCTGCCGGCGGGGCGTGCCGGCGGCCCGCGCGGACGGGCTGGGCGCGTTGGTGGCCGGCACGGTGGGCCCGGTGGCACTGGCCGCCGGCGCGGTCGCCGTCGTGCTGCTGGCGGTGCCCGCGGTGCCGGGCCGCCCGTGGCAGGGGCCGCTGGCCGTCGCCGCCGCGTTCGCCGTCGCGGTGCCGCTGCTGGCCCACGTGGTACGCCGGCTCGGCGGGATCACCGGCGACGTGCTCGGCGCGACCGTCGAGGTGGTCACCACGCTGGTCTACCTGGGTCTGGTGCTGTCCGGCTGAAGCCGGCGAGGCGAGCCGGGTAGCGTTCGGCTCGACAGCACCGGACGGCCACCGGGGGAACGAGAATGCTCATCACGGACGACTTCCTGCCCGTACCGGTCCCGGAGTCGCTTAGCGCGACCTACCTGGTGCCGATGGCGGGGCTGCCGAAGGTCAGCGCGAAGACCGCGGTGGCGGCGCTGACCGGCCGGCTGGCCGAGCCGGTGCACGGGCTGGCCCGGCAGATGCTGGACAGCCCACTGATGAGCGTGGACACCCGGCCGATCGCCGAGTTCCCCGAGCTGCCACCGGATCTGCTCACCGCGTTCGGCGCCACCGAGGAGCAGTTGGCCCGGCTGGCGGCGTCGACCCACCTGGTGGTGGTGCAGGCCGAGTACCGGCCCGGCTGGCCGCCGGCGCACGAGTGGGCGGCCCGGGCGGTGGCGGCGGCGGTGGCGGAGTCCGTCGACAGCGACGTGGTGGACGTCTTCGGCCTGCAGTTCCTCGACCCGGCGACCGCGCTGCGCTCACTCCCGGACGAGCAGGGCCGGATCCGGCTGGTGGACTGGGTGCTGGTGCCGTACTCCTCCGACGTGGAGGGGTTGTGGTTCACCACCAAGGGGCTGCGCCGCTTCGGGCTGCTGGAGTTGCAGACCCAGGGGGTGCCCGACCACCTCACCCGGGCCTGGGGTGCGGTGATGACCGGGGCGGCACGACGGCTGCTGCGGGACTGGACCGACGGGCTCTCCGGCGAGGAGGTGCCGGCGTTCGTACAGTTGCCGGTGCTGGCCACGGTCACCGGACACGACATCGCGGTGGCGTACGGCAACCCGGAGCAGCACGGTGCGACGGCCCCGGTGCTGCTGCGCCTGGAGCTGGACCCGGCGACCGACCCGGAGGCCGACTCGTTCCTCAGCCTGCGCCCGCCGGCCGGGCATCCCGGTCCGGACGGGCGCTACTACGCCGCCGCCTGCGCGACGCTGTTCTCCGGGATCCAGCCGGACGTGCGCTACGCCCGCTCCGGTGACGCGATGAGCCGGGCGGTCGCCACCGCCCGGGCCGCGCTGGACGACGCCCGGACCCGGTTCGTCGCCGGCCAACTGCCGCCCGAGGCGCAGCTGGTGGTCAAGTACGGCCTGCCCGGCGACGACGGCCCGGAGTACGTCTGGGCCGGCGTCACCTCGTGGGAGGCCCCGGAGCGGATCGTCGGGGTGAGCGCCAGCGACGCCGCCACCGACTCCTCGGTGCGGATCGGCGCCCCGGTCGTGGTGGAGTCGACCGACGTGGTCGACTGGGCGGTGCTCGACGCCACCGGCGTGATCGAGGGCGGCTGGACCCAGGCAGTCCTGGACTCCGGCGAACCCCCCACCCCCAAAATCCCCTGACTCCGGTTGGGGGGTTACTTGACTGAGGGGTTGACGAAGGGGGGGCGGGTTATCTGCATGGGGGCTCGGCGGCCGCGGATCTCGACCTCGACGAGGTCGCCATCGGCGAGCTTGGCGTCGGTGTCCAGCAGGGCCAGCGCGATGCCCTGCTTGCGGGTCGGCGAGAAGGTGCCGCTGGTGACCGTGCCGACCTGCACGTCACCGACGTGCAGGGTCATCCCGGGCCGCGGAATGGCCCGGTCGACGGCCACCAGGCCGCGCAGCGTACGCCGGGGGCCGTCGGCCTTCTCGGTGCGCAGCGCGTCGCGGCCCCAGAAGGCCGGCTTGTCCCAGCCCACCGCCCAGCCGGACCGTGCCTGCACCGGGGTGATGTCCAGCGACAGGTCCTGCCCGTGCAGCGGGTAGCCCATCTCGGTGCGCAGCGTGTCCCGGGCGGCCAGGCCGCAGGCGCGCAGCCCGAAGCTCTCGCCGGCGGCGAAGAGCGCGTCCCAGACCGTGACCGCGTGCTCCGACGGCACGACCAGCTCGTAGCCCAGCTCGCCGGTGTAGCCGGTGCGGCAGACCGTCAGCTCGACCCCGGCCAGGCTGGCGGCGGAGAAGCTCATGTAGCCGTGGTCGGTGGGCAGGCCGAGGGCGCCCAGCAGCTCGGCCGAGCGCGGGCCCTGCACGGCCAGCACGGCGTACGCTTCGTGCTCGTCGGTGACGGTGACCTGCTCCGGCGCGGCGGTCCGCAACCGGCGGACCACCTCGGCGGTGTTCGCCGCGTTCGGGATGAGGAAGACGTGGTCGTCGGCGTACAGGTAGGCGATGATGTCGTCCACCACGCCGCCGGTGGCGTCGTCGCAGCAGAGCGTGTACTGCGCCCGGCCCGGCCCGATCCGGCCCAGGTCGTTGCTGAGGCAGGCGTTGACGAAATCGGCGGCGCCGGGGCCGCTCACCCGGGCCTTGCCCAGGTGCGACACGTCGAAGACCCCCACCGCGCTCCGCACCGCGGTGTGCTCCTTGAGCACCCCGCCGCCGGCGTACTCCAGCGGCATCTCCCAGCCCCCGAAGGGGGCGAACTTGGCGCCGGCGGCGGTGTGCCGCTCGTGCAGCGGGGAACGGCGCAGCCGGGTCGCGGCGGCGTCGGAGGTCACTTCGGTCATGGGTGGCAACTTACCGGGGGCAGCGCCGCTGGTTAGCATCGGCGGGACCCGTCGGCATCATCGGCGGGACAGCCCTGACGTCCGGCGGGTACGTTCCGCCGGAGACCTTCATCGCCGGTACGCGACGACGCGGCCGGCCCGGCCCGCCCGGAGTAACTTCAGTGACATCGCCCCGCACCACAACCCTGAGCCTGGTCGACACCGACCCGGCGGAGCTCGCCGTCGACGCGATCGTGATCGGCGTGCACAGCCAGACCGGAGAGCAGGGCGCCACCAGCGGCCTCGCCGGCACCCTGCTGCTCGCCAGCGGCGCGGAGAGCATTGCCGCCGCGTTCGACGGCAAGCTGACCGAGACGCTGGCGCTGCTCGGCGCGACCGGTGGCCCGGGCGAGGTGATCAAGCTGGCCACGCTGGGCACCGTCACCGCGCCGCTGGTCACCGCGGTCGGGCTCGGCCCGGAGCCGTCGGGCGCCGCCCCGGCCCCGGAGACGCTGCGCCGGGCGGCCGGCGCCGCGATCCGGGCCCTGGCGGGCGCGCAGAAGGTGGCGCTGGCCATGCCGCTGCCGGACGACGCCGACGCGCCGGCCGCACTGCGCGCGGTCGCGGAGGGCGCGCTGCTCGGCGGGTACCGGTTCGCGGGCTACAAGACCCGGCCGCAGCCGACCCGGCGGGAGCCGGTGGCCGAGGTGCTGGTTTCGGTGCCGGATGCCGGCGACGCGGGCGCTCTGGCGGAGATCAGCCGGGCGCAGGTGGTGGCCGGCGCGGTCCGGCTGAGCCGGGACTGGGTGAACACGGCGCCGAACGAGCTGCGGCCGCCGGTGTTCGCCGACGCGGTGGCCGACGCCGCCCGGGCGGCGGGCCTCGGCGTCGAGGTCCTGGACGAGGCGGCGCTGGCCGCCGGTGGGTATGGCGGCATCATCGCGGTCGGGCAGGGCTCGGAGGCCCCGCCGCGCCTGGTGAAGCTCACCTACACCCCGGAGGGCGGCGGCAGCGGTAAGCGGGTCGCGCTGGTCGGCAAGGGAATCACCTTCGACACCGGCGGCATCTCGATCAAGCCGGCACAGGGCATGTGGGAGATGAAGTCCGACATGGCGGGTGCCGCCGCGGTGGGTGCGGCCATGCTGGCGATCGCCGCGCTCAAGCCGGCGGTGGCGGTCAGCGCCTACCTGCCGATGGCGGAGAACATGCCGTCGGGCACCAGCTACCGGCCGGGTGACGTCATCAGCATGTACAGCGGCAAGAAGGTGGAGGTGCTCAACACCGACGCCGAGGGCCGGATGATCCTGGCCGACGCGATCGCCCGCGCCTGCGCGGACGGCACCGACTACCTGTTCGAGACCTCCACCCTGACCGGCGGCCAGGTGATCGCGCTGGGCAAGCGGATGGCCGGCGTCATGGGCAGTCCGGAGCTGTGCGAGCGGGTCCGGACGGTCGGCGACGCGGTCGGCGAGCCGGCCTGGCCGATGCCGCTGCCGGACGACGTGCGCAAGGGCATGGACTCCGACGTGGCGGACATCTCGCAGGTCAACGCCGGGATGGACCGGGCCGGGCACATGTTGCAGGGCGGTGTGTTCCTGCGCGAGTTCGTGACCGACGACGTGGCCTGGGCGCACATCGACATCGCCGGGCCGGGCTACCACTCCGGCGAGCCGACCGGCTACCTGACCAAGGGCGGCACCGGTGTGCCGGTCCGCACCCTGGTGCAGCTGGTCGAGGACGTCGCCGTCAACGGCTGACCGATGCAAGGAGGGGCCCCTTATTAACGCCTGGCGTTAATAAGGGGCCCCTCCTTGCATCTCAGTACCGCTCGGGGCGCCGCTTGCGGCGCTCGTTGAAGTCGCGCATGCGCTGCGGGTAGCCCATCAGCCGGACGTCGTACACCGGGATGCCCATCCGGTACGCGAAGCGCCGCGCGCCGTCCGGGCCGTCGATGCGCCGGCGGGTCCACTCCCCGTCGTCGGCGATCAGGATGACCGTGGTCTCCGTCACCGTCGTCCGCGGTTCGATGTACGCCTCGACGCCGCGACGGCTCCGGATGAAGTTCTCGAGATGATCCAGATCACCGCGATCCGCCGCGCGGTCGTGGCTGGGCACACGCGCCTGTTTGCGGCGCCGGAACAACCCCACCGGACCTCTCCCCCACGCTCCGTCATCGACAACGGTGCCAAGGGTACGTGTCACCGACGTGTCGTTGGGCACCTCAGTACGCACCCTGTGCCCAGTGGTGACAAGATGACCGAGGTGGGGTGTGTCTGTAGTTGCCCCGCCGTGACCCCCGATGCAGTGACGCGACCTGGGAGTTGGACGTGAGCGAGCCGAACGACGCAACCTTCGACATTGTCATCCTCGGAGGTGGCAGCGGCGGCTACGCGGCGGCGCTGCGCGCCGCCCAACTGGACCTGTCCGTCGCGCTGATCGAGAAGGGCAAGCTGGGCGGCACCTGCCTGCACAACGGCTGCATCCCGACGAAGGCCCTGCTGCACGCCGCGGAGATCGCCGACCAGACCCGCGAGTCGGAGCAGTTCGGTGTGAAGGCCGAGCTGGTCGGGATCGACATGGCCGCGGTCAACTCGTACAAGGACGGCGTGGTCTCCCGCCTGTACAAGGGCCTGCAGGGCCTGGTGGGTGGCTCGAAGAACATCACCCTCGTGGCCGGCGCCGGCAAGCTGGTCGGCAAGAACGTGGTCGAGGTGGACGGCAAGCGCTACACCGGCCGCAACCTCGTGCTGGCCTCCGGCTCGTACGCCAAGAGCCTGCCGGGCCTGGAGGTCGACGGCGAGCGGATCATCACCAGCGACCACGCGCTGTCCATGGACCGGGTTCCGTCGTCGGTGATCGTGCTGGGTGGCGGCGTGATCGGCGTCGAGTTCGCCAGCGTGTGGAAGTCCTTCGGGGGGGACGTGACGATCGTCGAGGCGCTCCCCCGGCTGGTGGCCGCCGAGGACGAGGAGTCGTCGAAGGCGCTGGAGCGGGCGTTCCGCAAGCGGAAGATCAACTTCAAGGTCGGCAAGCCGTTCGAGAAGGTCGAGAAGACCGAGAAGGGCGTCAAGCTGACCATCCAGGGCGGCGAGACCGTCGAGGCCGAGCTGCTGCTCGTCGCCGTGGGTCGCGGCCCGAACACCGCCAACCTCGGGTACGAGGAGCAGGGCGTGAAGATGGATCGCGGCTACGTGCTGACCGACGAGCGGCTGCGCACCAGCGTGCCGAACGTCTACGCGGTCGGCGACATCGTGCCCGGCCTCCAGCTCGCGCACCGCGGCTTCCAGCAAGGCATCTTCGTCGCCGAGGAGATCGCCGGCCAGAACCCGGCCGTGATCGACGAGGCCGGCATCCCGCGGGTCACCTACTCCGACCCGGAGCTGGCGTCGGTGGGTCTGACCGAGGCGAAGGCCAAGGAGCAGTACGGCGCCGACAAGGTCAAGACGTACAACTACAACCTGGGTGGCAACGGCAAGAGCCAGATCCTCAAGACCACCGGCTTCGTGAAGCTGGTCCGGGTCGCCGACGGCCCGGTGGTCGGCGTGCACATGGTCGGTGCCCGGATGGGTGAGCTGGTCGGTGAGGCGCAGCTCATCTACAACTGGGAGGCCTACCCGGCCGAGGTCGCCCAGCTCGTGCACGCCCACCCGACCCAGAGCGAGGCCCTGGGCGAGGCGCACATGGCCCTCGCCGGCAAGTCGCTGCACGCGCACGCCTGATCACCACAACCCGCGGCGTCCGGCGACGGGCGAAGATCCCACCAGGGGAATGAAGGAGTCTCAGAACATGCCGGTATCGGTCACCATGCCCCGGCTCGGCGAGAGCGTCACCGAGGGCACCGTCACTCGCTGGCTCAAGCAGGAGGGCGACACCGTCGAGGTCGACGAGCCACTGCTTGAGGTCTCGACCGACAAGGTCGACACCGAGATCCCGTCGCCCGCGGCGGGCGTGCTGAGCCGGATCGTGGTCGGCGAGGACGAGACCGCGGAGGTCGGCAGCGAGCTGGCCGTCATCGCGGGTGAGGGCGAGTCGGCCGGTGGCGGCGAGGCCGCCCCGCAGGAGCAGCAGCAGGCTCCGGCCGAGTCGGCCACCGAGCCGACGGCCGCCGCTGAGGGCACCGCCGACCAGGTGGCCCAGGACGAGGCGCCGGCCCCGGCCGCCGCCGGTGCGGGCGAGGGCACCGCGGTGAAGATGCCGGCCCTGGGCGAGAGCGTCACCGAGGGTACGGTCACCCGCTGGCTCAAGCAGGTCGGCGAGACCATCGAGGTCGACGAGCCGCTGCTGGAGGTCTCCACCGACAAGGTGGACACCGAGATCCCGTCGCCGGTCGCCGGCACGGTGCTGGAGATCAAGGTCGCCGAGGACGAGACCGCCGCGGTCGGCGCCGACCTGGCGATCATCGGCGTTGCCGGTGCCGCCCCGGCGCAGGCGAAGCCCGAGCCGAAGCCCGAGCCGAAGCCCGAACCGAAGGCGGAGGCCAAGCCGGCGCCCAAGGCCGAGCCGAAGCCGGAGCCGAAGGTCGAGGAGCCCACCCCGGGCGTGTCGTACAACGAGCCGTCCGCGGAGGCCGAGACCTCGGCGCAGCCGGTGAAGGCCGAGCAGGCCGCACAGCCGGCCGCGCCGACCCCGACGCCGCAGCGCCCGTCCGCCCCCGCCCCGGGTGGCGGCGAGGAGGCCGCCGGGTACGTCACGCCGCTGGTGCGCAAGCTGGCCAGCGAGCACGGCGTCGAGCTGTCCTCGCTCAACGGCACCGGCGTGGGTGGCCGGATCCGCAAGCAGGACGTGCTGGAGGCCGCCGAGAAGGCCAAAGCGGCGAAGGCCGCCCCGGCTCCGACGGCGCAGCCGGCCGCCGCCCCGTCGGCGGCCCCGGCGAAGCCGGCCGCGAAGCCGCAGCCGAGCGGCAAGCGGGGGACCACCGAGAAGCTCACCCGGATCCGCAAGGCCATCGCCACGCGGATGCAGGAGTCGCTGCACGAGATGGCGCAGCTCACCACGGTGATCGAGGTGGACGTCACCAGGATCGCGAAGCTGCGGACGCAGGCGAAGGACTCCTTCCAGCAGCGACACGGTGTGAAGCTGTCCTTCCTGCCGTTCTTCGCCCTCGCGGCCGTCGAGGCTCTGCAGACGTACCCGATCGTCAACGCCCGGATGGACCTGGACGGCGGGACGATCACGTACCCGGACGCGGAGCACCTGGGCATCGCCGTGGACACCGAGCGCGGTCTGCTGGTGCCGGTCATCCACAACGCCGGCGACCTCAACCTGGGCGGCATCGCCAAGCGGGTCGCGGACCTCGCCGAGCGGACCCGGACCAACAAGATCAGCCCGGATGAGATCGCCGGGGCGACCTTCACGCTGACCAACACGGGCAGCCGGGGCGCGCTCTTCGACACCCCGATCGTGCCGTCGCCGCAGTCGGCGATGCTCGGCACGGGTGCCGTGGTCAAGCGGCCGGTCGTGGTCAACGACCCGGAGCTCGGCGAGGTCGTCGCGGTCCGGTCGATGGTCTACCTGGCCCTGTCCTACGACCACCGGCTGATCGACGGCGCCGACGCCGCCCGCTTCCTGGCCGCGGTCAAGGAGCGGCTGGAGGCCGGCAACTTCGAGTCGGAGCTGGGCCTGGCCTGATCACCGAGCCAGTCGGAAAGGGCGCCCCGGTCATCGACCGGGGCGCCCTTTTCGTCGTTCGAGGGCGGAGCGCCGGTCGGGGCGGACCCCGGCCGACGCTGCGCGCTCAGCCCTTGAGCAGCGCGGTCGAGACCTGCCAGAGCCGTTCAGCGGCCTCCGGGTCCAGCGCGTACGGGGCGACGCCGCGCCGCTCTCCGGGCACCACCGGGCCAGCCTCCTGGCAGTCCTCGAAGTACCGCCCGCCGGCCCCGTCGATCAGCGGTGAGGCGGCGACCAGCACCGAGGTGGCGGCGCCCTGCTCGACGGTCTTCCAGGCCGCCGCGTTGCCCGAGCGAATCCGGTTCAGTTCGTCCTCGCTGACGTAGCGCTGGAGGTTGGTCTGGATCGCGCCGGGCATCAGCGAGTTGGCGACGATGCCGTCGTCGGCCCAGAGCCGGGTCGCCTCCACGGCGAAGAGCACGTTCGCCGTCTTCGACTGTCCGTACGCCTGCCACGGCTCGTACGGCCGGCGCTCGTACTGGATGTCCTCGAAGACCACCGGCGAGCGCAGGTGGGCGGCGGAGCTGACCGACGCGATGCGGGCGCCGTCGGCGGCGGACAGCGCGGGGCGCAGCCCGGTGGCGAGCGCGAAGTGCCCCAGGTGGTTGGTGGCGAACTGCATCTCCCAGCCCCGCGGGGTCCGCATCTCGGGCGCGGCCATGATGCCGGCGTTGTTCACCAGCATGTGCAGCGGGCCGTCCCAGTTGGCCACGAAGTCGGCGACCGAGCCCTGGTCGGCGAGGTCGAGCGGGGCGACCAGGATCTGGTCGTTGCCGGTGCTGGCGGTGATGTCGTCGGCGGCGCGCTGCCCGGCGTCGGTGTTGCGTACGGCCAGGGTGACCTGCGCGCCGGCGCTGGCCAGGGCGCGGGCGGTCTCGGTGCCGATGCCGGACGACCCGCCGGTGACGATCGCCCGCCGGCCGCCGAGGTCCACGCCCTGGATCACGTCCATGGCGGTGGAGTCATGGGTGAACGCGGTGGTGATCGGGGTGCTCGTCGTCATGATCCATCCTTGTTCGGGTAGGGCGGGCCGACCCGGCCCGCCGCTACGATGGAAGCGGAGGATCCTCCGCTACGTCCGAGACTAACCGGAGCTTCCTCCGGATACCACTGGCCCGTACCAGCGAGGGAGGACGTGTGCCGGAGACCAGCCCCCGCCCGCTGCGGGCGGATGCCCTGCGCAACCGCGAGCGACTGCTGGACGCCGCGATCCAGGCGTTTTCCCGCCCCGGGCCGGAGGTAACGCTCGACGGCATCGCCCGGGAGGCCGGGGTGGGCATCGGCACCCTCTATCGCCACTTCCCCACCCGCGAGGCGCTGATCGAGGCGGCGTACCGCAACGAACTGGGCAAACTCTGCGACGCCGCGCCGGACCTGCTCGACCACCTACCGCCGGACCGGGCGCTACGGGGTTGGATGTCCCGGTTCATCGACTACCTCGCCACCAAGCGCGGAATGGCCGACGCCCTGCGCCTGGTGATCGCCGCCGGCGCCAACCCGTACGCGCAGAGCCGGGACCGGCTGCTGGAGGCGCTCGACCGACTGCTGAGCGCGGGCGCCGCGGCCGGCACCGTACGGGCCGATGTCGACACCCCAGACGTGCTGGCCAGCCTCAGCGGGATCTCGCTGGCGGCCGCCGAACGCGCCCAGGCCGAGCGGCTGCTCGACCTGTTGATGGACGGTCTGCGGCACCACCGGCCGGGCTGACCCGTTCCGGCCTCGGGCCGGGCTGGACGCTGCCAGAGTGGGATCGTGGGCGGCTACCGACGGCGTGGGCGACTGGGGCCCGCCGTCCCGATCGCCCCCGGCGCCCGGGTGGACAAGTTCGAGGTCTTCTTCGATCTGGTCTTCGTCTTCTCGTTCTTCATCATCACCCGGGCGACCGCCGCGAACATCTCCGGCCGGCAGCTCCTGCACGCCGGTCTGGTGCTCGCCGTGCTCTGGTGGATCTGGGTGGTGCACAGCCTGGTCGCCACCCGGGTCCGGCTCGGCGAGGGCTACGTGCCGGTGCTCATGGTGATCGCGATGGCCGCCCTGTTCGCGTTCGCGCTGGCGCTGCCGCAGGCGTTCAGCGACCCGAAACGCGGGGCCGCCGGCCCGATGCTGGTGGCCATCAGCTACGTCGTGGTCCGGGGCATCCACATGATCTTGTATCAACATGTGGTGCGGGACAGCCCGCAGGAGCGCCGACAGCTACGCCGGTTCGCCCCGGAGCTGGCGGCGAGCATCGTCCTGTTGCTGGCCGCCGCGCTGGTGCCGCCACTGATCGCCGATCCCGCTCAGGCCGCGATGGTCCGCGACGCCCTGTGGATCACCGTGGTGCTGGTCCAGTACGCCACCGGCTTCATCGTCGGCACCTGGGGCTGGGGGGTCACCAGCGCCGAGCACTGGACGGAACGCTACGACCTCATCCTGATCATCGCGCTGGGCGAGTCGGTGATCTCCGTGGGCGTCGGCGGCAACCTGCTCGTCGGCAAGCCGGTCACCTGGCCGGCGGTGGCCGCCGCCTCGCTCGGGATCTTCTTCACCGCCGCCCTGTGGTGGGCGCACTTCGACTTCATCGGCCCGGCCGCCCGGATCGCCCTGCACGCGGCCGAGGGCGGCCCCCGGGTGGCGATGGCCCGCGACGCGTACGCCTACCTCTACCTGCCGATGATCGCTGCGGTGATCCTCTTCTCCATCGGCAGCGAGGAGATCCTGCACCAGATCACCGACCCGGCCGGCGGACCAGCGCAACGAATCGACGGGCCCGCCGTGCCGTTGCTCTTCGGCGGGGTGATCTGCTATTTCGCCGCCAATCTGCTGTTCCAGCTGCGCACCCTGCACACCATCACCTGGACCCGGATCGGCGTGCTGGTGGTGCTGACGGCGGCCCTGCCGGTCGGGCAGCACCTTCCGGCGCTGGGCGCGCTCACCCTCCTCACCGCGATCTGCGTCGCGCTGGTGGCCGTCGAGGTGCTGGTGATGTCGGAGTCGCGGCACGCGCTGCGGGCCGCCGTCTTTGAGGAAAAGACCGTCCACGAGGCCCACGAGGCCGACTTCCGGGCCAGCTGGCACCTCAAGGAGCCCGACGAGCCGACCACGCCGTGACCCCGCCCGGGATAGGCTACGGCTCAGCGTCGCGGTGCACCCGGCACGAAGGCCGCCGTGGGCATGGAGACGCGGGGACAGCATGGGACGAACGTGCACCCGACCACTTCATCGGCCGACCGGCTCGCCGCCGTCGGCAATCAGATGATCGAAATCCACCTCTGGCTCGGCGCGGAGCTGGCCCGCCTCCGGGCGAGCCTCGACGCCGACGGCCCCGGCGAGGCCTGCCCCTCGCGGGACCTGCGGGCCCACTGCCTGACCTTCTGCGCTGCGCTCGGCCGGCACCACACCGGTGAGGACGCCGGCGCGTTCCGGCTGCTGGCCGACGAGGTCCCCGAGCTGCGCCCGGTCCTGGCCAACCTGATCACCGACCACGAGGTGGTCGCGGGGATCCTGGGCCGGGTCGAGGAGCTGCTGGGCGATCCCGCGCCCGTCCCGGTGGCCCACCTGCGTGCCGAGCTGGACGGGCTTGCCGCGTTGCTGGAGTCGCACTTCCGGTACGAGGAGAAGAGGCTGGTCACCGCGCTGAACGCGCTCACCGGCCGGCCGGGGACGGTCGAGGAACTCCTCGGCCTGACCGCGCCGCCCGTCGGCTGACGCCTTTCTCCCCTCGGCAGAACCGGCCCTTCCGCACTGGCCACGAGGCCCCGCTGGACGGCAGGCTGGGGCCATGGTCACCTTCTCGATCCAGGCGAGCCCGTCCGACGCCGCCAGCTGGTGCGAGCTGGCCCGCCGGGCCGAGTCGGCCGGCTACGACGCGCTGCTGGTCGGCGACCACCCGGGCGTGGTCGCCGCGCCGTTCGTCGCGCTGGCCGCCGCCGCGTCGGTCACCTCGACGCTCGGGCTCGGCTCGTACGTCACCAACGCCGGCGTCCGGGAGCCGGCGCTGCTCGCCACCGACGTGGCGACCCTCGACCTGGTCTCCGGCGGGCGGGCCCGGCTCGGCATCGGCGCCGGCCACACCCCGGTCGAGTGGCGGGCGGTGGGGCGGAAGCGCCCGGACGTCGCCGGCCGGGTACGCCGCTGCATCGCGGTGGCCGAGGCGGTCCGGGCCCTACTGGCCGGCGAGGAGGTCACGGTCGACTCCGCCGACCTGGCGGTGCACGCCGCGCGACTGGACCGGCCCCGACCGGTGCAGCCGCGGATCCCGTTGACGGTGGGCACGGCCAACACCGACCTGCTGCGCTGGGCCGGGGCACACGCCGACGTGGTCGGGCTCAGCGGCTTCGGTCGTACTCTCGCCGACGGCCACGGCCACGACGTGCGCTGGCGCGCCGCGGAGATCGACGCGCAACTGGCCGCGATCGCTACCGGCGCGGCCGGGCGGGACGCCCCGCCCGCGCTGGAGGCGCTGGTGCAGCGGGTCGTGGTGGGCGACGGTGCGGCGGCCGCCGCCGCGCAGACCGCCGGGGAGACCGGCCTGACCGTCGACGAGCTTCTCGCCACCCCGTTCGTGCTGATCGGCACCGCCGACGAGATCGTCGCGGCGGTGGCCGCGCACCGGCGGCGCTGGGGCGTGACCCGCTACGTGGTCCGGGCCGACGCGCTCGATCCGCTGGCCCCGCTGCTGCCCCGGCTGGCCGCCATCACCTGAGCGCCCACGCGCACCGGCCGGGGTGGCCTACCCGCCCTCCGACCCCGAGCCGGGCAGTTGCTCGTAGAAGCGAATCTTCTCCCGGAGGTGGTCGTACTGGCGCTGGAGCAGGCGCATCTGCTCCTCGACCTGCGTGGCGTGCCGTTGCAGCAGCTCCCGCCGGTCGTCGGCGGTGTGCTCGCCCTCCCGGGCCAGCTGCGCGTAGCGGCACATCTGGGCGATCGGCATCCCGGTGTCGCGCAGGCAACGGAACAACACCAGCCAGCCGAGGTCGTCGTCGGTGAAGACGCGCTGGCCGCCCGACGTCCGACTCACGTCGGCGAGCAGGCCGATCTTCTCGTAGTACCGCAGGGTGTCCAGGCTGAAGCCGCTGCGCCGGGCGGCCTCCGAGGGGGCGTAACCGGTCATGCCCGAGATGGTAGTGGTTGACCTGGAGCGCACTCCAGGTTGGAGGCTGGGGCGCATGACGACGACACGGAAGCTCGGACGCAGCGGCATCGAGGTGAGCGCGATCGGGATGGGGTGCTGGGCGATCGGCGGCCCGCTCTGGGGCGACGGTGGGCAGCCGTTCGGCTGGGGCGAGGTGGACGACGACGAGTCGATCCGCACCATCCACCGCGCGCTCGACCTCGGGGTGACCCTGTTCGACACGGCCAGCAACTACGGCGCCGGGCACAGCGAGCGGATCCTCGGCCGGGCCCTGGCCGGTCGCCGGGACGGCGCGGTGATCGCCACGAAGTTCGGCAACGTCAGCGAGGAGGCCACCCGCCGGGCGCTCGGCACCGACGCCAGCCCGGCCTTCGCGGTGCGCAGCCTGGAGGATTCGCTGCGCCGGCTCGGCACCGACCACGTCGACCTCTACCAGCTGCACATCAACGAGCTGCCGGTGCCCGCCGCGCTCGACCTGATCGACACCCTGGAGGACCTGGTCGCCCAGGGCAAGATCCGGGCGTACGGCTGGAGCACCGACGACCCGGCCTCGGCGGAGGCGTTCGCGGCGGCGGGCGTGCACTGCGCCGCCATCCAGCACGACGAGTCGGTGCTGCGGGACAACGCGGCCGTCCTGGCGGTCTGCGACAGCCACGACCTGGCCAGCCTCAACCGCGGCCCGCTGGCGATGGGCCTGCTCACCGGATCGACGCGGGCGGTCGGCGCGGACGACGTACGTGGCCGGGCGCCCGAGTGGCTGCAGTGGTTCACCGACGGACGGCCGACGCCGCGCTGGGCGGCCCGGGTCGACCAGGTCCGCGCGGCGCTCACCGCCGACGGGCGCACCCTGGCCCAGGGAGCGCTCGGCTGGCTGCTGGCCCGCAGCCCGCGTACGGTGCCCATCCCCGGTCTGCGCACGGTGGCGCAGGCCGAGGAGAACCTGGCCACCCTGGCGCTCGGCCCGCTGAGCGTCGAGGCGTACACCGAGGTGGAGCGGCTGCTGGCAGACCTGCGTCCGGCCCACGCGGCCTGACCATCGGGTCGGTCCCCGCCCCGGGCGCCGTCAGCGGAAGTCGTCCGCGTGCTCGGCGGCCCACTGCCGGAACGTGCGCCCGGGGCGTCCGGTCACCTGCTCGACGTCCGGGGCGACCCAGCCGTTGCCGTCGGGATACCGCCCCATCTCCAGGAACCACTCGATCACCTCGGCGGGGTAGTGGTCCTTCCAGTGCTCGCGGGCCTGCGCCGGGGTCAGCTCGTCGAGCCGCACCGGACGGCCGATCGCGTCACTGATCATCCGAACCGCGTCCCGGCGGCGGACCGGCTCCGGCCCGGTCGGCTGGTACACCCGCCCGGAGTGGCCGTCCTCGGTGAGTGCCACCAGGATGACCGCGGCGATGTCCGCCTCGTGGACCAGCGCGCTGTTCCAGTCCCCGAACGGCGCCCGCACCACCCCCTCGGCCCGGATGCCGGCTGCCCAGTCCCGGGTGTTCGCCATGAACTCGCCGGGGAAGACGTGCGTCCACTCCAGGCCCGAGTTCTCGATGGCCCGGTGCAGGGGACGGTGGGGCGCCTCGATCGGGTCGTCGTCCGCCCGGCTCGGATCGTTGTGGCCGAGGTGGGTGACCCGGCGGACGCCGGCCTGCCGGGCCAGCTCCAGGATCTCCGCACCGGTGGTCAGCGGCCCGTACCCGTCCATCGCGACCAGGTGCATGCGCGTCACGCCGCGCAGCGCCGGGGCCAGCGTGTGCGGCCGCGCGAAGTCACCCGCCACCACCTCCACGCCGGGGGGCAGTGCGGCGGTCGCCGGGTTGCGGGTCAGCGCGCGTACGTCGTGGCCGGCGGCCACCAGTTGCCGGACCAGGCTGCCTCCGACGGTCCCGGTCGCTCCGGTCACCAGGATCGGCATGGTTCCTCCTCACGGTCGCCCGACGGCGGGCATGGTGCGACGACCCCCTATCGGGGGCGCATTCGGATGACTCATGGTCGACCGAGTACGCGCCCGAGAGCAATCATGAACACCGCATTCACGTTCGCTCTGACCTGCGGAGACGTGTCCGGCGCAGAATGTGCGCCGCAGCTTTTTTCGACGCCTGAAACGCCCGCTGACCTGAGTTTTCCCTACCGGCGGCGGGAACCGCGCAGATTTCTTCGCCGGGGGCGCTCCGCAGCCGGTGACGTCGGCCGCCCCACGCATCCGCCGGCGGCATTCTGGGCGAAGATGTGGGCATGCGGATCCTTCTGGCCGGCGCGTCCGGCTTCCTCGGCACCCGGCTGGTTGCCCGACTCGCGGCCGACGGGCACCAGGTCACCCGGCTGGTCCGTCGGCCGCCGCGCGATCCGCAGGAGCGACGGTGGGACCCCGCCGCCGGGCAGCTCGACCCGGCCGCGGTCGCCGGGTCGGACGCCGTGGTCAACCTGGCCGGCGCGGGCGTCGGGGACAAGCGTTGGAACGACGACTACCGGCGGTTGATCCGCACCAGCAGGGTGGACAGCACCACCACGCTGGCGACCACCCTCGCCGACCTGCCCGCCGCCGATCGGCCCCGGGTGTTGCTCAACTCCTCGGCCGTGGGTTGGTACGGCAACACCGGCGACCGCGTGGTCGAGGAGGACGCGCCGGCCGGCGACGGCTTCCTGGCCGACGTCTGCCGGGTCTGGGAGGCCGCGACCCGGCCGGCGGAGGATGCCGGGGTACGCGTGGTACGGCTGCGCGTCGGCCTGCCGCTGCACCGCGACGGCGGGATGCTGAAACCGCAGCTGCTGCCGATGCGGCTGGGTGTCTCCGGCCCACTGGGCGGCGGCCGGCAGTGGTGGCCCTGGATCTCGATGGCCGACTGGCTGCGGGCGGCCCTCTTCCTGCTCGACTCCGATGACATCGCCGGACCGGTCAACATGGTCGGCCCGGCCCCCGCGACCAACGCGGAGTTCACCCGGGAGCTCGCCCGGCAGCTGCACCGCCCAGCGATCATGCCCATCCCGGCGCTGGCGCTGAAGGTGGTGCTCGGCGGCTTCGCCCACGAGGCCCTCACCAGCACCCGCGTCCTGCCGGCCGTGCTGACCCGTGCCGGCTTCACCTACCACCACCCCGACCTGCCCAGCGCCCTGCGCGCCGCGCTCACCGAGTAACCCCCACCGCGCGTCGATCATGAAGTTATTGCCAGCCGCCTCGGCGTGTCGTGGCAATAACTTCATGATCGACGGGGTCAGCGGGTGGGGGGCGGGGTCAACAGCCGATCACCCAGTAGTTGGGGGCGGTCTGCTTGAGGGCGCTGGTGTAGAAGGTGTTGTAGAGGCCCATCCGCTGGTTGGAGCCGTTCGCGTAGGCGTAGCCGCCGGACTGGTACGCCCGACCGGCGCTGACGTGCGCGTAGTTGCTGGCGGTCACGCAGGTCGGCGGCGTGGTCGGGGTGGGGGTCGGCGTCGGCGTCGGGGTGGCCGTCGGGGTCGGGGTCGGGGTGGTGCCGCCACCGCCGAGCCCGAAGAAGACCGCGTCGCGGTACGTCGAGCAGATGGTGTCCAGGAAGTACGCGGCGGTGCTGCCGCACTGCTCGGCGCCGGAGCCCGGGTCGACCGGAGTGCCGTGGCCCATCCCGGAGACCCGGTAGAGCCGCACGTCGTCGTTGCCGTACACCTCCAGGCTGGTGCCGCCGGGCAGCGACGACGTGCTGCTCGGGGTCTGCGAAACCCCCCGCACGTTCGTCCACTGGTCACGGGACTCCGCGCCGTTGAGCGGCGCGACCGTCGTGTCCGAGGTGCCGTGCCAGATGGCCACCCGGGGCCGCCGGCCGCTGTAGCCGGGGTACGCGCCGCGGACGAGGTCGCCCCAGGCGGCCGGGGTCTTGTCCGCGCCCGGGTTCATGCAGCTGAACGCGTTGACCATGCTGGTGGCGCAGCGGTACGGGATGCCGGCGATGATTGACCCGGCGGCGAAGACGTCCGGGTAGGTGGCGAGCATGACCGAGCTCATCGCCGCGCCCGCGGAAAGGCCGCTGACGAAGACCCGGGCCCCGTCCACCCCGAAGTTCGCCTTGGCGTGGTCGACCATCTGCTTGATCGACAGCGCCTCGCCCTGACCTCGGGCGGTGTCCCCCGGCTCGAACCAGTTGAAGCAGCTGTTGGCGTTGTTGCCCGACGGTTGCTGGGGAACGATCAGGGCGAACTTCCACTGGTCGGCGTACTTCTGCCAGCCGGAGTTGGAGAAGTAGCCGGAGGCGTTCTGGGTGCAGCCGTGCAGCAGCACCACGGCCGGGGAGTTGGCCGGCAGGTTGTCCGGACGGTAGGCGTACATGGCGAGGTTGCCGGGGTTGGACCCGAAGCCGGTGACCTGGGTCAGGCTGGCCGCCTGGGCGGGCGTGGCGAGGGCGACCGCACCGGCGACGGCGAGGACGAGCCCGGCGACCGCACCGATCAGCCGGGTGAGGGTGGACGAGGAGCGGCGCACAGCGGCCTCCTGACGGGCGGACTGTGAACTGGGTCACGGTCGAATTGCCGGAACGTTACGTCGGCGTGTCGCCGCTATGACATGGGCCACAGTCACACATTCACGGGGGCCACTGTGTACGCCGGACGATCCAGCCGCTAGGAAGGGCCCCCTCCTCTACCTCAGGCGATAACAAGGGTCCCCTCCTTGCATGTATGACCGGCCCGTCCAGGTCCGGTTGGTAACGTCCGCTGCGTGCCGTCCTCCCCGTCGCTGGCCACCGGGCCCGCACCCGCGTCACCACCTCGCGCCGCCCGCGACCGCCGGGCCGACCTGATCGTCGTGCTGGTGGCGCTCGCGCTCGCCGTCTGGGTGACCAGTGGGCTGTGGCGGGACCCGAACGTGCGCACCATCACCGTCAACTCCAGCGACCAGGCGCTCTTCGAGTGGCTGCTCGCCTTCGGCGGGCACGCGGTGACGCACGGGGAGAACCCGTTCTTCACGTACCTGATCAACGTCCCGGACGGGGTCAACCTCGCGGTCAACACCTCGATCACGGTGTACGCCGTCGTCTTCGCCCCGCTCACGTACCTGATCGGGCCGCCGGCGACCTTCCTGGTGATCCTCACCCTCAACCTGCTCGCCACCGCGCTGGCCTGGTACTGGCTGCTCTCCCGGCACCTGGTCCGCAGCCGGCTGGCCGCCGGGGTCGGCGCCCTGTTCATCGCCTACTCCCCCGGCATGGTCTCGCACGCCAACGCCCACCTGAACTGGAGCGCCGGCTGGCTGGTGCCACTGCTGGTCTGGCGGCTGTTCGCGCTGCGCCGCCCGGGGCGCTGGCTCCGGGACGGGGTGATCCTCGGCGTCCTGGTCGCGGTGGCCTTCTCGATCGCCGCCGAGGGGCTGTTCTTCGCAGCGCTCGCGCTCGGCGTGTTCGTCGCCGTCTGGGCGCTGCACCCGGCCCACCGCGCCGAAGCCCGAGCCGTGCTGCCCACCTTCCTGCGCGGGCTCGGGGTAACCGCGGTGGTGGCGGGCGTGCTGCTGTCGTACCCGCTGTGGCTGCACTTCGCCGGGCCGCAGCGGTTCCACGGCACCGGCTTCGACCCGCTGATCCACTCCGAGGACATCGCCGCGTTCGCCGCGTTCCCGCGCCGCTCGCTGGCCGGTGAGGCCGGGCTGGGCACCGCGCTGGCGCCGAACCCGACCGAGGAGAACTCGTTCTTCGGCATCCCCCTGCTGGTGCTCACCGTGGTCTGCTTCGTCGCGCTCTGGCGACGCGCCGATTCCGCCCGCCGGGCCACCCTCTGGGCGCTGGGCGCCACCGCGGTGCTCTTCACCGTGCTCTCCTTCGGGCCGGTGGCGAAGGTCGATGGCCGGCGCACCGACCTGCCGATGCCGTTCGACCTGTTCGGGCAACTGCCGGTGGTGAACGCCGCACTGCCCGCCCGGCTGGCCCTGGTGGTCGCGCCGGTGATCGGGGTGCTGTTGGCGTACGCCATCGACCAACTGCGGCACGATCCGCCCCGGCACCGCTACGCGGAGCTGGCCTGGTCGATCGGCTTCGCCGCGGCTTTGCTGCCGCTGCTGCCCACCCCGCTGCTGACCCACGAGCGGGAGCCCGTCCCGCAGTTCATCACGACCGGCACCTGGCGGGAGTACGTCTCGCCCGGCGGAGTGCTCACGCCGGTGCCACTGACCGTGGACATCTACCCCGACGGGCAGCGCTGGCAGGCGTACGCGCTGTCCCATCGGCAGGGTGAGTTCGCCATTCCGGGCGGCTTCTTCCTCGGCCCCGGTGGCCCGGACGGTCGCGGCCGGATCGGACCGGTGCCCCGCACCCTGAGCGCCCTGATGGACCAGGCCGGGCGGACCGGGCTGGTGCCGATCATCACCGACGGCACCCTGCGGGATGTCCGCGCCGACCTGCAGCACTGGCGGATCGAGACGGTCGTCCTTCCCGACCGGGTACACGGCGCGAAGTTCGACGTCGACGAGGAGGCGGTCCGGCGCACCGCCAACGCCCTGTTCGGCGAACCGCAACGGGTCGACGACGTCTGGGTCTGGCGCATCCGACCGGCCTGACCGCCGTCGCCCTCCTCCGCCGCCGCCGTCCTGGTGAGGCGGCTCACCAGCGATCATCGCCGGTCACGGGACTAGGCTGAGGGGCGTGACGACGACGACCTCCGGCCTGACGGCCGTCCGCGCCGGCCTGCTCGAGTACCAGGCCGCCTGGGACGAGCAGCGCCGCCTGCACGAGGCGGTGGTGGCCGGCGAGCGCGGCGACACCGTGCTGCTGCTGGAGCACCCGAGCGTCTACACCGCGGGCAAGCGCACCGAGCCGTGGGACCGGCCGGTGGACGGCACCCCGGTCGTCGACGTGGATCGCGGCGGCAAGATCACCTGGCACGGGCCGGGGCAGCTCGTCGGCTACCCGATTCTCCGGCTGCCCGACCCGGTGGACGTGGTCGCCTACGTACGCCGCACCGAGGAACTGCTGATCGACGTGTGCGCCGAGTTCGGGCTGACCGCCGGTCGGGTCGAGGGGCGCAGCGGGGTCTGGGTGCCCGAGGACGACCGGGGGCCGGCCCGCAAGGTGGCCGCCATCGGCATCCGGGTCGCCCGGGGCGTCACCCTGCACGGCTTCTCGATCAACTGCGACTGCGACCTGACGTACTTCGACCGGATCGTGCCGTGCGGCATCCCTGACGCCGGCGTCACCTCGCTCACCGCCGAGCTGGGCCGCCCGATCACCGTCGCCGACGTGCTCCCGGTCGTCGAGCGCCGGCTGTCCACCCTGGTCGAGGTCTGAGCAGCGGGCCCCCGGCGGTGGCGCCGGGGGCCGCTGCGCTCACGGCGTCAGGCGGTGCAGGTCGCGTGGGAACGCGGTGACCTCCCGGATGTTCGCCGCGCGGACCAGGCGGGCCACGAAGCGCTCCAGGCCGATGGCGAACCCGCCGTGTGGTGGCATGCCGTGCCGGAACGCGTCCAGGTAGCCGGCGTACGGCTCGACCGGCTCCCCCCGCGCCGCCAGCGCCGCCAGGTAGTCGGCGTGCCGGTGTAGCCGCTGCCCGCCGGTGACCAGCTCCAGGCCCCGGAAGAGCAGGTCGAAGCCGTTCGAGTACGCCGGCCGCGCGGGGTCGGGGTGGGTGTAGAACGGCCGCTTCGCCATCGGGTAGCCGGTGACGAAGAGGAAGTCCGACCCGTGCTCGCGGCGGGCCCACTCCCCCAACGCCCGCTCGTGGGCGGGCGCGAGGTCCGGCTCGTCGGCGGGCGCGCCGGCGATCGCCAGCGCCTCGGTGAAGTGCACCGCCGGGATCTGCGCCGGCACGGCCGGCACCTCGACGCCGAGCGTGGCCAGTGCGCCTGCGGCCCGCTCGCACACCGTGCCCAGCATCCCGGCCAGGGTGTCCCGCAGCACGACCATCACGTCACGGTGGTCGGCGACGAAGCCCAGCTCCACGTCGAGCGACGTGTACTGCGCCAGGTGCCGGACGGTGTCGTGCGGTTCCGCCCGGAAGACCGGCCCCACCTCGTAGACCCGTTCGAAGACGCCGACCATCAGCTGCTTGTAGAACTGCGGCGACTGGGCCAGGTACGCGGGCCGGCCGAACCAGTCCAGCGCGAACACGTTCGCCCCGCTCTCCGTGGAGGAGCTGACCACCTTCGGCGTGTGGACCTCCACGAAGTCCCGGCCGTCGAGCGCGGCACGGAACCCGGCCACCGACGCCGCCGAGATCCGCAGTGCCGCGGATCGGGTGGGGTGGCGCAGCGCGGTCGGCGCGTTGTCGAGCTGGGTGGGCAGGCTCGCGGTGAGCGCCGGCCGGTACAGGTCGAACGGCGGCGGCACTGCGGGCGGGCCGAGCGGACGTACCGTCGGGTCGGTCAGCTCGACCCCGGCGGGCGCGGTGTCGTTCGCGGTGGCCGTCGCGGTGACCTCGACGATCGTCTCCTCGGTGAGTTTCTCCAGCTCGGCGCGGACGGCCGGGTCGGTGACGACGACCTGCGCCAGGCCGGTGGCGTCGCGCACGATCAGGAAGGCCACCGACTTGAGCATTCGGCGGCGGTGCACCCAGCCGGCGATCCGCACGGTCGCGCCGACCTGGGCGGGCAGTTGGTGGGACAGGGTTCGTTGCATGGCGGGCTGCTCCTCGGTCGATCGCCACGCCGTCGCCGCCCTGGGGTGGCGAAAGCGTCGCATCAGCCCCAGGGAGGTGTGGGCGAGCGGGAACCTCGCGGTGCCACCACACCTTCGCCCCCGCCGGAGCGGGGGCCTCGTTCGTCGCCTGATGACCGGGGCCAGCCGGGCGGGCTCTACTGGGCACGGGGTGACCCGCAACCGTTCTTCCCGCAGCTCGGGAGGGTCTTCGCGCACCGGCGCCAGACCGCCTCTCAGCACCGGCGGCTCTCTGCACTGGCGGGTCGGGCGCTACTCGGCTCCGTCATCGCTGTTGGCGGTGACGGTAACACCCGATCCCTGCGGCTGTGACGCCGATTTCGAGCCGTCGGTGTCCGGCGTCACAACATCCACGGCGTGACGCCGGTCGCCCGACGCACATAGATGGCGGCCGTCGGGCGTAGGCTCGTTTTCGTGACGATCGAGCACTCCGCGCCGACGACCGGCCAGGCAGCGCGCACCGCAACGGCCGCCCCCGAGGGGCGGCGTCTGCTGCGGATCGAGGCGCGCAACGCCGAGACCCCGATCGAGCGCAAACCGCCATGGATCAAGGTCAAGGCCAAGATGGGGCCGGAGTACACCCAGCTGCGCGGGCTCGTCTCACGCGAGGGGCTGCACACCGTCTGCCAGGAGGCCGGCTGCCCCAACATCTACGAGTGTTGGGAAGACCGCGAGGCCACCTTCCTGATCGGTGGCGACCAGTGCACCCGGCGCTGCGACTTCTGCCAGATCGACACCGGCAAGCCAGCCGAGTTCGACGCCGACGAGCCCCGCCGGGTCGCCGAGTCGGTGGTGTCCATGGGGCTGCGCTACGCCACCATCACCGGCGTCGCCCGCGACGACCTGCCCGACGGCGGCGCCTGGCTGTACGCCGAGACCGTCCGGCAGATCCACGCCCTTCAGCCGGGCTGCGGCGTCGAGCTGCTGATCCCGGACTTCAACGCCGTCCCCGAGCAGCTGGCCGAGGTCTTCGGCTCCCGCCCGGAGGTGCTGGCGCACAACGTGGAGACGGTGCCGCGCATCTTCAAGCGGATCCGCCCCGCGTTCCGCTACGACCGCTCGCTGGACGTGATCCGGCAGGCCCGCGCCGACGGCCTGGTCACCAAGAGCAACCTGATCCTGGGTATGGGCGAGGAGCGGGCCGAGGTCTCGCAGGCGCTGCGCGACCTGCACGAGGCCGGCTGCGAGCTGATCACCATCACGCAGTACCTGCGCCCCTCGCCCCGGCACCACCCGGTGACCCGCTGGGTCAAGCCGGAGGAGTTCGTGGAGCTGCGCGAGGAGGCCGAGGAGATCGGCTTCGCCGGGGTAATGAGCGGGCCGCTGGTGCGCTCGTCGTACCGCGCCGGCCGGCTCTACCGGCAGGCTCTCGACGCCCGCGCCGCCGCCCCGGTCGGCACCGCCGGCTGACCCGCACCCGACGCCCGGGGCCGCCGCCGCCGGGCTGAGCTGCGGCGACCCGCCAGCCCACGCCGTGCCGGAGAGCGCCGGCACTCGAATGCCCTGATCGGCTGACGGCTACCGCCGAACACTGGCGGTTGCGCGCCAATTGCCACATTAGCCCGTTATGTACAGGTGTTGGTGTCTGTGCAACGGGTGTCGCAGCCCGTCCGGCGTTCGTGGCTGCCTGAAATCCTGACCGTGCCCGCCGTCGTCGCGGGTGTCGGATATCGCCTCGCTCTGCTGGGCCACGCCGCGCCGCCGACGAACAGCGACGAGGCCACCATGGGGTTGGCCGCGCTGCACATCGCCCGGGGTGAGGGCTTCCCGGTCTGGTTCTACGGCCAGCAGTACATGGGCACGCTGGAGGCGTACCTGGCCGCACCCGTGTTCGCCCTGACCGGCGGGCCATCGCTGCTCGCCCTGCGGCTGCCCACGCTGGCGCTGTACGCGGTGTTCCTGCTGCTGGCCTGGCGACTGACACTGCGGCTGACCGGGGACCGCTGGTTCGGGCTGCTGGTGGTGGCGATGCTCGCCCTCGGCTCCGATCGGGTGGTCAAGAACCAGTTGATCGCCGGCGGCGGCTACCCCGAGATGAACGCGGCCGGGGTGGCGCTCGCCCTGCTCGCCCTGGATCTGGCCACCGGACGGCCGGGTCGGCGGCTGCGGCGCTGGGCGGCGTGGGGGTTCCTGGCCGGCCTGATGCTCTGGGTCGACCCGCTGGTGCTGGCGTACGTCCTCGCCACCGGCGGGGTGCTTGTCGTGTTCTGCCGCCGGGAACTGCGTGGAGCGGCCGGCGTGCTGCTCGGGGCCGCCACCGTGCTGGGCGCGGCCCCGCTGCTGGCGCACAGCCTGCTGACCGGGCGGATCCCCCTGCGCGCGATGATCGCCGCCAGCAGCGCGGACGCCACCACGGGCTGGGTGGAGCGGCTGCACGGCGGGCTGCTGCTCGGCCCACCGCTGGGCATGGGCTTCTGCGCGCCGGGGCGGTGCGCCACCTGGCAGCTGTGGTGGGCGCTCGCCCTGCCGGTGCTGCTGGCGGTCGCCGCCGGTACCGCCTGGCGGGTGCTGCGTCGGCCGCCCACCGCTGGTCCGTCGCCCCGGGCCGCGGCGGCCATGCGGCTGGCTCTGGTGCTGGCCGCGGTGGCCACGCTCGGCGCGTACACCGTGAGCAGCGCAGCCGGGCTCACCCCGGTGGAGAGTTCCCGCTACCTGTCCTGCCTGCTCATCTCCCTGCCGGCGCTGCTCTGGCCGGTGTGGACCGTGGCCCGGAGCGGGGGGCGGTGGACGGCCGCCCGGCCGGTCGCGCTGGTCGTTCTCGCCGCCACGGTAGGCACCGCCGCCCACGCCACCTGGCGGTCGGTGCAGACCGCCCCGGCGACCCGGGCCGCCGAGGCCCGGCACGCCGAGCTGGTGACCACCCTGCGCCATCTCGGCGTACGGCAGGTGCGGGCCGGCTACTGGACCTGCAACCGGCTCACCTTCGCCAGCGCGGAGGAGGTGGTCTGCGCAGTCGTCGACGACAGGCTGCGCCCCGGCCTCGACCGCTACCCCGCGTACCGGCGGGAGGTGGAGGGCGCGACGGCGCCGGCCTGGGTCGCGCCGACCGGGTCGCCGATGGCGGCCCGGCTCGACGACCGGCTGCGCGCCGCCCCGGACAGCCTGGACCTGGTCACGCTCGACGGCTGGCGGGTCTACCTGCCGCGCACCTGAGGGGTGAGCCGACCGCCGGCTCGCTCGTCAGCGGGGTGCGGCGGGCTCGGCGAGTAGACCGAGGCGGTGGGCCACAGCGGCGGCCTCCCCCCGGTTGGTCACGCCCAGCTTGGCGATGATCCGGGACACGTGGACGCTGGCCGTCTTCGGCGAGATGAACAGCCGCTCGGCGATCCGGCTGTTGCTGTGCCCCTCGGCGACCAGCCGCAGCACCTCCCGTTCCCGCGAGGTCAGCAGGTCGACGCCGGGCCCCGCCTGGCCCGCCCCGCGCAGGCCGACCCGGCGGGCCAGGGTGGCGGCCGCCTCGGTCAGCGGCGACGCGCCCAGCCGCCGGGCGATCTCGGTGGCCTCGGTGACCGCCGCCGCCACCTCGTCCCGCTCTCCGGCTGCGGCGGCCGCCTCGGCCAGCGCCAGCAACGCCCGGCCCAGCGGGTACGGCTGCCCGTCGGCCCGCCACGCGTCCACCGCCGTACGCCAGGCCTGCAGCGCCCGCCCGGCGGTCGCGAGCAGGGCGGTGACCTGGGCGGCGTGCGCCCGCGCGGCCGGGTGCCGAGCGGGCAGGTCGGCGGCGAGCGCCGCGACGGCGGCCGCCAACTCCCGGTCCTCGACCCGGGCGGCGGTACGCGCGACGGCGCTGAGCACCGGCCAGCCCTCGCGGGGCAGCTGCGCCAGGCTCTGGTCGGCCAGCGCGACGCGGGCCGCCCGGACCGCCTCGACCTTGTCGTCGGCGGCCAACGCCGACTCGATCCCCAGCTCGTGCAGGGGCAGCCGGTGGCTCGGCCACAGGTAGGGCCGGCCGAGGAAGGCCAGCGCCCGGTCGACCAGTTCGTAGGCGCCCGGATGGGCGCGGGCCAGCCGCAGCCCGGCGCCCAGTTGGAGCCAGTGCACCCCGGTGACGCCGGACAGATCGATCCGGGCGGCCTCCGCGCACACCGCCTCCGCTTCGTCCCACCGGCCCAGCGCGATCAACGCCTCGGCCCGGTTGCTCAGCAGGTACGCCCCGGTGGAACGGCTGATCCCCACCCGCCGCGCCTCGGCCACGCCGGCCTCGGCCGCCTGCGCGGACTCGGCGTAGCGGCCCAGCTCGCAGAGCACGTCCGATCGGTACACCATGGCGATCACCAGGGCCGGCGCGTCCCCGGCGGCGCGGGCGACCGACTCGGCCTCGTGCAGCTCCGCAAGCCCCTGCTCCAGGTCCCGGTCGCCGTGGCAGAGCAGGGCGATCCGCGTGGGCAGCAGGGCCACGTACTCGCCGAGGGCCTCGGCGTCCCTGACGGCCTCGGCGGCCACCCGGGCCGCCTGCTGCGGGTCGATCTTGATCAGGTGGGCGGCGATGTCGGCGAGCAGCTGGACCCGCTCCACGCCGGCCGGGCCGCCCGCCGCCAGCCGGTAGGCCTCACCCAGCTCGCTGCTGCCGTCGCTCTTGCCGAGCAGGGCCAGCAGTCGGCCCCGCTGGTCCAGCAGGCGGGCGGCGCGCAGGGGCGCGGCTTCGGCGTCCACCTCGTCCAGGCCGGCCCGGGTCAGGGTGATCGCGCGGCTGAAGTCGCCCGCCGTGACCGCGGCGTTCAACGTCTGCTCCAGCAGTGCCAGGTGGTCCATGCCGAGCCGGTCGGCGGCGTCGGGCACCAGTTCCCACAGCTCCAGCACCCGTTCCAGCAGCCGGCGCTGCTCGGCGTAGGCGTACCGGTCGGCGGCGGCGCAGGCGGCGGCCCGTGCGGTGACCAGGGCCCGGGGGTGGTCGTTCGCGGCGTACCAGTGATGGGCGATCTCGGCCGGGGCCCGACCCTCGGCGACCAGGTGCGGCTGGGCCTCGATCGCGGCGGCGAACCGGGCGTGCAGCCGGGCGTGCTCACCGGGCAGCAGTTCGTCGTGCACGGCCTCGCGGACCAGCGCATGCCGGAACTCGTAGTCGCCGTCACGAGCCACCACCAGCTGGGCGGCGACAGCTGCGCGCAGCGCGTCCTCCAGCTCGGCCTCGGGCAGCCCGGCGACCTCGGCGAGCAGGTGGTGGGCGAAGCGGGTGCCGCCGGCCGCGGCGATCCGCAGCACCCGCTGGGCGGGCTCGGGAAGTCGGTCCACCCGGGCCAGCAGCAGGTCGCGCAGCGTCTCGGGTAGCGCGGCGCAGCCGATCGGGTCGCCCGCGACGGTCAGCTCCTCGATGAAGAACGGATTGCCCTGCGTGCGCTCGTGGACGTCGTCGATGGCGCGGGGAGGCGGGTCGGCGCCGAGGAGGTCGGCGAGGATCGCGGCGGTGCCGTCGCGGTCCAGCCGGCCCAGCTCGACCCGCTCGACGCCGCGGGCCCGGTCCAGCTCGGCCAGGAACGGGCGCAGCGGATGCCCGCGCTGCAGCTCGTCGGTGCGGTAGGTGCTGACCAGCAGCAGTCGGCCCGGCCGGGCGGCCCGGACCAGAAAACCGATCAGGTCCCGGGTGGAACGGTCCGCCCAGTGCAGGTCCTCGATCACCAGCACCAGCGGCCGGACGTCGGCGAGTCGTTGGAACAGCTCAGCGACCAGGTCGAACAGGTAGCCGCGCGGCGCGTCGGTGAGCGGCGCGGCGGCCGGCGCGGCCAGCGCGGCGGACACCCGGCCCAGCTCCGGCAGGAGCCGGGCGAACTCCGCCTCGTATCCGGCGAAGACCTCGGCGCCGTCGGCGCGCAGCACCGCGCGCAGCGCGGCGGCGAACGGTGCGAACGGCAGGCCGGCCTCGCCCAGCTCCAGGCACTGGCCGACGAGCACCCGCGCGCCGGCGTCGGTGGCCGAGCCCGCGAACTCCTCCAGCAGCCGGGTCTTGCCGACGCCCGCCTCGCCACCGACCAGGACGGTGCTGGGTTCCCCGGCCCGGGCCCGAGCCAGCGCGGCCCGCAGCGCGGCGATCTCGCGCTGGCGGCCGACGAGGACGGAGCTGGCGGCACGTACGGTCACGGGGTTGAGCATGCCATGACGGGCCCCGCCGCCGGCCACGCCGACCGGCTGGTGACCGAGCGGCGGGGACGGCGGCGGGGTGGCCGCGGCGGCGGGTAAGGCGGTGGCGCTCACCGGCGGTCGTCGCCGGTACGCCGGATCTGCTGGCGCCGGCCCAGCCAGTTGCGCCTGCCGGGGCGGGACATCGACCGGGCGAGTCGTTCCGTCGCCGCCTCGGCGCGCAGCTCGGCGGCGTGGCTGTGGTGCAGGGCGAGCAGGAAATCTGCGTCGTTGCCGAACATCTCGGGCTCCTTCGTGGCGTCGTCATCTTGCTGTTGATGACTCTTCGCGCGAAGGCCCCACCCGGGCATGGGCACACTGCCGGATCTTCTCCGGGGCCAGCCTCCTTACGCGCCCGCCGCGGAGGCGTACGGCGACGTAAGGTACTCAGCCGACCGGCACCCGGACGCGGATCAACGGGGCGGGCGGCGCCCACTAGACTCTGCGGCATGGCAAAGCCCCAGGAGAAGGTCTCGTTCGGCCAGCGGCTGAAGCAGATCGGGATGGTGTTCCAGTTCACCGCCAAGCAGGACCGGTGGTTCGCGCCGCTGGTCGCCGCCGCGGTGCTCCTCCCGCTCGCCCTCACCGTGGTCGCGGTCATCCTCTGGAGCTGGATCTGGCTGCCGCTGGGCATCCTGTTCGCCCTGCTCGCGGTGCTGATCGTGCTGAATCTGCGGTCCAACAAGGCGATGATGAACGCCGCCGAGGGGCAGCCCGGCGCGGCGGCGCAGATCATGGAGAACATGCGCGGCGACTGGCGGGTGACCCCGGCCGTCAGCTCCACCACCCAGATGGACATGGTCCACCTGGTGATCGGCCGGCCCGGCGTGATCCTGCTGGCCGAGGGCAACCCGCAGCGGGTGCGCGGCCTGCTCGGGCAGGAGAAGCGGCGGCTGGCCAAGGTGATCGGCTCCGCCCCGCTGCACGACTACGTGATCGGGCAGGAGGAGGGCGAGCTGCCGATCCGCAAGCTGCGGACGACGCTGCTGCGGCTGCCCCGGGCGCTCAGCGGCAAGGACGTCAACTCGCTGGACAAGCGGCTCAAGGCGCTGACGGCCCGGCCGCAGATGCCCAAGGGCGCGATCCCGAAGAACATGCGACCGCCGGGCGGCTCCTTCCGCCAGTCGCGGCGCTGACCCCTGGCGTACGCCCCGAAGAGCCGGACCCCTGCGGGCCCGGCTCTTTCGCGTTGGGGTGGGCGGTCAGCGGCGGGGGGCGTCGACGATGACCGCGTCGGTGAGCCGGTCGTGCAGGCCGCGACGGTGCTCGTCCATGATCAGCGCGGGGACGACGAGGGCCAGCAGCAGACCCCGGGCCAGCCCACGGAGCAGCCCGATCCGGCCGCCGTCGTGCCAGTTCACGCAGCGGACCTTCGTGATGTACATGCCTGGCGTCTGGGCGAACAGGCCGAGGAAGAAGGCGTACAGCAGGATCAGCACCAGCACGGGGGCCCAGCCGTCGTGCACCGGGTCGGCGAAGATGTTGGCCACCAGCAGGCACAGCACCCAGTCGATGATCAGCGCCCCGAACCGTCGACCAAGGCTCGGCGGGGTGAAGGTGGGGTCGGTGGCCGGCGCTGCCGGGGCCTGCGGGTTGGTCACAGCGGTCAAGGGTATCCGTGTCGGGATCGGGGCTTCCGGGTGCCACCGCGCGCGCCAAATCGGGCCAATGACATCAAACGTCATTACAATGGTCTCGCCGGTACACCGTTCGCGGCCGACCGGGAGCGATATAGGAGCGTCGCTGACGCTCCGCGAGGGACGTAACACGGCAGAAACACCGGGGACACGGCCGGGCAACCGCCTGGCCATAGCGTCGCAAGGAGCCTAGCCACCCCGTGGACGTGCCAGGAGGACGTGTGTTCGCCAATTCCGAGGAACTGCTGCGGTACCTCAAGAACGAGGACGTGAAGTTCGTCGACGTTCGTTTCTGTGACCTGCCCGGTGTGATGCAGCACTTCAACCTGCCGGTGGAGTCCGTCAACGACGACCTGTTCACCGACGGCCTCGCGTTCGACGGCTCATCGATCCGCGGTTTCCAGGCGATCCACGAGTCGGACATGCTCCTGCTCCCGGACGTCGCCACCGCGTTCATCGACCCGTTCCGGGCGCAGAAAACCCTCGCGTTGAACTTCTTCATCCACGACCCGTTCACCCGCGAGGCCTACAGCCGCGACCCCCGCAACGTCGCCAAGAAAGCCGAGGCGTACCTCGCCGCCAGCGGCATCGCCGACACCGCCTACTTCGGCGCCGAAGCCGAGTTCTACATCTTCGACTCCATCCGCCACGAAACCTCCGCGCACCAGTCGTTCTACTACATCGACTCCGTCGAAGGCGCCTGGAACACCGGGCGTGAGGAGCCGGGCGGTAACCGCGGCTACAAGACCGCCTACAAGGGCGGCTACTTCCCCGTCCCCCCGGTCGACCACTACGCCGACCTACGCGACTCCATCGTGCGCCGCCTCGTCGACGGCGGCTTCACCGTGGAGCGTTCGCACCACGAAGTCGGCACCGCCGGCCAGTCTGAGATCAACTACCGGTTCTCGACGCTGCTGCACGCCGCCGACCAACTCCAACTGTTCAAGTACATCGTCAAGAACGAAGCCTGGGCCAACGGCAAAACCGCCACCTTCATGCCCAAGCCCCTGTTCGGCGACAACGGCTCGGGCATGCACACCCACCAGAGCCTCTGGCTCAACGGCGAACCACTGTTCTACGACGAGACCGGCTACGCCGGCCTGTCCGACATGGCCCGCTGGTACATCGGCGGCCTGCTACACCACGCGCCGTCGCTGCTCGCCTTCACCAACCCGACGGTCAACTCGTACCGCCGCCTGGTGCCGGGCTTCGAAGCGCCGGTCAACCTGGTCTACTCCCAGCGCAACCGCTCCGCCTGCACCCGCATCCCGGTGACCGGCAGCAACCCGAAGGCCAAGCGCGTTGAGTTCCGCGTCCCGGACCCGTCGGCCAACGTCTACCTGGCCTTCTCCGCGATGATGATGGCCGGCCTGGACGGCATCAAGAGCAAAATCGAGCCGCCCACGCCGATCGACAAGGACCTCTACGACCTCCCGCCCGAGGAGTGGGGCGACGTCAAGCAGGTGCCGGGCTCACTGCCGGCCGTGCTCGACTCCCTGGAGGCCGACCACGACTACCTGCTCGACGGCGGCGTCTTCACCCCCGACCTGATCTCCACCTGGGTGGAGTGGAAGCGGGCCAACGAGGTCGACCCGGTGCGCCTGCGCCCGACCCCGCACGAGTTCGCCATGTACTACGACTGCTGAGCTGCGTACGACTGCTGAGCATTCGCTCGATCACCGGCTGGGGGGGGGGGGGGGGGGCCGGGGCCCCCCCCCCCCCCCGCCCCCCCCCCCCCCCCCGACCCCGAGGCGCGGAGA
>NZ_JBIALB010000003.1:0-324388 GCF_042872965.1 Micromonospora sp. NPDC005087 | reverse complement strand
CCCAGCCCCCCCCCCCCTACCAATACCACTAATACGTTAAGTGGCTAAGGTGGCACTGATTGGGGGGGGGGGGGGGGCCGGGGGGGGGCGGCCCCCCCCGCGCCCCCCCCCCCCCCCCAGCCGCTTTATAACGCCCCCCGATATACCTTCGTCTCCGATATATTGAGGCGGTGGAAACACCGCTGCGCGAACCCACCTTCCTGATCCTCACCGCGCTCGCCGCCGAGCCAATGCACGGCTACGGGCTGATCGGTGAGGTCGCCACCCTCTCCGACAACCGCGTGTCCCTCCGCCCCGGGACGCTCTACGGGGCGCTCGACCGGCTGGTCGACGCCGGCCTCGTCGAGGTCGACCGGGAAGAGGTGGTGGACGGCCGGCTGCGCCGCTACTACCGGCTCTCCCCCGCTGGCGACGCCACGCTGAGCGCCGAGACCGAGCGGCTGCGCCGCAACGTCGAAGCCGCCACCGCGCGGCTGTCCAAGCGGACTCGCGCCGCCCACCCGATCACCCCGCGCACGGCCGGAGGGCTGGCATGAACGACCTGGAACGCCGTTACCTCCGGCTGCTGCGCATTTACCCCGCCGACTACCGGCGCGCCCGCGGCGCCGAAATCGTCGGCACCTACCTGGACCTGGCCGCACCCGGTCGGCGTTGGCCCTCGCCCGCGGACGCCGCGGACGTCCTGCGCGGCGGGCTCCGCCAGCGGGTGCGCGCTGCCGGCGCGGCCGACCTGGTGCCAGGCGTACGCCTCGCGGCTGTCCTGGCCCTCCTCGCCGCCACCTCGCTCGCCGGGGTCTGGGCGGTGCTGGAGCTACGCCCCGCTCCGCCCGGCTTCGGCGAGCCAGCCGCCGGGCCGTTCGTCTCGCTCGGCATCATGGCGTGGACCGCCTGGCTGCTCGCCGCGGTGGTGCATGCCCTGACGCCCGGTCGGTGGACCCGGCGCGCCATCACGCTCGCGGTGCTCCTCACGGTCGCACTCGTCCCCGCCGCCGCACTCACCGGCCTGCCGCGCCCGCCGCTGTTCGTGCTGCTACCGCAGGTCGCGTTGGGCCTGGTCGCGCTCGGCGCATCCGACGGGCTGCCGGCGCCGCTGCGGGCGGTGCCGCTGGTCGCCGCTGGCGCCGCCAGCCTCGCGGGGACGAATCTGTTGCCCCCGGACGTGTTCGCCTCGAGCTACTACACCTGGACCGTGGTCCCGGTTCTGCCGAGCGCCGCCGTGGCGGTGCTCGCCGTGGTGGTGCTGCTCGGCGCGGGGCTGGTGCTGCGCCGCGACCACCGGGGCGGCTGGGCCGGCCTGATCCTGCTCACACCGGTGGGCCTGCTGGCCCTGCAGCCGCTGGCGGGGGCGGCGGACGGCCTGCCGAGCAGGCTCGTCCCGAGCTGGGCGGCGCTCGCCGCGACGGCTGTCCTGGTCGCGTTGGTCGGCCCCGCCCTGCTGCCGCTGGCGCTCGCCCTGCGCGCCCGACTGGCCCGACCCCGCGCCTCCTGCCCTGCCTGCGGCGCCCGCCGCTAACCTCATGATCAGCGCGGTCGGGGATGCTGGCGCAGGGCGCGCAGGAGCACAGTCAGGAGTAGGGCGGTCATCGCCACGGCGCCGGGGGCCTTGGTGAAGCGGGCCAGGTTGGTGCCGTCGGGTAGTGCGAGGAAGGCCGCCACGGCCGCCGGCAGCACGAACCACGTCGTCCGCATGGCGGTGAGGGCGAGCAGCGCCAGCGGCCAGGTCGCGTACCAGGGGTGGAAGACCGGGGACAGGACGACGGTGGCGACCAGCGCCAGCGCCGCGCCGTGCAGCGCCACCCGGGGGCGGGTCGCGTCGATCCGGGCCACCCGGACGTCGTTCGACGCGCGCAGCGTCCGCCAGGCCCGCCACCAGAGCACCACCAGCACTCCGGCGAGCAGCAGCAGCGCGACCGCCCGGACCACCGGCACCGCCGCCGGGCCCCCGCCGACCAGCGCGCCCGCGTAGTCGACGACGAAACCGACCGCAGTGGGCGGCGACGTCCACTGCTCGGAGTCCCCGCTGTGGGTCAACCCGCCCACCCAGCCGAACCCGAGGCCGGACAGCGCCGAGGTGACCAGCAGCGCGGCGAGCAGCCCGCCGGCCAGCCACCCGCCGTCGCGCAGCAGCGCCCGCACGGTGTACCGGCCGTGCACCGCGGCCAGCGCGGCGAACGGCACCACCACCACGGCACTCGCCTTCACCGTCACCGCCAGCCCGAGCAGCGCCCCGGCGAGCAGCAGCGCCGCAGGTCGGCCCGGCCGGCGGATCACCACCAGCAGCCCGCACAGCAGCAGGCCCAGCATCACCGCGTCGTTGTGCGCGCCGGCCACCAGGTGCACCCCGACCAGCGGGCTGGCCAGCGCCAGCCAGGCGGCCCGTCGGGTCGGCACCCCGGCCGCGCGGGCCAGCGCGGGCAGACAGAACGCGGCCAGCAGCAGGCCCGCCACCGCGATCACCCGCAGCAGCACGATCGCCCCGGTGAGCCCGCCGCCGAGGCCGACCGCGAGCGCCGCGAGCAACACGAAGACCGGCCCGTACGGGGCGGGGGTGTCCCGCCAGATCGACGCCACGGTGTCCAGCCACGGGCAGCCCGCCGCCGCCACCGGAGTGGCGTACGGGTCGAGGCCGTGCGCGTACGTCCAGCCCTGGCAGGCGTACGAGTACACGTCCCGGCTGCCCAACGGCGGCGCGAGCAGCAGCGGCAACGCCCACAGGCCGGCGGTGACGTACGCCCACCGCGTCGACGGCGCGCCCTCGCGCAGCGACCACCACGCCCCGACCAGCAGTGCGGTGCCGCCCAGCCAGCAGATCAGCGTCGCCGGGCCGCCCGGGGAGCGCCAGATCGACACCGGCGTCGCGCCCAGCGGGGCGTCGGCCAGCGCCCCGCCGAGGTACCCGGCAACGGCGAGCAGGGCCGCGCCGGCCAGGCCGCCGTACCGGGCGGCACGCGCCGTCAGCGGACCGGGAGCGGCGGATGGTGGTGGGGCGCCGGGAGCGGTCACCGGCGCACCTTCCCTCAGTCGGCGGCGACCGGCTGGCGGGCCGCCCGAGCCGACCGTACCAACCGGATGACCACCACGATCACCAACAGCGTCATCAGCGGCGCCCCGACCGACTTGGTGTACCGGGGCAGGCCGGTGCCATCGGGCAGCACCAGGAACGACGCGACCAGGGCCACCACGGTGAACCACCGGGTCCGCCGGGCGGTGGCCGCCAGCACGAACAACGGCCAGGTCCAGTACCAGGGATGCACCACGGGAGAGAGCGCGACCGTGAGGGCGAGCGCGAGGCCGGCGTAGAACAGCGGATCGCGGGTGCGAGCCCGCCACCAGAGCCAGACCAGGAGTACGGCCAGGAGCACGACGGCGATCCCGCGCGTCACCGGCAGCGCGTCAACGTGCCCGCCGAACAGCGCCGCGACAATGCCGACCGTCTGTCCGACCGCTGTCGGCGGGGATGTCCACGCGACGGCGGCGCCTCCCTGGGACAACCCGCCGACCCAGCCGAAGTCCAGCCCACCGGCGGCGGTCACGCCCACAACGGTGGCGACCGCGCCGCCGACCACCCAGCCGCCGTCGCGGATCAGAGTCCGGATCCGGAACGGCCCGGCGGTGGCCGCCAGCGCGGCGAACGGCACCACCACCACGGCGGTGACCTTGATCGCCACCGCGACACCGAGCAGCACCCCGCCAACCAGCAGCAGCCCACGCCGTCCCGGCCGGGACGCCACCACGGCCAGCCCACCGACCAGCGCGGCGAGCATCAGCACGTCGTTGTGTGGGCCACCGATCAGGTGCGCGGCGACCAGCGGGCAGCCCAGCGCCAGCCACACCGCCCGCTTGGCCGGCACGCCGGCTCGACGAGCCAGCGCCGGCAGTGCCGACGCGCTCAACACCACCCCGACCAGCGACAACGCCCGGAACAGCACGATGCTGGCGGTCAGCGAACCGGCGACCTTGACCACCGCACCCGCGATGAGCACGAACAGCGGACCGTACGGCGCCGGGGTGTCCCGCCAGATGTAGGAGACCGTGTCCAGCCAGGGACAGGGCAGGGCGGAGACACCCTGCTCGTACGGGCTGATGCCGCCGACGAAGCTGGCGCCCTGGCAGGCGTACGCGTACACGTCCCGGCTGCCGGTGGGCGGCGCGACGAGCAGCGGCAGCAGCCAGAGCGCCACGGTGACCAGGGCCCAGCGGGTCGACGGCCCCCCGTCGCGCAGAGCCCACCAGGCGTATGCCATCAGGCCGATGCCGACCGCCCACGCGGCGAGGATCAGCGGTCCGTTCGGACCCTGCCAGATGCTGACCGGGGTGCTGCGCAGCGGGCCGCCGGGAAACGCGCCCCCGAGGAAGGCGGACAGCGCGAGCAGCGTCGAGCCGGCCAGGCCGGTCCAGCGCGCGAGGTGGTGAGGCACGTCCGACATGCTGCCAGCCCGTCGGCGGGGAGCCGACGGCAGGCACCCGGCCGGAGTGCGTCCCCGGCCGGTCAGCAGTGGTTCGCCGGTGCGAGGCCGCTGGAGATCGAGTAGTCACCGGCGGCGCGAACCCGCACCTCGGTCCACCCGTTCGCGCCGGGCCGCACGCAGCCGTCCGGGCCGGTGAGCGACAGCCAGCGCGACCAGCGGACCCGAACCAGCACGTCGCCCGGCGCGGCGGTCAACCGGACCGAGCCCCGGTCTGCGGCGACGAGCTGGCCCGGGTCCCCGACCAGCGGAGTCGGATCGACCACGGCATACATCCGCCAGGTCGGATCACGCCAGACCTCCCGCAGGTACGGCAGGCCGGTGCGGATCAGCTCGGCCTCGTCGCGGCCCCAGCGGTCCGCGGGAGCGTCCGCGAGCACCACGTAGGTCACCGCCACGTCGCGTAACCAGTGTTCGTAGGTCTCCGCGCTCAGGCCGCCGTCGTAGAACAGCGCATTGCGATCGCTGTCGACCTGGCGTTCCCAACCGCGGGCCAGCGGCACGGTCGGCGGCAGGTACGCGGACTCCCAGTGGTCCCGCAGCGGCACCACCTCGACCCGCCCGACCGGCTGCCGCCGCTCCAGTTCCGCGACGAGCGGCCGGTAGAACGCCGCGGCGCTCTCCGCGGCGCCGGCCCGGACGACGTCGCTCACCATCACCGGGGGCTGCCACCACACGGTCGCGGCGAGCAGCCCGGCCAGCCACGGCCCCGGAAGCGGGGCGTACCCGGCCAGCACGGGCAGGGCGAAGAGCATCGGCAGGCGCAACGCGTTGGAACCGATCGGGCTGGGCACGTAGTAGGCCCCGACCAGGAGCAGCACCGTGAGCACCGCGCCGACGCGCAGCACCCGGCGACGACGGGGCAGCACGACGCCCACCAGCACCGCGAGCGCGACGTTGATCCGCATCGACTCAGCCGAGTAGGGCTGGGTGCCTCCGTTGCCGAAGAACAACGCGATCGGAGCCAGCGTGACCGCGGGTGCCACGGCCAGGACGACGCCCTCCGCCAACGGTCGCTCCGCCCGCCAGCCACCCGGCAGTGGGCGGCCCGGCCCGTCACCGCGGCGCAGGGCGGCCAGCAGCAACGCCCCGCCGGCCAGCCCGGTGAACAGGCCGGCGACCGGGCTCGCGGCCGTCGCCAGGGCGGCGCAGGCGGCGGCGAGCGCCAGCCGTACCGAACGCGGTGGACGCTCCGCGCTGACCGCGCAGAGCGCCAGCAGCCCGAACGTCAGCCCCACGGCGAAGGTGATCCGGCCGCTCGCCAGGTTGCCGACCAGCACCACGGCACCGAGGACGCCGGCCAGCAGCGGCCGGCGAGCCCGATTCCGGTGGAACAGCCAGCCCAGCGCGGCCGCGCCGAGCACGGCGGCCACGGCGCCCAGCGGACGCACGCCCATCAGTGCGCCCAACCGGGCCGTGAACAGGCTGTAGCCGTACTGGTTGACGCCGCCGTACCAGCCGAGGTCGAGGGGCGTGGCACCGTACCGGTCGGCGAACTCGGCACGGGCCACCTGGGCGGCGAGGTCGGTGCCCATCCGCGGCGCGAGCAGGAACACGGCCGCGAGCAACACCGCGACCCCGGCAGCCGGCGCCCAGACCGCGTACGGGGATCGGGCGCGTCCGGTCCGCCGGCCGGCCGGTGTACCGGTCGGCTGGGTCAGCGCGTCAGGCATCGAGGACCCGTTCCGCCGCGGCGCGGGAGCGGCGGCCCGTGCGCAGGTACTCGTCGAGGAACTCCCCCGGGTCGTCCCGGCCGAGCAGCGCGACCACCCCGGCCAACTCGACCCCGTGCCGGGGCAGTTGGTCGCCGGCCCGACCACGGACCAGCATCAACGCGTTACGGACCTGCGCGGCCAGGGACCAGCCGGCCGCCATCTCGGCGGCGTCCGCCGGGTCGATCAGGCCGGCCCGCTCGGCGGCCGCGAGCGCGTCGAGGGTACGCGTGCCGCGCAGCGCGGGGACCGCGCCGGCGTGCCGGAGCTGGACCAGCTGCACCGCCCACTCCACGTCGGCCAGCCCGCCGCGGCCCAGCTTGGTGTGGGTGGCCGGGTCGGCGCCGCGGGGCAGTCGCTCGGTCTCCACCCGGGCCTTGATCCGGCGGATCTCGACGACCTGCTCGCGGGTGAGCCCCTCGGCCGGGTAGCGCACCGGGTCGATCAGCGCCTCGAACTCGGCGCCCAGGTCGGCGTCACCGCAGACGAACCGGGCGCGCAGCAGCGCCTGGGCCTCCCACACGCGCGACCAGCGGGCGTAGTACTGGGCGTAGGCGGCGAGGCTGCGCACCAAGGGGCCCTGCCGGCCCTCGGGGCGCAGGTCGGCGTCGACGCCGAGCGGCGGGTCGGGCGCGGGCACGCCGAGCAGCCGGCGCAGCTCCTCGGCGATCGCGTGGGCGGCGGCGCTGGCCGCGCTCTCGTTGCTCCCGGCGGGCGGGTCGTAGACGAAGAGCACGTCGGCGTCGGAGAGGTAGTTCGACTCGTACCCGCCGAGCCGGCCCACGCCGATCACCGCGAACCGCAGTCCGGGCGGTGCCGGCTGGCTGGCCTGGGCGGCTCGCAGCGCGGCGGCCAGGGTGGCGTCGGTGACGTCGGCGAGCGCCGTGCCGACGGCGGTGATGTCGGCCAGCCCGGGGGCCGGCCGGGTTCCGCCGTCCGTACGGGTGGGGGTGGGCGCGAGCGAACCGGCCCGGCAGAGCACGTCGGCGCACGCCACCCGGACCAGCTCCCGGCGGCGCAACGCGCGCACCGCCCGGGTGGCCTCGACCGGGTCGGTGTGCCGGGCCGCCGCCGCGAGAAACCCCTCCCGGAGCACCTCGCGTGGGCGGGGCGCCAGCTCGTTCTCCTCGGCCAGCAGCCGCAGCGCCTCCGGATCCCGCGCGAGCAGGTCGGCGGCGTACCGGGAGAGGGCGAGGACCCGGGCCAGCCGTCGGGCGACCGGGCCACCGTCGCGCAGCAGCCGCAGATACCAGGGGGTGCTGCCCAGCTTGTCGGAGACCTGTCGGTAGTTGAGCAGCCCCCGGTCCGGCTCCGGCGCGTCGGCGAACTCGCTGAGCAGGACCGGCAGCAGGGTCCGCTGGATGGCCGCGGTGCGGCTCACCCCTCCGGTGAGGGCCTGGAGGTGGCGCAGCGCCCCGGCCGGGTCGGCGAAGCCGAGGATCTCCAGCCGGTGCCGGGCCGCCTCCGGGGTGAGCCGCAGCCCGTCGGCCGGCACCCGGGCGACCGACTCCAGCAGCGGTCGGTACAGCAGCTTGGCGTGCAGCCGGCGTACCTCGGCGGCGTGCGTCACCCACTCGGCCCGGAAGGCTTCCACGGCGCTGCGCCCCGGCGTCGCCGTGTAGTCCAGCGCGGCGGCGAGCCAGCGCAGCGCGGCCGGCTCGGTGGGCACGGTGTGGGTGCGCCGCAGGCCCTGCAACTGGAGTCGGTGCTCGATGCCGCGCAGGAAGCGGTAGCCGCGCAGCAGCGCCTCGCCGTCGGCACGACCGACGTAGCCGCCGGCGACGAGCGCGCGTAACGCCGGGATGGTGCCGGGCACCCGCAGCGTCTCGTCGCCACGACCGTGCACGAGCTGCAACAGCTGAACGGCGAACTCGATGTCGCGCAGCCCGCCGGAGCCGCGCTTGATCTCGCGCTCCAGCTCCTTCGGCGGGATGTTGTCGATGATCCGGCGCCGCATCGCTCGGACGTCCTCGACCGCCTCGGGCCGTTCCGCCGCTCGCCACACCAGCGGCGCGAGCTGGTCGATCCACTCCTTCGCCAGCGGCAGGTCACCGGCGGCCGGGCGGGCCTTGAGCAACGCCTGGAACTCCCAGGTGCGCGCCCACCGGCGGTAGTAGGCCAGGTGGCTCGCGAGGGTCCGCACCAGCGGGCCCCGGTTGCCCTCCGGACGCAGCGCCGCGTCCACCGGCCAGGCGACCAGCCCGCAGATGTGGATCAGCCGGGTCGCCACCAGGGTGGCGGCGGAGAGGTCGGCGTCCTCGGCGGCCACGAAGATGACGTCCACGTCGGAGACGTAGTTCAGCTCGTCGCCGCCGCACTTGCCCATCGCCACCACGGCCAGCCGGGGCCGCGCGGTGCCCGCGGGCAGCTCCGCGACCGCGACCTCGTACGCCGCGGCCAGCGTCGCGTCCGCCAGCGCCGAGAGCGCGGCCATGGTCTGCTCCAGGCCGCGCCCGCCGGTCAGGTCGGCCGCCGCGATCCGCAGCAGGGCCAGCCGGTACGCGGACCGCAGCACCGCCACCGGGTTGCCGTCGCCGGCCGGCTCCAGCCGCCCCTCGGCGGTGGGGGCGAGCCCGTCCGGGGCGGTGCGCAGCGCCGCGTAGTGCTCGGGGTGGGCCACCAGATGGTCGCCGAGCGCCGACGAGGCGCCGAGCACCGCGATCAGCCGCCGCCGCAACCCGGAGTCGGCGTGCAGCTCCGCGAGCAGCGGCGACCCGGGGTCGGTCACGCCGGGCGCGGTGCCGCCGTTCGTGCGGCGTTCGGCCTCGACGATGCGGTGCAGCTGGCGAAGCGCCAGGTCCGGGTCGGCGGCCCGGGACAGCGCGGCGAGCAGCTCCACGGCCGGCTCGTCGACCGGCTCCTGCTCCGCCGGCCGCCACAACCGCAGCCCGTCCGGGCCGAGCAGGTCGGCGGCGCGCGCCCCGCCGTCGCCCTCGGCGGTGCCGAAGCCGTACCGGGCGAGCCGGCCCGACGCCCTGGTCGGCCGGCTCATCAGTGCCCGAGCAGCGGCAGGCCACGCCGCACGGTGCTGTCGTCCAGCTCACCGAGGGCCAGCGCGGCGAACCGGGCGGCGAACGGCTGCCAGACCTCCTCCACGTCGACCATCACCGAGGCGCAGGCCGCGACCACCAGCTCCGGGTCGTAGCCCAGGTCGGCGAGGAGCGTCGAGTCGGCGGCCCAGTCGGCGATCATCGCGGTGTCGCACTCGATGTGGAACTGCAGCCCCCAGGCCCGGTCACCGAGCCGGAACGCCTGGTTCGGGTAGCGGGTGGAGGCGGCCAGCAGGGTGGCGCCTCGGGGCAGCTCGGTGATCTCGTCCGAGTGCCACTGGAGCACGTCCGGGATCAGCGGCACGTACCGGAAGAGCGGGTCGTTCTCTGCGGCGTCCCGCCGGCCGACCACGCCGGGGCCGATCTCCGGCCCGGACGGGCTCCGCTCGACCAGCCCGGCGTGCGCGGCGGCGAGCAGCTGCGCCCCCAGGCAGACGGCCAGCGTGGGCACCCGGTGGCGGACCGCCTTGCGCAGCAGCCCCTCCACCGCCGGGAACCAGGGTGCGCCGGGCGAGCCGTCCGGCAGCGGGTACGCCTGCTGCTCGCCGCCGAGCACCACGAGCGCCGCGTACCCCTCCAGGTCGGCGGGGAGCTCGTCGCCGGCGTGCGGGCGGACCACCCACAGCTCCAGCCCAGCCTCGGTCAGCCATTCGCCCAGTCGGCGCAGGTCGTCCGACGGGTCGTTCTCGATCACCAGCGCGGTTGCCACCCGTCGAGGCTAGCCGGTGCGCCGCCGGGCGCCACGCCCCGCCACGGCCCCGCGCTCTCCGCCCCCGCCAACGTGCGCCGACCCGGCGCAGCGGGGTCGATAGGCTCTGCGGTTGTGATCAGCGAGGACCTGACCGTCATCCGCCCGCCCGCGCTGCGCCCGGGCGACACGGTGCTGCTGGTGTCGCCGTCCGGGCCGACCTCGCCGCAGCGGGTGGCCCGTGGGATGGAACTGCTCACCGGCTGGGGCCTGCGGCCGGTGCCGGCGCCGAACGCGTACGCCCGGCAGGGCTACCTGGCGGGCGCGGACGAGCTGCGCGCCGCCGACCTGAACGCCGCGTTCGCCGACCCGCAGGTGCGCGGGGTGATCTGCACCCGTGGCGGATACGGGGCCCAGCGGGTGGTGGACGCCATCGACATGGCCGCGGTCCGCCGCGACCCGAAGGTGGTGGCGGGCTTCTCCGACATCACCGCGCTGCAGTTCGCGCTCTGGCGGGGCGCCCGGCTCGCCGGGGTGCACGGCCCGGGGGCGGCCTGGCGGGATGAACGCACCCCGCTGCGCTCGGCCGAGTCGCTGCACGCCGCGCTGATGACGACCGAACCGGTGACGGTCACCGCGGTGGCCGGCGAGGAGACCTATCCGGTCCGCGTCCCGGGTCGGGCCACCGGCACCCTGCTCGGCGGCAACCTGTGCATGATCGCCGCGTCGATCGGCACGCCGGACCTGCCCGACCTGACCGGGGCGGTGCTGTTGATCGAGGACGTGCAGGAACCTCCGTACAAGGTCGACCGGATGCTCACCCACCTGCGCCGGGCCGGCGCGCTGGACGGGTTGGCCGGGGTGGCGGTCGGCCAGTTCACCGACTGCGCCGACGGCTGGGACACCACGATCGTCGACGTACTCGGCGAACGCCTCGGTGGCCTCGGCGTACCGGTGCTCGGCGGACTGCCGATCGGCCACGGCCCCGGCCAGCTGACCGTCCCCGTCGGCACCCAGGCCACCCTCGACACCACCACGGCCACCCTCACCGTCTCCCCCGCCGTCGCCTGACCCGCTCCCCTCGCCCGCGTCACAAGGTGAGGCGGGCCAGGTGGCCGTTCTCCAAGGCTGCGTAGATGCTGCCGTCGGGGGCGACGGTGAGGCCGTGCGGCTCGGAGTTCGGGGTGGGCAGCTCGTAGGTGTCGACCCGGCCGGTCGGGTCGACGTGGCCGATGCGGTTTCCGGCCCACTCGGTGAACCAGGCGCCCCCGGACGGATCGGCGACGATGCCGTGCGGCCGGGCCGTCCGGTCCGGCAGCGGGTACTCCTCGATCTGACCGTCGGGGCTGATCCGCCCGACCTGACCGGCCCCGATCTCCACGAACCAGAGCGCCCCGTCCACGCCCGCGGTGATACCGACCGGTGCGGCGCGCTCGGTGGGCAACGGGTGCACCCGTACGGCGCCGTCCATGCCGACCCGGGCGATCGCGTTCGCCTGGTTGAGGGTGCACCAGACGGCGTCGTCCGGGCCGGCCGCCACCATCGAGGCGAACGCCCCGGAGACCGGCAACGGCACCTCGGTGACCACCCCGTCGGTGCTCACCCGTCCGACGGTGTCGGAGTTCATCCCGGCGTACCAGAGGGCGCCGTCCGGGCCCGCGGCGATGCCGCACGGGCCGGTGCCCGCCGGCAACGCGACCTCGCGCTGCTCCCCGTCGGTGGTGATCCGGCCGATCCGGTCGTCCCCGGAGCGGGTGAACCAGAGCGCGCCGTCCGGACCGGACGTGACGATCAAGGGCCGGCTGCCCGGATCGCCGGCCGCCCAGCGGCGCACCGAACCATCCACGTCCACCCGGGCGATCGCGCCGGCGTGGACCAGGGTCAGCCATAGGGCCTCGTCGGGGCCGGTGGTGATGCCGTACGGCCCGGCCTGCGGGTCGGTGATCGGGAGTTCCCGGATCGGTGTGGACGTCACGAGAGGCTGCCTTCCGTCGGTGGATCCCGGTCGACCGGGCCCGCACGGCTCGGCCCACCCGGGGCACGGCGAGGAACCACCCTCACCCATCGGGCGTACCGAGGCAACCCGTTTGTCCGACTCGGCGGGCCGGATTGCCAGCTGGCGGACAGCTTCGGCACGGGTTCCACCCAGCCGGGCTGGTCACTGTCGGTGATGACATCGCAGCACCACCGAGAATCTGGAGGAGAGCATGTCCCGCACCATCCGCAAGAAGCACCTGCTGGCCGGTCTGGCCACCGCCGGCGTCCTCGGCGTGGGGATCGCGGCCCCGACGATCGCGTTCGCCGCGGACGCCACGTCGACGCCGAGCGCCAGTAGCACCGCCGACGGCCCGGGCACGAAGGCCGACCGGCAGGGCGAGTTCGCCGAGGCGCTCGCCAAGGAGCTGGGCGTCTCCCCCGACAAGGTGACCGCCGCGCTGGAGAAGGTCCGCGAGCAGCAGCGCGCTGACCGGCCGGAGCGGCCGTCCACCGAGGACCGGCAGGCCGCGCTCAAGGAGCGGCTCGACCAGGCGGTCAAGGACGGCAAGCTCACCCAGGAGCAGGCCGACGCGATCACCAAGGCCGTCGAGGCCGGTGTCTTCCCCGGCCCGGGCGGCCACCGCGGTCCGGGTGGTCACGGCGGGCCGGGCGGACACGGCGGCCCCGGCGGTACGGCCGGCAGGTGACCGTCGGCGGCCCCGCCCGACCGGGCGGGGCCGCCACCGACCAGACCGTCAGCCGGCGGGGGCGGGCGGGGGCGTGAACACGCCGAGGTGGTTGCCGGCCGGGTCGAGCAGATGGGCGAGGGTGAGCCCGCTCGGGGTCGTACGCGCCGCCACCAGCACCTTGCCGCCGGCCGCCTCGGCCCGCTGGCAGGTCTGGGCCACGTCGGCGACCTCGGCGTAGAACACGGCGTAGTTCGGCGACGTCCCGTCGGTCGCCCGGATCGCCCCGCCGATTCCGGTGTCGCCACCGGCGCCGGTCACCCGGTAGGACCCGCCGTTGGCCGCGCCCTGCTCCTCGAAGGTCCAACCGAACAACTCGCCGTAGAAGCGCTCCGCCTCCTCCGGCCGATCGGTGCCGATCTCGAACCAGGTGATGGGCGTCGTGGACATCTGCTGCCTCCAGGTTTCCCGTGCCGGCCGTGCGGCCGTCGTCAGGAGCAGTCTCGGGGCCGTCCACGACACCGTCCTGTCGGTGTTTCCGGATCACCCGACGGGGTCCGCGCCGGCCGGGCCGTGCCCGACGCGACCCGCGCCGTCGGTCTCAGACCAGGCTGAGCCGTCGGACCCGCTCCTGCGGGATGTCGAGATCCGCCGGGCGCAGCTCCCGGGCCACCACCTCGGGCAGTGCCCGCACGCCCCGGATCCGGTCAGTGCGGAAGCAGCGCAGCTCGTCGCGCAGCCGGCACCAGGCGAGCAGGTACCAGTGTCGAGGGTTGCCGAGGTAGCCGAGCGGCTCGACGTCGCGTGCCGAATCAGCGCCGTCGCGGTTCGCGTACCGGATGCGCAGCACCCGCCGCGCTGCGACCGCGTCGGCGACGATGGCCGGGACGGGCGTGGCCGGCCCGTCGCCGATCAGGTGCACGCGGCCGGCGAGCCGGTGCGCCTCGGCCGCGTCGGCGGCCGGCAGGACCGCCACCAGCTTGCGCAGCGCGGTGGCACCGGGCCCGGCGAACGGCGTGCCGGCGAGCCGGTGCAGCGCGACGGCCATCGCCACCGCCTCGGCGGCGGTGAGGTTGACCGGGGGCAGGGTGCGGGCGCGGTCCAGCACGTAGCCGCCGGTGCGCCCCGGCTCCGCCCAGATCGGCACGCCGGCCTCCTGCAGGGCGCCGATGTCGCGCTCGATGGTCCGGCTGCTCACCTCGAAACGCGCGGCCAGCCAGCGGGCGCTACGCGGCCGGGGCGACATCGCCCGCAGCTCCTCGACCAGGGCGTAGAGGCGGTCCGTGCGGTTCATGCCCGGCACGCTACGGCCGGGGTACGACGACCGCGCTCAGGCGATGCAGGCGCAGACGATCAGCGCCGCGCCGAAGTGGGTGACCGCGCTGACCCGGGCCGCCGGGTGCGGCTCCGGCGAGCAGATGACCTCGCCGAGCTTGCCCGGGGTGAGCAGGTCGAGCACCACGAAGGCCAGCGCCATGATGGCCAGACCGAGCAGCCCGAACACCACGGTGGAGGCGAGCCCCTTGCCGAAGTCGCTGTAGCTGGTGAGGATCGCGGTGAAGACGATCCCGGCGATGCCCAGCTGGTTGGCGGCGAGCAGCAGCCCCGCGTTGGCGTTGCGGTCCACCCAGATCAGGTCCCGCAGGCGGCCGGGAGTGAGCAGGTCGACCAGCCCGAACCCGGCCGCCATCAGCCCCACGCCGACGACACCGAACAAGACGCTCTGCCAGGCACCGCTGAGCAGATCCTCCAGCACCGACTGCCTCCCGACTCTCCGCCCGGAGGGGTACCGGCGCGGTGATCGAGACGATAGCGGCAGCGCGCAACGGCGTCAGCCCCCGTGGCTACAGCGCCAGGTAGCGCTGCCGCTCGTACGGGGTGACCTCGCGGCGGTACTGCTCCCACTCGGCTCGCTTGTTGCGCAGGAAGAAGTCGAAGACGTGCTCGCCGAGCACCTCGGCGACCAGCTCGGACCCGGCCATCACGTCGATCGCCTCGGCGAGGTTCTCCGGCAGCGCCTCGTACCCCATCGCCCGCCGCTCGGCGTTGGTCAGCGACCAGACGTCGTCCTCGGCGCCCGGCGGCAGCTCGTAGCCCTCCTCGATGCCCTTCATGCCGGCGCCGAGCAGCACCGCGAAGGCGAGGTACGGGTTGGCCGCCGAGTCCGGCGAACGGACCTCGACCCGGGCCGAGTTGGGCTTGCCGTAGGCCGGCACCCGGACCAGCGCGGACCGGTTCAGGTGCCCCCAGCAGACGTACGCCGGGCTCTCGGTGATCCGGTCCGGCAGGTGCTGCGGGAAGAGCCGCTTGTACGAGTTGACCCACTGGTTGGTGACCGCGGTGTACTCGCGGGCGTGCACCAGCAGGCCGGCGATGAACGACTTCGCCACCTTGGAGAGCTTCATCGGGTCGCCGTTGTCGTGGAAGGCGTTGCGCTCGCCCTCGAACAGCGACAGGTGGGTGTGCATGCCGCTGCCCGGCTGGTCGGTGAACGGCTTCGGCATGAAGCTCGCCTGCACGCCGGTGGAGAGCGCCACCTCCTTGACCACGTGCCGGAAGGTCATGATGTTGTCGGCGGTGGTGAGCGCGTCGGCGTAACGCAGGTCGATCTCCTGCTGGCCGGGGGCGACCTCGTGGTGGCTGAACTCCACCGAGATCCCGATCCGCTCCAGCGCCAGCACGCCCTGCCGCCGGAAGTCCCGGGCGACGGCGTGGGTGGTGTGCTCGAAGTAGCCGCCGGTGTCCACCGGAATGGGCACCGAGCCGTCCTGGGGGCCGTTCTCCAGCAGGAAGAACTCGATCTCGGGGTGGGTGTAGAAGGTGAAGCCCTTCTCGGCGGCCTTGGACAGCGCCCGGCGCAGCACGTGTCGCGGATCGGCCCAGGAAGGCCCCCCGTCGGGCAGCAGGATGTCGCAGAACATCCGGGCACTCTCGCCGCTGACCCCGCCCTCGAACGGGAAGACCTGGAAGGTCGTCGGGTCGGGCATGGCGACCATGTCGGATTCGAAGACCCGGGCGAAGCCCTCGATCGCCGAGCCGTCGAAGCCGATGCCCTCCTCGAAGGCTGCCTCCAGCTCGGCGGGCGCCACCGACACGCTCTTGAGCGTGCCCAGCACGTCCGTGAACCACAGCCGGACGAACCGGATGTCCCGCTCTTCCAGCGTACGGAGGACGAACTCCTGCTGACGGTCCACTTCCACCCCTCGCGACACCTGTTTGCCATCACCGGCCGGGCTGGCCGGGCCTGACCGACCAGTCTCCACGGGCCCGGTTACGCCGACGTTACGCCAACGCCCGGCCGCCGTCCTGCCGTGGCCGCCGAGGTGCCCGCGCGCGGACAGCGGCCCGACGTGAGCCGGCCGTCCGGTGGGTGGCCGAGCCCAGCGGCGCGTGGCCCGCATCTCCCGCCGGGCGCCGTGTCCGCCCCGAGCGGCTGGGGCAAGATGAGGGCATGCCCACCCTGCGTCTCGCCCTGTCCCAGGTCAACCCGAGCGTCGGCGACCTCGCCGGCAACGCCGACCTGGTCCGCAGCTGGACACGCCAGGCCGCCGACGCCGGCGCCCAGCTGGTGCTCTTCCCGGAGATGATGCTGACCGGGTACCCGGTCGAGGACCTGGTCTTCCGGCGTTCCTTCGTCGCCGCGTCCAGGGCCGCCCTGGAGCGGCTCGCCGCCGACCTCGCGGCAGACGGCCTCGGCGCGCTGCCGGTCGTGGTCGGCTACCTGGACGCCGACGGGCCGCCGCAGGTCAGCGGGGACGCCGAGCCGGGCCGGGGCGCCCGCAACGCCGCCGCCCTGCTGCACCGGGGCGCGGTGGCCGCCCGCTACTTCAAGCACCACCTGCCCAACTACGGCGTCTTCGACGAGGATCGCTACTTCGTCTCCGGCGACACGCTGACCGTCGTGCGGATCGGCGGGGTGGACGTCGCGCTGACCATCTGCGAGGACCTGTGGCAGGCCGGCGGCCCGTTCGCCGCCGCCCGGCAGGCCAGGGTCGGCCTCGTGGTCAACATCAACGGCTCGCCGTACGAGCTGAACAAGGACGACATCCGGCTGCCGCTGGTCCGCCGCCGGGCCGCCGAGGCCGGCGCCGCCATCGCGTACGTCAACATGATCGGCGGCCAGGACGAGCTGGTCTTTGAGGGCGACTCGATGATCGTGGGCGCCGACGGTGAGCTGCTGACCCGGGCCCCGCAGTTCGTCGAGCACCTGCTCGTGCACGACGTGGAGCTCCCGGCCGCCGCCGAGACACCGGCCGTGGAGGCCGTCGCGGACGCCATGCGGGTGGCGCACAGCACGGTGGACGTCATCCCGCCCACGCCGTCCGGGCCGCCCGCGATCGGCGGGTCGATCGAGCCGGTGGCCGACGAGGCCGAGGTGTGGCAGGCGCTGGTGCTCGGCCTGCGCGACTACGTCAACAAGAACCGGTTCCCGTCGGTGGTGCTCGGCCTCTCCGGCGGCATCGACTCCGCGGTGGTGGCCGCGCTCGCCGTCGACGCGCTCGGCCCGGACCGGGTGGTCGGGGTGTCGCTGCCCAGCCAGCACTCCTCGGAGCACTCCCGGGAGGACGCCGCCGACCTGGCCAAGCGCACCGGGCTGGATTACCGGGTGGAACCGATCCAGCCGATGGTGGACGGCTTCCTGGCCAACCTGTCGCTCTCCGGGGTGGCGGTGGAGAACCTTCAGGCCCGGGTACGCGGCGTGATCCTGATGGCCCTGTCGAACCAGGAGGGCCACCTGGTGCTGACCACCGGCAACAAGAGCGAGCTGGCGGTCGGCTACTCCACCCTGTACGGCGACTCGGTGGGCGGCTTCAACCCCATCAAGGACGTCTGGAAGACGCTGGTCTGGCGGCTCGCGAAGTGGCGCAACGCGGACGCGATGCGGCGGGGCGAGACCGCGCCGATCCCGGAGAACTCGATCGGCAAGCCGCCGAGCGCCGAGCTGAGCCCGGGCCAGCTGGACAGCGACACCCTGCCCGACTACGACGTGCTGGACCCGATCCTGATCGGATACGTCGACGGCGACCTCGGCCGGGACGGGCTCGTCGAGTCGGGCCACGACCCGGCGGTGGTGGACAAGGTGCTGCGGCTGGTGGATACCGCCGAGTACAAGCGACGGCAGTCCGCTCCGGGCGCGAAGATCTCGATGAAGGCGTTCGGGCGGGACCGTCGGCTGCCGATCACCAGCCGGTGGCGCGAGCACGGCTGAGTCGCCCGGGTGCGGTGGAGTGACATCTCGCACTGCGCCCTGCCGTCACCCCCTTCCGCGGTGCGACGATCGCTGCGGAACCCGGGGACCGCGCAGGCGGCCTCGAGGAAGGAGACAGTGATGGTGGAGTCCACTCCGAACGAGGTGACCGCCCTGTACGGCGGGCCGGCCACGCGACGAGTCCGTACCCGCGACCTCATCGCCGCCAAGGAGCGCGGCGAACGGTGGCCGATGCTCACCTCGTACGACCAGTACACGGCGGCGATCTTCGACCAGGCCGGAGTTCCGGTGCTGTTGGTCGGCGACTCGGCCGCGAACAACGTGTTCGGCTACGAGACCACCCTGCCGGTCACCGCCGACGAACTGCTCCCGCTGGTGCGGGCCGTCGTACGGGCGACCCGGCAGGCACTCATCGTCGGTGACCTGCCGTTCGGCTCGTACGAGGAGGGCCCGACCCAGGCGCTGCGCACCGCCGTCCGGTTCATGAAGGAGGGTGGCTGCCACGCGGTGAAGCTGGAGGGTGGCCGCCGCTGCGCCGCGCAGATCGCCGCGATCGTCGGCGCGGGTATCCCGGTGATGGCGCACATCGGTTTCACCCCGCAGAGCGAGCACACCCTGGGCGGTTACCGGGTGCAGGGCCGGGGCGACGCGGCCGACGAGGTGCTGGCCGACGCGCGGGCGGTGGCCGAGGCCGGCGCGTTCGCGGTGGTGCTGGAGATGGTGCCGGGTGAGGTGGCCAAGCAGGTCACCCACGAGCTGCCGATCCCCACGGTCGGCATCGGGGCGGGCCCGGCCACCGACGCGCAGGTGCTGGTCTGGCAGGACATGGCCGGCCTGCGTACCGGCAAGGCACCACGCTTCGTGAAGCGGTACGCGGATCTCGCCGGCGCCCTCACCGACGCCACCCGTCGATTCGCCGACGAGGTCCGCGGCGGCGAGTTCCCGGCCGCCGAGCACACCTTCTAGGACAGTGGGCGGCGCGGGCCGGCCGGCACGGCGTTTCCGCTCGCCGGCCGGCCCCGCCGCTGGGTCGGGGTCGCTGGGTCGCGGTCGCTGCCTCGCTGCCTCTCCAAACGACAGCGGCAGTCCAATCGATCAAGATGACTGAGATTGTCGTACACCTGTTCTAGTCTCTGGTCGTGGTCGAGGAGTTGGCGCAGGCGGAGGACGCGGTGGCGGCGTGCCTCGACGTGGCCACCTGGGCCGTCGCGGAGCACGACCTCGTCGCGGCGCTCGACGCCACACACCGGCTCGAGCAGCGCCTGGCGGCCGTCAAACTGACCCTCGTGCGCGAGCTGGACGGCCGAGGCACCGCCCGCGCCCAGGGCGCGTCCTCGACGGCGCTCTGGCTGCGAGATCGACTACGGCTCACCGTCCCCACCGCCCGGCGGCTGGTCGACCTCGCCAGCACCCTGGACGCCGGCGCCCCCGGAGTGCGCCGCGCGCTGGCCGACGGGGCCATCAGCCTGGAGCAGGCGCGGGTCATCGGCGACACCGTCAACACCGTGCACGCCACCGCCGGCGTCGCGGCCGCCGACAAGGCCGTCGGCGTGCTCGTCGAATGGGCAGGGCAGTTCGATCCCGTGCTGCTCCGCAGGCTGAGCGCACGAATCCTCGACCACGTCGCTCCCGAGGCCGCCGAAGCCGCCGCCCGGGCCGCGGTGGAAGCCGAGACCCACCGAGCCGCCCGAGACCGTCACGTCACCCTGTCCGAGCTGCACGATGGCCGCCTGCGGCTGACCGGCAGCCTGGACGCCGAGACCGCCGGCCTGCTGCGCGCCGCGATCGACCCGCTGACCGCGCCGTCGGGCCCGCACGACCCGCGCACCCCCGGGCAACGCCGACACGACGCGCTCGCCGACCTCTGCCGGCTCACCCTGCGCACCGGTGAGCTCCCCGAGCACGGCAGCGAGCCCGCCCAGATCGTCATCACCACCAGCTTCGACGCCCTGGCCCGACACCTCAACGCCGGCACCCTGGACACCGGCCTCCAACTCACCCCAGAGACGGTCCGCCGACTCGCCTGCGACGCAAGCATCCTGCCCGCCGTCCTCGGCGGCGCCGCTCAACCGCTCGACGTGGGCCGACAACGCCGCCTCATCACCGGGCCCCTCCGACGCGCCCTGGTCCTACGAGACCGCGGCTGCGCCTTCCCCGGCTGCGACCGCCCACCCCGCTGGTGCGACGCCCACCACATCCGACACTGGGCCGACGGCGGCGACACAAGCCTGACGAACGCCGTGCTGCTCTGCGCACACCACCACCGACACATCCACCACAACGACTGGACCGTCCGACAGAGCGGCGACGGCCACCCGAGTTCGTCCCACCAGCCTGGCTCGATCCCGACCGCCTCCCCCGCCGCAACCAATACCACCGGCGCACGTGAAGACGCCGCTGACCATCGACAAGACACGCGCAGGCCGACGAGCCAAACGGGCCATCGGCCGAATCAGGGCCGCCGACCGGTAACCCCGTCGGACAGACTCGCCGGTACGCGGCCCCGGCAAACGGGCTCGGCGGTGGTTGCCGCTCAGAGGTCGGTGACGCGGATGCCGGCGTGCGCCTTGTACCGCTTGTTGATGGCGATCAGGTTGGCGGTGAACGCCTCGATCTGGTGGGCGTTGCGCAGCCGGCCGGCGTAGATGCCGCGCATCCCGGGGATCCGGGCGGCGAGCGCGCCGACCACGTCGACCAGCTCGCGGTCCTCGGTGCAGATCAGCACGTCAAGGTCGATGCGGTCGACCTCGGGGTCAGCCAGCAGCGGAGCGCTGACGTGGTTGAACGCCGCGCAGACCCGGGAGTCGGGCAGCAACGCGGCGGCCTGCTGCACGGCGCTGCCCTCGGGGACGGTCAGCGCGTACGGGCCCTGCTTGTCGAAGCCGAGCGGGTTGACGCAGTCGACGACGATCGTGCCGGCGAGCGGCTCGGCGAGAGCGGCGACGGTCGCGGCGTGCCCGTCCCACGGCACGGCGATGATGACCACGTCGCTGCGGCGGGCCACCTCGTCGTTGGCGGCACCCGTGATGCTGGCGTCGGCCGGCATCCGGGGCAGGGCGGCGATCTCGGCGGCGGATTCGGCGGCCCGCTCCGCGGACCGGGAGCCGATCAGCACCGTCTGCCCGGCTTGGGCGAACCGGTAGGCGAGGCCCCGCCCCTGGTCGCCGGTGCCACCGATGATGCCGACCGTCAGTCCGGACACGTCGGGCAGCGTGCTCGCGTCGTATGCCATGGGCTCATCCTCGCAAACCGCCCGGTCCGGCAGCAGCGCCAGGCGCTGTGACAATCCCCGCTGCCGCCCGCCGCGGCCGGGTCAGGCCAGCTCGAACAGGACCGAGCGGGCCTCCGGGTCGGCGGTGACCAGCCGGACCCGGACCCGTTCGCCGAGCGGCAACTCACCGAGGCAGCGGGCGCGTACCGGCGGCGCGTCCAGGGCCACCGTTCCGCCGGGCGGTCGGGGGCGGGAGCGGCCGTTCGGTGGGGCGTCCACGTCGAGCACCGCCGCGTCGAAGGTCTCACCCACCCGGTGCGCCAGCAGCACCGCCTCGGCCAGCTCGACGGCACCCCGGCTGGCCGCCGAGGCGGTCCGGTCGGTCGTGGCCATCACCTCGGGCAGTCGGGGCATCGCGGCGCGCGCCCAGTCGGGCACCGGCCGGCCCGCGTGCAGGGCCAGGCAGACCTCGGTGGCGTACCGGTCGGCCAGGCGCCGCAACGGCGCCGTGACGTGGGCGTACGCGGCGGCCACACCGCCGTGCTCCGGCTGCTCGGGCAGCGTCCCGTCGAACGCGGTGTACGCCGCGCCGCGCATCAGCTCGGCCGCCTGGTCGATGAACGCGGCGGCTCGTGGCTGGGCGGCGTCCAGCCCGGCGATCACCTCGCCCGGGCTGGTGTCGTCCGGCCAGTGGACGCCCAGCGGCGTGGCGGCGGCCCGCAACCGCTGCACCGCCTCCGGCTTCGGCGCTGGCATGGTGCGCAGCAGGCCGATCCGGCCGGCCAGCATGATGTCGGCGGCGGCCATCCCGGTCAGCAGCGAGATCTGCGCGTTGTGCTCCTCCATGGGCACCGGGCCGCGCAGCACCAGCCGCCAGCCGTCGCCGTCGGGCTCCACGTCCTGCTCGGGCAGCGGCAGGTTGATGGCGCCACGACGCAGGCCCCGGGCGGTCAACCGGTCGCCGATCTCGGGCAGCAGCGCGATCGGCTCGGGCAGCCGACCGGCATCGGCCGCGGCCTGCACCCCGGCGTAGTCGAGCTTGGCGCGGCTGCGGACCAGGGCGCGTTCCAGCTCGACAGCCACCGTGCCGCCGTCGGCGTCCAGGTCGATGGTCCAGACGACGGCGGCCCGGTCGTCGTCGGGCAGCAGGCTGGCGGCGCCCTCGCTGAGCGTCAGCGGGTGCAGCGGCACGTGCCCGTCGGGCAGGTAGACGGTCTGCCCCCGCCGCCAGGTCTCCGCCTCCAGCGCGCCGCCCGGGCGGACGTGCGCGGCGACGTCGGCGATCGCGTACCGCACCCGGTAGCCGCCGCCCGGCCGGCGGGCGAGGTGCATCGCCTGGTCCAGGTCCCGCGACGTCGCGGGGTCGACCGTCACGAACGGCACGTCGGTGCGGTCGACGGGCGGCCGCGGCGGTGCGGCGGCCGCCTCGTCGGCCTCCTTCTGGGCGGCGGTCGGAAAGCCCTCGGGCAGGCCGAGCTCGCGGCGCAGCGCGCCGAAGTCGATGCGGGGCGCGAGTACGCGTCGGATGACCACGGGTCAATCCTGACAGCGCCGCCGGTGATCCGCTTCCGGTGACCGGCCGAGATCTCGGACCGGCGTGTCGGGAAGCGCCCGGTTGGGGCGGCCTACGGTCAGCCGGTCGCCTTCCGGGCGGCGGTCCGGGTGCCACGCGGGGCGGTGGTCCGGGCGGCGACCGGACGTGCCGGTGACTTGCGGGCGGTCACCTTGCGGGCCGGAGCCTTGGCCGCCACGGTCTTCTTCGCCGGGGCCTTCTTCGCCGCCGCCTTGCGGGTGGTGGTCGACGAGGTGGCGGTCGACTTCGCGGCCGGCGCCTTCTTCGCAGGGGCCTGGCGGGCACCACCGCTCGGGCCGGTGGACGCGGCCTTCTTCGCCGCCGTCTTCTTCGCCGGGGCCTTCTTGGCGGCCGTCTTCTTCGTGGTGGACGCCTTGGTCGCGACCTTGCGCGCCGGCGCCTTCGCCGCGGCGGTGGTCTTCCTGGCCGCCGCCGTGGTGGTCTTCTTCGCGGCGCCGGTCGTCTTCTTCGCGGCGCCGGTGGTCTTCTTCGCGGCGCCGGTCGTCTTCTTCGCGGCGCTGGTCGTCTTCTTCGCCGTACCGGCGGTCTTCCGCGCCGTGCTGGCCGTGGTCTTCTTCGCCGCCGACGCCGGGGCCTTCTTGGCGGCGGTGGTCGTCTTGCGGGTGGCGGTCGAGGCCTTCGCCGGCGCCTTCTTGGCCGCGGTGGTGGTCTTGGTGGCGGCCTTCTTCGCCGGGGCCTTGGCCGCCGTGGTGGTCTTCTTGGCCGGGGCACGTCCCGCCCCGCCGGCCGCCTTGCGGGCCGGCGCCTTCGCCGCAGCCGTGGTGGACTTGCGCACGGGGGTGGTTCGGCTCGCTGCCGTGTTCCGCTCTGCCGCGGCGGTCTTCTTCGCGGTGGTACGCCGGGCGGCCGGGCGGGTGGTGGCCTGCTGTGCTTCGGCCATCGTGGTTCCCTCCTTGGGGACGTGCTCTCGCGTGCGTCCTCGCGGAGCACGAAATACCTCGGCGCGGGCCGTCCCGCGCCGTCTACCTGTCCTCCCCGGCCCACCGGGCGTCCTCGGCGTCCCACGCCTCGTTCCGCTCCTGCACCCGTTGCAGGGCGTTCTCCGCGTCGGCCGCCGAGTCGTACGGGCCGAGGACATGCTTCGCCGGGCACACGTCGGCGCCCGTCTCGACCCGGTGGTGCCGGGTGCACCAGTAGAACTGCCCACCACGTCCGCTGTCGCTCATGGGAATCACTGTGCACCGCGAACCGACCGGCCGCCACCGGATCGCACAAGTAGCCGACCCTCTCCACAGTAGATATGCATTGCGTCTGTCGGGCCGGAACACCAAAAGAAGGCCAGGCCGGGATACTTCGCGCCCGCCGCCGGCCGTCGGCTGAACGGCCGGTTCCGGCGTACGACGGGCCTGGGGCAGGATCGTCCCGTGATCAACACGGTGACCGGCACGGGGGCGTGCCCGGGGTGTGGGGCCAAGACGGAGTCCGTACGCGACGCGGTGCCATGGTGCCCACGCTGCGAGTGGAATCTGGACACGTACGACCCGGTGCGGCGCGAACGCGAGTTTGGCTGGACCTGGGTCGACCGGTGGACCTACCGGATGGCGTTCCGGACGACCAGCCGGCAGTTCACCCAGCTGGCCGGGCGACCGCTGGGCGCCAACGGGTCCAACAGCGCCCGGACGCTGACCGCAGTGGCGTCGCTGGCGCTCGTCGCGGCGGTACTCGCGCTGGCGGTCACCGGCGCATGGCTGATCGTGGCGTTCCCGTTTCCGAACCTGGCGATCCTGCCGGGTGTAGCGATGGCCGGTCTGGCGGTCGCCCTGCGGCCCCGGTTCGACCGGCTCGACCCGGAACTGGAGGTGCTCTCCCGCGACCGGGCGCCGGAGTTGTTCGCGCTGATCGGCGAGGTGGCCACCGCGATCGGGGCACCGGCGCCGGACGTGGTCGGCGTCGACAGCGACATCAACGCGTACGCGGGAGCGGTCGGCGTGCGGCGCCGGAAGGTGCTCTGCCTCGGACTGCCGTTGTGGGGTTCACTCACCGCCAGCGAGCGGGTGGCGTTGCTCGGTCACGAGCTCGGCCACTTCGTCAACGGTGACCCGCGCCGGGGGCTGCTCACGCAGCCCGCGTTCACCATGCTCCGCTCCGCCGCCGACCTCTTCCGGCCGGTACGAACGAGCGTCGGCGCCGGGCTGGTGGAGATGGTGGGTGACGCGCTGGGCCGGGCGTTCCAGTGGGTGGTGTCCCGGGTGCTGTTCGTCGCCCACCTGCTGTTGGTGAGCATGGCGCTTCGGGACAGCCAACGCGCCGAGTACCTCGCCGACGAACTCGCCGCCCGGGTGGCCGGCTCGACTGCCGCGACCGAGCTGCTCGACGCCCTGCTCGGCGGCGAGTCGATGGCGCTGGCGGTGCGTCGGGAGACCCAGGCGGGACACGGCCCGGACCGGTGGCGTTCGGCGTTGGCTGAGGCCCGCGCCGCGAGCGCCGATCGGCTGCCGCTGCTGCGCCAACTGTCGGTCCGCGACGAGGCGTCGCTGTTCGCCGCCCACCCACCGATCGGACTGCGCCGCCGCATGCTCACCGACCGCCCGTGGCAGGACCCCGCGGTGGTCCTCACCGAGGCCCGCATGGAACGGATCGACGCCGAACTCGCCAGGGAGTACGAGCGCTTCCGCCGTACCGTCAGCTGGTCGGCCTGACGCTGACCTGGCGCGACGGGACGGCGCTGCCCGGTGGGGTCGTGCCTATGATCGCCGGATGGGAACACCGGACTACATCGTGGGGCTGCGCAAGCACGTCGGCCACGACCTGCTGTGGCTGCCCAGCGTCAGCGCGGTGGTCCGCAACGACGCCGGTGAGCTGCTGCTCGGCCAGCGCGCCGACGACGGACGCTGGTCGGTGATCAGCGGGTTCGTCGAGCCGGGCGAGCAGCCGGCCACCGCGCTGGTCCGCGAGGTGCGGGAGGAGACCGGCCTGGACGTGGTGCCGGTACGGCTGTCCAGCGCCGTCTCGCACCCGCACACGTACCCCAACGGGGACCGCTGCGAATACCTCAACCTGGGCTTCCTCTGCCGACTGGTGGCCGGCACCGCCCGGGTCAACGACGATGAGTCGCTGGCCGTGCGGTGGTTTCCGTTGGACCGGCTGCCCGAGTTGGACAAGCACGCCCTGCTGGTCATCGCCTACGCGCTGCGCGAGAACCAGTCGGCCGGGTACCTGGAGCCGGGCACGACGTGGGACGACGTGCCCGACTGAGCTGCACGGATCAGACCGACGACGGGGTCGGTGTCGGCGCGACGGCGGCGGGCGCCGACCGGGCCGCCCGGATGGCGTACGCGAGCGCGTAGGGCGTGCACGCCAGGTAGAGCATGGGTTCCACCTGCACCTGGTAGGTGATCAGCTGGAAGATCTCCACTGAGATGGGCCCGGGTGGGCCGACGTTCCAGTCCGTCCAGGCGGCGAAGAGCCACAGCGGCGCGGAGAGCCAGTCGACGCTGTCCGGTGACAGCGCACCGCTGAGCGGGCCAGCACCGCTGCCCGCCGGCATGATGTCGACAACGACGCGGATCACCGCAAGGTCGGCCGCTGCGAGCGCGCCGAGGACGCCCAGCCACCAGGCTCCGCGGAGCCGGTTCCGGGTGGCGAGGCTCGCGGCGGCCCAGAGAGCCAGCGTCAGGCCGACCAGCCAGAACAACAGACCGGGTACGGCGCGGGCCAGGTCGTCCGGGTAGATGACGTACAGGAGCGGGACCGCGACCGCACCGATGGGGAGCACCACGCCGAGCGCGATGCGCAGCGGGCCGTCGAGTGCGGTGTGCCGGGCCCATCGGGCGGCGTACGCCGCCAGCAGCACCGCCAACCCGACGGTGAGCGCCGTCCAGATCGGTTTCTGCGACCGCTCCGACCAGCCCACTCCCGTCAGCCCGACCTCGATCGGGTACACGGCGAAGGCGCCGCCGACCACGATCCCGACGCAGGCGATCGGGGACAGCAGCAACGCGGCCACCGTACGGCGGGCCCGACCGCGCATCAGGCTGCGATCGACGAGCGGGGCACCGGCGCGGCTGACGGCGAGGCTCACCGCGAAACCGACCATCTTCGTCCAGCGACCGCTCTCGGCGAGGACGTGCAACTCGGCGGCCCACTCGCGGCGCAGGTCGTCGCGGACGTCGGCCGGCCAGCGGCGCGCGGCCATCTCCAGCAGCAATTCGGCGGACCGGCGGGTCACCACGCTGGCGCCCCGGTGGGCTCGGTGCCGCCCCACGAGGGACGGCCGTCGGGGATCGCGGCGCGCAGGTCGGCGAGCGCCCGCCGGGCCTGCGCCACCCCTTCGGCCGTCAGGCGGTAGTAGCGGCGGGCCGGCCGGCCGGCCGCGACGGGGTCGATCGCCTCCCAGTCGGCGGCCAGCCAGCCGGCCCCTCTCAGCCGGTGCAGCACCGGGTAGAGGGTGCCGCTGGGCAGGCCGGTCAATCGCATCAGGTCCAGCCCGTAGCGCTGCGCGTCGGGCTCGGCGAGCAGCGCCGCGAGCACCTTGGCGACCGGAATGGTGATCCGCATCCGACCACTGTATCGGGTCTCTACATAGGGGTGGGTACCCGTTCGACGGGAATCCACAACTCGGCGTCCGCCTCGGTGCCGTCCGCGGACACCCGGACCCGGGAGATCTCCGGTCCAGGTCGGCTGCGGTACGGGTTGGACGGAAACCACTGCGTGAACACGTCCCGCCACAGGTACTGCACCGCCTGCGGAAACGCCCCGGAGGTGGTGAACACCGCCCACGTCCCGGCCGAAACCGGCAGCGCGTCCAGGTCGTCCGGCGGTGCGGCTCCGGTGACCACCCCGTGCCAGTAGTCCAGCTCGGTGCCCTCCGCCCGACTGCCGGCGAGGTTGTCACTGACGTTGACGATCCCGCTCGGCTCCTGATCGGAGAGCGCCTCGATCCGCCCGGTCGTCTCCTTGTCGATGCCCCGGATGAACGCGACGATCGCCGGGTTCATCCCCTCGTGCACCAGCGGGACTCGGGCCTTCCGCCCCACCAGTGTGAACGCGTCCTTGCCGACGATTCGGTACTCCATGCTGCCGCTCCCTTCGACGGTGAGACGGAAGGACATCCGGGGCTGGGCACGCAGCGCTGCCCCCGTACGCCGAGCCTCTCCGGGACCCACGCCGTGCACGGCGTGGAACGCCCGGGCGAACGCCTCGGCCGAGCCGTAGCCGTAGTGCACGGCGACGTCGAGCAAGGTCCGCTCCCCCGCCAGGACGTCCGCGCCGGCGACGGTGAGCCGACGACGACGGATGTACTCCGACAGCGGCATCCCGGCCAGCGCGGAGAACAGCCGCCGGAAGTGGTACTCCGACGTGAGTGCGATCCGCGCCAGGTCGGCCACCTCGATTCGCTGGTCGAGGTGCCGCTCGATGTACGCCAGGGCCTCGTTGAGCCGCTCCAGCACCCGGGCCTCCTTCCCTTTCGAGCACTGACGCTAGGTCGCGGGGCAGATGCCGCACCCGACATCCGGTGCCCGCAACGGTCGGGTCTGCCCCCGGTCGCCGCCTCGGCGTGCACCGCCGATGTCGTAGCCTGGCGGACTTTGCTTCTCAAGGAGGTTGACGTGGCCGAGTATCCGCAGGACGTCGTTCAGCGCTTCCACGGCACCCCCGAGCAGGTGGACGCCGGCCTGGTGGGCGAGCCGCCACGCACCTGGGGGTCCGTCGTCATCGAGGAGTACGACCCGACCTGGGCGCAGCGGTTCGCCGCCGTCCACGCGTCGCTCTCCACGGCGTTGGAGGACCTGATCATCGGGGTGGAACACATCGGGTCCACCGCGGTGCCGGGACTGGCAGCCAAGCCCGTCATCGACATCGACCTCACGATCGAGGACACAGCGGAGGAGTCCACCTATCTCCCCGCCCTGGAACGGCTCGGATACCGACTCGCCCTCCGGGAGCCCTGGTGGCACGGGCACCGGATGCTCCTCAGCCCCGCCGAGGACGTCAACCTGCACGTCTGGCCGCGGGCCGCACCCGAACCCGTCCGGCATCGGCTCTTTCGCGACTGGCTGCGCTCGCATCCGCAGGACCGGGAGCTGTACGCCGCTACCAAGCGGCGCCTCGCGCGGGACACCGCGCACCGGCCTCGCGACTACAGCCTGGCGAAGAACCCCGTCATCGACGAGATCTACGCGCGCATCTTCGCCAGTCAGGAACAGCCGAAGCGGTAGTCGGGGTCAGCGAGTCGGCTGCCGCATGATCCAGGTGGGGACGGGCTCCGAGAGGGAGTCCACCACCTCCCAGCCGGCGCGGCGATACAGCTCGACGTTGGCCGGGTTGCTGGTCTCCAGGATGGCCGGCAGACCGTCGGCGGCGGCGCGATCCAGCCCGGCCCTCATGACGGCGCGCCCCCAACCGCGTCCAGCGCTGTCAGGGTGCGTGCCCAGGACGCCGAGATACCAGAACGGGAACGCCGGCAGGGCGGCATGCACGGCCTTGTCATAGCCCTGAACGCGGGCCAGCACGTCAGCGGGGAAATGAGCGGCGAAGCCGCTGTCCGGCGATTCGTGCCCGGCGGCCGACAGCTCGGCCGACAGTTCAGCCGGCGGCTCCCAGATGGCGACCGAGGCACCCCCGCCGATCGTCCAGATCGACGACCTGTGCACCCGCTTGTCGAAGAGATGCCCAAAGAAGGCGGCGGCGTACCGCGGGTAGGTGTCCTCGTCCGGGAACAGGTACCGCAGCACGGGATCCTTGACGAACGCGGCGACCAGCGAACCGACCACCGCGTCGCGGTCCGCTGAGGTGGCGATGGTGATCTCGGGCGCTGTCACAGCAGTCGACACTATCCCGGCCGTGTTGGCGAAAGTGACCGCGCCTATCCGAAGGTGAAGGCGTACGCCTCCGCGCCTGGCTCGCCGAACGTGATCTCCAGGGTCGACTCACGGACCGCGTCGTGTTGGCGTACGAGCTGGTAGAGGCGGCCGTCCTGGAGTACGCCGTTGCCGTCCTCGTCGATGTCGACGCCGTGCGACGGGCCGGGAGCCGCGCCATCGAGCAGCACGCGGAACGGGATCGACTGTCCCGCCCCGGGAGCCAGCACGAGATGCGCGTCGCGAGCGTGGAACCGGAAGGCGATGCTGCCGCCGGCCCGGTCCGCCACGACGTTCTCCGACCCGATCGTCCACTCGCCCGCCAGGGCCCACTGGTTCAGGGCCAGGCTCTCCGGCAACTGGTAGGCGCGGCGTTCGTCGAGCGCGGCGCCGTTCGGCGACGCGAAGTGTTCGCCGCGGCTGAAACCGAGGTACGTCTCGGGCGTCCGCAGTTCGTCCCAGTCGGCCGCTGCCTCCGGGCCGAGGCCGTCGACGGGCACCGGCGCACGCTCGACGCCGAGCAGGTCCTGGAGCACCCGCTCGGACTGCTCGTAGCGCCCCTCGCCGAAGTGCTCGTCGCGGATGACCCCGTCCGCGTCGACGAAGTAGAGCGCCGGCCAGTACAGGTTCCCGAAGGCCCTCCAGATCGCGTAGTCGTTGTCGACCGCGACCGGGTAGCCGATCCCGCGCGCGGTGATCGCCTGTCGCACCTGGTCGACGTCGTGCTCGAACGAGAACTCCGGCGTGTGCACCCCGAGAACGACCAGCCCGTCGTCGCGGTACGCCTGCGCCCACGCGCGCACGTACGGCTCCTGGCGCAGCCAGTTGATGCACGTCAACGTCCAGAAGTTCACGAGGACGACGCGCCCACGCAGGTCGGCGGGGCCGAGTGGCTCGGAGTTGAGCCACTCGACCGCCCCGTCGAGCGGGGGCAGGTGTGGACGCCCGAACACGGCCATCTAGCGAAGCGACCGGAAGGCGGTACGCAGCTCTTCGGAGAAGATCTTCGGCTGTTCCCAGGCCGCGAAGTGCCCGCCCTTGTCGAGCTTGTTGTAGTAGATGAGGTTGGGGTACGCCTGCTCGGCCCAGCTCTGCGGCGCCTCGTAGAGCTCGTCGGGAAAGACGCTCACGGCGACCGGGACGTTCACGCCCTTGGCGGCGAAGAATGACAGCTTGTTCTCCGTGTACAGACGGGACGCGGAGATCGCGGTGTTCGTCAGCCAGTAGAGCGAGATGTTGTCCAGGATGTCGTCGCGGGTGAGCCCCTCTTTGGCCCCGTCGAAGACCCGCGAGATCAAATCCAGGCTTTTCGCGTCATGGTCGAGCAGGAAGGCCGCCAGGCCGACCGGAGAATCCGTCAGCCCGGTCAGCGTCTGCGGACGTGTCGCCATCATGAGGGCATAGGCCACGTGCTTCCAGACGAAGTTGACTTCCTCGGCAGCACGCATTTCGTCGTCGGACAGACCGGATGGCAGCGAACCCATGGCGTTGTTCGCGCCGGTGGTGTCGCCCTGGAACAGCAGGTCGATCTCGGGCGGGACCGCACCGGGCATGTTGGTGTGGATGCCGAGCAGTTCCGGAGGCGCCTGGATGCCCATCTGGTCCACGACGACCGCGCCCCAGTCGCCGCCCTGCGCGACGAACCGGTCGTAGCCGAGCCGCTTCATCAGCTCGGTCCAGGCGGTCGCGATCTTCTGCGGGTTCCAGCCCGACGCGGTCGGCTTGCCCGAGAAGCCGTGGCCGGGCAGTGACGGGATCACCAGGTGGAAGGCGTCCGACGCGCTCCCGCCGTGCGCCGTGGGGTCGGTGAGCGGTTCGATGATTTTCATCTGCTCGATCACCGAACCCGGCCACCCGTGCGTCACGATGAGCGGCAGCGCGTCCTCGTGCTTGGAGCGGACGTGGATGAAGTGGATGTCCACCCCGTCGATGGTGGTCATGAACTGCGGTACGGCGTTCAGCCGCGCCTCGACCTTGCGCCAGTCGTACTCGTTCTCCCAATAGCGGGCCACGGCCTGAATCATCGCGAGTGGCACGCCCTGCGACTGGTCGTCGACGGTTTCCTTTTCCGGCCATCGGGTGGCCGCGATCCGCCTTTTCAGGTCGTCGAGGTCCGCCTGGGGAATTTCCACCGTGAACGGCCGGATCTCCGTGGTGCCCGGACGAGTCTTGGTCTTGACAGCCATGCGTGCCTTCCTCTCCGCTTGAGCTTGTTGGAGGGCATGTTCGACAAAGGCGCTGACCGGAAGTGTGTGCCAGTTCGACGGAGGCACGCGGACGCCATATGTCGGAGCCTAGGGCCTGTGTCGAAGTCGCTGCCAGGGCTTGAGCTATTGGGTGCGGATCTTCGCGTGTCGGTGTTCGAGATATAGCGAGATCTCCGGTATCTGGTTCAGCGACCAAGCAGAACCCGAACACCGGAGACCTCGTGGACACCCTAGCGGTGGCGAGGCGGCACGACCTGACCGACGCAGAGTGGGTGGCGCTGGAGCCGTTGCTGCCTGCGGGGCGTAGGCCAGGTCGGCCGCCGACATGGACGAAACGGCAGCTCATTGATGGGATTCGGTGGCGGACACGGGTCGGTGCCCCGTGGCGGGATGTCCCGCAGTGCTACGGATCCTGGGCTGCGGCGTATGGGCTGTTTCGGCGTTGGCAGCGTGATGGGACCTGGGCGAAGATCCTGACCGTGTTGCAGGCGCTGGCTGATGTGGTGGGACGCATTGTCTGGGACGTGTCGGTGGACTCGACGGTTGCCAGGGCTCATCAGCACGCCGCCGGGGCGCGTAAAAGGGGGATCTGCAGGCCGAGCCGCCGGGTGGGGTCACGGTGGAGCCGACCGATCACGCGCTCGGTCGGTCGCGGGGTGGGCTGACCACGAAGCTGCACCTGGCCTGCGAGCAGGGTCAGAAGCCGTTGTCGATCGTGTTGACCGCTGGGCAGCGCGGGGACAGCCCGCAGTTCATGGCGGTGCTCGACGGGATCCGGGTGCCCCGCCTGGGCTCGGGTCGGCCTCGGACCCGCCCGGATCGGGTCTTGGCCGACAAGGCGTACACGTCGAGGGCCAACCGCCGCTACCTGCGCCGACGCGGCATCGCCGCGACGATCCCCACAAAGACCGACCAAGACGCAAACCGGCTCAAGCTGGGGTCCAAGGGCGGCCGCCCACCGATCTTCGATCCCGAGCGGTACAAGCAACGTCATGCCGTGGAGTGCGGCATCAACCGGCTCAAGGGCAACCGAGCCGTAGCGACCCGCTTCGACAAACTCGCCGTCCGCTACGAAGCCACCGTCCACATCGCCGCCATCAACGAGTGGCTGTGACCGACTTCGACACAGGCCCTAGAACGGAAGACGTCGTGGTCGCGGCCATACAAGCACTCGCCTCTGAACGCATATGGTCACGTCGGGCGCATTCGGCGCAGACAGTTCGAGGCGGGTTGCGCCCGCACCCGGGGTGCCATCGGTCACGAGACCGTGGCCCGTTCGCGGATCTCCACCGCCGTCTCAAGCATCTGCCGAGTGCTGGTGAACCAGTCCTGCAGATTCAGATCCACGATGAGCTCGTCTGCGCCAGCCTCTGCGGCCGTTTCGACATCGTCCATGATCTGGTCGAGAGTGCCGACGAACGGGGATCGGTCAGGTCCTGCCGGACGGTCAGTGAAGGTCACGTTTCCCACCACGACCATCTCCATCCGGCTCGCGTCCCGGCCATACCCGGAAGCCATTTCCCGGATACGAGCCCAGCTTGCGCGCAGTTCCGCGGCTCCCGCTGGTCCAGGTTTGCTGAGGAACGGCAGCCAGCCGTCCGCGCGTCTGGCAATGCGTTCCACGGCCTTGGAACGGGTGCTGCGGCCTATGTTGCTGCCACCACCGCCCAGCATCACGGGGATCTTCGAAACGGGCTTGGGCAGGACCGAGGCGTTGTCGATGACCACGCGAGGACCTCGGACGGTCACCGGGTCCGGCCCCCACGCGGCATCGAAGACGTCCAGCGTCTCGTCGAGGAAGCGGCCGCGATCCGCTCCGGTGGCGCCAGTGGCCCGGAACTCGTCGGTGGACCAGCCGGCGCCGAGGCCAGCGACCATGCGGCCGCCGCTGATCTGATCGATCGTGGCCAGCGCCTTCGCCAGCTGGATGGGAGTGTGGAGTGGAGCGATCAGCACAGCGGTACCGAGGCGCACCTTTTCGGTCGCCACCGCCGCTGCCGTGAGAACTGCCAGGGGGTCGGCCGCCTGGCGTTGGGTTGACGGCCACGGCACATCAGGCAGAGCGGAGTATGGCTCGGCCGGTGTCTCGGGGAACAGCAACCGCTCATACGTCCACAAACTGGCGTATCCGCTCGCTTCGGCCGTTCTGGCTGCTTCGACCAGGTCGTGTTGTAGGTCGACTCCCAATCTCTGGGGCAGCCGAAGTCCGAGTTTCATTCTAAGCCCTCCGCTGTAGTCGTGATTGTCGTGGCCGCCGCAGAAACTGTTCTCGGTCCACCCACCCAAGGTTGAACCCTCACACTGATGTGAGTGTCAAGTGTAGGCTTGAGCACATGCAGATCGGAGAACTCGCGGAGCGTACGGGCACATCCCGTCGACTACTGCGCTACTACGAGGAGCAGCAGCTGCTCACACCCAGCCGCGCCCTCAACGGTTACCGTGAGTACCAAGAGTCACACGTGTACATCGTGCAGCAGATCAAGGGACTGCTCGATGCCGGACTGCCGACCCGAATCATTCAGCAGCTCCTGCCGTGCCTGGACAAGCCGCAGACCATCTACGTCCCCAACGTGACACCCGAAATGATCGCCACACTGGAACGCGAACAAGCTCGGCTATCCGAACGCATCGAGTGCCTGACCCGTAACAGAGACGCAATCGCCGACTACCTCGACACGGTTCTCAGCGTCAAGTCAGCGAACGCCCGAAGCACTGCCACGTAAATGATCTGACGAGCGTCTCGCCGCATCCAGTTGCTGCTCGCCGCTGTCAGCGAAGCCGCACACCCACCCGGCGCACCACGGGGCTCGGCAGCAACCGCGCCTGTCGTGACAGCGCGGATGGTGGGAGCCTCGATCGAGTGGCCCGGGGGCTGCGGCCTGGTGGGCGACGGACGAGTCGACCTGTACGCCGGATTCTGTGCGCGGCGCGTACCCCAAAGGGGTCTGCGCCGGCGGCGGCCATCCATCTCGGCCTGCCGTCGCCGGCAGGCTCCAGCGGCCTACCCGCAGACATCGGGCGGGCAGCCCTCAAGCGTCTGCGCCGGGTCGTCACCTTGCGGTGACGGCCCTTGCTTGGCCTTGCTCCGGGTGGGGTTTACCGAGCCACCCCGGTCACCCGGGGTGCTGGTGGGCTCTTACCCCACCGTTTCACCCTTACCGGCCCCGATGGGGCCGGCGGTCTGTTTTCTGTGGCACTGTCCCGCGGGTCACCCCGGGTTGCCGTTAACAACCACCCTGCCCTGTGGAGTCCGGACGTTCCTCGGCGGCGGGCCGAAGCCCGCCGACGCGGCCGCCCGGTCGACTCGTCCGTCGCGCTCTCATCCTAACGACGGGCGGCCCACCGGTATTGCCGCCCCGCCTGATCAAGATCGCGCAGCTCAGGGGCGGTGGCGGCGTTCATCGGGCGGGAGTCCGGCGTTCCCGCCCGAGCGGGCGGGGTCTAGCCTCGTGGGGCTATGGATCTCTCCCACGCCGCGCTGCTGCTCGCCGCCGGTCTCGCCGCGGGCACGGTCAACGCGGTGGCCGGTGGCGGTTCGCTGATCACCTTTCCAGCGATGATCGCGGTCGGGCTGCCCCCGGTGCCGGCGAACGTCAGCAACTCCGTCGCCGTGTTTCCCGGGTACCTGGCCAGCGTGGCGGGCAGTCGCGCGGACCTTCCGCGCGGGCGGGCGCTGGCCACGCTGGTGCCCACCACGATCGTCGGCACCATCCTCGGGGCGCTGCTGTTGCTGGCAACCCCGGCCCGCGCGTTCGAGGTGGTCGTGCCGTTCCTCGTGCTCGGCGCGACCGCCGTGCTTGCCTTCCAGGACCCGCTGCGCCGGCTGGTCGGTCACCCGCGGGACATGTCGCCGCGCCAGCGGACGATCGCGGTGCAGACGATGGTCGGGCTCGGTGCGGTGTACGGCGGGTACTTCGGTGCGGCGCTCGGCGTGATGCTGGTCGCCGGGCTGGCGCTGGTGCTGGACGCGACGCTGGCCCGGGTGAGCGCGATCAAGAATCTGCTCTCCGCGGTGGTGGGGTTCACCACGCTGGTGGTGTTCGCCCTGTTCGGGCCGGTGAACTGGGCCGCCGTCGCGGTGGTCGCGCCGGCCACGCTGATCGGCGGGTACGTCGGCGCCCGGCTGGTCCGCCGGCTGCCGCCGGTGCTGCTCAAGACGATCATCGTGGTGTTCGGCACGGTGATCGGGCTCTACCTGCTCTGGCGCGCCCTGAGCTGACACCGGCGGCGGCGGGGATGCGCGGTCAGTACGCCTCGCCGACCGGCTCCTCCGGGGCGTGCTCGGTGTCGGCTGCGGCGCGGTTCCACCGGGACCAGAGCACCCGCTCGCCGTAGCCGGCGGCCATCACGTGCGCGAAGGCCAGGTAGACCAGCACGCCGACGGTGAGCACCCCGAAGCCGACCCAGAACGGCAGCGACAGCGAGTGCTCGGCGAGCTTGCCGGAGATGATCGGCGCGGGCGCGGCGGCGCCCCAGCGGACGAGGTTGAAGGCGCCGGTGGCCACCCGGCGGTCGCTGGAGCCGAGGCCGAGCGCCAGGTCGGTGAGGTTGGCGTTGGCCAGCCCCATGCAGAGCCCGGCGAGCACCAGCACGACGAGTGCCTCGGTGGTGCTGGTGGAGGTGGCGAAGAGGACCATGCAGACCAGCAGCCCGGCGATGGCCACGCCGACGGTCTGCACCGCGCCGATCCGGTGGGCCAGGCGGTGGCCGATCAGCAGGATGCCGGTGGCCAGGCCGAGTCCCCAGCCGGTGAACGCCAGCCCCAGCGGGATGATGTCCAGGCCCAGGAAGAGCGGTGTGTAGCCGAGCACCACGAAGAACACGAAGTTGTACGTGCCGGTCACCACGCAGAGCGCGATGAACGCGGGACGGCGGTAGGTGGCGAAGATCTGACCGACGCGCACCGGGGCCTGCCGGTTGGTCGGCTCGCGCAGCTTGCGGGCGGCCACGCCGAGGGCGAGGACCATGAACACGCCGCAGACGAAGAACGGCAGTCGCCAGCTCACCTCGCCGAGGAGGCCGCCGATCAGCGGGCCGACGGCGAAGCCGAGGCCGAGGGCGGTCTCGAAGAGGCCGACCACCCATTCCCGGTCGACGGCGAGGTTGACCAGCACCACCATGGCGGTGGCGAAGAACATCGCGTTGCCCAGTCCCCAGACGCCGCGCAGCACGGACAGCTGCACGATGTTGTCGCTGAACGAGGCGAGGATCGCGGCCAGGCCGACCACGGAGACTCCGGCGATCAGCACCGGCTTGAAGCCGAACCGGCCGCTGGCCAGGGTCGCCGGGATCATGCCGAGGGCCATCACCGCGATGTACGCGGTGAACAGCAGCTCGACCTGCCAGGCGGTGACCCCGATCGCGTCGCCGATGGCCGGCAGGATCGGGTCGACGACGGCGATGCCGGCGATCGCGAGGAAGGCCACCAGTGTGGTGGCGTAGATGGCACTGCGGTTCGGTTCGGAACGCCGATCCACTCCAACTCCCCAATTAGCTGTATAGTACAGGTACTTATCCTGTATCATACAGCTATGAGCGATGACCCCTACCGGGACGCCGAGGCCGAGACCGACGAGGTCACCCTGGGCCGGATCGAGACCGAGGTGGCCCTGCTGATGCGCTTCGGCGAGGCGACCCGACGGGCCACCGGCACCGCCGAGCACCGGGTGCTCGACCGGGCGGCGTACGTGATCCTGCGTCATCTGGACACCGCCGGCCCGCAGAACGTCTCCGCGCTCGCCGCCCGACTCAACCTGGACGGCTCGACCGTGACCCGGCAGGTGTCCGCGCTACAGCGCGACGGCCTGATCACCCGTACCCCGGACCCGTCCGACGGCCGGGGCACCGTCATCTCCCCCACCGCCACCGGCCTGCAACGGATGGCCGCGGTCCGGGCCGCGCGGACCCGGCTCTACGGCGACATGCTCGGCGACTGGCCCGCCGAGGACCGGGAGACCCTCGCGGTGCTGCTGCGCCGCCTCAACGAGGCCCTGGAAGCGCGCAACCGCCCCCGCTGAGCCGCGCCGCACGCAGTGAAAGGAAGGGCCCCTTGTTAACGCCAGGCGTTAACAAGGGGCCCTTCCTTTCACGGGACGTCAGGCGACCGGCTCCCGGGCGGAGTCGACGTCGCGCTCCGTGCCGGCGGTGACCCGGGGGTCACCCTCGTCGGCGAAGTAGTCGTCCGGCGTGGTGCCGTCGACCCCCTCGGCCACCTTGGCGGCGCGCACGGCCAGCGTCACCAGCGCCGCGACCGCCAGGTTCACCAGCACCGCCACGATGCCCACGTAGATCGTCTTGGTGGTGTCGAACCCGAACTCCGAGAGCGGGAACGCCGAGCCACCGAAGTGCTTCCGGGTGGGGCTCGCCACCTGGTAGAGCATCCACATGCCCAGCCCCATGCCGGCCGCCCAGCCGACGATGAGCCCGGTGCGGTGGAACCAGCGGGTGTAGAGACCCAGCGCCACCGCCGGCAGCGTCTGGAGGATGATCACGCCGCCGATCAGCTGGAGGTCGATGGAGAACTGCGGGTCCAGGAAGACGATGCAGGCCACCGCGCCGACCTTAACCACCAGCGAGGTGATCTTCGAAACGTTCGCCTCCTGCGCCGGGCTGGCGTCCCGCTTCAGGTACTCCTTGTAGACGTTGCGGGTGAACAGGTTCGCCGCCGCGATCGACATGATCGCCGCCGGCACCAGCGCGCCGATGCCGATCGCCGCGTACGCGACACCGGCGAACCAGTCCGGGAACTGCTGGTCGAAGAGCAGCGGCACGATGGTGTTGTTGTCCACGCTGCCTTCCGACGCACCCGGCAGCGGCTTCACGCCGGCCGCGATCGCCATGTAACCGAGCAGCGCGATCAGCCCGAGCAGCAGGCTGTACGCGGGCAGCGCCGACATGTTCCGCTTGATCACGTCGCGGTTCCTGCTGGCCAGCACGCCGGTGATGCTGTGCGGGTAGAGGAAGAGCGCCAGCGCCGAGCCGAACGCCAGGGTGACGTACTGGAGCTGGTTGTTGCCGTTGAGCAGGATCCCGTCGTTCGGGTTCGGTGAGGCGTCGAACTTCGCGTCCGCGGCGGCGAAGATGTCACCCCAGCCGCCCAGCTTGTACGGCAGGTAGACGATCGCCACCAGGATCACGATGTAGATCAGCGTGTCCTTGACGAACGCGATCAGCGCCGGCGCGCGCAGCCCCGACTGGTAGGTGTAGGCCGCCAGGATGGCGAACGCGATGATGATCGGCAGGTGCCGGGCCAGCGCGTTGTCGCCGGTCACCCCCATCGTCTTGAGGACCGCCTCGATGCCGACCAACTGCAACGCGATGTACGGCATGGTGGCCACGATGCCGGTGATCGCGATCAACAGCGCCAGCACCGGCGAGTCGAACCGGTTGCGGACGAAGTCGGCCGGCGTGACGAACCCGTGCCGGTGCGACACCGACCAGAGTCGGACCAGCACCAGGAAGACCAACGGGTAGATCACGATGGTGTACGGCACCGCGAAGAACCCGGCCGCGCCGGCCCCGAACATCAGCGCCGGCACCGCCACGAAGGTGTACGCGGTGTAGAGGTCACCGCCGACCAGGAACCAGGTGATCCAGCCGCCAAAGCTGCGCCCGCCCAGCCCCCACTCGTCGAGGTGGGCCATGTCCTTCGGGGCACGCCACCGGGCGGCCACGAAGCCCATCCCGCTGACCAGTAGGAAGAGCAGGGAGAAGACGATGATCTCGGTGAGATGGTCCCGCCACATCAGTGCTCACCCCGCTTCTTCGTCATCTGGTAGACCAGCGTCGTGGTGGCCACGCCGAGCAGGATCCAGGCGAGTTGCAGCCAGTAGTAACGCGGGAACCCGAAGATTCGGGGAGAGTCGCCGTTGAAGAAAGCCGGGATCAGCGGCACCACGATGGGGATGAAAAGCAACCAGTTCCAGGGGCTGTGGTCCTTCGCCCTGGGCGGCGCCGTGGTGGGCGCCTCCGGTTCCGGTGCAGCCATGTGACACACCTCCGGGAAGAATGGCTCGCGATGTAACGGCCGGAGGCTACGACTCTGTGACCGCTGTCACGCGCGCTGCGCGAAGGGTGCTGCGCCGAGCGGCCGACGGCATGCGCCGAACGGCGCGACCGGTCGGGCCGACGGGCGAGCAGGTCCGGCCGGATCAGCCGGCGGAGAGGTGGGCGGTGTCGTTGACCGTGCGCACCGCGACGCCGCCGTCGGGCCACATGTCGAGCACCGAGATGCCGGCCGCGTCCAGGAAGAGCCGGTGCAGGAAGCCGTCGCTGGCCGCGAGCGCGTCCCGCAGCACCAGCTTGATCGGCGAGACGTGCGAGACGACCACCACGGTCTCCCCGGGGTACGCCTTGATCAGCCCGGCGACCACCCGGTGGCAGCGCTCGGCCACCTGGGTGAACGACTCACCACCTGGCGGGGCGATCCGGGGTGAGGCGAGCCAGGCGTCCATCTCCCCCGGCCATTGCGCGCGCACCTCGGTGAAGGTGCGCCCCTCCCAGTCCCCGAAGTCGCACTCGATCAGGTCGTCCTCGGTGCGTACCGGGACGTCGCCGAGCGCCCCGGCGATCGCCGCCGCGGTCTGCGTACACCGGGACAGCGGGGAGCTGAGCACGGCCGCGACGGACGGGGCCAGCGCGGCCACCCGGGTGGCGGTGGCCCGGACCTGGGCCCGGCCGCGCTCGGAGAGCGGCACGTCGCCCCGGCCGGAGTAGCGCCGCTGCTCGGTGTACGCGGTCTCGCCGTGCCGGACCAGGATCAGCCGGGTGGCGGTGAAGCTCGGTCGCGGCTCCCAGGAGGCCGGCGCGGTCGCCGGGTCGCTGCCGGTGGTCGTCGCCGCGGGTCGCCCGACGGTGGCGTCCAGCGCGGCGGTGGTCGGCGTCGCCGCGGGTCGCCCGGCGGCGGCGTCCATCGCGGCGTTTGCCAGCGCGTCGGCGTGCCGGTTCTGCTCGCGGGGGATCCAGGCGAACCGGACCGCCGCGAACCGGCCCACCAGGCTGGCCGCCTGGGCGGCGAGCGGTCGCAGGCCGGGGTGCTTGATCTGCCACCGGCCGCACATCTGCTCGACCACCAGCTTGGAGTCCATCCGGACGTCCACCTCGGCGGCGCCCAGCTCGGCGGCGGCCGTCAGCCCCGCGATCAGGCCCTGGTACTCGGCGACGTTGTTGGTCGCCGTACCGATCGACTCGGAACGCTCGGCGAGCACCTCGCCGGTCCCCGGGTCGCGCACCAGCGCGCCGTAGCCGGCCGGGCCCGGGTTGCCCCGGGACCCGCCGTCGGCCTCGACGACGACCACGCGCGGCGCCACGACCTACAGGCCCGACTCGTTGGTGCGGACCATGATCCGCCGGCAGTCCTCGCAGCGGACCACGTCGTCCGGGGCGGCCTTGCGGATCCGGGCCAGGTCGGCGCCGGAGAGCTCCAACCGGCAGCCGCCGCAGCGGCCCGCGGTGAGCAGCGCGGCGCCCAGCCCGGTGTCCTGGCGGATCTTGTCGTAGAGGGTGACCAGCTCGCTCGGGAGGTCGGCGGCCAGTGGCTGACGGGCCCCCCGCTTGAACTCCTCGTCCTTGGCGATCTCGGCCAGCGCCTCGTCCCGGCGCTGCTCGGTGGCGGCCCGCTTCTCCCGGGTCTCGGCCAGCCGCTGCTCCACGCCGTCCAGCACGCCCTGCGCGGTCTCCCGCTGCTCCATCAACTCCAGCTCGGCGTCCTCCAGGTCGCCCTGGCGCCGGTTCAGCGAGACCAGCTCGTGCTGGAGCGCCTCCAGCTCCCGGGCCGGCCCGGTGCCGGCAGCCAGCCGGTTCTGGTCCTTCTCCTTGCGGGCCCGGACCTGGTCGACGTCCTTCTCCAGCCGGGCGATGTCCCGGTCCAGGTCGTCGACCGCCACCTGGGCGCGGACCCGCTCGTCCTCCAGCGACGACAGCTCCCGGGCCAGCGCCTCCAGCTCCGCCCGCTCGGGCAGCGAACGCCGGCGGTGGGCGAGCTGGGCGAGGTTGGTGTCGATCGCCTGGAGGTCGAGCAGGCGGCGCTGCACCTGGGGGTCAGCCTTCACGGTCGGGCTCCTTGTCGTCCACAACGGGTGCGGCGGCGTGCACGGTCCACGGGTCGGTGTCCAGGTCGGACACCAGCGTCTCGACGCCCGGCGCCTCCCGCAGGAGGGCGGCCAGGTCGTCCAGCCACGGTCGTTCCGTCGCCCAGTGGGCGGCGTCGATCAGGGCGGGACCATCGGCGGCGAGGTGCTCGCCGGCCGGGTGGTGCCGCAGGTCGGCGGTGAGGTACGCGTCCACCCCGGCGGCGGTCGCGGCGCCGAGGAAGCTGTCCCCCGACCCGCCGCTGACGGCGAGGGTACGAACCATACGCCCGGGATCCCCCGCGGCGCGAACTCCCCACGACGTGACGGGGAGCACCGCGGCGGCGTGCCGGGTCAGCTCGGCGAGGGTCATCGGGCGGGGCAGCTCGCCGATCCGGCCGATACCCCGCTCGTCGCCGTACGCGGGCGACCCGGGCGCGGGCCGGTGCAGCGGGCGCAGCCCGGTCAACCCGAACCGGGCAGCGAGGGCGTCGGAGACACCCGGGGAGGCCACGTCGGCGTTGGTGTGGGCCACGTAGAGCGCCACCCCGGCCCGGATCAGCTGATGGACGATCCGCCCCTTGAACGTCGTCGGAGCGACCGAGGAGACCCCGCGCAGCAGCAGCGGGTGGTGCGCGACGATCATGTCGACGCCGGCAGCCAGCGCCTCGGCGACCGTCTCGGGCACCACGTCGACCACGCAGAGCACCCGGTGGACCGGGGCCGTCGGCTCGCCGAGCACCAGACCCACCCGGTCCCACTCCTCCGCCCAGACCGGCGGGTAGCGCCGTTCCAGCTCGGCCACCACGTCGGTCACCGTGGGGGTGGATCCGCATACGCTCACGGCGGGCCAGCTTACCGTCGCGCGGGCCGCAGGGCGGCGATGCCCGGCCCGGCCGCGCCGGCCGAGCGGCGAGCCGGACACGTCCGCCCGACGATCCGGCGGCGAGCCGGACGTGCCCGCCCGGCGGTCAGGCGGCGCGGCTGGAGCCGGCGAGCAGTGCGGCCAGCGGCATCTGCCAGGGAAACGCGTGCAGGTGCTGCTCGCCCGTTCCCGGCGGGTGCAGGGCGACCACGTGATCGCCGAAGAGCACCGTGACCCCCCATTCGGCCAGCCGGGCCAGGCCGGCCCGGAACGCCGGGTGGGCGGCCATCGCGGCGTTGGTGTACGGCACCGCCACGATGGGGACGCCCTTGCCCTGCGCCTCGACCAGCAGGCCGAGCGCGAGGGTGTCGGCGATCCCGGCGGCCCACTTGTTGACCGTGTTCACGGTGGCCGGGCAGACGATCATGGCGTCGGCTGGCGGCAGCACGTCCGGGTCGCCGGGGTTCTTGTAGTGCGTCCGCACCGGGTGACCCGTCTGCCGGATCAGGGCGGACCTGTCGACGAACTTGGCGCCGTCCGGCGTGGCGACCACGCAGACCTCCCAGCCGTCCTGCTGGGCCAGGTCGACCAGGCGGCCGACGTGCCGGGCCAGCGGCGAACCGCAGGCGATGACATAGAGCACCTCGCGGTGCCCGCTGGTGCGCTGTGAACCGGCCATCAAACCGGCTCCGCGCTCATACCCCTACTCCCATGTGCTCAGCCAACTCCGCTACCGGAGAAGGCGGCGCACCACGTGTGCGACGCAGGATGTCCGACATCACCTCGTGCGCGATCGGCCGGCAGCGGATCTCCGACGGGGCGAGCCGGTCGCCGCGCAGCAGCATCTCGCCAGCGTTCGCCACGTCGCCGACCTGGGCGAAACCGCGGGCGATGTCGAGCAGGTGGTGCGCCCGGCGCTCGGGCAGCAACGCGTTGAAGGAGGGCTCCACGATGCGCAGCTGGTGCACCTCCACCGCCCGCCCCCCGTCGCCCAGCTCCACCGCGGCCGCGGCCCGGTGCAGCTCCACGTTGGTCGGGCCGAACGAGGTCCAGTAGTGGTTGTGGTCGCCGCCGAGCAGCGTGGCCGCCTCCTCGGCGCCGTTGATGAGGTCGTCGACGGTCGCCGAGTCACCGATCCGGGAGGCGGCCATCGCGCCCTGGAGCAGCAGCATGCCGTAGACGGAGAGCCGGGCCGGGGACACCTCGTTGCCGCCACCGGGTGCGAGCCGGTTGGCGATCTGGACGTTCAGCTCCAGCGCCGGACGGGCACGCCCCATCGCGACCAGCGCGTTGCACACCCGGGTGGTGGCGATGCCGGCCAGCAGCGGGTCGTCGGCCCGCTGGGCCACCGCCATCGAGCGGTCCGCGGCCAGCCAGGCCAGCTCGCACTCGCCGAGCTTGCGCAGCACGGAGGAGGCGATCTGGTAGACCTGCCCGAGCAGGTGCGCCGCCTCCGGGGCCTGCTCGCCGCCGTAGCCGGCGTCGGCCGCCTGAGCGTCCCGCAGCAGCTTCGGCAGCGCCCGGGTGAGCATCCCGTAGCGGCCGTACTGGTAGGTGAGCCAGGCGTGGTTGACGGCCTTGCGCATGTCGTCCAGCGGGGGTGGGTACGGTGCCGCGTCGAAGTACGCGCTCATCGAGTCGTACCGCTCCAGCGCGGCCCTGATCTCCTGCACCTCGACCTGATCGATGCAGTTCAACGCGTCGGTCCGCCGCTCCGGGTCCTTGCCCATCAGCAGCTGCACGTCCGCCTGGAGGATGTCGGCGATCTCGTAGAGGACCGAGAACTTGTCCAACCGACGGACGCCGCGCTCGACCTTGTCCACCCAGCTCTTCGACTTGCCCAACCGGTCCGCGAAGACCTGCTGCGACATCTTGCGTCGCCCCCGCCAGTAGGCCACTCGCCGCCCTATGGGTAGCTCGTCCATCTGCCCATCCCTCCCCCTGACGCCCCGGCCATCGGGTCCGGGCGATGTCCGCGGGTGCGGCGAACCTCGTTCATCTTCAGGTTTTCGCTGGTCGCACAGCCAGTGCGTCAGCCGTACAGCCAATCCTCGTACTTTTCGTGCAAGTTGCACGAGCCGTTCGTCAACCTCAACGATCGTGGGTTACGGCAGTGACGGTGCTCGAACTGCGACCTGGCGTTCGCCGGGCCCGATGAGGGGAGATGGCACACATGTGGGGGAACGTCGGACCGCGCGTCGCCGAACTGTCGCCGTTGGAACGGGTCCGGCTGCGCCGGGTCGCCGTGCGGTACGCCGCGCACGGGTGGGAGGTGACCCCGGGGGCGTGTCTGGCCCGCAGCCGGTTCGTCTGCGGCCGGGCCGGCTGCCCCACCGTGGGCTGCCACCCGGCGCTGGAGAACTGGGAGCTGGCGGCCAGCGCCGACCCGGCCCGGGTGGCCACCTGGTGGCGGAGCCGCCCGCACGGCCTGCTGCTGCCCACCGGTCGGGCCTTCGACGTGTTGGAGGTGCCGGCCCACCTCGGCCGACGCGTGCTCGACGCGGTGCAGATCCACCCGGCCGGCACCGGCGTACGCGGGCCGGTGCTGGTCACCCCCACCGGCCGCTGGATGTTCCTCGTCCGCCCCGGTGATCCGCTCCGGCCGGAGCTGGAGCACTGCTTCCACGTGGTCCGGCACGGGCCGGGCTCGTGGATCCCGGCGCCACCCACCCGGCTGCCGGAGGGGACGGTCCGTTGGGCGGTCGCCCCGGAGCAGGCCCGCTGGCAGCTCCCGGACTCCTACCTGGTGCAGAACACGTTGATCGAGGCGCTGCGCGCCACCGGTGTGACACTCACCCCCGACCTGCTCCCCGGTCACCTGCCGCTGCCCCGGCGAGGCATGTGAACGCGCCCCGGCAGCCAATTCGATCCCGTCGCCGACAGCGTCGCCGGGGTGCCGGTCCTCGTTGACAGGAGGACGGCGCGAACGCGCGCCACGAGCGGGGGAATGATGTCCACGGACGACAGAGCGTCTCATCCCGGCGGCACCGAACCGCCCCGCCGCAGCCACCCGCGGCACCGCTGGGCCGGCACTCGCCCGTCCGGCTCGCGCCCCGGTCGGCCCCGCCCCACCGGCACCCGCCCCGCCGGCACCCACCGCCCGCTCCGCTAGTCCGTCAGGGGCAGGTTGGCGGAGAGGAACTGGTACGCGTCGTCGGTGATGACGGCGTGGGTGTGGTCGGCGAGGCGGTCCAGCCAGCCGATGCCGGTGACCCCCATGGCCAGGGCCGCGGTCGCGTACGCGTCGGCCACCCCCAGGTCGGTGCCGACCACCGTCACCGAGCGCAGCCCACCGGCTGGAGCGCCCCGGCGCGGGTCCAGCACGTGCCGGCCGCGCTCGTAGACACCGGAGGTGGCCACGGCCAGATCGGTCCCGGTGAGCACCAGGCAGGTCGCCATCGCGTCCCACGGGTGTCGGATGCCGATCCGCCACGGCTCCCCCGACGGGGAGTGGCCACGCACCCGCACGTCGCCGCCGGCGTTCACGCAGTGGTTCGCCGCGCCGGCTGCGAGCAGCCGGTCCGAGGCGACCTGCGCCGCCCAGCCCTTGACGAACCCGGACGGGTCGAGCCCGCCGGTGGCGTACGCGTCGAAGAACCCGTCGGTGGCGCCCCACAGGTCGGCGCAGGCCTCCAGCACGAACCGCAGGTTTTCCGACGCCTCGGAGAGCAGCACCTCACCCCGGTCGAAGCGGCACACCTCGCTGTCCGCCCGGTACGTGCTGAACCGGGCGTCCACCTCGCGCATCCAGGTGAAGACCTGATCGGCCAGCTCGTGCAGGGTCGCCGGCGGTAGGTCGTCGGCGAGATCCAGGGTGATCGCCGTACCCATGATCTGCTCGACCCGGCACAGCCCGGGTCGGGTCATCGCCGCCGGCACGTCAGAACGCCTGCTCGATCGCGCCCCGCAGCGACTGCTTGTAGGAGTTGCTGGTCTCGGTGGCGCCGGAGACGGTGTTCAGGTTGGCGCTCTGCTTCTGCACCACCTCGCCGCCGGTGCCGTTGTACCGGTCCCGGACGTCGCCGCTGTGGATGTCGGACTCACCCCCGCTGGGCAGGGACAGCGAGATGGCCTCGACGATGCGGTTGCCGGAGACCACGATCTGCACCTGCACGTACCCGTACTCGTTGTCCACGCCCGGCCCGGTGACCCGGCGGGTGGTCGGCTGCGGCGCCTTGGTGGTGGTCCGCGGCGTGGTCGGAGCCTTCGTGGTGGTGCGGGTGCCGGGCGGGCGCGCGGTGCTGCCGCTCCTGCTCGCCCTGGGTGAGGAGGGCGCGTCGGCGCTCACCGACGGCTTCAGGGCCACGCCCGCCGGGGCGACGCTCGGGTCCGCACCCTGCGGGGTGGGGTTGACCGGCTGGGCGGCCGGCAGGTCCTGGGCGACCTGGGTGGTGCCCGGCGAGCCCTTGAGGACCACCAGCGCGGTGGTGCTGGCTGCCAGACCGGTGATCGCGAGGAACGCGCGACGCATGCGATGCCTTCCTACAACTCGAAGGTGGCCAGGTGGATCTGCCGGCGGGGCACGCCGGCCCGGCGCAGCGCGCGCACCGACTGCTCGACGAGCCCGGGCGGCCCGCAGAGGTAGACGTCGCGTCGGGCCACGTCGGGCACCAGTTGGCGCAGCCCGTCGGGGCTCATCAGCTGGCGGGGGCCGGGGTCGTCGCGGGAGCCGATGACGTACCAGATCGAGGTCTCCCGGGCCTGGGCCAGCCAGTCCAGCTCCCGGCTCAGGAGCACGTTGGCCGGGGTACGGGCCCGGTAGATCAGCGCCGCGCCCGGCGGCAACTCCTCCAGCATGGCCCGGATCGGCGTGATGCCGCTGCCGCCGGCGATCAGCAGTGCTCGGTCGCGGACCCGGTGCGCGGCGGTGAAGGTGCCCGACGGACCCTCCGCCCAGACCCGGGTGCCCGGGTCCAGGTCGCGCAGGTCGGCCGTGTGCGTGCCGACCACCTTGACGGTGAGCCGCAGCCAGCGACCGTTGGCCGCGGCGGAGACGGAGAACGGGTGCGACTGCCACCAGCAGCCCCGGGTGAGGAAGCGCCAGCGGAAGTACTGTCCGCCGAGCACCGCCAGCCGGTCCAGCCGCTCACCGGTGAGGTAGATGGAGATCGTGTCGGGGCTCTCCGCGACCACGTCGGCGACCCGCAGCCGGTACCGCAGGTTGAACGCCAGCGGCGCGATCACCCGGCCCCACAGCAGGGCGGCGACCACCAGCAGGTAGAGCGCGATCCAGCCGGTCCGTACCGGCCCGGGCTTGTAGAGCTGCGCGCCGTGGGTGAACTGGTGCGCGTAGCCGAGTAGCAGCACCAGGTAGCTGGACAGGTGCAGCAGGTGCCACAGCTCGTAGGGCAGTGCCCGCCGGATCGCCCGGATGCTGCTGAACCCGACCAGCACCATGATGCCGGCGGCGACGAACGCCGAGACCATGTCCTCGTAGTCGCCGAGCAACGTGCCGACCTCGGCGAAGACCGACTGGTTCCGCAGGTCCGCGTAGCCGACCAGGGTCAGCGACACGTGCGCCAGCACGGCGACGAGCAGGGTGGCACCGATGTCACGGTGCCAGCGGGCCAGCTGCTCGCCGCCGATCCACCGCTCCAGCACCGGCAGCCGGCTCATCATCAGCACCTGCACCAGCAGCAGGTAGCCGGCGACCAAACCGGTGATCCGGCCGGCGGCCGTCAGGGTCGCCGCGGTGGTCCGCAGCGAGCCGGCGGGGGTGCCCAGCCACCACGGCAGCACGCTGGCGAGCAGGCCGACCAGGAGCAGCGCGGCCAGCAACCGCCGGCCGCCGGGGCCGCGCCGGGCCGGGGTCTGCGGGGGTACGGGCGCAGCCGACCGGCCGCCGTGCCAGGACGTGGTCCCGGTACGGCGGCCGGCGGCGTGGGTGTGCGAACGCGTCACGCGTACAGCTTCATCGGGGCGTACTTCTGGCGGGGGAAGACCTTGTCCACCTCCGCGTTGGTGAGCCCGAACCGGCCCTGCGCAACCGCGCCGTAGACGTTGAACATGTTGTTGTACTCCGGCACGTCACCGGAATCCAGCTTGTCCAGGCCGTTCCAGGTGCCGAGCAGCGAGCCGGCCAGCTTCTTGCCGGAGAGCAGGGTGACCACCCCGCCGTGCCCGTGGTCGGTGCCGCCGCTGTTGGAGCCGACCCGCCGGCCGAACTCGCTGGACACCATGATCGTCACGTCGGCTGCCTGCGGGCCGAGGTCGGTGAAGAACGCGGCCATCGCGCTGGCCAGCTCGTTCAGCCGGCGGTGCAGCTGACCGCCGTCGCGGGTGCCCTGGTTCTCGTGGGTGTCGTAGCCGCCCATCCCGACCGTGGCGACCCGGACGTTCGCGCCACCCTTGATCAGCTGGGCAAGCTGCTTGAACGCGTTGCCGATGCCCTGGTACTCGATGCCCGCGGCGGGCTGGTACGGCTTGGCGGCGAGCTTCTGCGCGGTGGCCAGCGCGCCCATGCCCTCCTGCACGGCCTCCTCGACCGGGTGGTTGATTCCGGTGAAGAGGCCCTTGATGGCCTTCTCGGTGGCGGCCCGGAACCGGTCGTCGCCGTTGAGTCGCAGCGAACCGACGTTGTTCAGCGAGAGCGCGCCGTTGTTGCCGACCAGCGAGCGGGGCAGCGTGCTGCCGACGCCGACGCTGCGGAACGCGGTGCCCTTGCCAAGGTTGTCGACCAGGCCGTCGAGCCAGCCCCGGCCACCGGTCTCGTTGGGGAGCCCGCCAAGGTTGCAGGCGTCCGCGGCCTGGAAGTGGCTGCGGGACAGCCGCTCGTCGGAGACCGCCGGGATGAAGCCCAGCTGGCCGGCCTTGAGCCACTGCTCCAGCGGCTTGAACGCGCTGGTCAGCTTGAAGCCGCGGCCCAGGGCCAGCGAATCGTTGCCGAGCAGCAGGTCGGGGCGGGCCTTGGCGAGCACCGGGTCGTTGTCCGGCGCGACCAGGCTCAGCCCGTCCAGCCCACCGTAGAGGAAGACGTGGATCAGGGTGCCGGTCTTGGTCGCCGCGAACGACGCCGAGGTGGTGACGAACTGGGCGGTGGCCAGCGCGGTGGCGGTGGCCGCGGCACCGGCGACGAAGGTCCGTCGAGTGACGCCGCGACCGTCCTGCTGGGCCTCCTCCAGGTCCTCCAGGGTGCGGTAGCGGTCGGCCTCGGCGGCGTTCTCCGCGGCGACGAGGTCGGCCTCCGCCCGCAGCAGCGCCTCGGCCGGGTTGTCGGCCAGCCGCCGCAGGTCGGGGCATTCGGGGTGCAGGGGGAAAGAGTTGTACACAGTCTTCTCCATCGGGTGCCTCACCGGAGGTGGTGCTGAGGGGACGCGAGGATCGCCCGCGCGACGGCGGTGATGGCCCCGTTGAACGTGGCATCGACCTTGGCGCTCGCCGACACGCCGGCCACGCCGAGGATCAGGTTCCTCTCCCGGGCGCTCAGCTTCTGGTTCACCAGCCGCTGGGCCAGCGCGTCCACGTACGCCCCGGCGGTGGCCGGCGGCTTGGCGACCAGCTTCTCCGGCGCCGTGTACGTGAAGGCGGTGCGGTAGCCGGCCAGGATCTCGCCGGCCTCGTTCCAGCCGTTGACCATGGTGCCGGCCGAGGTCCAGGCGATGTAGACGTCGGGGTAGCCGTCCGGGGTGGGCTGGCCCATCGGGTACTGGCCCAGCTCGCGCAGCTTGTCCTGGATCTGCCGCAGGCCGCGGGCGAACGGGGTCCGCTTGTTGTCGCCGTTGTCGTTCTTCGCCGACGGGTCCGGCGAGACGCCCAGGACGCGGTACGTGGAGACCAGGTACTCCATCGGCCGGCGTACCTTCTGGCCGACCCCCGCCCAGAACTCAGAGGAGCTGAACAGGGCCATCAACACCGGCTTGATCAGGCCGTTGTTGGTGCTGTACGTCTTGGCCAGCCGGTCCACGAGGGACTTCGGCGGGGTGTCCGAGACGAACCGGGTCGCCAGGCTCTGCGCCACGTACTTCGCGGTCGACGGGTGCAGCGCGATGTAGGTGATGTACCGGTCGATCGCCGCTTCGGCCTTCTTCGGGTCAGCCGAGTTGTTGGCGTGCGTGAAGCCGAGGATCTTCACCTTGCCGACGTAGTGCTGCTCGGGCTTGAAGGCGTACTTGCCGTCCTCGACGCCGCGGCCGGTCTGGAGCATGGCCGCCTGGCGCACGTCCGGCTCCTTGTAGCCACCGTCCACGCCGACCGAGTAGAGCTCCAGGTTCTCCCGGGCCAGGTTCTCGTTGATCGCGTCCTTGCGGGAGTCCTTCTGGTTCAGGTAGATCAGCAGCGCGGGGTGCTTGTTCGCGGCGACCAGCATCTCCGGGTAGCTGCCCAGCGCGTGCGCCCGCACCACGTCCTTGTCGAACGAGTTGCGGTACACCTCGCCGCCGTCGAATTCCGCGGCGACGTGCAGGAAGTCGTTCCAGAAGTCGACCATCACCTCGAACAGCTGGCGCTTCGACCAGATCTGCCGGGCGAGGGTGGCGTCGATCATCTCCCGCTCGGGCTGGGCGCCCTGCTCGTTGAGCTTGTCCCGCTGGTCGCGCAGCTGCTGCACCGAGAGCTTCTGCGTGGGCAGCTCGGCGAGCTTCAGCTCGGCCTTGCTCGGCTCGATCTTGTCCGGTTCGAGCTGGGCGCGGATCCAGCCGTCGATGCCCAGCCTCTTGATGTCGGCGACGACCGCGGGCGTCGCACCGAAGGTGGCCCTGCGGGCCAGGTGCAGGATCGGATCCTTGGCCAGCACGGTCTTGACGGTCACCTTGGTCGCCGCCGCGGCGGCGGCCGGGCCGGAGAACGTCCGGCCGCCGGAGGGCGCGTTCTTCTTCAGCGCCTCACCGGCGCGGGAGCCCATGTAGCTCTCGTTCTGCTCGGTGTAGGTGCGCACCGTGCTGGGCTGCTGACCGCTGGGCCGGGCCGCGGTGCCGTCGGTGACGGTGCTGCCGGTCGCGTCGGCCACCGCGTCGTCACCGAAGAGGCCGCGGAACTGCGGGATCATGGCGAGCGCCGCGCCACCGGCGACGACCGCGGCGGTGCCGCCGAGCGCGACCATGGCCCTGCGGCGACCAACCCTGGGGCCGGGCTCGTCGTCATCGTCCAAGGTGGGCAGTCCGGTTCCGGCCGGCCGAGCCAGGGCCGGGCGACCGAGACCCTCCGGGCCGACCCACTGCGGCCCGCGCGGGGCGGGGGCGGGCTGCCCGTACCCGTCGGTGTACTGCTCACGCGGGTCGGCCTGAGCCGGGTAGCCATCCTGGGGGTGGAGCGAGTCGTACCCGTCCGAGGTGTGGTGCTGGCGTCCGTCCCAGCCGCGGTCGTCCCGCGGTCGACGTGGTGGCACATTCTGGTCGGCCATGTACCAATCCCGATTTCTGAAGAGCGCCGGAAGCTGCGACCGGGCAGGTGCGACAGGTGCGGCGACTGTTGCCTGAGGGGGTTGCTACGGCAAAGTAACCAAGGCCTCAGGTGCCTTCAAGGTGGGCGGAAGACCCCCGCGAGGGCACTTAAGACACCGCTCAGCGCCGCGGTGTCGGCGTGCCGCGTACCGGGGCCGGGGCCGTACCTTCCCAGCAGGGCGGACGCACGCCAGCCGGGTACGGAACGGGCCCCGCCGCCGTACGCGGCACATTCAGCGCCGTCCACCACCACAGGCAAACTTAAGGCTCGGATAAGCCGGAGGTGAGGTGCCCTCGCGCGGAGGAAAGTAGCAGCAACGGGTGAGCGTGAGCCGCCGCCACAGCGGGTATGCCGCCGAACCGCTGAACGCGTGAGGGGAAGGCAGCGCCATGCTCAGCAAAGAGGATCAGCGCAGGTTCGACCAGATCACCCGTCAGCTCCGGGAGAGTGACCCGGCGTTCTTCAACCGACTGGATCACCGTGTTCGGGCCCGCCGAGGCCGCTACCTGATGTTGTTGACCATCCTGCTGTGGGCGTCGCTGCCAGCGATGACCGTGTTCGCCGGCCGGCTGGCCGGCGCGATCTGCGCGGTGGTGCTGGTGGCGAACGCCGCGATCATGTGGCGGTTCCGCCGCCGCTGGACGTAACCGCTCACCGGCCGGCCGGGCCGAACGCCCGGTACGCCCGGCGCAGTCGTTCCAGCAGTCCCGGCCCGCCGATGGCCGGCGCTGGCGGGCCGAGCTGGCGCAGCAACAGATCCGGTCCGGTCGCCAGCCGGGGCGGGCGGTCGGACAGCGGCACCGGTGGCAACCAGAACCGGTCCACCGCCTCGACCAACGGGGCCGCCGACATCCCGGCGAGCGCCCGCGCCGCGCCGGCCGGCGTCCCGGCATCGTCCACAACGGACAAGTCCCGGTCCGGAAGGGACCCGTCGTCCGCATCCGTGGGCGGGGTGGTGACCGGTCCGGACAGCTCCGCGCCGGTGGCCTCGGCGCGTCGGGCCCGGAGCCGCTCGAGCAGTTCCGCGCGAGCCCGGCCGCGCCAGTGCAGCAGCTCGAACGGGTCCGCGTCGAACGCCTCGGCCAGCAGGTAGAACGTGGCCGCAAGGTGCTTGCAGGGCACCGCGAAGTCGGGGCAGCTGCACCGCTGGGTCAGCTCCTTGACGCCGGTCGGGAAGAGCGGAGCGCCGGCGGCGACGAACAGCTCCTCCAGCTCGTCGGGCAGGTCCCCGGCGAGCAGCCGGGCGCTGAAGAACGCCTGCCCCGCCAGCTCCACCTCGATCCGGGACCAGAGCGCGGCCGGGAACGGCGCCAGCGCGATGGAGACCTGGTACGGCTTCGGCCGGGAGCCCTGCACCACGGCGCTGACCAGCCCGGGCGCGATGTCGAGCCGGAGCACCTGACCGGCTCGCGCGTACGACCGACCCCGGGTCAGCCGGGTGCCGAGCGCGAACGACTCCAGCACCTCCAGGAAGCGCCGGGACCACCAGGACTGGCCGATCGCTCCCCGGGCGCTGCGCGCCCGCAGGCCGCCGTCGACGCGCCGGGGACGGCCGTAGTCGGCGAACCGGTCGGTACTCACTCCACCACCGCCCCGGCCTCCAGGGCGAACAGCTCGCGCAGCTGCCCGGTGGACAGCTCGGTGATCCACTGCTCGCCGGTGCCGACCACCCGCTCGGCGAGGCTTCGCTTGTCGGCGATCAGCGCCGCCACCTTCTCCTCCACCGTGCCGGCGCAGACGAACTTGCGGACCTGCACCCGCCGCCGCTGCCCGATCCGGAACGCCCGGTCGGTCGCCTGGTCCTCCACCGCCGGGTTCCACCACCGGTCCACGTGCACGACGTGGTTCGCGGCGGTCAGGGTGAGCCCGGTGCCACCGGCCTTGAGCGAGAGTACGAACAGCGGTGGCCCGTCCGCCGACTGGAACCGCTGCACCATGGCATCCCGCTCGGCCTTGCCGAGCCCACCGTGCAGGAACAGCACCTCCCGCCCGAACCGGGCCGACAGGTGACCGCGCAGCATCGCGCCGAACTCGGCGTACTGGGTGAACAGCAGCGCCCGCTCCCCCGCCGCCAGCACCTCCTCCAGGATCTCGGTCAGCCGGGCCAGCTTGCCGGAGCGACCCTCCAGCGGCGAACCGTCCCGCAGCATCTGGGCCGGATGGTTGCAGACCTGCTTCAGGCGAGTCATGGTGGCCAGCACCAGCCCTCGCCGTTCGATGCCGTCGCTGGACTCGATCCGGGCGAGCATGTCGTCGACCACCACCCGGTACAGGGCGGCCTGCTCGGCGGTGAGGTTGCAGAGCACCTCCATCTCCAGCTTCTCGGGCAGGTCGGAGATGATCGACGAGTCGGTCTTGAGCCGGCGCAGCACGAACGGGCCGGTGATCCGGCGCAACCGCTCGGCGGCCTCGGCGTCGCCGTGCCGCTCGATCGGTTCGGCGAACCGCTTGCGGAACGTCGCGGCCGGGCCGAGCAGGCCCGGATTGGCGAACTGCATGATCGACCAGAGGTCGGCGAGCCGGTTCTCGACCGGCGTGCCGGTCACCGCCACCCGCTGCCGGGCGGGCAACGCACGGACGGCCTCGGCCTGCCGGGTCGAGGCGTTCTTGATCGCCTGCGCCTCGTCCACCACCACCCGGTGCCAGTCGATGCCGGCCAGATCGACGGCGTCGCGGGCGGCCACCGAGTAGGTGGTGAGGACCAGGTCCGCACCGTGCGCGGCCGCCGTGAACTCCGCACCCCGGGCCCGCTCCGCCCCATGGTGTACGTGCACCCGCAGCCCCGGGGTGAACCGGGCCGCCTCCCGCTGCCAGTTGCCGACCAGGGACATCGGGCAGACCAGCAGGGTCGGTCCGGCGTCCGGCGGGTCCCCGGCCAGCAGCGCTAGCAACTGCACGGTCTTGCCCAGCCCCATGTCGTCGGCCAGCACGCCGCCCAGGCCCAGCGACCGCAGGAACGCCAGCCACGCCAACCCGCGCCGCTGGTACGGCCGCAGCGTGCCCTCGAAGCCCGGTGGCGGGTCCAGCGGGGTGAGTCGTCGCTCGACCGCACCGGCGAGCAGGTCGCCCAGCGCCCCGTCGGCGGTCACCTCCAGCACCGGCAGCGCTCCGGTGTCCTCGCCGTCGGCCAGCCCGAGGCGGAGCAGGTCGGCGACGGTCAGCTCGCCGGCCGAGCGGAGCAGGCGCAGCCCGGCGGCGAGCCGCCCCGGGTCCAGCTCCACCCACCTGCCGCGCAGGCGCACCAGCGGGGTCTTCACCTCGGCCAGCGCGGCCAACTCCTCGGCGGACAACGGCTGGTCGCCGAGCGCCACCTCCCAGCGGTAGTCCACCAGGGCGTCCAGGCCGACCCCTGCTTCGGCGCCGGCCACCGTGCCGGGTGCGGTCCGGCTGCGGGCACGCAGCCGGGCGCCGAGCCGCGCTGACGGGCGCTGCCACCAGGAGGGCAGCAGCACCCCGAAGCCGGCGGCGTGCAGCACCGGGGCGCCCTCGCTGAGGAACCGGTGCGCTCCCTCGACGTCCAAGTCCATCGCCTCGGGGGCGGCGGTGCGCAGCGCGGCGTCGAGGTCCGGCCAGAGCCGGCTGGCACGGCCCAACTCGGCGAGCAGGGTCTCCTGCGGGCTGGCGGTACGACCGGCCAGGCCGCCGAGCGTCTGCGGTGCCCGCCAGACCTGCCCGGCGTCGACGTGCAGGCCCGGCTCGTCGGCCGCCTGCAACCCGAACTCCAGCCGCCACCGCCCAGCCCCGACCGGCTCAGCCTCGACCGGGCCGCCCTCGGCCAGGCCGACTCCGGCTGTCGACGGCGCGGTGCCGGCCGGCACCGGGCGGGTGGCCAGGATCGGTTCGGTGACCTCGTCGGGCGCCGGTTCCACCAGCCGGAAACTGGCCCGGACGGGACCGCCGGCGGCGTCGCGCTGCCAGGCGTCCAGTTCGACGCGGAGGGTGGCCAGCGCCGCCGGATCGACGGTGAAGTCGCGACGGGGGCCGGCGAGCGCCGCCAGCCACGCCGGCGCCGGGCCGCCCGGCCGCAGCCCCCGGGCCAGCGTGGTGGTCGCCAGGGCGGCCCGCGCGGCCGCGTCGGTCAGCGCGTCGAGCGCGTCCGCGACCAGCGCACCGGCCGTCAACTCGGTGCTGTCCGGTTCGGGAGCGGCCGGCGCGATCGCGTCCGAGGCAGCGGCCGATGCGGTGGTGGCCGGCACGGTGACGGCCCGGGCGGCTGGCGGCAGGGCCAGCGCCAGGGACCGCGCCCACGCGGCATCGGTGCCGGTCAGCAGCGGTCGCCAGATGGCCCGCGCCGGCACCTGCACGTCAGCGTCCGCCGATGACGCTCCGGCGGGCCGGTCCCCCGACTCGGCCACGCCCGCACCCGGCATCGCGCCGACGCCGGGCAGGACACGGCCCCGGGCCACCAGGTCGGCGGCGAAATCGGCCAGCTCTGCCAGGTGACGCAGGGTGGCGCCAGGCACCACCGCAAGCTCGTCCAGGGCGCGCAGCAGCGGCAGCGCGTCGTCCGGGGCGTACACCAGCACGGGGACCCGCCACCCGGCCAGGGTGAGCTTTCCCCGGGCCGTGGGCGCGACGGCGGTCCGGATCAGCTCCGGTGAGTCGGTCGGCGCGCCGCCCCGGGTGGGCAGGGTGAGCAGCGCGGTGTCCGGACGGGCCGGCTCGGCGGCGTCGGCGAGGGCGGTGACCAGGGTGGCGTGCCCGGCGGCGAAGGGGTGCGGGCGCTCGCGGGGCGCCCGGCCGGAGCGTGGCGCGGCGGCGGCCGGGGCGGCGCTGTCCTCGGCCCAGACCGCGAGGCCGGCGGTCGAGCCGTCGCCGGGCAACCACAGCCCGTGGATGACCAGCACGTACTCCCCCTCGTCGCCGCCCGCGCCCAGGATAGGCGGTGCCGGTCAGCTAGCGTCGGCGCCATGGTCGACCTGCTGGTGATCGGCGGGCTCGGAGTGGACGTACGGGTCCGGGTGCCCGCGCTGCCGCTACCGGCCGCCGATTCACACATCGTCGAGCCGATCGAGCTGCGGATCGGCAACACCGGCGCCGGGGTGGCGCTCGCCGGGCGGGCACTCGGCCTGCGGGTACGTGTGGTCGACACCCTCGGCGCGGACCCGGCCGGGGACCTGGTCCGGGCGGCGCTGACCCGGGCCGGCGTGCCGGCGGTGCTGGCCGAAGATCCCGCCGGGACCCGGCGATCGGTGAACCTGGTCGACCCGGGCGGGCGGCGCATGTCGCTGTACGACCCGCGTGGGTGGCGGGGTGCTTCCCCGTTCCTGCCGACGGAGCTGGCCGAGCTGGTCCGGAACGCCCGGCACGTACACCTCTCGATCATGGACTGGATGGTGCCGCTGCTACCCACGGTGCGGGCCGCCCTGCCAGCGGGCGTGGCGCTCTCCACCGACCTGCACGACTGGGACGGCGCGAACCCCTACCACCGGCCGTTCGCCGAGGTCGCGGGCCTGATCCTGGTCAGCGGGGTGCGGCTGGCCGACCGGGCCGTGCCGCTCGCCGGCGGGCTGGCGCCCCGCACCGTGGTGGTGACCCGGGGCGCGGACGGCGCCGAGCTGTACCCGGGCGACGGAACGGCGGTGCCGGTGCCGCCGGCCACACAGCCGGGGCCGGTGGTGGACAGCAACGGGGCGGGCGACGCCTTCGCGGCCGGGCTGATCGCCGGTCGGCTGCGCGGCCGGCCGCTGGCGGACGCGGCTCGGTACGCGGCCCGGGTGGCCGCCGCCGCCTGCACCCACGACGGCATGGAGTACCCGCCGGGCTTGTTACCCGCCGACTGACGCCACAGCGCACTGACGGCGTGGCGACCGTGCGCGGGGTCAGACGGCGCCGGAGTCGCCGTCGGTCAACTCCCGCAGGATGTCGGCGTGACCCGCGTGCCGGGCCGTCTCCTCGATCATGTGCACCAGGATCCAGCGCAGCGACACCTCGCCGAGCTGCGGGTGCGGCACCACGTGGTCGAGGTCGAAGCTCGCGGCCACCGCCCGGGACCGGGCGCAGGCCCGCTCGTACGCCGCGATGAGCCCGACGACGGTGTCCTGTGCGTCGAGCGTGAAGCTCGCCACCGCGTCCTCCTCCGAGGTCAGGTAGACGTCTCCGGGCTCGGGAGCCAGCAGGGTGGGGAACCAGTTCCGCTCGACCAGGGTCAGGTGCTTGACCAGCCCGGCGAGCGTGGTCGCCGAGGGCACCAGCCGGCGGCCGGCGTCGGCGTCGGAGAGGCCGCGCAGCTTGCGCACCACCACGGCACGGTGGAAGTCGAGGAACGAGTCCAGAACGGCGCGCTCATCGCTGGTGCGGGCGAGCACCGGGGCGAGCGTCGGATCGATGGTCTGCTTCGCCATTCGCCGACCCTAGCGACAGGCCAGCCGTCCCGCTGCCCCGCTATCCGCTGCGCGGTCCCGGCGCGGCGGGCAGGATGGGCGTATGGCCTCATCCGTGCAGATCCTCCTCGTCGGCGGCACGGCGGACGGGGAGAGCGTCACCGTCGAGCTGGACAGCAACGGCCGTCCACCGATGACCCACCACCACCTCGGGTCCGGCGGGCTGGCCGAGGCGCAGATCTACGAGCTGCAGTCCGCGGGCGAGGACGCCAGCGAGTGGGTCTACCGGTGGACCGGCCCGGCGGTGTGACCGTCCGGCTCAGACCCGGGTGAGGGTCTGGCTGCGGAGGCTGTCGAGGACACCACGGGTGACGTCGGAGGTGCCCCGGGCCTGCTCGCAGGCCTCGGCCACCCGCCGCGCGGTGGCCTCGGCGCGCTGCTCCCGCTCGTCCCAGAGCCGGTCGACCTCGGCCAGTAGTGGCCCCTCGACCTCCCGTTCCACGCCGCGCAGCGCCGGCACGCCGAGCCGCTGGGCCAGATCGAAGACCTTGCCGGCGTACGGCAGTGGCAGGAACGGGGTGCCGACCATCGCCGCGAAGATCAGGAAGTGCAGGCGCATGCCCACGGCCAGGTCGAAGTGGCGCATCAGCCCGAGCACCTGCTGCGGCGAGTAGGTGCCGTGCAGGATCCGCCCCCGGTCGGCGGCGATCATGTGGGACAGCACCCCGTGGGCGTGCCGGATGTCGTCGCGTTCCATCGGCACGAACAGCACGTACGCGTCGATCCGGTTCACCAGGAAGTCGCCGATCTGGGCCAGCAGCCGGTGGTAGCCGTCCACGTCGAGCCGTTCGGCGGCCCGTCCCGGCTCCCGCACGCTGATCCCGACCAGCCGCCTGCCGGCCGGCACCCCCTCCTCGCGGAGCAGGTCGAGCGGGAACTCCTCCGGCTGCAACAGGAACGCCGGGTCGGCGGTGACCGTGATCGGGTTGAGCAGCCCCGCCTCCTCCAGCACCATCCGGGATTCCTGGTCGCGGACGGTCACCTGGACCGCGCTGGCGAGCGTTTCCCGGACCATCCCGGTGTCCACCGCGTCGCTCAGCGGCCCGACCCCGACCGCGTACGTGATCAGGGGCAGCCCGCGTTCCTGGGCGACCCGGACCACCCGCAGGTAGCGACGGGCCTCCCGGTCGTAGAGGATCCCGCCGCCGCCCAGGATCAGCAGGTCGAGCTGGGCCAGGACCAGGGCGGAGTCGGTGCGGCTGACGCCCTCCCACGGCACCGCCTCGACGTCGGGGTGGGCGATTCGGGTGTGCTCCGGGTGGCGGGAGAAGACGATGATGCGGGCGTTCGGCTCCTGCGCGCGCAGGTCGGCGAGCAGGCCGGTGAGGATCGCCTCGTCGCCGAGGTTCCGGCCACCGTACGAGCCGAGCACACCAATGGTCAGTCCGGCACCATGCGTCATCCGTCGCTCCTCCCGGGTGCGGTCCGCCGGCGGTTTCCCGCTGGGCCGGTGAACAGTCCTGCCGAGGAGACTGCGCTGGGCCGGTACGCACACCCGCACCGACCCGAATCAGCCCATTTCCGCCTCCATGAGCTGGCTCATCCGACACGCGCCCCCGGCGCCGCTGCGCCGGATTGCGCCTCGCTGTTGTGGATCCAGGCTCGACGGGGCGACCCGATGAGCGCGGCCCGGCGAGAATGGCAGGGTGCGGATCGCCCACGTCAGCGACAGCCACCTGGCCAACCCGGAGGGGGTGGCCACCTCGGTCGGCACCACCGTGGCGCTGCTGCGCGCCGCCGGCCACCGGGTCGTCCTGCACTGCCCCGGCCCGCTGTTCCGCCGGCGCCGCCAACCGGGTGAGGTGCCCTCGCTGCCGGTGCCGACCCGGCCGTACCGGCTGGCGCCGCCCCGGCCGCCGGACGCGCCGACCGACGTGGTGCACGTCCACACCACCGGCCCGCTCGGCGTTGCCGGGCTGCGCTGGGCGGCCGAGCGAGGCGTACCCACCGTGCTCACCTGGCACACCGACCTGGTGGCGTACGCGGCGCACTACCCCGAGGTGCCGATCGGCGCCGCGTACGCCGGCCTGCGGCTGGGCCTGCGCTGGCGGGTCCGGGACCTGTGGGCGCTGGCCCGCCCCGGGCCGGCCCGACAGGACCGGTTGGCGGCGCTCGGGCGGTGCCTGCTGGCGCACACCAGCGTGCTGATCACCCCCTCGGCGAAGACCGCGGCGCTGATGGCCCCGATGGCCGGGCGGACCCCGATCGTGGTGCTGCCGACCCCGGTCGCCGCGCCGGGTGTCGACGCCGACGACCGGCGGCTGGTGCGGGCCCGGCTGGGCATCGCGGCGGACGCGCCGGTGCTGCTCGCGGTGGGCCGGACCACGCCGGAGAAGAACCCGGACCTGCTGCTGGCCGCGTTCGCCCGGGTCCGGCGCGAGCTGCCGGCGGCACGGCTGGTGCTGCTCGGGGCGCGGCGGCAGCGGCTCGCGGTCCGCCGGGCGGCCCGCCGGCTCGGCGTGGCTGACGCGCTGCACCTGCTTCGCCCGGTGCCGCACGACCGGGTGGGCGCGCACTACCGGGCGGCGGACGTGCTCGCGTTCGCCTCCACCACCGACACCCAGGGCCTGACGCTCTCCGAGGCCGAGGCGCACGGGCTGCCGGTGGCCATGGTGGACGCCGCCCTGGCCGAGCGGCCCGGCGCCGCCACCACCCGGCCGGTCGCCGAGCCCACGGCGGCGGCGTTCGGGGCGTTGCTGACCCGGCTGCTGACCGAGCCGGAGCTGCGCGCGGCGGTGATCTGGGACGGTCGGGCCGCGGTGGCGGCCTGGTCCGGGCCGCGTTACCTGGCCGAGCTGGCAGCCCTGTACGCGACGTTGCGGCCGGTTATCGCAGCGGACGCGACGACAGCCGACCCACCTGGGCCAGCACCAGCGGGAGCTGCCATCCCCGAGGCGCGGCGAGGTGACGCGGGGACCAGACCGGCGCGAACTTCGCCTTGAACCGGCGCAGCCCCCGGAAGCGGTACCAGCGCTCGCCGTGCTCGTATACCGCCCGGCCCAGCCGGCACAGCGGGTCCGCGCCGGTCAGCCCGGACAGCGGGGCCAGCCCCAGCTCGACGCTGGTCAGCCCCCGGTCCCGCGCCTCGTGCAGCACCTCGACGAGGAGATGGTCCATCGTGGTGGGTGGTGCGTCCGGGTGGTACCGCAGCAGGTCCACGCCCCACCGGTGCGGCGTCGGCATGAGCGCGGCGAAGGCCACCGCCCGGCCGCGCTGTCGCAGCACGGCGACCGGCAACCGGGCCAGGTAGCCGGGGACGAACCCGCCGAGGGAGAACGACATGTCCGGCCGCCCGGCCAGCCAGGCGTCCGAGACGGGGCGCAGCTCGTCGAGCAGGCCGGCGCCGGGCAGCACCGCGAACGACAGGTCGTCGCGGCGGGCCAGCCGCTGCCAGTTGCGGCGCAGCGCCCCACGCGCCGGCCCGGTCAGGGCGAAGTCGGCCAGCGGTACGCTCGCCGACTCCCCCACCGGGTGCACGGCGAGACCCAGCCGGCGCAGCTCGGGCAGCAGCGACGCGCCAACGTGGTACACCGCCGGGCGTCGGCCAGCCCGCCGGGCAGTCGCGCAGAAGTCGGCCAGCAGCCCGTACCGCTCGGCGGCCGGCCCCACCGGCGGCCCGAACGCGATCCACGAGCGGCCGCACACCCCGTACATGAGGAAGCTGGCCCCGGACGGCGAGAAGTGGAACCGCTTGTCGCCGAGGAGCGCGAGCCCGGAGTCCGGCTCCCGGTCGACGTCGGCGGCCAGGATCGCCCGCACCCGGCGCAGTTGCTCGTCATGGCGTCCGTCGATGCGGCGATGGTAGCGTCCGCCGCGTGTCGGGCCGGGTCCTGCGGGTCAGCGTCGGCGCGGTGGTCGCCGTCGGGCTGGCCCTCTCCGTGATCGCCGCGCGTGACGAGCCCGTCGAGCTGCTGTTCTACTTCACGGTGCAGGTCGACCTGGCCTACCTGGTGGCGCTGCTGGCCGGCGGCGACCGGCTGCGCACCGCGCTCACCGTCTACCTGGTCGGCACCGCCCTGGTCTTCGTCCTGGTGTTGGCGAATCCGTGGAGCGGCTACGCGATGGTGGCGACGACCGACGCGCGGGGGCCGGTCTCCGACGCCGGAAACCTGCTGCTGCACGCGGTCGCGCCGCCGCTGGCCGCCGCGGAGTGGCTCACCCGCCGTCCCCGAGCGGCCCTGCGTCCGGTGTACGCGGTCAGCCTGCTCGGCTATCCGTTGGTGTGGCTGACGGTGATCCTGGTCCGCGGCGCCCTCGGCCGGAACGAGGACCGCTACCTCTACCCGTTCCTCGACGTACCCCGACTCGGCTATCCCACGGTCGTCCTCAACGCGTTGCTCTTCGCCCTGACCCTGCTCCTGATCGCCCTGACCGCGGTCCGCCTCACCCGGCCCGGCCGGGTGCTGCCGGACGATCGGTGCGATGGCGGGAAACGGACCTCGGGATGGGAACGAGGGGTCTGATGGCCGCCAGACGAGGGGGCGGCCCGGCGACATGATCGTTTGCATGACGACGACGACATTTGACGGCAAGGTCGCCCTGGTGACCGGTGGTTCCCGGGGCATCGGAGCGGGCATCGCGCTGCGCCTGGCGGAGGACGGGGCCGACGTGGCGCTGACCTACCGGCAGAACGCGGAGCAGGCCGCGAGCGTGGTGAAGCAGATCGAGGCGCTGGGCCGGCGGGCGCTGGCCATCCAGGTCGACGGCGCCGACCCGACCGCAGTGCGGGACGCGGTCGACCGGACGGCCGCCGAGCTGGGCCGGCTGGACATCCTGGTGAACAACGCCGCGGTGTTCCTGGTCGGCGCGATGGACGACCTCGGCACCGCGGAGCTGGAGCAGACCATCGCGGTGAACGTCCGGGCGCCGTACGTCGCCGCGCAGGCGGCGCTGCGGCACCTGGGCGACGGTGGGCGGATCATCAGCATCGGCAGCAACGTCGGTGAGCGGGCCGTCTTCCCCGGGCTGGCCCTCTACTCGATGAGCAAGACCGCCCTGGTCGGGCTGACCCGGGGCCTGGCCCGCGAGCTGGGCCCTCGGGGCATCACCGTCAACCTGGTCAACCCCGGACCGACGGACACCGACGCCAACCCGGCGGACGGGCCGAACGCTGCGGCGATCGCCGGCTTCACCGCCGTCGGCCGGTACGCTCGCCCCGCCGACATCGCGGCGACCATCGCGCACCTGGCCAGCCCGGAGGCCAGCTACGTGACCGGTGCCGTGGTCAACGTGGACGGCGGCTTCACCAGCTGAGGACACCGGGCGCGCCGGGCAGGATCCGGCGCGCCCGGCCTCAACCATCTCCGGGGCGGGAGGCGTCTCTCCTGACGAGGGGGTGGGCATGACCGAGACGTTCCACGAGTTCGTGGTGCACCGTTCGCCGGCTCTGTCCCGGACCGCCTACCTCCTCACCGGCGACCACCAGCTCGCCGAGGACCTGGTGCAGACCGCCCTGGCCCGCACCTACCGGCACTGGCGGCGGATCCGCGACGGGGACCCCGAGGCGTACGTCCGCCGCGTCATGTACCACCAGCAGGTCTCCTGGTGGCGACGCCGCCGCCTCACCGAACGCCTCCAAGCCGAACCCACCGAACAAGCCGGCGCCGACCACAGCGACACCACCGCGCTGCGGCTGACCCTCACCGCCGCGCTGCGTCACCTCACTCCCCGCCAACGGGCCGTCATCGTGCTGCGCTACTACGAGGACCTCACCGAGGCTCAGGTGGCCGAGATGCTCGGCTGTTCCATCGGGACCGTCAAACGCCACGCCCACGACGCGATACGGCGGCTCAGAGCGGTCGCTCCCGAACTGGTCGACACCGTCGCGGAGAGGAGCATCCGATGACCGCCCAACTCCGCGACGCGCTCCGCTCCACCGCCGAAGACGTGCCCGCCTACCCGGTGTACGAGCGGGCGCTCGCCACCGCGCGCCGCGACCGTCTGCGCCGGTCAGCCGCCAGCGCGGCGGCGTTGTTGGTGCTCGCGTTGGCCGGCGTTGTGGTGCCGCTGACCCGTACCCCTGGCCTCGATCCGGCCGCGGCGGACGCCGCGCTGCCCGACCACATCGCCCTGCCGCCGATCGGCACGCTGCACGTCACCGACCGCCCCCGGATCGGTCCCGCGTCGGTCATCTTCGACGGGCCGGCACCGCGTCTGCACGGGTGGAACGACGTGAACGTCGTCGGCGTGGTCGACGCGGACTCCGACCGCTACCGGATCATGCGGATGGGCGGGGAGTCGCTGGCCGGCGAGTCGGTCCACCTCTCCCCCGACGGCCGGTACGTGGCCCGGCCGGACGGAGACCAGGACGATCCGGGCGTCGAGGTCATCGACCTGGTCACCGGCCGGACCCAACGGCTGACGTCGACCGTCGACCGCAGTGTCTGGAGCATACCGGTCGGCTGGTCCGCGGACGGCCAGTCGCTGGTGGTCCGCGACGACGTGCCGGTCGCGTTCGACGGGGCCACCTACACCTCCGTGCTGAGTGCGGTGACCCTCGGCGGGGAGCGCTGGACCAGGCTGGCCGCCGGCGACCAGGAGGCGCGCGTCGGCTCGGTCGTCGCCGCCGCGCCGGGCCGGCTCGCCTACCAGTACGGCCGCACGGTCGCCGTGACCGACCTGGCTGGCCGGGAGCTCTCCTCGTTCGCCCTACCCGACGGGACCTGGCTGGCCGGCAAGGGCGCGTGGCGTCCCGACGGCACGAACCTGACACTGGCCGCCCGTCGGGCGGACACCACCGAGTGGACCCTGCGCCAGGTCGATCCCACCAGCGGCCGGGACGTCGGTCCACTGCGCCTGCCCGCCGTGCCCGGGGTCGTCGCCATCCGGCTGCTCGGCTGGGCGCCGGACGGGTCGGCGCTGGTGGCGGCCTATCAGCCGGACCCCCTCGCCCCCGACCTGCCGCTGGAGGAGCAGTCCGACCCGCCCATGAGCGACCAGCGCGTGCGCACCGTGCGGGTCCTGGCACTGACGCCCGGCGCCACCGCGCCGCGAACCGTGCTGACCGCACCGGACCAGGTGGTCGCCGTCGACGTCGCGGACCAGGTGGTCCGGAGCGGACGCGTCCGCGACGCGCAGCCACCCGGCGGCGTGGGTGGCCGGTTCTGGCTCTGGAGCGGTCTCATCATGGTGCTGGTCACCGTGGGCGTGCTGTACGCGAGCCGTCATCGGATCGCGCTGTGGCTCGACGACCGGCGGGTCAGGCGGACACGGAGGAACGACTGATGCCGACAACCCCGCGGACGAGTCGCACGGCGGTCCTGGTCTGCCAGGGTCGCGCGGCCGCCGACGGGCTGATCGCTCCCGGCCGCTTCGCCGATCCGACGGCCATGCCCCTGCTGCGTCCCGACGAGCGGGAGGCCGTCCAGTGGGTACGCGAGGGCGTCGCTCCCCGGCCGTGGCGGCAGCGGGTCGACTACGAGACGGTCCGCGCCAACGCCGAGCTGATCGTGCCCCGTACGGTCGCCATCGACGATGCCGTACGCGCCCACCCCGGCCCACAGGTGGTGATCCTCGGCGCGGGGCTGGACGGTCGTGCCTGGCGGATGCCGGAACTCGCCGGGGTGACGGTCTTCGAGGTCGACCAGCCGGCCACCCAGCGCGACAAGCGCGAGCGCGCCGAAGGCCTGCCCGGCACCCCGCCGAGGTTCGTTCCGGTGGACTTCGGTCGCGACCGGCTGGCCGAGGCGTTGGCGGCTTCCGGGCACCGTTCCGACCAGGCGACGACCTGGGTCTGGGAGGGGGTCGTGCCATACCTGACCACGGTGCAGGTGACCGCCACGGTGACGGCTCTCGCCAGCTGCTCGGCGCCGAACAGCCGCCTGATCGTCAACTTCCAGCTGCCCGGAACGTCCGTGGTCCTGGGCCGCCTCATCGCACGGCTGCTGACGGCGTCCACCGGCCGGTCGAGCGTGTGGGCGAACGAGCCGTGGCGCTCGACCTGGACGCCCGCCGCCATGGCCGCCCTGCTGGCCCGACACGGCTTCACCGTCACCCGGGACGACGACCTGCTCGACACGGCGCGGGCCCTGCACACGCCGATCCACCACGCCAGGTCGCTGGCACACAGCCGGGTGATGGTCGCCGATCGCACCTGACGCCCCCAGGTCGGGAACCATCCGGCGTGAGCCGCCGGTCGTCGGACAAGGTCGAGCAGACGTGGGCGACGGAGGAAGGCGTGGTCAGCGGGGCGGGTCCTCGCCGGTGAGTCCGTCCACCGACTCCCGGATCAGGTCGGCGTGGCCGACGTGCCGGGCGTACTCCTCGATCAGGTCGACCAGGATCCGGCGCAGGCTCGGCGCCTGACCGTCCGGCCAGTCGCCCCGGGCCAACTGCTCCGGTCCGGCGTTGGCCAGCAGCTCCGCGACGGTGGCGCGGGAGCGGGCCACCGCCTCCCGCCAGAGTGTGTAGAGCTGTTCGGGGGTGTCCTCGGCGGCCGAACGCCAGTCCCAGCCCGGATTCGCGTCCCAGTCGACCGTGTCCCACGGTGGCCCCGGCGAGCGCCCGGCCAGCTTCAGTGAGAAGTAGAGGTCCTCAACCAGGGCCAGGTGCTTGAGCAGCCCACCCAGGGTGATCGACGACGGGCCGAGCGTCGCCCGTAGGCCGGCGGCGTCGAGACCCCCGGTCTTCCACGCGAGGGTGGCACGCTGGCGGTCCAGGGAGCCGAGCAGCGTGGCGGTCTCGTCGCCGGCGATCGGCGGTTCGGGGTGACCGTGCTCGTCCGCGTTGGTCATGGAGACGGACGTTACCGCTCGACGTGGCGGGGCGCTGCCCATGCCGGTCACTGGCCGGCCGCCCGGATCGGTGCTGATGCGAGAAGGGGTGGGCGCGGCAGGTTTCGAACCTGCGACCCCCCGCTTGTAAGGCGGGTGCTCTCCCACTGAGCTACGCGCCCGGAACGCCCGTACGGCGGGCCGGAGGCTGGCAAGCTTACCCTGCTCGCCGCCGGCCCGGACGCACGGCTCACCCCGGTCCGGTGGTGGTCAGGCGGCCGCGGCGATGGCCTTGCGCCAGCCCTGCTGGTCGCGAGCCTCACCGGGACCGTTCAGCTCGGCGAAGCGGACGACGCCGGTCTTGTCGATGACGAACGTGCCCCGATTGGCGAAGCCGGCCACGTCGTTGAAGACCCCGTACGCCTGGGCGACGGCGCCGTGCGGCCAGAAGTCGGCCAGCATGGGGAACTGGTAGCCCTCCCGGTCGGCCCAGACCTTGTGGCTGTAGACCGAGTCGACGCTGACCGTCAGCACCTGGACGTCGTCGTTGGCGTACTCGTCGAGGTTGTCCCGCACCTCGGCCAGCTCGCCCTGGCAGGTGCCGGTGAAGGCGAGCGGGTAGAAGACCAGCAGCACGGTGCGCCGGCCACGGAAGTTCGAGAGCCGGACCTCCTGGTTGTTCTGGTCCTTCAGCACGAAGTCCGGCGCCTCGGCGCCAACCTCGACGGGCATGCGAACTCCTCGGGTCGAGTCAGGGGAAGGCACGAGCCTGCCGCGCCCGGTGGCACGGACCGCCGGGCGCGCGAGGGGAACGAGTTGGGCTACTTCTTGGCCTTGGCCCCTCGGCGCAGCACCAGGCGGGCGCCGCTCCAGTCCCGCCCGGCGTTGATGGTCGAGGTCTGCTGAAGGCCGGCGGTGGGCGCGGACTCCGCGACCTCGCTCGGCTCGACGTGCCCGTCACGCCCGGCCTTCGGCGTGAGCAGCCATACGACCCCGTTGTCGGCCAGCGGGCCGAGGGCGTCGACGAGAAGCTCGAAGAGGTCACCGTCGCCGTCGCGGTACCAGACCAGCACCGCGTCGACCACCTCGTCGGTGTCCTCGTCGACCAGATCTCCACAGCGGTCGGTCAGGGCGTCCCGGAGATCCTGGTCGACGTCGTCGTCGTACCCCATCTCCATGACGACCATCCCCGGTTCGATTCCGAACCGGTCCGCCAGGCTGCGTACCCCGTCGGCGGCCTGACCAGCGGTCGCGCTCACTGTCGCGTGCCTCCTCATCTCGTCCCTGCTCGCGGCGTCGGAACCGACGCCGTCAGGCAAAGTCCACACAGTTGTGCGTCCGCGCGCAAGTGGCGCACCGGGTGGAACGGAATTTACCGTGCCAGCAGCGTACGGGCACCGTCGGTAATGGCTTCCTCGGAGACCAGAACCTGACGTGCTGCTGGACCTAATGGTACAAACGAGTCAACTCCGGCTACTCGTCGCGCCGCACCGACATATCCGGCGTCGACCAGCGCGGCGATCACCCCTTCGCCCACCCCGCCGGATCGGCGTGTCTCATCCACCACCAGCACCCGGCCGGTCGCCGAGGCCTCCCGGATGATGTCGGCCACCGGCAGCGGGGCCAGCCAGCGCAGGTCCACCACCCGGGTGCCCACCCCCTCCTCGGCGAGAACGGCCGCGGCCCGCAGCGACATCCGTACCCCGTTACCGAAGGTGATGATCGTCAGGTCGTCGGCCGAGCCGACCCGGTAGACCCGGGCCCGGCCGATCGGCACGTGCCCGGCCACCCAGGCGCCCGGCTCCGGATACCCGGCCAGCCACTCCCCGTCGCCCTCGGCGTACAGGTCGCGGGTGTGGTAGAGCGCGATCGGTTCCAGGAACACGCAGACGCTACCGTCGACCGCCGCGCTGGCCAGGCAGGTCCGCAGCATGGGCGCGGCGTCGTCCGGCCGCGCCGGCACCGCGACCACCAGCCCTGGCACGTCCCGGAGTACGGCAACCGAGTTGTCGTTGTGGAAGTGCCCGCCGAACCCCTCCTGGTACGCCAGCCCGGCCACCCGCACCACCATCGGGTTGCGGAACGCGCCCTGGGAGAAGAACTGCATGGTGGCCGCCTCACCGCGCAGCTGGTCCTCGGCGTTGTGCAGGTACGCCAGGTACTGGATCTCCGGCACCGGCAGCATCCCGGCCAGCCCGGCGCCCAGGCCCAGCCCGAGCACCGAGGTCTCGTCGAGCAGGGTGTCGAAGACCCGGGCCGGCCCGAACCGGTCGCGCAGCCCCTTGGTCACCCCGTACACGCCGCCCTTGGCGGCCACGTCCTCGCCGAAGACCGCCATCTGCGGGTGGTCGAGCAGCCCGTCGGCGAGCGCCCCGTTGATGCTCTGCGCGAGGGTCAGCGGGCCGGCCAGCTCCGGCGGCTTGCCCCCGAACGCCTCCGCCCGGGCGCCCGCGCCCGGACCGCTGGCCCGGGCCGCCGCGTCGGCCACCGCCCGCGCGACCCGCACCGGCCGGCGGGGGGCCAGCGCGGACACCACGTCGGCCGCGGAGGTCAGCTTCGGCTCGCCCAGCACCTCCTCAGCGAGCCGGCGTACCCGCCAGCCGGTCTCGTCGTACCGGGCCAGCAACTCCTCGCCCGTCGCCACGCCGGCGTCGACGAGCAGCCGGGCGGTCGCGACCACCGGGTCCCGGTCCAGGTCCGCGGCCAGTTCCGCCGGGCTGCGGTACGCCGACTCCGCGTCGGCCCCGGCGTGCCCCATCAGCCGGACGGTGCGCAGGTGCAGCACGGCCGGCCGGCGGTGCCGGCGTACCCACGCCGCGGCCTCCGCCGCCACCGCGTACGCCTGCACCGGGTCGGCTCCGTCGGCACTGAAGTAGCGGATGCCGGGCTTGGCCCGCAGGGTCGCCTCCACCCAGCCCTCCGGGGAGCGGACGCTGATGCCCAGCCCGTTGTCCTCGCAGACGAAGAGCACCGGGATGCGCAGCCCGGCGTGGTCGTACCAGCCGGCGGTGTTGAAGGCGGCGCTGGCGCTGGCGTGGTTGACCGAGGCGTCGCCGAACGAGCAGACCACAATGGCGTCCGGTGGCCACGGGGCGTGCTCGGCGCCGGCCCCGCTGCCGACCCGCACTCCGGCGCCGGTGCGCCGTCCGGCGCTGTCCAGCCGCCGCAGCCGCTCCACGGCCAGCCCCATACCGACCGCCCGGGGCAGGTGCGAGGCGATGGTGGAGGTGGTCGGCACGATGGCCAGGTCGGCCCGGCCGAACACCTTGTGCCGGCCGCCGGCGACCGGCTCCTGGCTGGAGGCGACCATCCCGCGCAGCACGTCCCGGGCCGCGCCCGCGTACGCCGCGAACCCGCCGGCCGGCGCCGGTTCGGGCTCGGTCGGCTCGTCGGGTGGCGCCGCGTCAGCGCCGGGCGCCGGTTCGGCGGTGGTCTGCGCGGCGCGCACGCAGTAGAAGGCACCCGAGCGGTAGTGCAGCAGCGCCGGGTCGGTGGGGCGCAGCGCGGCGGCGACCGCCGCGTTGCCCTCGTGCCCGGAGGAGCCGATGGTGTAGAAGCCCTCCCCGAAGCTGCGCAACCAGCGGCCGGCCAGGTCGAGCTGCCGGCTGGTCACCTGCGCGTCGAACAGATCCAGCAGTCGCGCGCCGGTTAGCGGGGCGTCGTCGGTGACCGGGTCGTCGGGGTCACGCCGCCGCTCGGCGGCGGGCAGCGCCGCCAGCGTCTCCCGGAACCGGTCGTCGAGATCTTGCGGCGTGGTCACGTCGCACAGCATTACCGACGCAGGCCCTGGTCGCCCAGTGGGACACGGTCGGCGCGGGTCGACTCACTCCGGGCCGCAGGGCTCCGGGCAGCCACCGTCGGACACCTTCCACACCAGGTCGCGCAGGGTGTCGAGCTCCCGGTCGGTCAGCCCGGCCAGGAGTCGGGAGTCGGACATCACCGCGGCCACCCGGTCCCGCACGTCCCGGCCCCGCGCGGTCACCACCAGCGTCTTCTGCCGCCGGTCGGCCGGGTCGGTGCGACGCTCGACCAGACCGGCCTGCTCCAGCCTGTCGACCAGCGCGGTCACGTTCGACCGGTCGCAGACGAGCCGCTCGGCGAGGTCGCGGGCCGGCAGCGGCCGGTCCGGGTTCAGCTCGTGCAGCGCCCGGGCCGTCGCCGGGGTGAGCCCCAGCTCGGCGAACGCAACGCCCTGCCGGTGCCGCTGGGAGGCCGTCACGTGTGCCATCCGGCGCACCACGTCGGCGGCCAGGCCGGCGCGGTCCACCGGCCCACCCGCTCCGGGAACGACCTCCTGCGTCACGGCCACATCGTACGCACGGCGCCGGCCGCTCAGCTCAGCGATCGAGATCCGCGCAACATCAGGGAAAGTGCTGCCTCGGAACGTGTTGAGGCAGCACGTCCGGAACGTTGCGCGGATCTTGTGGGGAGAGGCGGGTCAGGCCGGGAGGAAGGAGAAGCGGACCTGGCGGACGGGATTGTCGCCGTTGGTGTCGACCAGGCAGAGCGACTGCCAGGTGCCCAGCGCCAGCCGGCCGCCGAGCACCGGCAGCGTGGCGTACGGCGGGACGAACGCCGGCAGCACATGGTCCCGACCGTGCCCGGGTGAGCCATGCCGGTGCCGCCAGCGGTCGTCGGTGGGGAGCAGGTCGTCCAGCACCCTGAGCAGGTCGTCGTCGGAGCCGGAGCCGGTTTCGATGATCGCCAGGCCGGCGGTGGCGTGGGGCACGAAGACGTGCAGCAGACCGTCGCCCTCGCTGGAGACGAACCCCTGGGCCTCAGCGGTGATGTCCCGGACGGCCGGCCGGGACCCGGTCTGGACGGTGATCACGTCACTGCGCATACGTCGCATTCTGCCGCAGTGCCGGCTCAGTAGCCGCCGCCACCGTCACCCCCGTCGGAGTCTCCCCCCGCCGGGCACGGCGGCGCGGAGGCCTCGTAGCGCTAAGTTACCGGCGGGTACCTGTGTCTCTCGTCGCGTCGGGGGGACCTAGACGTGACGACCGGTGCCACCAGGGGGCAGGATGGCGCTAGAGACCTATCCCACACACAACCGAGGGAACGCCTGTGGCTACGGAACGCAAGCGCCCGGTGATCAGCGACGGCCTACCGAGCCAGCTTCCGGACATCGACCCTGAAGAGACCAGCGAATGGGTCGAGTCGCTTGATGGTGTCATTGACGAGCGAGGTGCCAAACGCGCCCGTTACGTCATGCTGCGCCTGCTGGAGCGGGCTCGCGAACGCCAGGTCGGGGTTCCGCCCCTGACCACCACCGACTACATCAACACCATCACGCCGGAGCGCGAGCCCTGGTTCCCGGGCGACGAGCACGTCGAGCGGCGAATCCGGGCCTACGTCCGCTGGAACGCGGCGATGCTGGTGCACCGGGCGCAGCGCCCGGAGATCGGCGTCGGTGGGCACATCTCGACCTTCGCGAGCTCGGCGTCGCTCTACGAGGTGGGCTTCAACCACTTCTTCCGGGGCAAGAACCACCCGGGTGGCGGCGACCACATCTACTACCAGGGTCACGCCTCCCCCGGTATGTACGCGCGGGCGTTCCTGGAGGGACGGCTCAGCGAGCACCAGCTCGACGGGTTCCGGCAGGAGCTGTCGCACCCGGGCGGCGGGCTGCCGTCGTACCCGCACCCGCGGCTGATGCCGGACTTCTGGGAGTTCCCGACCGTCTCGATGGGTCTCGGCGGGCTGAACGCGATCTACCAGGCCCGGTTCAACCGGTACCTGCAGCACCGCGGCATCAAGGACACCTCGCAGCAGCACGTCTGGGCGTTCCTGGGCGACGGTGAGATGGACGAGCCGGAGACGCTGGGCGCCATCGGCGTGGCCGCCCGCGAGGAGCTGGACAACCTCACCTTCGTGATCAACTGCAACCTTCAGCGGCTGGACGGCCCGGTCCGCGGCAACGGCAAGGTGATGCAGGAGCTGGAGGCGTTCTTCCGGGGCGCCGGCTGGAATGTGATCAAGGTGGTCTGGGGTCGGGAGTGGGACCCGCTGCTCGCCGCGGACACCGACGGCGCGCTGGTCAACCTCATGAACACCACGACCGACGGCGACTACCAGACCTACAAGGCGGAGTCCGGCGCGTACGTGCGGGAGCACTTCTTCGGCCGGGACGCGCGCACGCGCAAGATGGTCGAGCCGCTGAGCGACGACGAGATCTGGAACCTCAAGCGGGGTGGGCACGACTACCGCAAGCTCTACGCGGCCTACAAGGCGGCCACCGAGCACACCGGGCAGCCCACCGTCATCCTGGCGAAGACGATCAAGGGCTGGACGCTCGGCTCGCACTTCGAGGGCCGCAACGCGACCCACCAGATGAAGAAGCTGACGCTGGAGGACCTGAAGACCTTCCGCGACCGCCTCTACCTGGACATCCCGGACTCGGCGCTGGAGGAGAACCCCTACCTGCCGCCGTACTACCACCCGGGCGAGAAGTCCGATGAGCTGGCGTACCTCAAGGAGCGTCGCGAGCAGCTCGGCGGCTACCTGCCGTCCCGGCGGACCAGCACCAAGCGGCTGGCCATCCCCGGCCCGGAGCGGTTCGCCGACGTCAAGCGCGGCTCGGGCAAGCAGAGGGTGGCCACCACCATGGCCTTCGTCCGCCTGCTCAAGGACGTCATGAAGGACAAGGAGTTCGGCAAGCGCTGGGTGCCGATCATCCCGGACGAGGCGCGCACCTTCGGCCTCGACTCGATCTTCCCGACCGCGAAGATCTACTCGCCGCACGGTCAGCGCTACACCTCGGTCGACCGGGAGCTGTTCCTGTCGTACAAGGAGTCGACGACCGGGCAGATCCTGCACGAGGGCATCAACGAGGCCGGCTCGGTCGCCTCGTTCACCGCCGCGGGCTCGTCGTACGCCACGCACGACGAGCCGATGATCCCGATGTACATCTTCTACTCGATGTTCGGGTTCCAGCGGACCGCCGACGGGCTGTGGGCGGCGGCGGACCAGATGGCGCGGGGCTTCCTGCTCGGCGCGACCGCGGGGCGGACCACGCTCAACGGTGAGGGCCTGCAGCACGAGGACGGCCACTCGATGCTGATCGCCGCCACCAACCCGGCGGTGGTCGCGTACGACCCGGCGTTCTCCTTCGAGATCGCGCACATCCTGGAGAACGGCCTGCACCGGATGTACGGGGACGCGCAGGAGAACGTCCTCTACTACCTGACGGTCTACAACGAGCCGATCCTTCAGCCGGCCGAGCCGGCCGGGGTGGACGTGGAGGGCCTGCTCAAGGGCATCTACCGCTACTCGCCGGCACCGCAGGTCGACGGCCCGAAGGCCAACGTGCTCGCCTCCGGCACCGGCATGCAGTGGGCGCTCAAGGCCCAGCAACTGCTCGCCCAGGACTGGGGGGTGGCCGCCGACGTCTGGTCGGTGACCTCCTGGACCGAGCTGCGCCGCGACGCGGTGGAGTGCGAGGAGTTCAACCTGCTCAACCCGGGCGCCGAGGCGAAGGTGCCGTACGTCCAGCAGAAGCTGGCCGACGCGGACGGGCCGAAGGTCGCGGTCAGCGACTGGATGCGCGCGGTGCCGGACCTGATCGCCCGCTGGGTGCCCGGCGACTACACGTCGCTCGGCACCGACGGCTACGGCATGTCGGACACCCGGCACGCGCTGCGCCGGCACTTCCACGTCGACGCCGAGTCGATCGTGGTCGCCACGCTGCGGCAGCTCGCCCGCAGCGGCGCGGTCGCGGCCACCGTGCCGGCCGAGGCCGCCAAGAAGTACGCGATCGACGACGTGAACGCCGCCCCGGTCGGCGAGACCGGCGGCGACAGCTGATCCAGCACCATCCAGGAAGGGCCCGGCGCGCGTGCGCCGGGCCCTTTTTGGTGCACCCGCACCCTCGCCCGCACTCCCGACCGACCGGGCGGACGGCGGGTGAGATGGGGGCGGCGGCGGTCCGGGGTCCTTGGCGGGGACCCGGGGCCACCGCCGGGGCGGGTGACGCCGGGGACTCGGCGGATCAGCCGACGGCGGCCAGGTCGGTCAGCCGGGCCAGCGAGTCCTCCAGGTCCGCGCCGACCCGACGCAGCCCCAGGCGCAGCATGGCCGCCTTGACCGGGCCGGCCGGCCAGCGGACCACGATGAGCCGCACGATGGTCCCGCCCTCCTCCTCCTCGTCCGGAGTGAGCTGGACGTAGATTTCGGTGCGCGCCTCCGCTCGGGCGCCCGCGCCCTTGGCGCGTTCCCGCCAGCCGATCAGAGTCGGCTCCTGGTAGGCGATCACCTCGGCCTCGTGCGCCGAGCCGCGCCCCGCCTGGACCAACTGCCGCCGTCCGAAGCCCTCCCCCGAGAGCACCTCGGCCGCGCGAACCCCCGCCAGCCAGGCCGGCAACTGCTCAGCCCGCTGTACGACGTCCCAGACCACTTCCACCGGCGCCGCCACGTGCGCACTGCGTTCCACGAGGATCATTTCCGTCTTCCCCCACTGAGGACATCCCACGATATCGGCACTCTATGCGCAAATTCGGACGTACCTGGACGGGTTTGGAAAAAGACACGCCGATCAACCATTGCGCATCGCGTCATCCCGGCCTATGGCGCATTCATCCGGAGCGCCCTAGAGTCCCGAACACGTTTCACGTTGACCGGGAGGGCGCATGTCGACCGCACCGATGCCCGAGTTCCCCGCCGGCTTCCGCTGGGGCGTCTCCACCTCGGCACACCAGATCGAGGGCGCCACCACGGCCGACGGGCGCGGGCCGTCCATCTGGGACACCTTCGCGCACTCCCCCGGCCGGATCAGCGACGGCAGCAGCGGCGAGGTGGCCTGCGACCACTACCACCGGCACACCGAGGACGTGGCTCTGCTGGCCGGGCTCGGCGTTTCGGCGTACCGGTTCTCCATCGCCTGGCCCCGGGTGCAGCCCGCCGGCGCAGGCCCGGCCAACGCCGCCGGCCTGGGCTTCTACGACCGGCTGGTGGACGAGCTGCTGGCCGCCGGCATCGACCCGGTGGCCACCCTCTACCACTGGGACCTGCCCCAACCGCTGGAGGACGCCGGCGGCTGGCTGCACCGCGACACCGCCGCCCGCTTCGCCGAGTACGCCGACCTGACCGCCGCCCGGCTCGGTGACCGGGTCCGGCTCTGGATCACGCTGAACGAGCCGTTCATCCACATGAGCCTCGGCTACGGCATGGGTGTGCACGCCCCCGGCCGGATGCTGCTCTTCGACGCCTTTCCGGTCGCCCACCATCAACTGCTCGGGCACGGGCTCGCGGTCGCCGCGCTGCGGGCCCGCACCGCCAGCCCGGTGGCGATCGCCAACAACTACTCGCCGGTGCGGGTGCTCGGCGACAGCGACGCCGACCGGGCCGCCGGGGCCGCGTACCAGGCCCTGCACAACCGCCTCTTCACCGACCCGCTGCTCGGCCGGGGCTACCCGGAACTGCCCGGCTTCGACGCCGACGTGGTCCGCGCCGGCGACCTGGACACGATCGCCGCGCCGATCGACGTGCTCGGGGTCAACTACTACAACCCGACCGGCGTGCGGGCCGCCGAGGAGGGGTCGCCGCTGCCGTTCGAACTGGTCCCGCTCGACGGCTACCCGCGCACCGCCTTCGACTGGCCGGTGGCCCCCGACGGGCTGCACGAACTGCTCCGCTGGCTGCGCCTCACGTACGGCGAGGCCCTGCCCCCGATCGAGATCACCGAGAGCGGCTGCGCGTACGACGACGCGCCCGACCCGGACGGGCGGGTGGCGGACCCGGACCGGATCGCGTACCTCGACGGGCACCTGCGCGCGGTGCGGGCCGCCATCGACGACGGGGTGGACGTACGCGGGTACTTCGTGTGGTCCCTGCTGGACAACTGGGAGTGGGCCGAGGGGTTCACCAAGCGCTTCGGTCTGGTGCACGTCGACTACGCCACCCAGACCCGTACGCCGAAGTCCTCGTACACCTGGCTGCGGGACGTGATCGCGGCCAGCCGGCCGGGGTCGGCGCGGTGACCACCCTCGACCCGACCCCGGCGTCGCTGCCGGCCGCGCTCGCCGAGCCGACCGCGCCGGTACGACGCGGCTGGATCGGGCTGATCTTCGCGGCCAACCTCGGGGTCTGGATGGCGTTCTTCACCCCGATCCAGGTGCTGCTGCCGCAGCAGATCGAGCAGATCGCGCCGGGCGACAAGGAGAACATGCTGGCCGTGGTCACCGGCCTGGGCGCGCTGGCCGCGGTGCTGGCCAACCCCCTCGCGGGCGCGCTGTCCGACCGGACCTGCCTGCGGATCTTCGGCCGGGAGTTCGGCCGCCGGCACGTCTGGACCGCCGGCGGGGCGCTGCTCGGCGCGGCGGCGCTGGTGCTGCTGGCCCAGCAGCGGACCATCCTCGGCGTCGCCCTCGGCTGGGTCGCCGCCCAGGTCTGCTTCAACGCGATGCTGGCCAGCCTCACCGCGGCCATCCCGGACCGGGTGCCGGTCGTGCAGCGCGGCGGTGTCTCCGGCTGGGTGGGCATCCCGCAGGCGCTCGGGCTGGTGCTCGGCGCGGTGCTGGTCACCGCCCTGGTCACCGGCAACGGCGCCGGTTACCTGGCCATCGCGGTGGCGATCCTGCTGCTGTCCCTGCCGTTCGCGCTGTTCACCCCCGACGACCCGCTGCCCCGCGCGCATCGGCCGGTGCTGCGGACGCGCGCGCTGCTGGCCTCGATGTGGATCGACCCGCGCCGGCACCCGGACTTCGCCTGGGCCTGGATCACCCGGTTCCTGGTCCAGCTCGGGAACGCTCTGGGCACCCTCTACCTGCTGTACTTCCTCACCGACGGGGTACGCCACCCCGACCCCGAGGGCGGCCTGCTCGTCCTGATCCTGCTCTACACGCTCGGCATGATGCTGACCGCCGTGGTCGCCGGTCGGCTGTCGGACCGATCCGGGCGACGCAAGATCTACGTGATCACGTCGGGGCTGATCATGGCGGTGGCGGCGCTGCTGCTCGCGGTCGCGCCGGTCTGGCCGATGGCGATCGTGGCCGCGCTGCTGCTCGGCGCCGGCTACGGCGTCTACCTCTCGGTGGACGCCGCGCTGATCACCCAGGTGCTGCCCCGGGCCACCGACCGGGCCAAGGATCTCGGCGTGATCAACATTGCCAACTCGGCGCCACAGGTGCTCGGCCCGGCGCTCTCCGCCCCGCTAGTGGTCTATCTGGGCGGTTACCCGACGCTCTACGCGGTCACCGCCGCGGTCACCCTGGTCGGCAGCGCCCTGGTCGTCAAGATCCGCTCAGTCCCCTAAGCGTTAGGAAGGGACCCTTGTACAACACCAGGCGATAAGAAGGGGCCCTTCCTTACTCAGTCGGCGGTCGCCGTAGGCTGGGGGCGTGACGGTACGTGTGCGCTTCGCCCCCTCCCCGACCGGTATGTTCCATGTCGGCGGCGCCCGCTCGGCGCTGCAGAACTGGATCTACGCCAAGCAGCAGGGCGGGGTGTTCGTGCTGCGCATCGAGGACACCGACGCGGCGCGCAACAAGCCCGAGTGGACCGAGGGCATCCTCTCCGCGCTGGACTGGATCGGCATCTCCAGGGGCAGCTACGAGGGCCCGTACTTCCAGTCACAGAACGCCGGCGAGCACCGGGCCGCCGCCGCCCGGCTCTACGAGTCGGGCCGCGCGTACTACTGCGACTGCACCCGCGAGGACGTGCAGGCCCGCACCGGCTCGCAGTACCAGGGCTACGACGGCTACCACCGCGACCTCGGCCTCGGCCCGGGCGAGGGCCGGGCGCTGCGCTTCCGTACGCCCGACGAGGGCGCGACCGTGGTGGTCGACCTGATCCGCGGCGAGCCCACCTTCGAGAACCGGTTGATCGAGGACTTCATCATCGCCCGGGGCGACGGCTCGCCGGTCTTCCTGCTGGCCAACGTCGTCGACGACCTGACCATGGGTATCACCCACGTGATCCGCGCCGAGGAGCACCTGCCCAACACCCCCAAGCAGCAGCTGCTCTGGGACGCCCTCGGGGTCAAGCCGCCGATCTGGGCGCACGTGCCGGTGGTGGTCAACGAGAAGCGGCAGAAGCTCTCCAAGCGCCGGGACAAGGTCGCCCTGGAGGCGTACCGCGACGAGGGCTACCTCGCCGGCGCGATGCGCAACTACCTGATGCTGCTCGGCTGGGCGCCCTCCGGGGACCGGGAGATCGTCCCCTGGTCCGTGATCGAGGACGAGTTCCGGCTGGAGGACGTCAACCTCTCCTCGGCGTTCTTCGACGAGAAGAAGCTGCGCGCGTTCAACGGTGAGTACATCCGGGCGCTGCCGGTGGCCGAGTTCATCGACGCCTGCCAGCCGTGGCTGACCGGCACCGGGACCATCGCGCCGCCGCCGTGGCAGCCCGAGGAGTTCGACGCCGACGCATTCGCCGCCGTGGCGCCGCTGGCTCAGACCCGGATCGCGGTGCTCAGCGAGATCGTGCCGAACGTCGACTTCCTCTTCCTGGCCTCGCCGCTGATCGACGAGGCGGCCTGGACCAAGACCATGAAGGACGGCTCCGCCGACCTGCTGGACGCCGCCATCGCCGCGTTCGAGGCGCTGGACAGCTGGGACGCCGAGTCGCTGAAGTCGACGCTGGAGGCGGTCGGCGCCGAGCGGGGCCTCAAGCTCGGCAAGACGCAGGCGCCGGTCCGGGTCGCCGTCACCGGTCGCACCGTCGGCCTGCCGCTGTTCGAGTCGCTGGAGGTGCTCGGCCGCGAGCGCACCCTGACCCGGATGCGCGCCGCCCGGCTCCGCCTGGTCTGACCGCCTCCGCCGCGCCAAGCCGCCCCGCTCGACGACACCGTGGGGCGGCTTGCGTCGACGTCGCCATCCGCACCGAACTGGCGGCGTCACCTGATCGAGCCTGTGGATCGGGCTCAGCCGCGGGTGGCCCGGCGGCGGAGCAGGAACCCGCCCGCCAGGGCGGCGAGCAGCACCAACGCGCCGAGTGCCCAGAGCCACCAGCGGTGACCGGAGTCGGCGCGCTCCTGCGCCAGCGGCACGACCGCCGTCGGGCTGCCGCCCACCGCGACGGGTGACGCCGAGGCCGGCCCGGCCGACGGCGAGCCGCCCGCAGCACCCGGCGTCGCGGCAGTGCCACCGCTGATCGATGGCAGGGGGGACGGGCTCGCGGACGGGTCGGCGGCCGTGCCGGTGGTGAGGGTGAAGCGCACCTCGCCCTTCACCGGGTGCCCGTCGCCGGAGGCGACCTGGTAACCGACGATGTAGAGCCCCGCGGCGCCGGGCTTGAACGGCACGCGTACGCGGCTGCTGGCGAAGGCCGGCAGCCCGCCGGCGACCACATTGTCCGGTCCGGTTACTGTGATCTTCGTCGTAGCCGGGTCCGGCTTGGCCAGGAAACGGAGCTCGATCCGGGTGGGCGCGGTGGCCACCCGGGCGCCGTCGCGCGGATCGCTGCCGGTCAGCGAATTGTGCGCCGCGGCCGGCGTCGCCGGGACCAGCAACGACACACCGCACGCCACGCCGAGCACCACTGGCACGACCCGCGCCACTCGTGTAACCCTGCCCCCCATGAACCCCTCCGTAAGGGTACGATCCGCCCGCTGATCAACGGCTCCTCATTAGTCGAGCAGAGATCGCAGATAGTTCCAATTACCGCTCCACAAGCTGCAAATCATCGACGTTCTGCGACTCTGTGAGGAGTGGCACCGACCGCCCGGTCGGTTCCGCTACCGAGCAATCGATCCGGACGTCACGGCGAAGCCATCCATCGAACGGGGCGAGGAGGCGGGATGGTCCGACAGATGAGGCGGTGGGCCGCTGTGCTGGCCGGCACGCTGGCGGCGGCGCTGCTGTCGCTCGGCACCGCCGGCCCGGCCAAGGCGGCACCGAAGCCGGCGCCCGCCGGGGTGGACATCACCGGCCCGGGGCTGTCCGAGCCGCTGCGGTTGCGTGTGGACGGTCAGCCCGCGCACGTGGCAGCGGTCATCGACCAGGTCAACTTCCTCGGCCGCACCGGCCAGGCGAAGGGGCCGAAGGCGACCGGCCTCGGTCCGAAGTACACGGTCGTGGTGCTCGCCGGGGAGACCCCGAAGCAGACGTACGACCTGTATCCCAAGGCGGCCGGCGGTCCACGGATCTACCGGCCGGCGAAGCAGCCGGATTCCCGCAAGGCCGCCGCGGGTTGGTTCCTCGGCCGGCTCAGCATGTCCGAGACGTTGCGCACCGCGGGGGTGCCGCTGGAGCGGCAGTTCGACACGGTCAGCGGCGGCGTGGGCGGTGGCGAGCGGGTGCTCCCGGAGGACACTCTCGACCCGGCCAGGGACCTCGACGAGGCGCTCGGCGAGTTGCAGCGACTGCTGCTGCTCAACGTCGCGGTGATGCTGACCATTACGGTCGGCCTCGCCGGGATCGCGCTGCTGATCCGCCGCCGCACCCGCTGACCCGTCACCGACGACCCACCTTCACGGCCGCCCGCTGCAATGTCACGCGGGCGGTCGTGTGGTCAGCACCAGCGGCGCGGTGGGCGCTCCCGGCGGGTGGCCCGCTGGCGCGGCCGGACCGGGCCGTGCCGGTGGGCGCCGGCCCACCCGGGCATCTCGCTGCGGCACCCGCCGGCGTGGTCGGGCTCGGGCTCCCCGGGCAGCACCGGCTCGGCGGCCCGCTGGCGGGGCACCACGGCGTCGTCGTCGGCCCGGTCCGCGGGCCGGCCGGTGGTCGGCTCCGCCGGGTGCGACGGCACGCCGCCGACCGTCCGGCGGTGCTTGGCGACCGCCTGCGGGTCGTGGTGCCCCGGCCGGCAGGGCTCGCCCTGGGCGCAGCCGTTCTCGGCCTCCCCGTGCGCCATCCCGGTCTCCTCACGCTCGCACTCACCCGCGGGTGCTCCCCCCGACGTGCCCTGCCACCGTACTGGCAGGGACCGACGGGTCTGCACGGCGTACCCCGGGGTCAGCGCTTCGGGCGGCGAGGGAACAGGGTCTCCCAGACCGGGAAGGCGACCGGCAAGATCGTCGCCGACGGTCGGTAGCGGCGGCCCGGCCGGAACCGGTCAGCGGCTGCGGTGGGCCTCCAGGTCGGCGTGGGTGAACAGCGCCCGCAGCGCGACCCCGTGCTCGGCCAGCAGGGCCGCGCCACCCTCCGCGCGGTCGATGACGCAGAGCGCGTGATCCACCCGGGCGCCCAGCTCGCGCAGCTGCCCGGTGGAGGTGACCACCTGCCCCCCGGAGGTGACCACGTCCTCGACCACCAGCACCCGCCGCCCGGCCAGCTCCGTCCCCTCGGCCAGCCGGGCGGTGCCGTACGGCTTGGCGGCCTTGCGGACGAAGGCGCAGGGCAGCCCGGTGTACCGGCCGAGCGCGGTAACCACCGGAATCCCGCCCATCTCCAGCCCGGCCAGCACCTCGATGTCCGCCGGCACCAGGGGCGCCAGGTGAGCGGCCACCCGGTCCAGCAGGCGGGGATTCGCCTCGAACCGGTACTTGTCGAAGTACTCGTCGGCGATCCGGCCGGAGCGGAGCACGAACTCGCCGGTCAGCCGGCAGGTGGTGTCGATCTCGCGGGCCAGCGCGGTCATGGTCTCTGCGTGCGTCATGATGATCATTCTCTCCGGGTCGGCGTCCGTTGGGCGTACCCCTTTCGGCGCATGCCGGTTGCGGCAGAGTCCTCCCCGGGTCGGAGTCCGGGGCTCGACGGCTGTGATGGGATCGGGACCATGCGTCCGCCACCGTGGCTCGGCTCCGGCACGCTCGGCCGGGATCTCGCGCTGGCCGGTGCGTCGCTGGCCGGCGGCCTGGTGCTGTGGACCCTCGGTTGGCAACCGCAGATCCGTCCGCACCCGGACGTGCCGCCCGCGTTGTTCCTGCCGCCGCTGCTGACGGTGTGCGTGGCCGTCGGCCTGCGCCGGGTCGCGCCGCGCTCCAGCCTGGGCGTCGGCACGGGGGCGCTGGTCGTGGACATCGCGCTCGGCGGCTCGCTGGGGACGATCCTGGTCTACACCCAGGTGCTCTACGACGCCTGCGTGTACGGCCCGGCGCGGCTGTGGCGGTGGCTGCTGAGGTTGACCGTCGGGCTGAGCCTGGTCGGCGCGGTGGTCGGCGTGCTCCTCTCGGACCAGTGGCGCGGGGTCGCCGTCGGTGTGCTGGTGGTGCTCGTCGGCCTGCTGCCGGTGCTGACCGGGATCAGCGTGCGGCAGTACCGCGACCAGGCCGCGGCCGAGCGGGCTCGGGCCGAGCAGACCGCCCGGCTGGTCGAGCTGGACCGCTGGCAGGCGGTCAGCGCCGAACGGGCCCGGATGGCCCGGGAGTTGCACGACGTGGTCGCCAACCATCTCAGCGCGGTGGCCATCCACGCCACCGCCGTGCTGTCGGTGCCCGGGCTGGACCGCGGCCAGGTCGAGTCGGCGTTGCGGGTGATCCGGGAGAGCAGCGTGCAGGGCCTGGCGGAGATGCGGCAGATGATCGAACTGCTGCGCGAGCCGGGTGCCGGTGGCACGCGGGCGCCGACGGATGGCAGCGGCGCGCTGCCGGAGGCGGCCACCGCGCGGCTCGCCGAGGCGGACCGGCTGGTCGAGCGGATCCGGGCCGCCGGCCTCGCGGTACGGGTCCACACCGACGGCACGCCCGGCCCGCTGCCGGTGGGCGTGGACCTCGCGGCGTACCGGATCGTGCAGGAGTCACTGACCAATGCGCTGAAGCACGGCGCGGGCGAGGCGGAGCTGACGATCGCGTACCGGCCGACGGAGGTGGTGCTGACGGTGGAGAATCCGGTGCGCCGGGGCGGCGCCGGGCTGACCGGCGCCGGGGCCGGGCTGATCGGGATGCGGGAACGCGCCACGCTGCTGGCGGGCCGGTTCGACGCCGGGCCGCACGACGGCCGGTGGCTCGTCCGGGCCGCGCTGCCCACCCGGGAGGACGGGTGACCGGGCCGGCCCGGGCACCGGGCGATGCTGGCACAGCCCGGGCACCGGGGGACGCGGGTACGGCGGTCCGGGTGGTCGTGGCGGACGACCAGCCGGCGGTACGAGCCGGGCTGACGTTGATCCTGGCCGGCGCTCCGGGCGTCGAGGTGGTCGGCGAGGCGGGCGACGGCGACGAGGCGGTACGGCTGTGCCGGGAGTTGCGACCGGACGTCGCCGTGCTCGACATCCGGATGCCGCGCCGGGACGGCATCTCCGCGACCCGGGCGATCGTCGCCGAAGGGCTCGCCGACGTGCTGGTGCTCACCACCTTCGACCTCGACGAGTACGTCTTCGGGGCGCTGCGTGCCGGGGCGGCCGGTTTCCTGCTCAAGGACACCGACGCGGCGGGGCTGGTCGCGGCGGTACGGACGGTGGCACGCGGCGACGGGTTCATCGCCCCCGCGGTGACCCGCCGGTTGATCGCGGCCTTCGCGGCCACCGCGCCAGGGTCGTCGGCGGCCACCCGGGCCGCCCTGGACGGGCTCACCCCGCGCGAGCGGGACGTGCTGGCCTGCCTCGGCCTGGGCCTGTCCAACCAGCAGATCGCCGACCGGCTGGCGATGGCGGAGAGCACCACCAAGACGCACGTGAGCCGGATCCTGGCGAAGCTGGACCTGCGCAGCCGCGATCCTGGCCCAGGAGCTGGGCCTGCCCGCCCCCGCTCCGCCGCCGTGATCCCGGGCCATGGCGGCCCGGCATGAAGATCCAGGTCAGCGCGTGTCAGGCTAGGGCGGTGAGTACGCCGGGCGGTGGGGAGCTGACGGCCACGCTGCGTCAGATCGAGCGCGCGGCGGGGGCGCTGGCCACCGCCAGCGTGGCCCGGATGGACGAGACCCTGCCCTGGTTCCGCGCCCTGCCGGCCGACCAGCGCTCCTGGGTGATGCTGGTGGCCCAGGCGGGCGCCCGGTCGCTGGTGCAGTGGCTGCGCGACGGCGGCGGCACGGCGGACAGCACCCAGGAGGTCTCCGACGAGGTCTTCGCCGCCGCTCCCGAGGCGCTGGCCCGGTCGATCACCCTCCAGCAGACGGTGGCGCTGATCAAGGTGACCATCGACGTTGTCGAGGAGCAGGTGTCGCACCTGGCCGCCGAGGGCGAGGAGCAGCAGCTGCGCGAGGCGGTGCTGCGCTTCTCCCGGGAGATCGCGTTCGCCGCCGCCCGGGTGTACGCGCGGGCCGCCGAGTCACGCGGCGCGTGGGACGCCCGGTTGCAGGCCCTGCTGGTCGACGCGCTGCTGCGTGGTGACTCGCCGGACGTGCTGGCCAGCCGGGCGGCGGCGCTCGGCTGGACGGACGCGCCGCCGGTCGCGGTGGCGGTCGGCCGCTCCCCCGGCGGAGAGGTCTCCGCGGTGCTGCACGTGGTCTACCGGCAGGCCCGGCGGATCGGCGTGGAGGTGATCGGCGGGGTGCACGGCGACCGGCTGGTGATCGTGCTGGGCGGCGCGGCGGACCCGCTGGGAGCCACCGGCAAGCTGCTGACCGCGTTCGGGGACGGGCCGGTGGTGGTGGGTCCGGCCGTACCCAGTCTGGACGAGGCGACGGAGTCGGCGCGGGCCGCGCTGGCCGGCTTCCGGGCGGCGCCGGCCTGGCCGACGGCGCCCCGGCCGGTGCCGGCCGCCGAGCTGCTGCCGGAGCGGGCCCTGGCCGGCGACGCGGAGGCCCGCCGCCGGCTGCGGCACGACGTGTACGCGACCCTGGTGCGCGCCGGTGGCGAGCTGTTGGAGACGCTGGACGCGTTCCTGGCCGCCGGTGGCACGCTGGAGAGCGCCGCGCGGGCGCTGTTCGTGCACCCGAACACGGTGCGCTACCGGTTGCGCCGCATCGCCGAGGTGACCGGCTTCTCGCCGCTGTCGCCCCGGGACGCGTTCGCCCTGCAGGTGGCGCTGACCGTCGGCCGGCTGGATCCGGTGACCCCGATGACCGCGCCGGTCCCGACCCAGACAATGACCCCGGCAGTCCGGAAAGCCACCCAAACCGGCGACGATCACCGCCGATCTTTGTAGAAACCCTCCAAAGCTTCTAGTGTGGTTTGGTCGAGGGCGGCACAGCGTTACCCACGCGTATCCGGGAGAGTCATAGTCGTGCTCGCCGTACTTAGTCCCGGCCAGGGTTCCCAGAAACCCGGCTTCCTGACCCCTTGGCTCGACCTGACCGGCACCGAGGCGCGACTGCGCTGGTGGTCGGCTCTGGCCGGGGTCGACCTGGTGCACCTGGGCACCGCCGCCGACGCCGACGAGATCAAGGACACCGCCCGCACCCAGCCGCTGCTGGTCGCCGCGGCGCTGCTCGCCGCCGAGCACCTGCCGCTGTACGACGTGACGCTCACCGCCGGGCACAGCGTCGGCGAGCTCGGCGCCGCGGCGCTGGCCGGGGTGCTGCCGGCCGAGGCCGCCATCACCCTCGCCGGCGTACGGGGCCGGGAGATGGCCGCCGCGTGCGCGCTGGAGCCGACCGGGATGGCCGCCGTGCTCGGAGGCGACCCGGACGAGGTGCTCGCCGCGATCGCCGCACACGGGCTGCACCCGGCCAACCGCAACGGCGCCGGGCAGATCGTCGGCGCCGGCTCCCTCGACGGGCTGGACAAGCTCGCCGCCGAGCCGCCGGCGAAGACCCGGATCATCCGGCTCCAGGTTGCCGGCGCGTTCCACACCCCGTACATGGCGCCGGCCGAGACCGCGCTGGCTGCGGTGGCCGCCGGCATCACCCCGGCCGACCCGGCCCGGATCCTGCTGTCGAACCTCGACGGCGCCGCGGTCGACCACGGCCGCGACATGCTGCAGCGCCTGGTCCGCCAGGTCACCGCGCCGGTCCGCTGGGACCTGTGCATGCGTACCCTGGCCGACCTCGGTGTGACCGGCGTGATCGAGCTACCGCCGGCCGGCACACTGGCCGGGCTGGTCAAGCGGGAGCTCAAGGGCGACGGCGCACCGGAGATCGTCACCCTGAACACCCCGGACGACCTGCCGGCCGCACGGGACCTGATCGCCCGGCACGGCATGGCGCCCAGCCACGAGCCGACCATGCAGTTCCGCGTGGTGGTGGCGCCGTCCGCCGGCACCTTCGCCCCGTCCGCCGAGCTGACCGAGGGCGAGACGATCCGCGCCGGCCAGGTCGTCGGGCACATCGGCACCCGGCAGGGGCCGGTCGAGGTGACCGCCCACCAGGGCGGCGTCCTCACCGAATGGCTCGCCCACCACGACGACCCGGTCGCGCCGGGCCAACCGCTCGCCCGCATCGGAGGTCGTTCATGACTGGCAGTCGCATCGTCTCGATGGGGCACTACCAGCCCTCCCGGGTGGTGACCAACGACGACATCGCCCAGCTCGTGGACACCAACGACGAGTGGATCCGGGACCGGGTCGGCATCGTCACCCGGCGGATCGCCGACAGTGAGACGGTGGCCGACATGGCCGCCGCCGCGGCCGGCAAGGCGCTGGCCAACTCCGGCCTGACCGCCGCCGACATCGACCTGGTCGTGGTCGCCACCTGCACCTCGGTCGACCGCAGCCCCAACGTGGCCTGCCGGGTCGCCGCCAAGCTGGGCATCGCCGCGCCGGGCGCGTACGACGTCAACACCGCCTGCTCGGGCTTCGCGTACGCGCTGGGCACCGTCGACCACGCCATCCGGGCCGGGGCGTCGCGCAACGCGATCGTCATCGGCGCGGAGAAGCTCTCCGACTTCACCGACTGGACCGACCGCTCCACCTGCATCATCTTCGGCGACGGCGCCGGTGCCGCGGTGGTCACCGCGACCGCCGACGACGAGCCGGCCGGGATCGGTCCGGTGGTCTGGGGTTCGGCGCCGGAGAAGAGCGACGCGGTCCGCATCGAGGGCTGGCGCCCGTACATCCAGCAGGAGGGGCAGTCGGTCTTCCGCTGGGCCACCACCGCGCTGGCGCCGCTGGCCCTGCAGGCCTGCGAGCGGGCCGGGGTCGACCCGTCGGAGCTGGCCGCGTTCGTGCCGCACCAGGCCAACGCCCGGATCATCGACGGCATCGCCAAGCGGCTCAACATCCCCAACGCGATCATCGCGAAGGACATCGTCGAGTCCGGCAACACCTCCGCGGCGAGCGTGCCGCTGGCCCTGTCCAAGCTGGTCGAGCGGCGGGAGGTGCCCTCGGGCGCCCCGGTGCTGCTGTTCGGCTTCGGCGGTGGCCTGACCTACGCCGGTCAGGTCGTCCGCTGCCCCTGAGGACCCCTCGGGCGCACAGGCGCCCAGGAGTGGCGGCTGGCAACGCCGGCCGCCGGAGAACCCCCCGATGAAAGGAACCAACCGCAATGACCCGTGACGAGATCACCACCGGACTCGCCGAGATCCTCGAAGAGGTTGCCGGGGTGAACCCGGACGACGTGGCCGAGGGGAAGTCCTTCACCGACGACCTCGATGTCGACTCGCTCTCCATGGTGGAGGTCGTGGTGGCGGCCGAGGAGAAGTTCGGCGTCAAGATCCCGGACAACGAGGTGCAGAACCTCAAGACCGTCGGCGACGCCGTTACCTACATCGCGGCGCAGTCCTGATCATGAGTCGTCCTGACGTCGTCGTCACCGGGCTCGGCGCGACGACCCCGCTTGGCGGGGACGTCGCGTCGACCTGGGACGCCATGCTCGCCGGCCGCTCCGGGGTGAGTGCCCTCACCCAGGAGTGGGCCGCGCAACTGCCGGTCCGGATCGCCGCCCAGCTGGCCGTGGAGCCGTCCGAGGTGCTGGACCGGGTCCGGCTGCGCCGGCTGGACCGCTCCGAGGCGATCGCGATCATCGCGGCGCAGCAGGCCTGGGCGGACGCCGGCCTGGCCGACTCCGGCCTCGACGGTGAACGGCTGGCGGTCAGCGTCGGCTCCGGCATCGGCGGTGCCATCACCCTGCTCGCCCAGGACGACATCCTGGAGGCGTCCGGGCCGCGGCGGGTCTCCCCGCACACCATCCCGATGCTGATGCCGAACGGTCCGGCCGCGTGGGTCGGGCTGGAGCTGGGAGCCAAGGCCGGCGTGCACTCGGTGGCCAGCGCCTGCGCCACCGGCGCCGAGGCGATCGCGCTGGGCCTGGACATCATCCGCGCCGGCCGGGCCGACGTGGTGGTGGCCGGCGGCACCGAGGCGGTCATCCACGCGCTGCCGATCGCCGGGTTCAGCTCGATGCGGGCCATGTCGACCCGCAACGACGAGCCGGAGCGGGCCTCCCGCCCGTGGGACCGGGGCCGTGACGGCTTCGTCCTCGGCGAGGGCGCCGGCATCGTGGTGCTGGAGCGGGCCGAGCACGCCGCCGCCCGGGGCGCCCGGGTGTACGCGCGCCTCGCCGGCGCCGGGATCACCTCCGACGCGTACGACATCGTGCAGCCCCACGCCGAGGGCGAGGGCGCGATCCGGGCCATCGCCAAGGCGATCGCGGACGCGGACGTGGCCAAGCGGGACATCGTGCACGTCAACGCGCACGCCACGTCGACCCCGGTCGGCGACATGCTGGAGATCGGCGCGCTGCACAAGTCTCTCGGCGACCACCCGGTGCTGGCCGCGACCAAGTCGATGACCGGTCACCTGCTCGGTGCGGCCGGCGCGCTGGAGTCGATCGCCACGATCCTGGCCATCCGCGACGGTGTCGTACCTCCGACGGTCAACCTCGACGACCCGGATGACGGTCTCACCCTGGAGGTGGCCGCACACAAGGCGCGCCACATGGAGATCCCGGCCGCGCTGAACAACGCGTTCGGCTTCGGGGGCCACAACGTGGCTCTGGTCTTCACCCGGCCCTGAGACCACAGCTTGGAGGCGCGCACGTGACCACCACCGCCCTCGGTGCGGACACCCGCACCGTGGACTACCGGGATCCTGAGGTCCGCCTCCGGGCGCTGTTCGACGCCGGCTCGCTGCGCCTGCTGGCCCCCCGGGACAGCTCCGGGGTGCTGTGGGCGCGCGGCGAGATCGAGGGCGGGCCGGCCATCGCCTACGCCACCGACGCCACCAGGATGGGCGGCGCGATGGGCACCGACGGGTGCCGGCACGTAGTCAACGCGATCGACACCGCCGTGCGGGAGCGGGTGCCGGTGCTGGGCCTCTGGCACTCCGGCGGCGCCCGGCTGGCCGAGGGCGTGGTCGCGCTCGACGCGGTCGGGCAGGTCTTCGCGGCCATGGTCCGCGCGTCGGGCCGGGTACCGCAGATCTCCGTGGTGCTCGGGCCGGCGGCCGGCGGCGCGGCGTACGGGCCGGCGCTGACCGACATCGTGGTGATGAGCGGCGCCGGGCGGATCTTCGTGACCGGGCCCGAGGTGGTCCGCAGCGTCACCGGTGAACAGGTCGACATGGAGCGCCTGGGCGGCCCCGAGCCGCACGGCCGGCGCTCCGGCGTGGTGCACGTGACCTGCGCCGACGACGCGGCGGCGATGGTCGAGTCGCGCAAGCTCGCCGCGCTGCTCGGCCGTCAGGGCCGGCTCTCCCCCGACGACGTTCCGGCCGTCGACGCGGACGGGCACGACCTGTCGGCGAAGATGCCGGCCGAGACCAACCGGGCGTACGACGTCAAGCCGGTGGTCAAGGCCCTGCTCGACGCCCCCGGCGTGGAGCTGCACGCCAGGTGGGCGCCGAACGTGGTGACCACGCTGGGCCGGTTCGCCGGCCGGACGGTCGGGGTGATCGCCAACAACCCGCTGCGCCTGGGCGGCTGCCTGGACGCGTCCAGCGCGGAGAAGGCTGCCCGGTTCGTCCGGATGTGCGATTCGCTGGGCGTACCACTGATCGTGCTCGTCGACGTGCCCGGTTACCTGCCCGGCCTGGGCCAGGAATGGGACGGCGTGGTCCGGCGCGGGGCGAAGCTGCTGCACGCGTTCGCCGAGGCGGTGGTGCCGCGGGTGACCCTGGTGACCCGCAAGGCGTACGGCGGCGCGTACATCGCGATGAACTCCCGCTCGCTGGGTGCCACCGCGGTCTTCGCCTGGCCGGACGCGGAGGTCGCGGTGATGGGCGCCAGCGCGGCGGTCAACATCCTGTACCGCAAGAAGCTCGCCGCGGCTCCGGCGGAGGAGCGGGAGACGCTGCGCGCGCAGCTGATCGAGGAGCAGACCCGCACGGCGGGCGGGGTCAACCGGGCGCTGGAGATCGGCGTGGTGGACGACGTGATCAAGCCAGCGGAGACCCGTCGGCGGATCGCCGAGGCGTTGGCCGGCGCCCCGGCCGCCCGCGGCGCACACGGCAACATCCCGCTGTAGCGGTGTGAGGAAGGGCCCTTTGTTATCGCCTCGCGATAACAAAGGGCCCTTCCTCACGTTCAGGCCCGGTTGCGCGGGTGGTGCTTCGCGGTGCGCTCGTTGCCCCGGCGGTAGTTGCCGGTCCAGCGGGCCATCACCAGCTGCGGGTCGTCGTCCACCTCGGCGAGGAACTCCGCCGCCCGGCCGCCGCGCAACGTGGTGGCCACCCGCCCGTGATGCGTGATCACGACGGCGCCGTCGGCCCGCTCTACCCAGTAGAAGTCCCGCGCCTGACCCATGCCGGCCAGGCTGCCAGGTCGGCCGGGGCGGCGCTACCGGATTCCGGCCGGGCGGGTCGACGCCTGTGCCGGCCGGGGGTACGGGCCGGCACAGGCCGCGTCGAGTCAGCCGGCGGCCGGGACCGCCTCCCGAGCCAGGAGCACCGCGCCGAGCAGCGCCGCGTCGGCGGCGAAGCTGGAGAGCACGATCTCCGGCCGATATGGCAGCACCTCGGCGAGCCGTTCGACGATCAGCCCGCGGATCAGCTCGCTGCCGGCCACCCCGCCGACCAGCACCACCCGCTGCGGATCCACCAACAGACAACAGGTGATCAGATGGCGGGCGATCTCGTCGACCCTGCCGCGCAGCACGTCCCGGACCTCGCCGGGCTGGTCGGCCCGGGCAGCCAGCCCGGCCGCCCCGTCCGGTACGTCCAACTCGGCGGCGAGCTGGTCCAGAGCGCGCCCGGAGAAGACCGACTCGAGCATCCTGCCGGGACGGGCGGCGCCAGCGAGGGCGTACCCGATCTCACCGGCGGCCCCGTGCCGTCCGGCCAGTACCGTGCCGCGCACGGTGACCGCTGCCGCCACCCCCGTGCCCAGCCCGACCACCAGGCCGGGGTCGGCGTCGCGTAGCGCGCCGAGCCGCAGCTCGGCCAGTGCGGCGGCGTTGAGGTCGTTGTCGACCGCGACCGCCGGTACGCCGAGCCAGTCGCGGACCGTGTCGACCAGCCGCAGCCGGTCCCAGCCCGGCACGTTCGGCGCCAGGTCGATGCCGTCGGGTCGGACCACACCGGGCGAGGCGACCCCGACCGCCGCGACCGGGCCACCGACCTCTCCGAGCAGCCTCGTCGTCACCTCCAGCGCCCGGTCCAGCGCCTGGCGGGCACCCCGGTCGGCGTGCGTCGGCACCCGCTCGCTGGCCAGCAGCCGGCCCGAGCCGTCGGCCACCCCGACCGCCATCTTCGTGCCGCCGAAGTCGATGCCGAGCAGCAGACCGCCGACGTCTCCGGCTCCGGCGGCCTGCTCGGCGCGGTCGGCCAGTCGTACCGTCACCTGGCCGTCACCTCAGCGACCTCGTCCAGCGCGGCGTCGGCCGCCGCGAGACGGTCCCGGACGGCGGCGAGCCGGCCGGCGACGGTGTCGAAGGCGCCGCGCAGCTCGCCCACCTGGGCGCGGACGGCGTCCGAACCGGGACCGTCGATCTGGGCCCGGCGCAGCACAAGCTCCGGGCGGACGGCGGCGGCGATCAGGTCGGCGACCGCCGCGTCGTCCAACGGCGCGCTCAGGCCGACCGCGTCGGCGGCTGCGCGCACGTCGCTCTCCGTCCAGGAGTCCGGCGCGCCGCTCCGAACCAGCCGGCCGACCACGGAGTGCGCGGCCCGGAACGGCACCCCGTGCAGGGTCAGCGCGTCGGCAGCGGCCGTGGTGGTGGCACCGGAGGCGACAATCTCCTCCCGGGACGGCGGTTCCAGCGGCTCCAGCTCGGCCAGGAAGCCGCCGAGCAGGGCGAAGAAGCGGTCCGTACGGTCGTTGCTGTCCCAGAGCCGGACCTGCACGTCGGTGGTGGCGTTGTTGGAGTCCTCCCACCAGGCCGCACCGACGTTGTTGAGCACCGAGGCGGCGTCCCCGGCGGCAGCGCCGGCCATCGACACCAGATGCTCCAGCACCACCGGGTTGCGCTTCTGCGGCATGATGCTGCTGCCCTGGGTGAAGTCGCCGGGCGTGGCCACCCAGCGCCAGGTCAGCCAGTCCATCAGGGTCCGGGCCAGTCGGGCACCGGTGGCCAGCGACTGGGCGTTGAGCGTGCCGACCCGCACCAGGTGGTCGGCACCGGCCACCGCCTCGTAGGAGTTGGTGACCAGGCCGTTGAAGCCGAGCAGCTCGGCCACCCGGGCCGGGGAGATGTCCAGGTCCGTGCCGGCGAAGGCGCAGGAGCCCAGCGGCGAGATGTTCAGCTGGTCGATCAGGTCGGCGTAGGCGACCGCCTCACCCGCCAGCGCCTCGGCGTAGCCGGCGAGTGCGTGGCCGATGGTGGTGGGCTGCGCGGGCCGGCGGTGCGTGTAGCCGGTGATGACCACGTCGGCGTAGCGGTCCGCGACGTCGAGAGCGGTCGCACCGGTGGCGAGCACCCGGTCGAGCACGCCGAGCAACTGGTCACGGAGCAGCATCCGGAACACCCCGGCGTCGAGGTCGTTGCGGCTGCGGGCGAGCTGCACGTCGAGCTGGGCGGCCGGGATGCCGCACGCCTCGGCAAGGCGCTTCTCCATCAGGTAGTAGACGTCCTCGAAGCTGCCGTCGTAGATCGGCGCGGAAGCGGTGTCGGCACGCAGCACGGCCAGTCCCCGCAGCAGTCCGGCGCCCCGCTCGGCGGGGATGAGCCCCCGCTCGGTCAGCATCACCACGTGGGCCTGGCTGGCTCGCACCATCGCCGGAAAGAGGTGCTCGACGTGGTGCTCGTAGGTGGGCCGTAGGTGGTGCCGCTGGTAGGTGGTCAGCGCGGAGGTGCTCATGAGGGTCCTTACTTCCTTCCAGGCCGGGGGCGGCGGGTCCGCCGCCTCCGGGGCGTCAGCCGGTCAGTCGGTCAGGCCGAGTAGTCGTTCGGCATTTCCGGCGAAGATGGCTCGCAGGTGGTCGTCGGGCATGCCCAACTCGCGACAAACCCGCAGTTGGTCGTCGAGGTAGCGGGTGACGTAGCCCCGGGGGAACCACGACGAGTCGCTGCCGTAGACGATGCGGTCCGGGCCGATGGTCTCGTAGCAGCGGCGGAAAAGATCCTCCAAGGTGAGCTTGTACGGCATCCACCGCACCCACTGGTTGGACCCGGACGTGTCGATGAGGATGTTCGGGCAGCCCCACGCGGCGAAGAACAGCTCCTGCACGTGTTGCACGCCGAAGTGCGGCACCACGACCGACAGCTCGGGGAAGCGCCGGGCCATCCGGGCCAGCTCGTCCGGGCCGCCGTACCGGCCGAACGTCAGGCCACCCGCGCTGCCGTAGTGCCCGATGTGGATGAGCACCGGCACGCGGAGTCGCTGGGCGGTGCCCCAGAGCGGATCCAGCGCGGGGTCGTCGAGCGGACCGCGCAGGAGCGGGGCGAAGAGCTTCAGCCCGCGCAGGCCGCGCTCGGTCACCGCTCGCTCCAGTTCGGCGGCGGCGTCCGGGCCGTACGGGTCGTGATGGGCGAAGCCGAGCAGCAGGTCCGGATGCCGGTCGACGACGTCGGCGACGCTGTCGTTGCCGCCGCCGGTGACGAAGACCGCCTTGCTGATGTGGTGCGTGCGCAGCTCCTCGGCCCATCGGTCGGCCTCGTCCTGCCAGCGCTCGGCGGGCGGCTCCGGGTCGGGGAAGCTCCACGCCCGACGCCACTGGGCGGCGTACGGTGCGGCACCGGCAGCCCGGACGCTCCGCTCGTGATCACCGCCGGGGTGCATCCCGGCCTCGTGCTCACGGGCCCGGATGGTCTCGTCGGCACCGATCCGGAAGTGCAGGTGGAAGTCGACGATCTCGAGTCCACGGTCGCCGCTCATGATGCTCCCCTGATCGGTGCGGTGTCGCCGGGCTGGGTGGGGGTTGTCGGTCGGCCCGCGTCTGATCCGGGGGTCGACGAGGTGGGCAGCGGGTCGTCGGTCGGCGGCGCGGGCAGCGGTGCGGCCACCCAGGCTTCGACGATCTCCCGCAGCCGGCCGCCGGCCAGCTCGCGGACCCGCCGACCGGCCTCCTCGCTGGCCAGTGAGATGTGCCCGGACCAGCCCTGCCAGGGGTCTGGTCGGGACTCCACCAGCACGTACGGGTGGGTCACCGGCAGTTTCGGCTTCGGCGGCAGGTCGGTGACCGCGTCGAGGCGCACCGCCTCCGGGTCGAAGCCGAGCACACCGGAGGTCTCGTACGCCCCGCCGTGGCCCCGCGCCGGTAGGGCGCCGTAGATCTCGGTGGTCTCCGCGGGGGTGACCAGCTGGAACCAGTTCACCAACAGCAGGCTGGCCTGTCGCCGGCCGGAGACCCACTCCATCGCGGCCCGGACCGTGGACATGTTCGCGTCGTGGCCGTTGACGATGAGCAGTCGGGGGAACCCGGCGGCGACGATTCCCTCGATGACGTCGGCGAGGTAGCCGACCGCGATCTCCGGCCGGATCGCCACCGTGCCCGGCCAGGGCCGGGTCTGCCCGGGGCAGGCGGCGTAGGGCACGGCGGGGAAGAGCACTCCCCGGGGTCCGGAGGTGGCGGCGCTCTCGCCCGCGAAGCCCTCGGCCAGGATCAGGTCGGTGCCCAGCGGCAGGTGCGGGCCGTGCCATTCGACGGCGCCGACCGGCAGTACCGCGAAGTCCGCCGCTTCGGCCACGGCCGCCAGCTCACCGCCGGGCACCCGGACCGCCGGGAGTAGCGCGCCGGTGGCCGGCCACATCCTCATGCCGTCCACTGCGCCGCCTCCCGGGAGGCCCGCCGGCCGGTTTCGAGCCGACCCGAGACCACCATCACCACGAAGATCAAAACGACCTGGAGCATGCCGTACGCGGCGGCGGTGCCGACCTCGAACGAGTACATCCTGTTGTTGATCTCGACGGAGATCGGCGCGGTCTGCGAGGTGTAGATCAGCACGGAGGCGACGAACTCGCCAACGCCGTGCACGAAGGCCAGCAGCGCGCCCGCGATCACGCCCGGCAGCATCAGTCGCAGGGTCACCGAGCCGAAGGCGCGCCACCACGAGGCGCCGAGGTTGCGGGCCGCCTCCTCCAGCGCGGGGTCGATCTGGGCGAGCGTGGCCGAGCTGGACCGGAAGACCAGTGGGAGGAATCGCACGAAGTACGCCAGCGGCATGATCCAGAACGTGCCGATCAGGACCTGGCCGAAGCTGAACGCGTTACCGGTGCTGAACGCCGAGATCAGGTTGATCGCCACCACCGTGCCGGGCAGCGCCCACGCCAGCATCACCGCCACGTCCAGGACGCCGCGCCCACGGAAGTCGAGCCGGCGCACCGCGTAGGCGATCAGTACGCCGACCACGACGCAGCCGACGGTGGCCAGCAGGCTCATCTGCAACGAGTTGAGGATCGGCTGGAACGCGTTCGGATCGGAGAAGATCGTGACGAAGTTCTGCATGGTGTACGCCGCGGGCACCACTTCGGTGGTCCACGAGCCGTCGGCGGAGAACGCCACCAGCGCGATGGTCGCCACCGGGGCCAGCAGCACCACGGTGGCCAGCAGCGACGCGCCCAGAGCCACCCAACGCCCGAAGGGGTTGGTGATCTCGCGGCGGTGCGCGGCGACCCCCTTGGACTGGGAGCGGTAGCTGCGCCGCCCCTCGTACCAGCGCATACCGAGCAGGAACAGCACCGAGACCACGCCCAGCACCGAGGCGTAGGTGGACGCCATCGGCAGGTCGCCGTTGGTGCGGTTGATGTAGATCTGCATGGTCATGGTCTGGTCCACACCGAAGAGCAGCGGGGCGGTGTACGACGCCAGCGACGTCATGAAGACCAGCAGCGAGGCGGAGACCAGCGCCGGGGTGAGCATCGGCAGCAGGACCGTCCGCCAGACCCGGACCCGACCCGCGCCGAGGTTGTAGGCGGCCTCCTCCACCGACGGGTCCATCCCGGCCAGCGCCGCGGCAGCGGACAGGTAGAAGAACGGGTACATGGTGAAGGTGTGCACCACCAGCACCCCGGCGATGCCGCTGAAGGGCAACACCGGCTCGGCGGTGCCGAAGACCTGCTGAAGCCCGCGCGGCAGGATGCCGGTCTCGCTGTACAGCAGTTGGAATGAGATCGCGCCGATCAGCGGTGGCAGCGCCGCCGGCACCAGGATGATCGCCTCGATCAACCGCCGGCCGGGAAACGAGAAGCGCTTGAGCAGGAAGGCCATCGCGACCCCGACGATCCCGCAGAGCAGCACGCTGGCAGCGGAGATGATCAGGGAGGTGACCAGGGATGATCGCGCGACGCCCGAACTGGTGAAGAAGCTGGTGTAGTTCGCCACCCCGTCGACGCCGACGCTCTCGGCGAAGGTGGCGAACATCGGCTGCACCACGTACCCGAAGAGGATCAGCGCGAGCGGCAGCACCAGCAGGTACGGGAACCAACGCGAGTTCGTCCCGCCGGTGAACCGATCGGTGAAGCGTCGCCGCCGTCCGTCGCCGGAGGACGCCGGGCTCCCGGTGACCGGTGGAATGGTGGCCGGGCTCGGGGTGGCGGGGATGGTGCTCATGGACGCACCACCCACATCCGCTCCCGCGGCAGCCGCAGCCCGAGCTGGTCGCCCACCGACAGGCCGGCCGGCGGATCGACGGCGGCCACCTGCACCGCCTCGCCGGCCACGTCGACCAGGAGGTTGGTGGACATGCCGGTGAACTCCAGCTCGGTGACGCGGCCGGTGACCACGCCAGGCTCGGTGGCCGAGGTGAGGCCGATGTGCTCGGGGCGTATCGAGACCAGGGCGGTCGCCCCCGTGCCCAACCCGTGATCCGCGGGAGCGGCGACGCCGACCTGGCTGCCGTCGGGCAGCCGCACCGTGACCGTCTCCGGGCCGACGCCCAGCACCGGCAGGCTCAGCACGTTGCTGCGGCCGATGAACCGGGCGACGAAGCTGGTCGCCGGACGGTGGTAGATCTCCTGCGGGGCGCCGATCTGCCGCACCCGACCGGACTCCATCACCGCGATCCGGTCGGACATCGCCATCGCCTCGGCCTGATCGTGGGTGACGTAGAGCGAGGTGGTGCCGGCCTCCCGCTGGATCCGCCGGATCTCGACCCGGGTCTCCTCACGGAGTTTGGCGTCGAGATTGGAGAGCGGCTCGTCGAGCAGCAGGGTCCGCGGTCGGATGACCAGTGCGCGGGCCAGCGCCACCCGCTGCTGCTGGCCGCCGGAGAGCTGGTCGATCCGACGCTCGCCGTAGCCGGCCAGGTGGACCTGGGTGAGCGCCTCCTCGACCCGCCGCTTCGACTCGGCCCGGCCGACCTTGCGGATCTTCAGCCCGTACGCGACGTTCTGCGCGACGGACATGTGCGGGAAGAGCGCGTAGTTCTGGAACACCATGCCGGTGTCGCGCTTGTTCGGCGGGCGCCGGGTGACGTCCTGGTCGCCGAACCGGATCCGCCCGGAGGTCGGGAAGTAGAACCCCGCCACCATCCGCAGGGTGGTGGTCTTGCCGCAACCGCTCGGGCCGAGCAGGGTGAAGAACTCCCCGGCGGCGATGGTGATGTCGACGTCGTCGACGGCCGCGGTGTCGCCGGCGCGCGAGAAGCGCTTGCTCACCGACTCCAGCGTGACATCGATCATGATGTCTCTCCTCAGTCCGGAACCGGGCGTGGCCGGTCGCAGGGGTGGGGCGGGCCGGGGAGCCGGTCGGACGCGAGTCACCTCGGCCGTCCAGCGCCGGTACGTCCCCGGCGCGGCGCCGGACCGGGATTTCCCGGTCCGGCGCCGATCCGGTCAGCCCTTGTTCTTGATCTCGCCGTTCCAGTGGTTGATCCAGTCGGTCTCGTTCTTACCGACCACGTCCCAGTCGACGTCCATCGGCTTGAGCTGGAGCTGGGCGAGCCACTCCGGCTCCTCGGCGATGTCCACCGCGGGGATCTGGTAGTAGTCCTTGGCCAGGTCGGCGCGGAGCTTGTCGTCGAAGAGGAACTCGATGAACTTCTGGGTGCCCGTGGTGTTGCCACCCTTGACCGCGGCGAGACCGTCGACCAGCACGGGCGCGCCGGAGGCCGGCATCACGAAGCCGAACGGCATGTTCGACTGGTTGGCCTGGAGCAGGATGTCCTGCAGGTTCCAGGCGCTGAGCAGGCCCTGCTGCCGGGAGAGCTTCAGGTACAGGTCCGCTGGGTTCGCGGCGTACGCGCCGGTGTTGGCGTCGAGCTTCTTGAGCCAGTCGTAGCCCGGCTGGGGGTTGCTGCCGTCGGCGGACTGCTGCTGGATCATCGAGGCGTAGATCGACCGCATGGTGCCGGACGCGGCCACGTCGCGAATGACGATCTTGTCTTTCCACTGCGGCGCGAGCAGGTCGTCCCAGTCCTTCGGGGCCTGCTCAGGGGTGAGCGCCTTGTTGTTGTACATGATGACCTCGGGCAGCAGGATCTCGCCGAACCAGCGGCCCTCGGCGTCCTTGTACCGGGCGTCCATCTTGCTGGCGAACGTCGGCTGCCAGGCGGTCAGCAGGTCCTCGGACGCGCCGGCGGCCAGCCCCTGTTGGGTGCCGCCCCACCAGATGTCCGCCTGCGGGTTGGCCTTCTCGGCCCGGACCCGCTCGAGGATCTCCTGGGCGCCGAGGTTGAGGACCTCGACCTTCCCCTTGTACTCGGGGAATTTCGCGGTGAACTGGTCGACCACGAAGGTCGAGACCTTCTTGTCACGGGCCGTGTAGATCGTCAGCGACTCGACGCTGCCGTCGGCCGCGTCGTCGCCACCACCGCAGGCGGCGGTGCCGACGACCAGGGCCGCGGCGAGCGCTCCGGCGAGGAAAAGGCGACGTCTCATGAGTACCTCCAGGGGGGACGAGGGAAAACCGGGGTGGTTACGGGGCGGGAAGCAGGTTGGGTAGGCCGGCCGCGGCGGCCGACAGCGCGTAGCTGACCGCACCGTGCAGCACCGCCTGATCGCCGAGCACCGCCCGGCGTACCTCGGTCGATGCGGGCGCGCCGGCGCTGACGAGAGTCTGGATCCGCTCGACGGCGGCATCGTCGAGCTGTGCGGCGGCACCGCTGAGCAGGACCCGACCCGGGTCGATGACGCAGACGCACGAGACGATCAGTCGGGACCAGGCGGTCAGCAGTTCGTCCAGGAACGCGGCGGCGGCGCCTCCGGTGCGCGCCAGCTCCACCAGGGCGCGTACCGGCGCCTCGGGACGGCGGCCCGGCGCCAACGCGACCACCCGCTCGGCGATGGCATTCTCCGACCAGCGTGCCTCGAAGGGGCCGATCCCGTCGTGACCACGATCCGCGGCGTCCAGCGGCAGGAAACCCACCTCGCCGGCGGCGCCACCGGCGCCCCGACGGACCTGCCCGTCGAGCACCAGACCCGCGCCAATGCCGTCGGCGACGTGCAGCAGCAGCAGGTCGGCGACGTCACTGCCCGCCCCGGCGGCGTGTTCGCCCGCCGCCATCAGGTTCACGTCGTTGTCGACCACGACCGGTACGCCCAGCCGCCGTTGGACCATCTCCCCCACCGGCCGACCCTCCACCAGACCGACCGACGGGGCGAGACGGACAGCGCCTCCGGAGGAGACGCCAGGCGCCGCGATGGCCACACCCCGCAACGCCGGCAAGCCCTCCCCGGCCAGTTCGGGGATGGAACGGCAGATGGTGTCGACGATGTCACCGGCGAGTCGGACGGCACGGTGGGCGACCACAGCTCCGTCGCTGTCGGCGATCTCGCAGCTGATCCGGGACGGCTCCAGCGAAACGGCCGCGACCAGCTCGGCGCGAGGGTTGAACTCCAACATCGCGCGGGGACGCCCCGAGCGGGACGCGCCCGGCCCTCGCTCCAGAAGGTAGCCCTCCGCGATCAGCTCACGGACCAACGGCGTGAGCGTGGCGGGGCTCAGCCCGGTCAGCTCGGTCAGCTCGGCACGCGAGAGCAGGCGTACCTGGCGGGCGGTGGAGATCACGGAAAGCCGCTTGATCTCCTTCGACCGCTCCCGGCTCACCGGGCTCGTTGGTGGCGTCACCACGTCAGTCACACTTCCTTCCTACGGCGAACGAACTATGGAGTCAAGTAACGACTGGGTCTCGGCGACCAACCAAGACCCCTCGGAGCAGGAAAAATGCCTTTATGCACTGATGCGGATCCAGAGAGTGACCCCCTGGTTACGCCCGAGTTCGTTTCTTCTAGAAAAGAAGAAAGTCCCTTCGTGGGTATTGACGCTCCTCGCCGACGATCTCTAGCGTCACCCGGCGAAGGCCTTCCAGTGTGTACGGAAGTCCCGTACCGCTGTGCACCCCGGTGACGCCCGTCGATCGGGGCCTCACCGCCGCCCATCCCACCAACGAACCGGACCCGACCCGTCGGGGCGGCGCATCCCGCGTCCCCCGCCGGTCGTCGCTGTCCGGACCCCGCGGTTCGGAAGGATCCACATGCGACTCAAGGCATTCCTGCTACCGACGGCGCTCGCGCTGGCCCTGTCCGGGACACCAGGCGCCGCCCTCGCCGCCACCGCCCACCCCGCCGCCGGCGGCGCGGTCGACCTCGACGTGCTCTTCGTCAGCGCCCACCCCGACGACGAGGCGGGCAGCCTCGCCACGCTGGGGCAGTGGAAGGAGAAGTACGGCGCCAAGGCCGGCGTCGTCACCATCACCCGTGGCGAGGGCGGCGGCAACGCCGTCGGCCTCGAGGAGGGGCCACCACTCGGCATCATCCGGGAGCGCGAGGAGCGGACCGCGATCGGGCGGGCCGGCGTGCAGAACCTGTACAACCTCGATCGGGTCGACTTCTGGTACACCGCCTCGGCACCGTTGTCCGAGCAGATCTGGGGCCACGACGACACGCTCGCTCAGATCGTCCGGGTGATCCGGACGACCCGCCCCGAGATCATCATGACCATGAACCCGTCGCCGACCCCGGGTAACCACGGCAACCACCAGCAGGCCGCCAGGTTCGCCGCCGAGGCGTTCCAGGCAGCCGCCGACCCGAAGGCCTTCCCGGAGCAGATCCGCAAGGAAGGGCTCAGCGTGTTCCGGGCCGCGAAGTTCCTGCGTACCGGTGGAACCGGCAGCTCCTCGGCCGGCCCGGCGTGCGCGTCCAGCTTCACCCCGACGGTCCCGACCGACCAGGTCTTCGGCGTCTGGGAGGGCACCCCGAGCAGCAGCCGCAAGACCTGGGCGGAGATCGAGGTCGAGGCCCGCCGGGAGTACGTGACCCAGGGCTGGGCCGGCACCGCGGCCGCCCCGACCGACCCGGCGAAGATCCGCTGCGACTTCTACACCCTCGTCGACAGCCGGGTGCCGTACGACCCGGAGGACAGCTCACCGGAGGCGATCCTGCGCGGGTCGATGCTTCCGTCGACCAAGGGCGGGCTGCCCAAGGGCACCGAGCTGTACCTGACCACCGACCGCTTCGACGTGGCACCCGGCGAGAGCGTCGAGGTCACGGCGCACGTCAAGGCCGCCGCCAACCGGGCACTGAACCACCCCGGGGTGACGCTGCAGGTGCCGGCCGGTTGGTCCGTCTCCGGCGGTAGCGGGCTCGGCGTGAGCGTCCCGGCTGGCCGGGATCGGACGGCGACCTTCACCGTCACCGTGCCGAAGGGCGCCGAGACGGGCACGCAGAAGCTGCTCTCGGCCACCCTGAGCACCAAGGGCCAGGGCTCCGGCAGCACCGACGAGGCCGTCCGGGTCGTCGCCGATGTACGCGGCACCCTGGAGCCGCTGCCCGAGGTCGGTCTCTTCCGCGACTGGGCGAGCGCGGGCGGCTACGGCCAGCTCGACACCCTGATCAAGCCGGTGCTCACCATCGGCTCCGGCAAGAGCCGCGACGTCCGGGTCGACCTGCGCAACGTCGGCGAGACCGTACAGAACGGCACGGTCACCCTCGGCCTGCCCGCAGGCTTCACCGCCGACGCCGCCACGAAGAGCTACCGCGACCTGGCGGCCGGCGCCACCGGCGCGGTCACCTTCAGTGTCACCAACAGTGACGCCTCGCTGCCGACGGCCAACGAGGGCGGCGACGGCGGCGACTACGGCATCACCATCACCACCGCCAGCAGCACCGGCAGCACGGTCGAGACCGGCGCCCTGGAGATCGTGCCGACCACCGAGGTGCCGCAGGCCGGCGCCGCCCACGCCGTCGATGGAGTGGCCAGCGCGGGCGAGTACCCGGGCGAGGAGCTCGACTTCTCGCGCATCTGGGAGGGCGAGGCGACCACCGCGACGGACGCCTCCGCCAAGGGTCGGATCGCCTGGACCGCGGACGCGCTCAAGGTGATCGTCACGGTCACCGACGACGTGCTCGGCCGGAAGGTGGTGCCGCAGGATTGCAAGCGCCAGCGGCGGACCGACAGCGTCGAGATCATCGTCGACCCGAAGGGCGACTCCTCGGACACCTCGACCGTGTTCAAGGCGGGCATCTTCCCCATCACCGACGACCCGGCCAACGGCAACCCGCCGTGCTGGCAGCGCGACGCCGACAACCGGCAGGGCCCGGGTGGGCAGACCGCTCCGGGAATGACCGTGGTCAGCAAGGTCAGCGAGCCCTACACCGGCTACACGATCGAGACGAGCATCCCGTTCGCGGTGCTGCCCGACGCGGTCGACCCGGCCCGGATGGGCTTCAACGTGCTGGTCTACGACTCGGACACGCAGGATCTCGCCTCCCAGTCCCGACTCGGCTGGTCGACGTTCACCGGCGTACGAGCCGACCCGTACCGCTACGGCCTGGTCACCCTGCCCGGCTACACCCCTGCCCAGCAGGACCCGAGCACGCCGGTCTTCCCGGACACCTCGGCGCGCAGCGTGCACAGCCCGCAGACGATCGCCCAGTCGGCGGTCGGCGGCGTGGCGCCGGCGGCGGTGCCGCGGCTGCCGGAGCGGGCGCTGCGCCTCACCCGGCAGCACCGGGTGAACGGCGGGGTCGAGGTCTCCCTCCAGTCCGACCGTACGGGCACGGCGTATCTCTACACCTGGAACGGCGACCGGGCACTGGGCAGCCGCACGGTCGAGTTGCGACCCGGCCGGCCGGTGACCGTGCTGGTCCCGGTCGACGGGGATAAGGCGGAGGCCGTGCTGGCCGCGTTCGAGTCAGGTGGCTCGGCCGTCGCTCAGCAGGTCACGATCCGCCGCTGAGGTCATCGGGTAACACGGGCAGGTGCCGGACGAACCGGACGGCACCAGCCCGCCGCCGCGCTGGCGGTCGGCGGTCAGGTGCCGCAGGTGGTCGCGGGCAGACCGGGCACGGTCACCGGGGACCGGCCACCTGGGCGGGCCTTGCCGGCCAGCACGGCGGCCAACGCGGTCATCGACGCCCGGCTGGAGGAGTACGTGGCCAGCAGCGTCGGCGACTTCGCCTTGGCCAGCACGTACGGGGTGTCCATGGCGACCGTGACCGCCGCGTCGGCGCGCAGGTCGGTGGCGCCGTCGCCGTAGCCGACCAGGTGCACCACCGTGCCTCCCTTGGGCACCACCTTGACGCCGGCCGCGGTCAGCGCCTCGGTGAGCAGCGACCGGGTGCCGTCCCGCCCGCCGGAGGAGGTGACGGTGATCGGTCCGCGCACCGCGCCGCCGCAGGCGCCGCGCAGCACGGTTACCGCACCGGCGGCCAGCGCGTCCGCCGCCGCGCGGTGCGCCGGGGCGTTGAGCGTGGACATCTCGGCGGTCGGGAGCGCCGCCAGCCGGAACTTCATGGTCAGCACCCGGGTGACCGCCTCGACCAGTCGGGCCCGGGTCAGCGACCCGCCGCGCAGCGCGGCGAGCAGCCCGTCGTACGCCTGGCCGACGTTCGGGGTCATCAGGATCAGGTCGTTGCCGGCGTTCAGTGCCCGGACCGCGGCCTCGCCGGGAGCCCAGCGCTTCGCCGGGGGCATGTTCATGCCGTCGGTGATCACCACGCCGGTGAAGCCGAGCTGGCCGCGCAGCACGTCGGTGAGCAGCTTGTGCGAGAAGGTGGCCGGGGTGCCCGGGTCGATGGTCCGCGCGTCCAGGTGACCGGACATCACGGCCATCGCGCCGGCGTCGATGCCGGCGGTGAACGGTGGCCAGGCACCGCTCTTCAGCGCCGCCGCGGACTGGGTGAGCACCGGCAGGTCCTGGTGCGAGTCGTCGGCGCTGTGGCCGTGACCCGGGAAGTGCTTCAGGGTGGCGGCGACGCCGACCGCCTGGAGGCCCCGGACCGCGCCGCCGACCTGCGCGGCGGCCCGCTTCGGGTCCGAGCCGTAGGACCGGGAGCCGATCACCGTGCTGCGGGTGGCCAGCACGTCGGCCACCGGAGCGAAGTCGACGTTGATCCCCATCGCGGCCAGCTCGGCGCCGGCGGCCCGCCAGGCGGCCTCGGTCAGCGCCGGGTCGCCGGCCGCACCGGCGGCGAGGGCGCTGGGCAGCACGGTGACGTCGTTGGTGATCCGGGTGACCACGCCGTACTCCTGGTCGGTGCCGACCAGGAAGGGCGCGGAGCCGGCGGCGAGCCGACCGGCGGCGGCGCGGAGGCCGCCGGTCAGCTCGTGCACCTGCTTCGGGTTGTCGACGTTGGTGGTCTCCTGGTTGCCCTTGGTCGGGTCGTCGGCGCTGAACCCGACCAGGATCAGCCCGCCCAACCGGTACTTGGCGATCATCTCGGCGGGGGTGTCGACCCCGGCCAGCGCCTGGTTGCCGGCGGCCGAGCCGGGTGAGACCTTCGTGGCCGAGTCGCCGTAGGCGTACGGCATCAGCACCTGGCCGACCAGGTCCTCGTCGGAGAGGGTGGCGACCAGCGCCGCCGCCTGGGCGGCGGGGTCGCCAGGCGGCATGGTCGTGGGGGCGCTCGGGCCGGCGGAGGTGCCGGCCGGACCGGGCGTCGGCGCGGGGTGGTCCGCGGTACCCGAGCAGCCGGAGACGAGCAGGGCGGTCAGGGCGGCGACGGCGACGCTGGCGCGACGCGGGCGAATCGGCACCCACCCATCCCACCAGTTCGCCCTTATCGGGGCAACTTGACCTCACCGGTCAGCCGCCGCCGCGCCAGCGTGCGGGCAGGTGGCCCGACCGGCGGGTGACCGGGTCAGCCGACCCGGGTGAGCAACGTCACCGGGGCGCCGTCGCCGGCGTACCGGTAGGGCTCCAGGTCATCGTCCCACGCGGTGCCGAGCGCCTTGTCCAGCGCGTGCGCCAGCGCCTCCGGCGCCCGGGCCGCGGCCATCAACGCCCGCAGCCGGTCCTCGCCGAGCTGGATGTCGCCGGCCGCACCGACGGTGGCCCGGAACAGGCCGCGCGCCGGCACGTACATGAAACGTTCGCCGTCGGCGCCGGGACTCGGTTCCTCGGTCACCTCGAAACGGATCATGGGCCACTGCCGTAGGGCAGCAGCCAGCTCGGCGCCCGTCCCCGGACGACCGGTCCACCCGCACTCGGCCCGGCGGGCGCCGGGGTCGACGGGCTGAGCCGTCCACTGCAGGTTGACCGGCGCGGCTAGGACGCGCGCGATCGCCCACTCGACGTGCGAGCACACGGCGAGCGGGGTCGAGTGGACGTATACGACGCCACGCGTTGGCACGGTGACCTCCCGGAGAGCGAGGTGCGTCTTCCCCTACGACCTCGTCCACCGGAGTTGTTGCTGCTACACATGATTACTCGTGTGACGGATGGTGCGCCAGAGAATCGGAAAAAACGCCGGCCGGAATAGCCGGACGGGTGGTCCCCGTTGCCTCTCAGGACACCGCGACGACCAGCCTGATGTCGTGGTCCTGTACAGTTCCATCGGCGGCTTGTGCCGCGCACAACTTCGTGGGTCGACCCAGGTGGTGGCCCGCACACAGCCCCCGGACGTTCCAGTCCTCCCGTACGTCTTGCAAGGAGTACCTCCGTGGCGAGCAACACCTCTAAGACCGCGCGCGCGTCCGTCCGGGCCGGCCAGGCTGGCCAGGGTGGCGCCCTCAGCGTGCTGGGCGAGTTCAAGTACCTCATCCCGCTCAACGGCGGCAAGCACGCCTACGTGCGCAACCTGACCAACGGCAAGACCGCGCACCTGCGCACCGACTCCGAGGCCTTCGTCGAGGAGATCCGGGTGCTGGCCGCGGCCGGCCACGCCGCCAAGATCCGGGCGGAGATCAACAACCTGAACACGACCCACCCGGGCGACGGCTGGGACGCCACCGAGAAGCGCCTGGTCGAGGCCGGCGTCTTCGAGGGCTGAGCCCTCCCCCACCGCTACACCTCGAACCGCCCGCCGGGATCTCCCGGCGGGCGGTTCCGCGTTCGCCACCTGGCCGCCGGGCCGCCGGGGGCTCAGGCCGGGTCCAACAGGGCGACCTCCCCGGTGGCCAGGTCGTAGAGACCGCCGACCACGGCCACCCCGCCCGCGGCGACCGGCCCGGCCAGCAGGTCGTCGTGGCGCAGGGTCCGCACCGTGCGCCGGACGTGCCGGCGGATCGCCAGCGGATGCACCGCGGGGTCGTCCAGCCCCGCCTCGGTCACCGCCGGAGCGATCTCGTCCACCAGGTGGGCCAGCGACCCGGCGGGACGCACCCCGGCGCGCAGCGCGTCCACCGCGGCTCCCACCGCGCCGCACCGCTCGTGGCCGAGCACCATCACCAGCGGTACGCCGAGCTGGCCGACCACGTACTCGATCGAGCCGCACACCGCGCGGTCCAGCACGTGCCCACCGGTGCGGATCACGCAGATCGCGCCGAAGGTCTGATCGAAGATCGCCTCCAGCGGCACCCGCGAGTCGATACAGCCGAGCACCACCGCGTACGGCTGCTGGTCGCCCGAGGCGGCCGCGGCGGCGGTGACGTCGTGTCCGTGCACCGGCTGGCCGCTGACGAACCGCCGGTTACCGGCGAGCAGCTCGGCCAGCGCGGCGCGCGGCGTACCACCGGCCTGCCGCCCCGGTGCCGACGGTCCACCCACCGGCGGTCCGGGCGTTGCCCCCGACGACCCCATGCCGTTCAGCTTGGCCCGCTGTGGGGTGGCCACGGGCGGGGTCGGGAATGTTCTCTGCGCGTGATTGGCGTGGTGTCATGGCGGGTAGCCGGTGTTACCGCCGGGTATGCCGGTGCGGTTCGTGCCGGGCGGCCCTGGGAGGTGGCGATGCCGGAGCGGTTCGAGGTCGGTCTGCCCGACGGGGTACGCCTGCACGTCGAGGCGACGGGGCCGACGGACGCCCCGGTCACCGCCGTTCTGCTGCACGGCTGGACGCTGGACGGGCGCAGCTGGCACCGGCAGGTCGACGCCCTCACCGGGTCGTCCGGCGACGCGGTGCGGGTGGTCACCTACGACGCGCGGGGGCATGGCCGGTCCAGTTGCATGCCGCTGCCCACTGCCACCCTGGCCCAGCTCGGCGACGACCTGCTCGCGGTGCTCGACGCGGTCGCGCCGACCGGGCGGGTGGTCCTGGTCGGGCACTCGATGGGCGGCATGACGATCATGGAGTACGCGCACCGCCACCCGGCGCACTTCGCCGCCCGGACCGCCGGCCTGGTCTTCGTCTCGACCACCGCCGAGGGGCACACGCACACCGTCTACGGGCTCTCGCCCCGGATCGCCCGGCTGATCCGGCTGGCCGAGACGACCGGCGCCGGGGTGCTGGCCCGGTGCGGTTCGTGGCGCGCACCCCGGGCGCTGCTGCGCGCGCTGCAACCGAGCATCCGCTGGATGCTCTTCGGCGACCGCTGCGATCCGGCCGACATCCGGCTGGTGACCTCGGCGGTGGCCCGCGCCTCGCTGCGCTCGATCGGCGGGTTCCGCGCCTCGATCGGCGCCCAGCACCGGCTGGACACCCTCGCCGCGCTGGCCCACCTGCCGGCGGCCGCGCTGGTCGGCGACCGGGACCGGCTGACCCCGCCGCCGTGCGCCGAGTCGATCGCCGCGGTACTGCCGGCCACCGACCTGACCGTCTGCCCGGGGGCCGGGCACATGCTGATGATGGAACGCCCGCACGAGGTGAACGCCGCGCTGACGGGCGTCCTGAGCCGGGTGCTCGCCGAGCCGGCGCCCCGCGCGAGCGGCACGACCCCCGCCGGGACGGGTGTCTGACCACGTTCCCGCACCTCGGGCGCGGGAGGCCGGGCCCAGGGCCGTACCCTTCTGCGGTTGGCCCGCGCGGTTCGCGCCGCTTGCCGGCGACATCGAAGGAGCGTGCGTTGACCGACCAGACCGCCCTGGAGCAGGAGATCGCCGTCGAGCAACGGCACCTCGACCGGGTGTACGCCCGACTCGCCGAACTGCGGCGGTCGGCGGTCCGCGCCGAGCGGGACGGCTACCGGATGGCCCGGGTGGGCACCTTCGGCGCGCTCGTCGAGCGCGACGCGATGGTCTTCCACGCCGCGCAGCGGCGGCACACCCTCGACGCCGAGCACGAGGGGCTGGTCTTCGGCCGTCTGGACCTGCGGGACCGGCAGGTGCTGCACGTCGGTCGGCTCGGCATCCGCGACGAGGACGCGACGACGCTGGTCGTCGACTGGCGGGCACCGGCCGCCGCCGCCTTCTACCAGGCCACCCCGGCCCAGCCGCAGGGCGTGGTGCGCCGGCGCACCATCCAGTCCCGCAGCGAGCGGGTCACCCGGATCGAGGACGACCTACTGGACCCGACCGCCGCTCCCGAGGGGATGACGGTGGTCGGCGACGGCGCGCTGCTGGCGACCCTGTCCCGGGCCACCGGCCGGGGCATGCGCGACATCGTGGCGACCATCCAGCGGGAGCAGGACGAGGCGATCCGCTCGCCCGGCTCCGGGGTGACGATCGTCGCCGGCGGCCCGGGCACCGGCAAGACCGCGGTCGCCCTGCACCGGGCCGCCTATCTGCTGTACTCCGACCGCAGCCGGTACGCGGGCGGCGGCATCCTGGTGGTCGGCCCGTCCTCGGTCTTCGTGGAGTACATCGCCTCGGTGCTGCCCTCGCTCGGCGAGGACACCGCGACCCTGCACTCGCTGGGCACCCTATTCCCGGGGATGACCGCCACCCGCACCGACTCACCCGAGGTGGCGGCGGTGAAGGGTTCGCTGCGGATGCGCCGGGTGCTGGAACGCGCGGTGCGGGACGCGGTGCCGGGCGGCCCGGGCGAGCTGCGGCTGCTCTACCGCGGCACGCTGCTGCGGCTGGACCGGGCCGAACTGGACGGGATCCGGGACCGCGTGCTGAACCGGGGTGCCCGGCGCAACGAGGTCCGTCGGGCCGGCTTCGACGGTGTCTTCGCCGCGCTGTGGGCACAGGCTCGCCGGTTGGGCATCGGCCGGCTGCCGGAGCAGCGGGCCTTCGAGGACGAGATCGCCGAGCGGTCGGAGTTCCGGGAGTTTCTCAAGGCGTGGTGGCCACGGCTGCACCCCCGGCACGTGCTCGGCTGGCTGGCCCGACCGGATCGCCTGCGCCGGTACGCGGGTGGGATCCTCTCCACCGCCGAGATCCGGCTGCTCAGCGCGGCGTACCAGAATCTGGACGCCGCCGGGTTGACCATCGCCGACGTGGCGCTGCTGGACGAGCTGGACGCGCTGCTCGGCAAGCCGGCGCAGCCGGCCCGCGCCCGACGTGACCCGTTCCAGCTCGCGGGCGGGGTCCGCGAGCTGAGCAGCTTCGGCGACCGGCAGCGGGCCGCGCGGGCGGCGGCCCGGGAGCGGCCGGCGGACTACCGGGAGTACGCGCACGTGGTGGTGGACGAGGCGCAGGACGTCTCGCCGATGCAGTGGCGCATGGTCGGTCGGCGCGGCCGACTGGCCTCCTGGACGGTGGTGGGTGACCCGGCGCAGACCGCGTGGACCGGTGACCCGGAGGAGCTGAACCGGGCCCGGGACCAGGCGCTGGGCCGACGCAAGCGGCACGACTTCACGCTGACCACCAACTACCGCAACTCGGCGGAGATCTTCGCGGTGGCGGCGGCGGAGATCCGCCGGATCTATCCCGACCTGCCGCTGCCGACCGCCGTCCGCTCCACCGGGGTCGATCCGGTCGAGCTGGTGGTGCCCGCCACCGAGCTGGAGACCGCGACCGTGGAGGCGGCCACCGGCCTGCTGGCCGAGGTGGAGGGCACGGTCGGGGTGATCACCCCGGTCCCCCGCCGCGACGAGGTCGCCGGTTGGCTCGGCGCGCTCGGTGCGCCGCGGCTGCAGGTGGTGACCAGCCTGGAGGCCAAGGGCATGGAGTACGACGGGGTGGTGCTGATCGCCCCGAGCGAGATCCGGGCGGATCCGGGCGCCGGGGTACGCACCCTCTACGTCGCGCTCTCCCGCGCTACCCAGCGCCTCACCACCATCGACCCGACGGGCTGACCTGCGGCGGCGCCCCTCGCGGGTCGGCGACCTGCCGTACACTTGCATACATAGCGATGTGAGCATACATTTGACCCGGTCCCGATCGACGGCGGAGGGTGGTCTCGTGGGCGCAGGTCATGACCACCACCACGGGTCGGTCACCAACGCCGCGCACCAGCACCGGGGGCGGCTCTGGACAGCGTTCGGGCTGCTCGCCGCCCTGATGGTGGTCGAGGCGGTGGCCGCGTTCCACACCGGCTCCCTGGCCCTGCTCTCCGACGCCGGCCACATGTTCACCGACGTGCTCGGCATCGGGATGGCGCTCGCCGCGATCACCGCCACCCGGCGGGCCACCGGCGACCCGCAACGCACCTTCGGGCTCTACCGACTCGAGGTGCTCGCCGCGCTGGCCAACGCGGTCCTGCTCTCCGGTGTCGCGGTCTACGTGGTGATCGAGGCGATCCGCCGGTTCGGCGACCCGCACGAGGTGCTGGCCGGTCCGATGCTCGCGGTGGCCGTGCTCGGCCTGCTCGCCAACGTGGCCGCCTTCGGCCTGCTCCGCGCGGGCGCCCGGGAGAGCATCAACCTTCAGGGCGCCTACCTGGAGGTGCTCGGCGACCTGCTCGGCTCGCTCGGCGTGATCGGCGCGGCGCTGCTCATCCAGGTCACCGACTGGTGGTGGGCCGACCCATTGGTCGCGGTCGCCATCGGCGTGTTCATCCTGCCGCGCACCTGGCGGCTGGGACGGGCCGCGGTCCGCATCCTGGTGCAGGCCGCCCCGGAGCACCTCCAGGTCACGGCCGTGCACGACCGGCTGGCCGCGGTGCCCGGCGTGGTCGAGGTGCACGACCTGCACGTCTGGACGCTCACCTCGGGCATGGAGGTGGCCTCCGCGCACCTGACCATGGCGCCCGGCGCGGATGTCGGAGTGGTGCTCACCGCGGCACGCACCGCCCTGCACGAGGACTTCCGGATCGAGCACGCGACGTTGCAGATCGAACCCGGCGCGGCCCCCGGGGCGTGCGGTTCGGTCGAATGGTAGTGCGTTTCAGGAGTTTTACTCGGCTTGGCCGGAATTTTCCGTGACGACGCACGCACCGTCCGTCACATCGGCTGCACTGGTCCCATCGGCACCGGTAGGCTCGGTCCCGGCCTCCACCCGGCGGCGCCCTCCCGGCGCCGGTGGCGGTCGCCGCCTAATCGCCCGAACGGGGCGAACCGGGGAACCATGTTCCTGGGGTGCATCCGCGTCCGCGGTAGGGATCTTCCGTCCCGAACCCGTCAGCTAACCCGGTCGGCGGCTGACGGAAGGACATGCGTAGTGGTACCAGCACGACCACCCGCCGCCCGACTGGCGGCCCTGATCGTCGCGATGTTCGCCCTCAGCGTCGCGATCCCGGCCGGCGCCGCCTCGGCCGCTCCCCCGACCGGCCAGCGGGCCGCCGCGGCACCCGACGGAGACGAAGAGGGCGGCACCCCGGCGCTGCGGGCCCAACTGGAGGCGGCCAGCAAGGGATACCTGGACGCGAAACGCGCCCTGGACACCTCCGTGCGGCGGCAGCAGCAGCTCGCCACCCAGCTGAAGACCACCGAGATCGAACTCACGGCGCGCAGCGGCAAGGTCGACGAGATCGCCGGACTGGCCTACCGCACCGGCCGGCTCGGCACGGTGTCGGCGCTGCTCAGCAGCAGCACCCCCGAGGGCTTCATGGACCGGGCCGTCACGCTGGACGCGGTCGCCGCCAACGAGGACCGGGCGCTGCGCGACCTCACCGCCACCAGGGACGAGGTCAATCGCACCCGCATCGCCCTGGACGGCGAGATCCGTGAGCAGCGCAAGCAGGTCACGGTCATGGCCAAGCGCAAGGAGCAGGCCGAACGGGCGCTGACCGTGGCCACCACGAAGGCCCGTACGACCGCCGACGGCGGCTCGAACCGGGGCACCTCCACCGCCAACGCCACGGCCGCGCCGCGCAACTCCGACGGCTCCTGGCCGTCGGAGTCGTGCAGCGTCAACGACCCCACCCCGGCCTCCGGCTGCATCACCCCGCGCACCCTGCACGCGCTCAACCAGGCCAAGGCGGCCGGCTTCACCCGGTACGTCTCCTGCCACCGCAACGGCGGCTCCGGCGAGCACCCGAAGGGCCGGGCGTGCGACTTCGCCGCGCAGAAGGGCGGCTTCGGCGGCGACGCCACCGGCGGTGACAAGACGTACGGCAACAACCTGGCCGCGTACTTCATCCGCAACGCCGACCGGCTCGCCGTGCTGTACGTGATCTGGTACAGGCAGATCTGGCTGCCCAGCAGCGGGTGGAAGTCGTACAGCGGGGCGGGCGGCGACCCGTCCAGCGACCACACCAACCACGTGCACCTGTCGGTGTACTGACCCGCCGGCCGGCGCCCCGCCTCGCGGGGCGCCGGACCCCGGGTACGTCAGCGGACGTACCCGGGATGTCGCCGACGGTCGGACGCCCGGACCGGGCCCGGCGGGCAGCATCCTGGTATGCGTCGGATCCCGCCCACCGCCCGCAAGGCGCTGCTCACCCTGCACCTGGTCACCTCGCTCGGCTGGCTCGGCGCCGACCTGACGCTGCTCACGCTCGGCGTCGCGGCACAACGCGGCGCCGACCCGGCCGTCGTCTACCCGGTCGCCGCGCTGGTCGGCACCGTGCTGTTCGCGCCGTTGAGCGTGCTGGTCTGGCTGGTCGGCGTGGCCAGCGCGCTGCTCACCCCGTGGGGCCTGCTGCGCTACCGATGGGTGGTGGTCAAACTCGTGCTCACCACGGTGATGGTCGGGCTGGTGCTGTTCCTGCTCACCCCGAACCTGCGGCACGCCGGCGCGCTGGGCGCCGCCCTGCCCGCCCGGGACCGCGCCGACCTGGTGATCGCGCCGGCCGTGTCGACCAGCCTCATGATCATTGCGACGGTGCTGTCCACGTACAAGCCGTGGGGTCGACGGCCGGCGGCGCGGCCCACCGTCGCGGGCCGGACCGGCCATGATCGCGCCGCAACCAGGATCTAGTGGCCTCCTCTCGGCGGCAGGCCACTACATCCAGGATCGAGCACGATCTTCGCGGGCGGCCGAGCGCGGGGCGGGCGATCAGGTGGCGGGCGGGGTCTCGCCGGGGCGGTCCAGGGCCGCGCCCAGCCGGGTGGCCAGGGCCAGGTGGGCCGCCCGGGCCTGGCGGAACGCGTACCCGAACAGCGGGGCCGGCGCGGTCAGCGTGATCTCGACGTCGACCCGGACCAGGCCGTCCGGCTCGCCACGCAGCCGGGTGTGGTTGCGCACCGTCGTGGCCGGCCACTGGCGGGCCACCGTCACAATCTCGTCGTCCTCGCTGATCAGCACGTCCGCCTGGTAGCTGGTCCGGAAGCGGAGCGGGCCGGCCACCAGTCGGTCGCTGATCGCGTAGCTGGCCCGGGCGCCGGGCCGGGGCGGCAGCCGGCGGACCCGGACGATCAGCGGGTGCAGCTCACCCTGCCGGGTCAGATCGCTCAGCAGGGCCGCCGCCTCCCGCGGCTCGCACCGGGCCTGGACGGTGTAGCTGAAGGTATCGCTCCTGAGCACACCGTCTCCCGCCATCGTTGGTCGCACGATCGTCCCGTACCCCGGTCGGGCTGGCAACGCCCGGACGGACACGGACCGTTGCCTCGGCACGCACACCCCGTTCCCACTACGGTCGGCTGGTGGGGAACCACCGGCCGTGACGGGCGACGGAGGGCGTGAGCATGAACGGGTACGACCGGTGAGCGGGCACGTGATGGTCTTCGCGCCCACGCCGCAGCTGACGGTGACCGTCGACCAGCCGAACGACCAGCCCGAGCTGCACCTGCACCCGGGCGGGCAGGGCGTCTGGCAGGCCCGCATGGTGATGTCGCTCGGGGTCGACGTGGTGCTCTGCACCGCCCTCGGCGGCGAGATCGGCCAGGTGCTGGAGCCGCTGCTCGTCAGCGAGGGAGTGGACCTCAAGGTGGTGGTCCGCGACTCCGGCAGCGGCGGGTACGTGCACGACCGCCGGGACGGGTCCCGGCGGGAGATCGCCGATGTGCCCGGGCAGCCCCTGAGCCGGCACGAGCTCGACGAGTTGTACAACCTGGCCCTCGGCGAGGGGCTGCGGGCGTCGGTGAGCGTGCTCAGTGGACCCAACGAGCCGTGGCTCGTCCCGGCCGACCTGTACCGGCGTTTCGCCGCCGACCTCGGCGCCAACGGCGGCCGGGTGGTGGTCGACCTCTCCGGCGATCACCTCGGCGCGGTGCTGGACAGCGGGGTGTACTTCCTGAAGGTGAGCCACGAGGAACTGATCCGCGACGGCCGCGCCCGCAACGGGGAGAGCGCGGAGCTCACCCGGGCGATATACGAGCTGCACGCCGCCGGCGCCGAGACGGTGGTGGTGAGCCGGGCCGACGAACCGGCGCTCGCGCTCATCGACGGTGAGCTGTTCGAGGTGGAGATGCCCCGGTTGCAGGCGGCCGACCCGCGCGGCGCGGGCGACTCGATGACCGCCGGGGTGGCCGCCGTGGTGGCCGGCGGTGGAGACATCCGGACCGCCATCCGGACCGGCGCCGCCGCCGGGGCGCTCAACGTGACCCGGCACGGGCTGGGCACCGGGCGGTTGGACTCGATCACCGGTCTGGTGGAGCGGGTCCGGTTGGTCCCGGCGGACAGCCGACAACAGGAGCGGACCACCCCCGACGAACTGGCCGACCGGGCGGTCGAACGATGACGCTCCGCGTGCTCGTCACCAACGACGACGGGATCGCCGCGCCGGGGATTCAGGCGTTGGCCTGGGCGGCGGCGCAGCGGGGCCTGGATGTGGTTGTCGCCGCGCCGCTGGAGGAGGCGAGCGGTACCAGCGCCGCCATGAGCGCCCTGGAGCAGGACGGGCGGGTGGTGGTGCACGACCACCCGCTGCCGGAGTTGGCGGGCGTGCCGGCGTACGGGGTCGGCGGCTCGCCCGGCTTCATCACGCTGATCGCGCTGCACGGCGCTTTCGGCCCGCCGCCGTCGGTGGTGCTCTCCGGCATCAACCGGGGTGCCAATGCCGGCCGCGCCGTACTGCACTCCGGCACGGTCGGCGCCGCGTTCACCGCCGCCACGAACGGCTGCCGGGCGATCGCGGTCTCGCTGGACGTGCTCTCCGCGGGCGAGGCGACGGCCGCCAGCGGTGGCGCCGCGGTGCACGCCGCCGCCCGGGTACGCGACGCCGAGCGCAACTGGAGCACCGCCGCGCGGGTCGCCCTGGATCTGCTCCCCCGGCTGACCGCCGCGCCGATCGAGAGCGTGCTCAACGTCAACGCCCCGGACCTGCCGCACGGGCGACTGCGCGGGGTGCGCCGGGGCACGCTGGCCAGCTTCGGTCAGGTGCAGATGACGGTGGCCGAATCCGGGCACGGCTTCGTGCGTACGTCGCTGGAGGAGCCGGGCCAGGCCGCGCAGCCCGGCACGGACGTGGCGTTGCTGGCCGCGGGGTACGCGTCCGTGACGGCCATCCGGGCGGTCACCGAGGTGGCCGACGTCGACCTGACCGGCCTGGACGAACAGCCCTGACCGGCGTGGGCCGGGTGTCGGCGCTCAGGCGCCGGGAAGCACCTCGGGGGTGGCGGTGCCGGCGAAGTACGGCTCGGGGGCGCCGAAGAGGCCGAGCAGGCCGGTCACCCAGAGCTGCCGGTGCACGAACCGGCTCGGTTCGGTGACCACCAGCTTCACGCCGCTCACCTCGGCGGTCTGGAAACCGGCCACCATCGCGCTGATGCCGACCGAGTCGATGAAGGTGACCAGCCTCATGTTCAGCTCGATGCGCAGGGGGCGGCCCTTGGCCAGCACCTCCGCGATCGCCTCGCGCACCTCGTACGCTGTGTCGACGTCGATCTCGCCGCGCGGGGCGATCTCCACGACACCACCGGACAGAACCGACTTCACGATCGACAGGCTCACGCGAGCACCTCCACCCGCCCGTCCCCCGGGCGCCTCATCAGTACGCGGGCCGCGACCGACAGTATTCCTTTGACGGCCTCGGTCGCCACCCCTCGGGATGAGCAATATGCGGATCCGGGCACGGGCAAGTCGGCCATATCCGGATTTTTCACTTCCTGATTACTCAGTACTTTTCGTTATCTGACCACTCAACGATCGGTCGGAACCGACGCGTCGCCGGACCAGGGTAGCGGTCCCGGCCCGGCGCACCCGCCAACCGGCCCGCCATGCGTGCCAGCCCCGCGTGACACCGGCGTGTCGCACCTCGTCGATCGACCCTGACGAGCCCGGATGGTTGCCGACGCCACCTAGCATCGGCCGGGGAACCCACCGTGACGGAGAGGACCTTCAATGATCAAGAGACTGGCCGGGCTGGCCGGCGTCGGCGCCCTGCTCGCCCTCGTACTGGCCTGCGGCTTCGGTGGCGGAGGCGATGACGACGACGATGACGATGACGACTTCGCCCGGGGCGTCTCCGTGGTGGTGCTGCGCTGACTGTCCGGCGAGCCGGGTCGGCCGGGTTTGCGCCTGGCCGGCGCGGGGCACTGCGGGGTAGGCGAATCGTGACGCGCTGACAGACGCCGAAGTCCGAAGTGGCCGCAGGCTTCGGCACCCGAGGAGGTAACCACGATGTTCGGAACCAACCTGCTGGACCGCCGCGGCAAGCCGGAGCGGATCGCGGACCAGGCGTGGGAGCACCTGGTCTCCGCCGTCAGCTCCGCGGGAGACAGTGTCCGGGGCACCGCCCGCTCCGCCCGGCGCGACAGCGGCGACCTCGCCGACGGCGCGACCGACCTGGTCGGCTCCGCCGCCGACGAGGCGCGGCGCCGGGCCTCGCTGGCCTTCGACGCGCTCGCCGGCCGTCAGCCGGCACTCCCCTGGACGCTGCTGATCGGCGCCGCGCTGGTCGGCGCGGCGGTCGGCTGGGCCGTCGGCTCCGCTGCCCGGGCCGCCGGCAGCCGGGACGACCGCGCGGTGGACGACGTCGAGTTCGTCGACGTCGACCGCCCCAACTCCCCCATCGGCCTGAACGACTGACCCACCCGCGGCCGTACGCGGGCCCCGCTCGACCCCACGGTCCAGCGGGGCCCCTGCCTTTCTCCCTCTCCACCACCACCGCCCGCCCCGCCCGGCGCGCTGTCCGCGTGAGAGAGCTTTGGAAGCGCTCACACCATCGATCCTCGTGCACGCGTCCGCCACCGGACGGGACGGACGGGCCCCTCGCCTCACCCCGGCGGGGCGAGGACGGCTCACCCCGGACGGCGGCAGGATCGGACCCCGGCGGACTTCGGCCGCGGCCGTCACCCGGTCCGCCGCCCACGCACCGGAGGAGGGACAGATGGCCATCGCGACGATCAGCCGCACCGACCAGGACATCCAGTCCGCCGTACTCGACGAGCTGACCTGGGAACCGCGAGTGCAGCCGCACGAGATCGGCGTGACCGTCGCCGAGGGCGTCGTCACGCTGACCGGGCGGGTGGACAGCTACGCGAAGAAGTGGGCCGCCGAGCGGGCCGCGCACCGGGTCGCACGGGTCCGGGCACTCGCCAACGACCTGACGGTGCGACTGCCCGGCGAGGCCGAACGCGCCGACCCTGACCTGGCCGCCGCGGCGAGCCACGCGCTCGAGTGGGACGCGTTCGTGCCCGTCGAGAAGCTCCAGGTCACGGTCTCGGCCGGCTGGGTGACGTTGCACGGCGAGGTCGAGTGGGAGTACCAGCGCCGGGCCGCCGAGCGCGCCGTCACCAGGCTGACCGGCGTACGCGGGGTGAGCAACGGGATCACCGTCCGCCCGTCCGCCGTGCCGGCCGGCCATAACCTGGCCGAGCGGATCGTCGACGCGCTGGCCCGGGCCGGGGCCACCGAGGCCGAGCGGATCAGCGTCCGGGTGCACGGAGACACCGCCGTGCTCGCGGGGCTGGTGCACTCGATGCCCGAGCGGGCCGAGGTGGAGCGGGTGGCCTGGTCCGCGCCGGGGATCCGAGAGGTGCAGAACCACATCGCGGTCGCCCCGGTGCTGCGCTGAGCCGAGCGCGGAACCACCCGGGACGGGTGAGCCGGCCTCACCCGCCCCGGCAGCAGGCTGGGGGCATGAGTGATCCGAACGGGCTGATCCAACCGGGGCGACCCGCACCCGGCTTCACCCTGGAGAGCACCCCGGACGGGCGCCCGACCGGGCCGGAGCAGTTCCGCGGCCGGCCGGTCGTGCTCGCCTTCTACCCCGCCGACTGGAGCCCGGTCTGCGGTGACCAGATGTCGCTCTACCAGGCGGCGGCGCCGGTGTTCGACCAGTACGACGCCGCGCTGCTCGGCATCTCGGTGGACAGCATCTGGTCGCACCGGGCGTTCGCGCAGAGCCGGGGCATCGAATTCCCGCTGCTGGCCGACTTCGAGCCCAAGGGCGAGGTGGCCCGCCGGTACGGCGCGTACACCCCGCAGGGCGAGGCGGCCCGGGCGCTGGTGGTGCTCAACCCGGCCGGGACGGTGGCCTGGAGCCACCTCTCCCCACCGGACGTCAACCCGGGCGCGGACGGCATCTTCGACGCGCTGGACCGGCTCGCGGCCGACCGGGCGGTGATGGCCCGATGAGCACCCCGCTCCAGGTCACCGCCCGCCTTCGGGACCCGGTGACCACCGACGACCATGTCCGGGGGCCGGCCGACGCGCCGGTCACGATCGTCGAGTACGGCGACTTCCAGTGCCAGTTCTGCGGCGCCGCGTACCCCAACCTGCACGAGCTGCTGCGGCAGCGGGCCGACACGGTACGGATGGTCTACCGCTACTTCCCGATCGCCAACATCCACCCGTACGCCGAACGAGCCGCCGAGACAGCCGAGGCCGCCGCGGTCCGTGGCCGGTTCTGGGAGATGCACGACTGGCTGTACGAGCACCAGGACCAGCTGGACCCGGTGCACCTCTCGCTCGGCGTCGAGCAGCTCGGGCTGCCACCGGACGAGCTGAACGCGGAGGTGGAGGGCCGGGCGTACGCCGACCGGGTGCGCCGGGACTTCGTCGGCGGGATCCGCAGCGGGGTGAACGGCACCCCGACGCTCTTCGTCAACGACGTCCGGCACGAGGGCGGGTACGACCTGCCCGACCTGCTGACCGCCGTGGACGCGGCGGCCAACACCTGACCCTCGTGGCCGGCGAGCGGCCGGCCGTTCAGATCAGCCGCAGCTCGCGCGCCCGCCGGACCGCCTCACGCCGGCGGGTCGCGTCGAGCTTGCGGTAGATGTTGCGGACGTGGGTCTTCACCGTGTTGACCGAGAGCGACAACTCGCCGGCGATCTCCACGTTGGACAGGATGCTCTGCAGGTACCGCAGGATGGTCAACTCTCGCTCGGTGAGCGGCTCGTCGAGCGAGCCCGCCGACTCGGCCGGTGGCCGGGCCGTGATCTGCTCGGCGCCCCGAACCAGGTCACTGACCAGCGAGAAGTGTGCGGTACCCGCATCCAGGTGCGCCGCCAGCAGGTCCCGTACCGGCGGTTCGGCCCGGGTGAACACCCGCCGGCAGCCCTGCGGGCCGGCGAGGTCGAGCACCTGCTCCAGGATCCGTCCGGCCCGGCGCCCGTCTCCGCCCCGCTCGGCCAGCACCGCGCCCAGCAGGCCCGCGTCCAGGCGTACCGGCAGGGGCCACGTCGCGGCCGGCGGCGCCTGCCAGTCCGGCAGCGCGCGCCCGGCCGCGCCGATGTCGCCGGACCGCAGCTCCACCCGCGCCAGCGTCACCGCGAGCGCGGGGTCGGCCGGGTCGTCGGCGACACCCGCCAGCAGGTCGCGGGCGGTCTCCAGGTCGCCCCGCTCGGCCCGCAGCTCGGCCTCGGCGGCCCGCAGCAGATTCGCCAGCTCGGCGGCGGCCGGCGGTTCGGTCAACGACTCCCGGGCCCGCACGAGCAGCCGCTGGCCTGCGGCCGGGTCACCGGCGTCGCGGTGCAGGTACGCCCGGCAGAGGGCGGCCACCGCCGCCGCCACCGGCTCGGTGGGCGGCTCCGCCGACCAGTCGCCCCCGGAGTCCGCTCCGAAGGAGCCGGCCGGGCCGGTCGCCGGGGCGGCGAGCGCGAGGTTGGCCGCGGCCTCCTCGGGCTGGTCGCGGTGCAGCGCCACCACCGCCAACGCGAGGTGGGCGTAGGCGCAGTCGAGGCGGCAGGACCAGCCCCGGCTCGGCGGCATGCCCAGCGCGTCCCGGGCCGCCTGTTCGGCCGCGCGCAGGTCACCACGCATCGCGAGCAGCAGTGCGGAACGGCTGGCGCCGACCAGCTCGGTACGCGGCCGGCCGGCCTCGCGGGCAGCCGCCCGGGCCCGGACGAACCGGGCGTCAGGCAGCGCGCCAGCGGCCAGCTCGACGAGCCCCAGGGCGGTGCCGGTGAACGCCCGCAGGTCCGCGTCCTCGGCGGCGCTGCCCGTACCCGGGGCCAGCGCATGGTTCGGCGCGGCGTTCGACCCCCCGCTCCGCGAGGCACTCGGCACCCCGGTCGGCACGGCGCCGGCCGGGCGGGTCCGCAGCAGCCGGGCGGCGGCGGCCCGGACCTCGGCCGGATCGCCGGCGAGCCGCGCCAGGGTCAGCTCCAGCGCGGTGGCCAGCCGCAGGAACCGGTCCCGGCGCGGCACCGGCAGGCCGTCGGCGTACCCGGCGGCGGCACGCAGGTGGCCGGTGGCGGCCGGCAGATCACCGGCGTACGCCCGCTCGGCGGCGCAGGCCAGCGCCACCTCCGGGTCGGCGCGGACCACCTCCGGTGGCGGGGACGGCGGAGCCGGTCCGGTCACCGGGTCGACGTCGTACCGGGTCAACTCCGGCCAGTGCGCGACGAACAGGTCGCCGGCCCGGTCCCACCGGCCGGCGGCCAGCGCGTGCCGCAACCCGTCAACCGGGCGTCCGTCTCCGGCGTACCAGTCAGCCGCCCGCGCGTGCAGCTCACGCAGCTCGTCGGCAGGCAACCGGGCCAGCTCGGCCCGGAGCAGGTCGGCCAGCAAAGGGTCACAGCGGTACCACGGCGGCCGGCCCTCCTCCCGGTGCAGCAGACCGCCCGCGCCGGCCAGGTCGGCCAGCGCCCTCCCGGCATCGGCGCGACCGGTCAGCGCCCCGGCCAGGTCCGCGCAGACCGTCTCGGCGAGGGCGGTGCGACGCAGCAGGTCCCGGTCGGCCGGATCGATCGCGGCGAGCACCTCCTCCTGCAGGTAGCCGGCGATCTCCGGTTGGTCGCCGCCGAACTGTCGCACCCAGCGTTCCGGATCGGGCTGCCCCCGCAACGCCAGCGCGACGATCCGCAGCGCGGCCGGCCATCCCCCGGTGCGCTCGCGCAGCCGTCGTAGGGCGGCGGCCGGCAGCGGCGCCCCGTGCGCGGTGAGCAGGTCGGCCACCTCGTCGTCGGTGAAGGCCAGCTCGTCCGGGCCGATCTCGGTCAGCTCGCCGGCGAGACGGAGCCGGTGCAGGGCCAGCGGCAACCCGGCCCGGGCCCCGACCACCACATGCAGCCGCTGCTCGGCGTGCCGGAGCAGGAACTCAAGCCCGGTCAGCGCCGCCGGGTCGGCGACCCGGTGCAGGTCGTCCAGGACCAGCAGCACGGGTCGCTCCAGGCCGGCGAGAGCGGCGGCCAGCAGCTCCAACTGGTCGGGGCGCGGCGGCCGGTCGGGCACCGGCGCCGCCGGGCCGTCGTCCGCCGGCCCGGTCGCCGCACGCAACGCCGCCGCCAGGTACGCCCAGAGCCGGTCGCCGTCGTCGCCGGCCTCCACCGACACCCACGCCGGCCCCGGGCCGTCCTCGGCACCGCCGGCCAGCCGCACCCAGGAGGCGAGCAGGGTGGTCTTGCCCCAGCCGGCGGGGGCGGAGACCAGGGTGACCGGTCCCGCGCTGCCCTCGTCGAGCCGACGCAGCAGGCGGGGCCGGGCCACCACCGGCTCCGGTGGCACCGCCGGGGCCAGCCGGGATGCCAGCAGCGGCGGGTCCGCCGGGTGCCCCGGTGCCGTGCCGACCCGTACGCGATCCTGCTCCTCCGGCACCCGGCTCCACCCCCACGAACGCGTTCCACCCCCCGGTCGGCGAGCGGTTACCCGGCGCGGACGCGTTCACCCCTTCGGGGCGAGCCCGCTTCACCCGGTCCCGACCGACGATCGGGGGACGTGGACGGAAAGGACGGGTGGGACCGATGCGACCGCTGGTACGGGTGGGAGTCACCCTCGGCGGCGCGGCGTTGACCGGGGCGGCGAGGCTGCTCCGCGTACGCCGGCGGCGCCACCGGCCCGGCGCGCGCGGCGACCCCGCCGCGCCGGCCCGGTGGGAGGTCGTGACGGTGGGTCGGCCGCCCGAGCGGGTGCTCCCCGACGGCCGGTGGCCGGAGCCGCTGCGCCGCCTGGACGGCGCGGTCGAGGTGCGGGTCCGGCCGGCCCCGGGCGGCCGGGGCACCGAGTTGGCCGCCCGCCCCCTGGCCGGTGCCACTCCGCGGGTCGGGCTGGCCGCGCACCTGGTCGGCGACGATCCGGGTCTGCTGGTCCGCCGGGCGCTGCGCCAGGCCAAGCAGCACATCGAGGCCGGCGAGGTGCTGCGCGCGGACCGGTCCGCGCTGGACCGCCCCCGACCTGGCGGGTGATCCGGTCCAGATCCACCGCGCTCACGATCTGCCACGCACGGCAGCGGATGGCAGACTCTGGGGATGGCTGGGGAGCGGACGTACGACGTGGTGCTGTTCGGAGCCACCGGGTTCACCGGGGGGCTGACCGCCGAATACCTGGCCCGGCACGCGCCGTCCGGGCTGCGGTGGGCGCTGGCCGGCCGCAACCAGGGCCGCCTCGCCGCCGTACGGGACCGGCTCGCCGCGATCGACCCGACCCTGGCCGCGCTGCCGCTGCTCAGCGCCGACGTGACCGACGCCGACTCGCTGCGCGCGGTGGCGGAGAACGCCCGGGTGGTGGCCAGCACCGTCGGCCCGTACATCCACCACGGCGAACCGCTGGTCGCGGCCTGCGCCCGGGCCGGCACCGACTACCTGGACATCACCGGCGAACCGGAGTTCGTCGATCTGATGTACGTCGCCCACCACGCCGAGGCGACCCGCACCGGCGCGCGGCTGGTGCACGCCTGCGGGTTCGACTCCATCCCGCACGACCTGGGCGTCTGGTTCACCGTCAAGCAGCTGCCCGCCGGCACGCCGATCACCGTGGACGGTTACGTCCGTGCCGGCGGCAAGTTCTCCGCCGGCACGTACCAGTCCGCGCTCACCGCGTTCTCCCGCACCGCGCAGGCCAGCCAAGCCGCCCGGGATCGCCGGGCCGTCGAGCCGCGTCCCACCGACCGCCGGGTCCGGGCGGCGCCGGGCCGGCTGGGCCGCTCGGCGGAGCTGGGCATCTGGACCGTACCGCTGCCCACCATCGACCCGCAGGTGGTACGCCGCTCGGCGGCGGCCCGACCGGAGTACGGCCCGGACTTCCGGTACCGGCACTTCGCCGCGGTGAAGCGGCTGCCGACCGTGCTGGCCGCGGCCGCCGGGCTCGGCGCGCTGGTCGGGCTGGTGAAGCTGCCGCCCACCCGGCGCTGGCTGCTCGGCCGGCTCGCGTCCGGGCACGGGCCCACCCCGCAGCAGCGGGCGGCATCCTGGTTCCGGGTCCGGTTCGTCGGCACCGGCGGTGGGCGCCGGGTGGTCACCGAGGTGGCCGGCGGCGACCCGGGCTACGACGAGACGGCGAAGATGCTCGCCGAGTCGGCGCTCTGCCTGGCGCTCGACGAACTGGCGCCGACCGCCGGCCAGCTCACCCCCGTCGCCGCGATGGGCGACGCGCTGCTCGACCGGCTCATCCGGGCCGGGCTCACCTTCCGGGTCCTGAAGCAGGAGGCCGCGCGGCAGGTGCCCGAGGCCGCCGACCGGACGGCCGCCGCGCCGGACGCGGGGGCGGCGGCTTGACCCTCGACCCGGTCGAGGGGGCAGGATGCCGGTCGTGGAGAGCGACCTGCACAGCATCGGTGAGCTGGCCCGGGCCAGCGGCCTGACCGTCAGCGCGCTGCGCTTCTACGACTCGGCGGGGGTGCTCGAGCCGGCCCTGGTCGACCCGGTGACCGGCTACCGCTGGTACACCGACGAGCAGATCCCCCCAGCCCGGCTGGTAGCCGGGCTGCGTCGGGTCGGCATGCCCGTGCCGGAGATCGCCGCGGCGGTACGTGCCGAGCCGGCGGCGGTGCACCGGCTGCTCGACACGCACCTGCGCCGACTGGCGGACGGGCTCGCCGACGCCCGCCGGGAGGTCGCCCGCCTCCGGGCCCTGGTCGACCCGGCGCCGCCGGCGATCACCACGCTGCTGCTCGCCCCCGCCGAACTTGCCGCCGCCGTCGACGCGGTGCGCTTCGCCGTCGGCCGCGACCCGGAGCTGCCGGTGCTCACCGGCGTGCTGGTCGACGTGGAGCTGGACGGCGTCCGGCTCGTCGCCACCGACCGGCACCGGCTCGCGCTGGCCCGGGCCGGGGCGGCCGTCGACGGACCACCGGTGCGGGTGCTCGTCCCGGTGGACCTCGTCGACCGGTTCCGGCCGCTGCTCGACCCCGCCGACACCCGGCCGGTGCGGCTGACCGTGGCCGGCGCGGAGGTGCGGGTCGCCGTGGCCGGCCGGACGCTGACCGGCGCCGCCCTGCCCTACGACTTCCCGGACTACCGGCGGCTGCTGCGTGAGGCCGTCGGTGAGCGACCGGCCGCGCGCCGGATCCCGGTGGACGTGCCGGCGCTGCGGGCCGCCCTGACCGACCCGGCGGCCCCGACGGTGGACCGCGAACACGACGGAACGCGGCTGGCGGTCACCGTGCTCGGCCTCGACGAGCGGGGCGGTCTGCGCCTGGTGCCCACCGCCGGGTCCGACCCGGTCGGCGGGCTGCGGGTCGGGGTGAACGGCGCGTACCTGCTGGACGCGCTGGACGCGGCCGGCGGGTCGCAGCTGGTCCTGGAGCTGGACGGGCCGATCGCCCCGCTGGCCGTACGCCGCCCGGACGACGCGGACACCTTCTCCGTGCTGATGCCGATCCGGCTCTGAACCCGCCGTCTGATTCCGCGCGGTGGGCTCGCGCTCCCCGACCCGAAGCGAACGGGGCGCGACGGTAGCATCTGTTGGTCCACCTGACCCCGGACGGAGGCGTACGGAGCAGCATGCTCGACATGGAGTTGATCCGGAAGGATCGCGAGGCGGTGGCGACCGCGCTGGCGAAGCGACTGGATCCCGCCGAGGTCAACCTGGCCCTGGACGAGATCCAGCGGCTCGACCAGGAACGCCGCGCCCTCATCACGGAGATCGACGCGGAGCGGCAGCGCCGCAAGGCGGAAGCCCGGGCGTACGCGCAGGCGAAGCGTGCCGGCACCGAGCCGCAGGTCACCGCACCGGAGGCGGAGCGCAAGCAGCTCGCCGAGCTGGAGTCCCAGTTGGACGAGGTGCAGGCCCGGCTGCGGGACGCGATGAGCGAACTGCCGAACCTGCCCAGCGAGGACGTCCTCCCCGGCGGCAAGGAGGCGAACCGGGTCGTCAAGACCTTCGGTGAGCCGCCGGCCATCGAGAAGGTCCGTGACCACGTGGAGCTGTCCCGGGCGCTGGGCCTGGTCGACTACGAGCGCGGCGTCAAGCTCGGCGGCTCCGGCTTCTGGCTCTACACGGGGGTCGGCGCGCGGCTGGAGTGGGCGCTGCTGAACTACTTCATCGACCAGCACATCAGGGCCGGGTACGAGTTCCTGCTCCCGCCGCACCTGCTGCTCGACTCGGCCGGTTTCGCCGCCGGGCAGTTCCCCAAGTTCTACGACGACGTCTACCACCTGGACCGGGAGTCCGCCCCGCGCGGGCAGTTCCTGCTGCCCACCTCGGAGACGGCGATCCTCGGCGCGTACCAGGACGAGATCCTGGACACCACGAAGCTGCCGTTGAAGGCGTTCGCGTACACCCCGTGCTACCGGCGCGAGTCGGCCGGCTCGCACTCGGACGAGCGCGGCACGGTGCGCGGGCACCAGTTCAACAAGGTGGAGATCTTCCAGTTCACCCTGCCGGAGCAGGCCGACGCGGCGCTGGAGGAGATGCTCGCCCACGCGGAGAGCCTGGTGGAGGGGCTGGGCCTGCACTACCAGCGCACCCTGCTCTCCGCCGGTGACGCCAGCGCGTCGATGAAGAAGACCCTCGACATCGAGGTGTGGATGCCGAGCACCGGCAAGTACAAGGAGGTGTCGTCGGTCTCCTGGGCCGGCGACTACCAGGCCCGCCGGGCGGCCATCCGCTACCGCGAGCCGGGCGGCAAGCAGACCCGCTTCGTGCACACCCTCAACGGCTCGGCGCTGGCCACCAGCCGGCTCTTCCCGGCCATCCTGGAGCAATACCAGCAGGCCGACGGCTCGGTGCTGATCCCCGAGGTCCTCCGCGACCGCATGGGCACCGACCGTCTGACCCCGCTGCGCTAGCCGATCCGTTCGACGGGGGCCGGGTCCACCCCGGCCCCCGTCGGCGTATCCGGCGGTGCCGTCGCACGCTCGGCCACCACGTTAGGAAGGGACCCTTCCTCTACCGCAGGCGTTAAGAAAGTGCCCTTCCTAACGCGCACGCCCACGCCCACCGCGGCGAGCAGGACGAGGGCGGCGAGCAGCGCCGCCGGGCCGAGTCTGTCGAGGGTGTCGGCGAGGGCGTGCTGCACCTGGGCGGCCACCCGGATCACCGGGTCCTGCAGGGCGTCGCGACGGCCGGCGGCCAGCCGCAGCTCGTACCAGCCGTACCAGGCGACGTACCCGCCGGTCAGCAGCAGCACCAGGCCGCTGAGCCGGGGCACCAACGCGCCGGCGACGCGCAGCCGGGCCACCAGCCCGTCGCGCAGCAGCGCCACGCCGAGCGCGGCGACCGCGACCACCAACCCCATCCCGAGGGCGTACGCGCCGAACAGCGCCAGCCCGCGGCCGGTCGAGCCGGCCTGGAGGCTGGTCACCACGATGGCCAGGAACGGTGCGATGGCGCAGCCGAGCGAGGCCAACGCGTACGCCGCGCCGAACAGCGCCATCGACGGCCAGGAACGGGTCAGCCGGGGCGCCCGGGCCGACCAGCCGGGGGCGGGCAGCCGCCGGCCGGCGAGCAGCCAGCACCCGGCCGCCACCAGCAGCAGCCCCAGCGCCACGGTCAGCCACGGCAACCGGGGCCGCAGCCAGCCGGCCAGCGGCGCGAGCGCGAGGCCGAAGGCGCCGAAGACCAGGACGTACCCCAGGGTCAGCCCGGCCGCCGCGGTGAGCGCGCGGCCGACCGCGCCGCGGGCGTCCGACGCCCCGGCGACCAGCAGCGAGAGGTACGCGGGCAGCAACGCGAAGCCGCACGGGTTGACCGCGCCGAGCATGCCGGCGGTCAGCGCGAGCAGCAGCGGGGCGGTCACGCCCCGGCCAGCGCGGTGACCCGGGCGGTGAGCGCCTCACCGTCCAGGAAGCCCTGGTGGACGACCTTGCCGTCCCGATCGATGATCAGGAAGGTGCTCTGCTCGGTCACCTTGAACCGACGCCACAGCGCGCCGGCGCGGTCGTCGATCTGCGGCGTCCCGGCAAGCTCGAACTCGGTGACGAAGTCCTTCATCGCCCGCTGTTCGCCGAGGCCCGCGACGCCGACGATCGGCACGGTGTCCCGGAAACGGGGCGCGATCTCGGCCACCGTCCAGGCCTGGCTGGCGCAGGTGGCGCACCACGGAGCCCAGAACCACAGCACCACCGGGCGGCCGGCCAGCTGCGCCGCGTCGAACGCGGCGCCGGTGAGGGTGGTTCCGGTGAAGCGCAGGGTGTCCGGGACCCGCGCCGGAGTCGGGGCGGCGGTCGGCGAGCCGGTCGCGGCAGCGGTGGTGGCGGCGGGCGCGGTGCCGGCGGCCGCCGGTGGCGGGGCGGCCGTACCGCTGCAGGAGACCGCGCCGAGCAGCGCCGCGACCAGCGCGGCGGCGGTGCCGGCCCGACGTGGTCCCCTCCGTGCGTGCCAGCTGCGCATCCGCGTCTCCCTCCACAGTCGTTAGGAAGGGCCCCTTCCTATGCACCAGGCGTTAAAAAGGTGCCCTTCCTTACTCGGCCTTCGCGAGTCGGAGGGCGAGCTCCGGGCAGAGCTTGACCGCCTTCAGCGCGCCCTCCCGCAGCCAGGTCGGCACCGGGGTGGGCGGGAAGGCGGGGTAACCGTTGGCGTCGAGCCGGATGAAGTCGGGCACCACGTGCGCGCAGAGCCCGTGCCCGTCACAGCGCGACCAGTCCAGGGTGAGCTTCTGCGGGTTCCCGTCGGGGGCGCCCGGCAGCCCCATCACGCCCTTGACCCGCCGGCCACAGCCGTCGCCGGTGCTGTGCAACCGCAGGTCGTCGGCGAAGACCTCGATCGCGGACAGGGCGAACCGGGCGGTGCCGTCCGGGTGGCTGCACGCACCGCGCCCCTTCACCTCACCGGCGGCGGCCCGCACCACGTCCGCCGGTTGGCTGCCGGCGACCGCCAGGTCCACCGCGCGGGCCAGGTCGGGCAGGCCCATCTTGCACGGTCCGCACTGGCCGGCGGACTCGCCGGCCAGGTAGCGCACCACCTGGGCGGCCTCACCGAGCGGGCAGGTGTCGACGCCGAGCGGGACGATGATGCCCGCGCCGAGGGTGCCGCCGACCGCGGCCAGGCCCTTGCGGGAGACCTCGGCCTTCTCCGCCGCCTCCGGAGTGATCCACTTGCCGTGGTAGCCGCCCATCAGGATGCCCTGGACGTCCGGGACCTCGCACAGGTCGAGGACGTCGCGCAGCGGCATGCCGGCGGTGCACTCCACCACGGCCGGCCGGGCCGCCGCGCCGGTCACGGTGAGCAGCACCGTGCCCGGCTCGTCGTCGGTGCCGAGCGCCGAGTACTCGTACGGGCCGAGTCGCGCACCGACGGCGAGCTGGGCGTACGTCTCGGCGTTGGACAGCAGGGTGGGCAGACCGCTGACCCCGGAGTCGCTGGAGCGCTTCTTGGTACCGGGCGGGATGTGCGGCAGCCCGTTGATGCCGTTGACCAGTGCGCCACCCTCGCCGGAGATGAACCGGTGCGGCACGGTGACGATAGTCGTCGGCACCGGCATCCGGCGCTCCTCCAGCGCCTCCATCAGCGAGTCCCGGCCGACCCCGTCATCCGCCACACCGATCACGATCTCGTCGGCGTCCAGCGCGTACGCGGCCAGCGCCGCGCCGTCGAGGATCAGGTGCGGTGCGCGGGTCAGCAGCACCTTGTCCTTCCAGCTGGCGGGCTCCCCCTCGGTGGCGTTGACGACCACCACTGCGGCGAGGTCCTGCCGTTCGCAGGACTCCAGCACCGCGCGCAGCTTGCGGGCGAACGGGAAACCCGCCCCGCCCTTGCCCTTGAGCTGCATGCCTTCGGCGAGCCTGAGCAGCTGGGCGGGCTCCATCGGGCCGATCAGCCCGTGCACCTCGTCGTGCGCGGCCAGGTCCAGCCGACCGAACTCGGCGAACCCGGCGGTGAGCCGGGGCTCACCGACGCAGGCCACCGGAGGCACGGTCGTACGCATCACTTCGCCTCACCCCGCAGCCCGGCCCAGTACGCCCCGTCCACGGCGTCGGCGCTGGCCTTGCGGCGCTTGGACCGGCTCTCGCCGGAGGCCCGCCGCGCCCGGCGAGACGCCAGGTCGACCAGGGTGGGGGTGTCGTCGACGGGCGGCGCGACGTCCTCCGGCAGGTACCGGGCCGGCGGGCGCCAGTAGTCCGGCTCCTCCGGCAGGTCGTCCTCAACGCTGTGCCGGCCGCTGCCGCTGCGCGGCGCCGCGGAGATCGGCCCAGCGGAGATCGGCTCCGCAGAGACCGGGCCAGCCGAGATCGGCTCCGCGGCCTGCCACCGCCGCGGGCTGTCCCACGGCTCCTCGGGCTCCTCCGCCGTCCGTCGGGGCGGGGCCGAGTACCGGCTGCCGTCGTCCTCGGCGCGGGACCGGCGGGTGGACCGCTCGGCGACCGGCTCCTCGACCGGCGCGCTGCCCCGCCGCCGCCGGGTCGGGGCCGCCTCGTCCCGGTCCCGGGTGCGCTCGCCGCGGCGCCGGGCCGCCGGCTCCAGTTCCTCCTCGTCGCGCCGGCGGGGCTCGTCCACGTCCCGCCGGGTCGACCGGCGGGCCGCCGGCTCCAGCTCGTCGCGCCGGCCGCGCGCGGCCCGTTCGGTGCCCCGGCGGGCCGCTGGCTCCTCGTCCCGCTGGCGCCGGCTGGGCCGGGCGGGCTCGGTGAGCGAGCCCGGTTCGGGCACCACCGGCACGGTGAACCGGTCGGGGTCGCGGGGCCGGGCGGTGGCCGGTGCGGCCCACGTGGCGGTGGTGGTCTCCGCCCAGGCGGGACGCTTCTCCGCGCCGGTGTCGCGGCGACGGCTCAGCCCGGTCCGCAGCGACCGGCCGCGGCCCTCCTCGCTGGTCCGGCCGGCCATCGCCGCGTTCCGCACCGCGGCCTGGTGCTGCTCGCGGCTGCGCCGGCCGATGGTGACCGAGAGCCGGACCAGCAGCGCCAGCACGACAAGCAGGACGCAGCCGAGATAGCTGAACACCACCCAGGACTTCGCGGCCCGGCCGGCGTTGAGGCCGTGGAACAGGGCGAACGGCCAGGCGACGTACGCCGTGGAGTGCAGCGCGCGCCACAGCCACTTCGGACCGACGTCGGCGAAGCGGGCGCGGATGATGCCGGTCCAGATCACGCTGACCATCAGCAGGGCGGCCACCGTGCCGAGCCCGACGTAGAGCCCTCCGCCGCCGACGAACGGCACCAGCGCGTCGGTCGCCGCCGCCCGGCCGGTGGCGATCTTGGTGAGCACGTGGAAGAGCAGTCCGGAGACGCCGAGCACACCGGTGGCCCGGTGCGCCGACTGCAACAGCACCCGGTGCGCGATGCGCAGCACGAGGCGGTCGGTGGCGAGCAGGCCGAGCATGACGGTGAGGCTCAGCGACACCAGGGCGATCACACCGGCGAAGAACTCGGTGAAGAAGAACCCGTAGGCGTACGCCTTCTGACCCGCGCCGGTCAGCATGGTCGCCGCCCAGAGCGCGGCGAGGGCCGACGCGATCAGCAGGGTGGTCGCCGACCGTGACCGGGTTCGCACCCCCCGACTGCTGGCGCTGGTCCGGACGGGGGGCGCCTTCTGGTTCAGCTTTGCCCGGGCCATCTGCTCCTCGATCGTCTCGCGGCGGCGCACCACCGGCCGACCCTGCTCCCTCATCCAGTACGGACCGAAGGGGCGCGCGGATCACCCTGGGATGGAAATTTCTGGGCCGGATCGAACCAACCGGCACCGGGACGCGTGTAGCGGGGACCGCCGGGGCGCGGAGCCGCCACGCGACAGGGCGGAAAGGGCAGTGATAGATGTCCATGCGTTGACAGTGCCTGCAACACGCTTGTAACCTTTCGGAAAATTTCAGTCGTGGTTGCAAGATTCCGGCAACCGGTCTGCTCCCCCCGCCGCACCACCACCCCCATCCCCCGTCAGGAGTCCCGATGCACCGACGTCGAAGCGGCTCAGCGATCCTCGCCCTCGGCCTGCTTGCCAGCCTGCTCCTTCCCACCACCGTGACGGCTCCCCCGGCCGTCGCCGCCCCGTCCGGCGGCAAGAAGGTCATCGTCCAGCTCTTCGAGTGGAACTGGCCGTCGGTGGCCAGCGAGTGCCAGAGCACACTCGGGCCGAAGGGCTACGGCTACGTCCAGGTCTCGCCCCCGCAGGAACACGTGCGGGGCAACCAGTGGTGGATGGCGTACCAGCCGGTCAGCTACCGGATCGAGTCCCGCAAGGGCACCCGGGCCCAGTTCCAGTCGATGGTGAACACCTGCCACGCGGCCGGGGTCAAGGTGATCGTCGACGCGGTCATCAACCACATGTCCGGTCAGGACAACGGCGGCACCGGCTGGGCCGGCTCGTCCTACTCGCACTACGACTACCCGGGCATCTACCAGACCCAGGACTTCCACCACTGCGGCCGCAACGGCGGCGACGACATCGCGAACTACAACGACCGGTACGAGGTGCAGAACTGCGAGCTGGTCAACCTCTCCGACCTGAAGACCGAGTCGGACTACGTCCGTACGAAGATCGCGTCGTACCTCAACGACCTGCTCTCCCTCGGCGTGGACGGGTTCCGGTTGGACGCCAGCAAGCACATGCCGGCGGCCGACATCGCCGCGATCAGGGGCGAGCTCTCCCGCTCCGCGTACATCGTGCAGGAGGTCATTTACGGCGCCGGCGAGCCGATCCAACCGACCGAGTACACCGGCAACGGTGACGTGCACGAGTTCCGCTACGGCAAGGACCTGGCCCGGGTGTTCCGCTCCGAACGGCTGGCGTACCTGCGCAACTTCGGCGAGGGCTGGGGGCACCTGCCCACCGGACCGTCCTCGGTGTTCGTGGACAACCACGACACCCAGCGCGACGCGGGCGGGGTGCTCACGTACCGGGACCGTGGGATCTACGCCCTCGCGAACGCCTTCATGCTGGCCTGGCCGTACGGCTCGCCGACCGTCATGTCCAGCTACACCTTCAGCAACCGGGACGCCGGCCCGCCCTCGGACGGCGCCAACAAGACGCTGAACACCACCTGCTACTCCGGTTGGGAGTGCGAGCACCGCTGGCCGGTGATCGCCAACATGGTCGGCTTCCGCAACGCCACCGAGGGCGCCGGCGTGGCCAACTGGTACGACAACGGCAACAACCACATCGCGTTCAGCCGCAGCGGCAAGGGTTTCATCACGGTCAACGACGAGGACTCCGCGGTGAACGGGCGCTCGTACTACACGGGGCTGCCCGCCGGCCGGTACTGCGACGTCATCCACGGCACGTACGCGGGCGGCACGTGCAGTGGCCCGGTGATCACGGTGGACGGTAACGGTTGGTTCGCCGCCAACGTGCCCGCGCACGACGCCGTGGCCATCCATGTCGGCGCGCGCGTCTGAGCACCGCAAGGAAGGTGCCCTTGTTATCGCCTTTTGTATAGCAAGGGCACCTTCCTAACAGGTCCGATACAGTGGTTTCGTGCCGTTTGACCGAATGACCCCGTCCCGTCGCCGGGGCGGCTGGGTGGCCGCCGCCGTCGCCGTGGCCGCGCTGCTGATCGCCGCGCTGCTGGTCGGCCAGGCCCTCACGCCGCGCTCGACGACCACCGACCGACCTGTCGCGGCGGCGCCCGATCCGACGCCGAGCAGCATCGAGCAGAGCCCCGAGGAACCGGTGCCGTCGGCGGCGCCCGCCCCGGACGGGCTACCGGTCGTCGACTACGACCCCGCCCCCAAGGGGTTTCCCGCCGATCCGGCCACCATGGACACCACGCCCCTGACCGAGGGTGTGCACCCGACCCGGCGGATCGCCGCGTACGACGCGCCCGGCGGACGTCCGCTGGCCTTCCTCGAACCGACGCTCGCCGGTGTCGAGCTGACCGTGCCGATCGCCGAAGAACGCCTCGGCTGGACGGCCGTCCTGCTCCCGTCGGCCAACCGGCGGCTCGCCTGGCTGCCGTCCGGCGGGTTCGACACCGTGGCCCTGCGCGACCAGATCGTGGTGGAGCGCAAGGTGCACCGGCTCACCTGGTACCGGGCCGGCAAGGCGGTGCGCTCCTGGCAGACCAGCCTCGGGCAGGAAGGACAGGAGACCCCGCTCGGGCGGACCTTCATCCTGGGCCGCACCCCGCCACCGCAGGACGTCTACGGCGGGGTGGACATCTACGCCCTCGGCTCGGTGCCCGACGACCCGAAGTCGGTGCCGACCGGGCTGCGTGGCGCGCACATCGGGCTGCACACCTGGTACCACGACGGCGAGCTGGGCGAGAGCACCACCAACGGCTGCATCCGGGTCACCCGCAGCGGCCAGCGGGAGCTGCTCGCGGAGGTCCGCCCCGGCAGCAGCCTGGTGGTCGTCGACCAGCTCCCCACCCCGCCGCCCACGGCCTGAGCGAACGCCGCTCACGGCCTGAGCGAACGCCGCTCACGGCTTGAGCGAACGCCGCTCACTCGCCGAGCAGCCAGCCGTTCCGCTCGGCGATGCGGACCGCCTCGGCCCGGTTGCGGGCGCCGGTCTTGCCGATCGCCGCCGAGAGATGGTTGCGCACCGTCCCGTCGGACAGGTGCAGCTCCCCCGCCAGGTCGGAGACGGTGCCACCGGCGCGGGCCGCCCGAAGCACCTCGGTCTCCCGCTCGGTCAACGGGCTGGCACCGGTGGCCAGGGTCTCCGCCGCCAGCGTCGGGTCGACCACCCGCAGGCCGGCGTGCACCCGACGGACCGCCTCGGCGAGTTGCCGGGCCGGCGTGTCCTTGACCACGAAGCCGTTCGCGCCGGCCTCCATCGCCCGACGCAGGTAGCCGGGCCGACCGAAGGTGGTCACCACCAGCACCCGGCAGGCCGGCAACGCGGCGCGTAGCGCGGCGGCGGCGGCGATCCCGTCCAGGCCGGGCATCTCCACGTCCAGCAGAGCCACGTCGGGGGTGGTTCGGAGTGCCTCCGGCACCACCTCGTCGCCCCGGCCGACCTCGGCCACCACGGTCAGATCTGGCTCCAGCGAGAGCAGCGCGGCGAGCGCGCCACGGACCAGCGCCTGGTCGTCGGCGAGCAGCAACCGGATCGGCGCGCCCGGCGCGGGCGTACCACCGGTGGGGCCGCTCACCGGGCCCCCGCCGGCGCGTGTACCCGCAGCAGGAAGCCGGTTCCGTCCGGACGGCGACCCACGGACACCACGGCGTCCAGCCCTCGCGCCCGCTCCCGCAGACCGACCAGCCCGTGCCCGGAGACGTCGGAAGTGGACGGACCCCGGCCGTCGTCACTCACCTCGACCCGGTCCGGGTGCACCCGGATCGTGCAGCACCGCGCCTCGCTGTGCCGGACCACGTTGGTCACCCCTTCCCGAACCGTCCAACCGAACAACCGGTCCCACTCGTCCGGCAGCGCCGGCACCTCGCCCGGCAGCTCCGCGGCGATGCCCGCCGCGGCCAGCGCGGAGCGGGCGCCCGCCAGCTCCCTGGCGAGGGTCACCTCGCGGTACGCCCCGACCGTCTGCCGCACGTCCGCCAGCGCCGCCCGGGCCAGGCACTCCACCTCGGCGATCTCGGCGGCGGCCCGGTCCCGGTCCACCTCGATCAGCCGGCCGGCCAACTCGGCCTTGATCGCCACCACCGTCAGCGAGTGCCCGAGGATGTCGTGCAGGTCGCGGGCCGTGCGGACCCGCTCCTCGGCGACCGCGAGCCGGCGGATCTCCTGCTGGGCGGCCTGCAGCTGACTGTTGCGCTGGGCCAGCCGGGACACCCCGAACATGGCGAACGAGGCGAGCAGCACCGCGAAGACGATGGTGTTCTCGGCCTCCCACCCCGGCACCAGCCAGGACGCCAGCACCGGGGTCAGCGCGCAGAGCGCCACGGCCAGCGACGCCCCCCGGCCCGGCAGCAGGAACACCGCCGCGGCGGCCACGTAGACCAGGGTGACCAGCCAGTCCCCACCGGCGCCCGGGATGCTGGCCAGGCCCACCAGGAGCAGTAGCAGCAGCCCCGCCCGCGCCCGGCCCACCGGGATCGGAGTGAGCGACTCGCGCAGCTGGCGGGCCCACTGGAACAGCAGCACGTAGCCGACGCCGAAGGCGAGCAGCGCGGCCACGCCGACGACCCGCCGCCAGGGCTGTGGCTGGTGCAGCGTGGTGGCGAGCGGCACGTTGAGGAAGAACAGCCACACCGCCGCCAGCAGCCAACCGGTGAACCGCCAGTGGCGGCTCGCCGGCCGGGGGTGGCCTGTCGAGAGATCCATCGGGTCCACGCTAACGGTCGGAGCGGTCAGACCCGAGCGGTGTCCCGGCGGAACAGCCGGGCCGCGCCGACGCCGAAGACCAGGGCCCAGCAGGCGATGTTGGCCACCGCGGCCATGCTCACCCCTTCACCGGTCAGCGGGGCGCGGGACAGCTCGCCCACGCCGTACACCGGGGTGAACCGGGCGACGTGCTGGAGCACGTCCGGCAGCACCTCGAGCGGGACGAAGAGTCCGCCGAACATGGCCAGCACGGCCAGGATCGGGCCGATGAACTGCATGACGTTCTCGGCCGGCACCAGATAGCCCATGAAGAGGCCGAACGCGGCGAAGACCAGCGAGCCGACCCAGGCGGCGAGCCCGGCCAGCAGCCAGACGTGCATCGGGATGCGGACGCCGGCGGCGGCGCCCACCAGGAACTCGACGACGACCGCGAGCAGGCCGAGGGCCATCGCGGTGATCAGCTTGGTGGCCACGTACGCGGTCGGGCGCAGCGGGGTGAGCCGCAGCTGCCGGCTCCAGCCCAGCGCCCGCTCGGTGGCCACCGCGCCGCCGGCGCTGGTGGTCGCCACCATGGCCGCGTAGACGGCCAGGCTGATCATCACGTACGCGGTCACCGGGCGGCCGTTGTCCAGCGACTGCCCACCCTGCGGCAGGCCGAAGATGAGGAAGAAGACGCCCGGCATGATCAGTGTGAACGCGAGCGTGCGGCGGTTGCGCAGCACCCTGCGCAGCTCGATGCGCAGGACGGCCGGGGCGAACCCGCCCAGGGCGGGCAGCCGACGGTCCGGTTCGGTGGGCCGGTCGGCACGGGTGGCGGCGGGGGTGGCCGGCAGGGTGGTCATCTCAGGCTCCGGTGTGCTCGGTGGTCAGGGCGAGGAAGGCGTCCTCGAGGTTGCGGGAGGTGATCTCCACGTCCCGGGCCGCGGTCCGGGTGAGCAGGTGTCGGGCGATCGCGTCCGAGTCGCCAGTGCGCACCAGCACGCTGTCGCCGCGTACCTCGACGGCGTCCACACCGGGCAGCGCGGCGAGGGCGGCCTGGTCGGCACCGGGCAGGGTGGCCCGGACGGTGCGGCCGGCGGCCAGATTCTTGATCTCCGCGGTGGTGCCGTCGGCGACGACGCGCCCCTGCCGGACCAACACGATCCGGTCGGCGTACGCGTCCGCCTCATCCAGGTAGTGGGTGGCGAAGATGACGGTTCGTCCGGCGCGCGCGTCGCGGCGCAGGGCCTGCCAGAAGTCCCGTCGACCCTCGACGTCCATGCCGGTGGTCGGCTCGTCGAGCACCATCAGATCCGGGTCCGGCAGCAGTGCGAGCGCGAAGCGCAGCCGCTGCTGCTGGCCGCCGGAGCAGCGTCCGACCACCCGGTCGGCGATGTCGGCGATGCCGGCCCGCTCCAGCACCTCCGTCACCGGGCGGGTGTGCCGGTAGAAGTGCGAGGTCATCTGGACGGTCTCACCGACGGTGAGGTCCTTGAGCAGCCCGCCCGTCTGGAGCACGGCGGCGACCCGGCCCCGGGCCACCGCGTCGTCCGGGGTGCCGCCGAGGAGGCGGACCGTGCCCGCGTCCGGACGGGCCAGCCCGAGCAGCATGTCGATGGTGGTGGTCTTGCCCGCGCCGTTGGGGCCGAGGAACGCCACCACCTCGCCGGGCTGCACCCGCAGGCTCAGCCCGTCGACCGCGGTGACGGCGCCGAAGGTCTTGGTGAGGCCGTCGAGTTCGACGGCCGGGTGCGTACTGGTCATGTCAGCCATGCTCCGGCCGCGCGGGGTGCGGTACCCGGAGCGGTCGTCACGTTCCGGCCGTGACATTTGTCAGGGGCCGTCCGGGCGACACGGAGCGTGACGCCCGCAGGAGCGGGTAACCGCCGGGCCGGACGCCGCGACAGGGGGAACGCGATGGGTGCCACGCCGCAGGGCCGAACCGACACGATCGTGCTGATCCACGGGCTCTGGATGACCCCCCGCAGCTGGGAGGGTTGGGCCGAGCGGTACACCGCGCGCGGCATGCACGTCATCGTCCCCGCCTGGCCCGGGATGGACCGGTCCGTCGAGCAGTTGCGCGACGATCCCCGGCCGATCGCCGAGCAGAGCATCGCCACGATCGTCGCGCACTACGATCGGATCATCCGGGCGCTGCCCCGACCGCCGATCATCATGGGGCACTCGTTCGGCGGGCTGATCACCCAACTCCTGGTCGACCGGGGGCTCGGCTCGGCGGCGGTGGGAGTGCACCCCGCGCAGGTGAAGGGGGTGCTCAAGGTGCCCCTGAGTCAGCTGCGCTCCGGCTTCCCGATCCTGCGCAGCCCCGCCAACCGGCACAAGGCCGTCCCGTTCACCCAGGACGACTTCGCCTACACGTTCGGCAACGCGATGAGCCGCGAAGACTCCGACCGGGCCTGGCAGCGCTACGCCGTCCCCGGTGCGGGGCGGGTGTACTTCGAAGGCGCGTTCGCCAACCTCGACCCGCGCTCACCCGCCCGCGTCGACGCCGGGCGCGACGACCGCGCGCCGCTGCTGCTGATGGCCGGCGAGGTCGACCACGTGGTGCCGCCGTCGGTGGTCCGCGCCAACGCCACGCTCTACCAGAAGTCCCGGGCGCTCACCGCGTACCAGGAGTTCCCCGGCCGGTCACACTTCACCGTCGGACAGGACGGCTGGGAGCCGATCGCCGACTACGCGCTGGACTGGGCGCTACGGGCGGCTGCGCTGCCCCGGGAGGCGACCATCGCCAGCGAGAGCCCGCGCCGCTGACCTTGCACAGCGCCGGCGGGCTCTCGAGCGCATGGGCGGGCCGAGCGCGGGTAACGGGGAGAAATGAGGGCGAGCTTCCGGCTTGGCCGGATCGCGGGTGTACCGGTCGGCGTCAACTGGAGTGTCCTGGTCATCTTCGCGCTGATCGCCTGGGGGCTGGCGGCCAATCAGTTCCCCCGGTCCTACCCCGACCGCTCGCCCGTGGCGTACACCCTGGCGGGGTTGGCCGCGGCGGTGGTCTTCTTCGTCGGCCTGCTGGCCCACGAGGTGTCGCACGCGATCGTCGCCAAGCGCAACGGCCTGCAGGTCGGGGGCATCACCCTGTGGCTGTTCGGCGGGGTGGCCGAGCTGAAGGGCGAGCCCCGCGACCCGGGCGCGGAACTGCGGATCTCCGGGGTCGGCCCGCTGGTCAGCCTGCTGCTCGGAGCCTTCTTCGGCGTCATCGCCGCGCTGCTCGCGCTGGCCGGGCAGGGTGGCCTGCTGCTCGGGGTGATGGCGTGGCTGGCCGGTATCAACGTGCTGCTGGCGGTCTTCAACGTGCTGCCGGCCGCGCCCCTGGACGGCGGGCGGCTGCTGCGCGCGGCCGTGTGGAAGGCCACCGGTGACCGCACCCGGGCGTCGGTGGTCGCCGCTCGGGCCGGCTGGGTGCTCGGCGCGCTGCTGATCGGTCTCGGGCTGTGGCAGTTCCTGTCCGGGGTGGGCTTCGGCGGGCTCTGGCTGGCGCTGATCGGCTGGTTCCTGATCGGGGCCGCCGGGATGGAGGAGCGGCAGGCCCGCACCGGCAGCGCGCTGCGCGGGATCCGGGTCGGCGAGGTGATGACCCCGCAGCCGCAGACCGCCTCGGCGGAGATGACGGTCGCCGACTTCGTCGACCACTACCTGTTCGCGTACCGGCATTCGGCGCTGCCGCTCACCGACGACGGCCGGCCGACCGGCCTGGTGACCCTGGACCGGGTGCGGGGCGTACCGGCTGACCGGCGGGCGTCGACCACGCTGGCCGAGGTGGCCTGCCGGGCCGACCAGCTGGTCCTCGCCCAGCCCGGCGAGGAACTCAACGACCTGCTCCCCCGGCTCAGCGAGTGCGCCGACGGCCGCGCCCTGGTGGTCACCGACGGCCGGCTGGTCGGCATCGTCTCGCCCAGCGACATCAGCCGCGCCGTCCAACGCGGCACCCTCCGCACCAACCAACCCACGCCGGCCGCACCCCGCTGATCAGCGGGGGAAGTAGGTGTCCAGTTCGGTGGTGCGGAACTTGCCCGTCGGGTCGAGGTGGGCCAGTAGGGCGGTGAAGTCCGCGTACCGGGGATAGCGGGCGGTCAGCGCGGCCGGATCGATGGTGAAGACCTTGCCCCAGTGCGGACGCGGCGCGAACGGCGTCAGCCGTTCCTCCACCGCCCCCAACACGGGGGCCACCGCGACCGGGTCGCCGATCCAGGTGAAGTGCACGGCGATGCTGTCCCGGTGGTGGTTCGGGCTGAGCCACAGCTCGTCGGCCGCCACCGTACGCAGCTCGCACACCTGGAGCACCGGAGCGATCAGGTGCGCCACGTCGTCCAGGGCGGCGAGGGCCTCGGCCGCGGTTGCCCGTGGCAGGTGGTACTCGGACTGGAGCTCGTCCCCGCTACTGGGGGTGAACCCGAGCTTGAAGTGCGGCAGCCGCTCGTGCCACGGGCCCGGCGCACCGAGCTGCTCGGTGCAGTTCTCCGCCGGCATCCCGAGCACCGGATGGCGCGGCTCGTCGGCGGCGGTGGTGCCGAGCCAGTCCGCCGGGGGCGGCGGCTGGTCCGCCCGCTGCTTGCGCCACACCTCGCGCAGTCGCGGTCCGCGCCAGTCGGTGAACACGCTGACGCTGTACGCCGATCCGAGCGCCTCGTCCAGCGCCTCCCGGGGCAGGTCGAGCCGCACGTACTGGCGCAGCTCGAAGGCCGGCACCACGTCCAGGGTGACCCGGGTGACCAGGCCGAGCGCGCCGAGCCCGACCACCATGCCGGCAAACGTGTCCCCGTCGGTGTCCCGGTCGACGCGCAGCAGGTCGCCGTCGGCGGTGACCAGTTCCAGGGCGGCGACGGAGGTGGCCAGGTTGCCGTGGGTCTGACCGGAGCCGTGGGTGGCGGTGGCCACCGCCCCGGCCACCGAGATGTGTGGCAGCGAGGCGAGGTTGGCCAGCGCGTACCCCTGGGCGTGCAACTGCTGGGCGACGTCGCCGTAGCGCAGCGCGCCGGCGACGGTGACCCGTGCACGCTCGGCGTCCACCTCGATCGCCGGAGGCAGCCCGGCCAGGGTGACCAGGTCGCCGGTCGTGTCCCCGAACCGGTTGAAGGAGTGCCCGGTGCCCACCGCCCGGATCCGGGAGCTGGCGGCGACCAGCCGACGCAGCTCGTCGGTGGAGGTCGGCCGGTGGAACGCCCGCGCGGCGTAGCGCACGTTGCCGGCCCAGTTCCGACGCGGCGCGTCGACCGTGGCGGCCGAGGGGCCGCCCTGTCCCGGTGCGATCACGATGTGGTCTCCCGATCGGTGGACGGGTGGTCGGCCAACGCGGCGACGAGGGCGTCCAGCGCCGGGTCGGCCTGGAGTCGGGTGTAACCGCGCTGGGCGATCGGCAGGCCGACCGCGCGGGCTCGTTCGATCTCCACGCGGGCCGCCAGCCGGGTCTGGGCGTCCCCGGACACCAGGGCGTCCTGGCCGCGCCGGATCAACTGGTCGACCTGGTCCATCCGGTAGCCGCGCAGGCTCGCGGTGAGGTCCGGCTCGGTGAAGGCGGCGCGGCGCAGCGCGGGCAGGTCCACGAACCGGTCGCCGGCGTAGCGGGTGAGCGCGGCGGACACCTGCTCCGGCTGCTCCCGGACCTGGTCGAGGACGAGCAGCTCGATGGCTGGCCGGCCGTCGACGGGATGGCGGGCGGTCACCGGTGGCCCGAGCGTCACACCCGGCACGGGCACCAGGAGCAGCCGTGGCGGCACCGGGCGGCCGTCCCGCCGGGGTGGCTCGTCGAGGACCAGCGTGTCCACCTCGGCCCACCGGATCGACCGGCGCAGGCCCGGTCGCCGAATGGTCAGCCCGTCCGCGCCGATCCCGAACCGGAACGGCCGCAACGCGCTGAACAGGGCCACGACGCCGAGCGCGACGGCGCCCACCGCGATGATCGTCCGTAGCAGGGCGTCGTGACGGGGCATCGCCAGCAGAACCACCCCACCGAGTACGCAGACCAGGGCGAGCACCAGGGCCCCCCGACTCCGGCGCAGTTCCACGCTCGGACCCCCGTTCATGACCGTGGCGTCGGTCCCAGCATCGTCCGACAGACCGGGAGCCAAGGACACCGGACGATCGGGCACGGTTGTTCTCGCCATCGTCGGGGAACCCTACGCCCATGAGCAGTTACCGTGATCCAGCCCCGCGGGGCGACGTGTTCCCCTCGGAGGAGGAGCTGGACCCGACCGGCAGTGGTGTCGAGCCGGCCAGCGCCCCGCCGGGCGCCCGGTCGCAGAGCCATCCGGCACCCACGCCCGGGCCCCGCCCGACACCGGCACCCGCGCCAGCACCGACGCCGGTGCCGGCGCCCGGGCCTCCGCCACGCGCCCCCGGCGCCGAGCCGCGGTCGATCGTGACCCGGCATCTGGACGGTTCAGTGGAGGTGGCCACCGATCTCGACGGCGACGGCGTCGCCGACATCGTCCAGGTCGACCTGGACGGCGACGGAGTAGCCGACGTCACCTATGTGGACAGCGATCGGGACGGCCGGCTGGACACCGTGCTGCGCGACCCGGGCATGATCGGGACGGGCGGCGGGGCTCACCGAGGCTCGTGAGCGGGCTCAGAGCTTCGCCATCACCTCGCTGGCGACCAGCTCGAGGTGCTCCAGGTCGCTGAGGTCCAGCACCTGGAGGTAGATCCGCTGGCTGCCGATCTCCGCGTACCGGCCGATGGTGTCGAGGACCTCGGCGGGCGTGCCGGCCACGCCGTTGGCCCGCAGCTCGTCCGGGTCGCGGCCGATGGCGGCGGCCCGGCGGGCCACCTCGGCGTCGTCCCGGCCACAGCAGACCACCAGGGCGTTGGACCAGACCAACTCGGCCGGGTCCCGACCGATCTCGGCGCACGCCGCGCGGACCCGGTCGAACTGCGCCGCCGTGTCGGCCGTCGACGCGAACGGCAGGTTGAACTCGTCGGCGTAGCGGGCGGCCAGCCGGGGGGTCCGCTTCGGACCCATCCCGCCGAGCAGGATCGGCGGGCGGGGCTGCTGAACCGGCTTGGGCATGGCGGGCGAGTCACTGATCGGGTAGTACCGGCCGGCGTGGTCGAACCGCTCCCCCGGCGGCGTGGCCCAGAGCCCGGTGATGACCTCGAGCTGCTCCTCCAGCCGGTCGAACCGCTCGGCCAGGGCGGGGAACGGGATGCCGTACGCGGTGTGCTCGTCGGCGTACCAGCCGGTGCCGATGCCCAGCTCCACCCGGCCGCCGCTCATCTGGTCGACCTGCGCCACGGTGATCGCCAGCGGGCCGGGCAGCCGGAAGGTGGCAGCCGTCATCAGGGTGCCGAGCCGGATCCGGCTGGTGTCCCGGGCCAGGCCGGCGAGGGTGGTCCAGGCGTCGGTGGGGCCGGGATCACCGGTCACCTCGCCCATCATGAGGTAGTGGTCGGACCGGAAGAACGCACCGTAGCCGGCGTCCTCGGCGCAGCGTGCCACGGCGAGCAACTGGTCGTAGCTGGCGCCCTGCTGGGGTTCGGTGAAGATCCGCAATTCCATGCCCCGAGCATAGGAAGCCGGGCCCGGTGCCGCTCCGGTACGGCGGGCGCCGCTCATATGCTTTGACAGTCATATAACCACTGGGGCATATTGAGGTGGTGTCCGCCGACGTCTTCACCGTCCTCGCCGAGCCCACCCGGCGCCGGATCCTCGACCAGCTCCGCGACGCGGAGCGCAGCGTCGGCGAGCTGGTGGACAGCCTCGGGGTCAGCCAACCGGCCGTCTCGAAGCACCTGCGGGTGCTCCGCGAGGCCGGCTTCGTCTCCTGCCGGATCGCCGCTCGGCGACGCATCTACCGCCTCGACCCGGGCCCGCTGCGAGCGGTCGACGGATGGCTGGACCCGTACCGCCGGCTGTGGAACCGGCACCTGGACGCCCTGGAACGACACCTCGACAGTCAGGAGCAGTGAATGGACCGCAACGCCTTCCACCCGAGCCCACCTGGCGAGGTGCGCGCCGAGCCCGCAGACGGCGGCGCCACGCTGGTCTTCGTCCGCGACCTGCGGCACCCGCCGGCCACCGTCTGGGCGGCGCTGACCGACCCGGCACAGCTCGCCGAGTGGGCGCCCTTCCTCGCCGACCGGGACCTCGGCGTCCCCGGCGCCGCCGTGCTCACCATGGTCGACGGCGAAACCGCCATCCCGGCCTCGGCGACGGTCCGTCGGGCCGAGCCGCCGCACCTGCTCGAGTACACCTGGGGCGACGACCTGCTGCGCTGGGAGCTGAGCCCGCTGGGCACCGGCACCCGACTCACCCTGCGGCACACCGCCGCCGACCCGGGAATGCTGCCGATGGTCGCGGCCGGCTGGCACCTCTGCCTCGACGTGGCCGACCGGCTGCTCGACGGCGACCCGGTCGGCCCGATCCGGGGGGCCGAGGCCCTCGACTTCGGCTGGCCCGAGCTGCGCGACACGTACGCCGGCCGGCTCGACAAGGGCTGACCCGGCGACGCTGTCGCCTGCCACCGAGCCGGTACGAACTCCGGCCCGGTCAGACGTACGGGCGGGTGGCGTACGCGGTCCGGAGGGCGGCCAACCCGGCCGCTTTCGGCGACAGGGTGCCCCACCCGGAGTTGAAGTAGTTGGTCCGCACGATCCGGGGTCCACGCTCGGCGTTGAGCTTGGCGACGGCCGCCGGGACGGTGGCGATCCAGGCCGGTTGGTTCGGGATCTCGGCCGACCGCACTCCCCACTCCGCGATGATCACGGGCCGGGACAGCGCCACCGGCCCGAGGTCCGCCACCGCCCAGTCCTTCGTGCGACGGAACCGGGACAGCGCGGTGTCGTTGGCGTTGGTGGCGTAGACGTTCCACTGGAGGAAGTCCAGCCGGGACATCAGTGCCTCCGGGTGGGTGCGCTGGAAGCAGGCCCGGTCGAAGCCGCCGAGGCCGATTGAGAACGTCGTGCCGGCGGGCAGCGTCCGTGCCTTGAACCAGGTGAGGATGTAGTTCGTCGCCTGCACCGCGCGGGCGTCCGACTCGGCCCAGGTGTACGCCTTGCTGCCCTCGGTCGTGCCGAACTCGTGGTCCGTGTCCAGCTCCGAGGCGAGCTGGATGTTCACCGCGAACCCGAGCGTGCGGTACTGCGCCAGTGCGCGGTGGAGCAACCCGTCGCACTGGCCGTTGAGCACCTGGCCGTACCCGTACGCTTTCGGCCAGGTGGTGCCGGGGCGCTGCTGGATGATCATCGACGGCCCCGGCACGGTGTAGCTGGTGCCGTCCACGGTGAAGCTCTGCGGCCCGGCGTTCGGGGCGCCGTAGTGCTTCAACTCCAGAACCATGTTGATCTTTACCCCGGCCTTGCCCAGGTTGGTCAGCCAGGGCCGGTTGTAGCCGGGGAAGATGTAGCCGTCGGCGAAGCTGCGGTACTGGGTGAGCGAGCGGAAGTTGCCGCCGGCCATGTCGGCGGTGGGGTCGGCCCCGCCGGAGAGGTAGTAGCCACCGAGCACCGGCTGGTTCAGGGCGTAGTCGGCGGTGGCGGTCGCGGTGTGTCCGGCGGCGTCGCGGACCTGCACGGTGACCCGGGGCATCACGCCACCCCCCGGTACACGGCGACCGAGCCGTTGTCGGAGACCCGCGTCCAGGTACGTCCGGAGTCGTCGGTGACGGTCAGGGTGAGCGGGTCGATGACCGCGGTGACCTTGACGGGAGCGCTGCTGTTGCCCTGGGCGTCGGTGACCACGATGGTGACGGTCAGCGGTTTCGTGTCGGTGTCGGAGTAGGTGACGGTCAGCAGCATCTGGTCACCCGGCGAGTAGGCGGATGCGCTCAGGGCTGCGATCGCGGCGGGAGCGGCCATGTCGGGGCCCTCTCTCTGCTTCGGTCGCCGGGCCGTCGCCATGCTGCCGGGGTGTAGACGACCCTGTCCCGATGGGCGATGGCCGTACGCGTGGTCAGGCCGGCGGCTGTGCCGTGTCCGCCACGGCGGCGAGGCCGGGCTGGGTGAAGGCGGCGCCGGTGCGGACGGTGCTGTCCCCGCCGGGCCGGAGGACTGGGATGTGGCCCGCCATCCGCAGCCTCTCCACCTGCCCCAACAGTGCTCTACCAGGGGCTTTACCGTCTTGTCCGGTATGCGACAGCGCCCGGGACGCGCCTACCGACGGACCCTGGCCGTGACCAGGGCGGCTGTCCGGCGCTCCGGCGCGGCGTGCCGGGGTTCAGCGGACACATTCGCAAGCTTGGACGGCAACTCGGCTGGATTGTGCGGGTTTCCGCTGCGGATACCATGCGGTCGTCTCCGTCAGGCGCGACCGGAAAAGGTGCCGAGTGCTCAAGACGGCGAGAAGAGTCACCACGACGATGAGCATCTGGCGTCAGGGCCTGTGGCGGTACCGCCTGACCACCGCTGGCGTCGGCCTGGCGGCCCTGAGCGTGGCGACCGCCGTGCACAACCCACCGCTGGCGCTCAGCGTCGCGGCGGCCACCGCCGGCGCGCTCGTCTCGGCGATGGAGATCTGCGGCAACCGCCGACGGGCCCGGCAGTTCCGCTTCCACCCGCGCGACGGCGACGATTACCGGGACATCGCCGAGCAGGCCACCGACCCCAAGCGGGTGCTGGAGAACGCCCACAGCACCGGCGTCGTCCGGATCGCCGAGAGTGCCCGGCTGCGCAACCTACGGATCCGCTGCGAGGTGACGCCGACGAGCTACCTGCTCGGTCGGGACCTCCGACGCTGGTCGTTCGACTTCCTGGCCCGGCACGCCCGCACCGCGGCCATGCACAACGCCGCAGTGCTGGGCCTCGCCGCCGACCTGCCGACCGGCACCGACGACCGGGTGGTCACGCTACGGCCCGCGCGGTACTTCGACTTCTTCTGCAGCAACCTGCTCGCCGCCTACGACGTCTACGAGGCCGGCCGGGACACTTTGGCGCTGCGCGGGCGAGACCTCATCCTCGACCATCGCGGCCGGTTGCGGGGGTTCGCCGACAGCCGGCTGGCCAACGTCGTGGGGGTCTCCACCCTGGCGTTCACCATCGACGGGCAGCTGCTGCTCGTCGCGCAGACCCGGGACAACGTAGGCAGCCCGGGGCTCATCGCCCCCTCCGGCTCCGGTTCCCTGGAACCGCAGGACGCGTCGGCGACGCCCACCGCGCCGAGCCTGCAGGAGGTCGTCATCGGCGGCGCGCTGCGGGAGCTGCGCGAGGAGTGTCACCTCGAACCGAACGAGATCGCCGAGAGTGGCGTCCTCGGTTACGGCCGGTGGATGAGCCGCGGCGGCACTCCCGAGTTCTGCACGGTGACCCTGCTCAAGGTCACCGCCGAGCAGGTGCTGCGCCGGACCGTCCGGTGGGCCGAACGGCCGTACGTCGGTGAGGTGCTGGCCGTCCACGTGCCACCCACCTCCGAGTGGGACCCGGACGCACCACTGACCCTGTTACCGACCGAGAACCGGCACAGCGCCTCCTGGCCGCTGGCCTTCTGCCTCTCCTGCCTCACCGACTGCATGACCGACGAGACGTGGCCACAGCGCGCCGCCATCGCGGCGGTCGTCGACCAGTGACGATCCACCCCGACCGCGCTCCACACCACGGTCACCAGCTCCCCCGCTGAGGTCGTCGGCGCCGAACGGCGTGCTCCGGGTCATCCTGGCCGAACAGGACGTCGAGGGCGGTACCGCTGTACGCGACGACCAGGCCGTTCGGTCACGTTACGTCGCTGCTACCGATGCCGGCCGCCGGTGAGCCGACTAGCGTTCCAGCTGTCAACATCATCTTCAAGGAGCAGCATCTGACGTGCGCAAACTGACGTACTACATCGCCACCAGCCTGGACGGGTTCATCGCCGCGCCGGACGGCGGGTCCGACTTCTTCGCGTTCGAGGGGGATCTGGCCGCGGCCATCCTGGCCGACTATTCCGAGACCCTGCCAACCCACGCGCGGGAGCCGCTTGGGATCGCCGCGGCGGCGAACACCACGTTCGACACGGTCCTCATGGGCCGCGCAACCTACGAACCTGCCCTGGCCATCGGCGTCACGAGCCCGTACGCCCACCTGCGGCAGTACGTGTTCTCCCGGACCCTCGACCAGCGCGATCCGTCGGTGCAGATCGTTGCCGACGAGCCGGCGGAGTTCGTCCGCGCGCTCAAGCGCCAGGACGGGATGGGCATCTGGCTCTGCGGCGGGGCGACGCTCGCCGGCCAACTCGTGGACGAGATCGACGAACTGGTCATCAAGCGGTACCCGGTCGTCCTCGGCTCCGGCATTCCCCTGTTCCGGGCGCCCTTCGCCGTGGCGAGCTTCGCATTGCGTGACTCCCGGGTGTTCAACACCGGCACGACCATCTCCACCTATGTCAAGCACTGAAAGAGGACCGATGCTGTTCCGCGCCACCACCGAGGCCGACCTCGACCGGGTCACCGGCTTTCCCATCGACGACGGGGTCAGCACGATCGACGCTGACCGCTACCTCGACGAACTGGGTCAGGGCATGTACCGGCCGGAGTGGACCTGGATCGCCGAGGACGAGCAGCGGGTGGTCGGCCGCGCGCTGTGGTGGGGGCAGGCGTCCAGCGCCCACCCGGTCGCCCTGGACTGCCTGCACGTCGACGCGTCGGTCGCCGACCCTACGGGGGTCGCGGTCGGTCTGCTCACCGCGGGCCTGCGGGCGTTCGCGCGGGACGGCGCGCCGAAGCCTCCGCTGTACAACCTGACCCTGCCCAACGACTGGCGGGACGATGAGCCCGTCGCGGCGGCGGTGGCGTGGCGGCGGGACGCGGCGCTCGCGGTCGGGCTGACCGACGAGGTGGAGCGGCTGCGGCTGGAGTGGACGCCCGAGGTTGGTGTGCCCACCTCCAGCGGCAGGCTCGTCTTCTCCGAGGGCTCCGACGACGAGTTCCTCGACGTGTTCCGCCGGATCGCGGTGGGCAGCCTGGACAGGGAGACCCGCCGGAACCTGGCGGTCAAGAGCCCGGAGGTCACCGCCCGGGAGGAGATGGACTTCTACCTGGACTGCCCGGGCGAGCGGGCGTGGTGGCGGCTGGTCCACACGACCGATGGGACGCTCGCCGGGCTGGCGATTCCGTCCGCGACGCCGTACAACCGCAACGTCGGCTACCTGGGCGTCGTCCCCGAGCTGCGCGGGCGTCGCTACATCGACGACGTGCTCGCCGAGATCACCCGGTTCCACGCCGAGCAGGGGGCCGAGCTGATCACGGCCACCACCGACACGACGAACGTGCCGATGGCCGCTGCGTTCGCGCGCGCCGGTTACCGGGTCGCGCAGATCCGATTGCTCTACTCCGCGCCCGAGTCATGACGAGAGCATCGAGGCGAGGTCGGTGCGCGAGGTGACACCGAGCTTGGGAAACGCCCGGTAGAGGTGGTGCCCCACGGTGCGTGGGCTCAGGAACAGTTGCGTGGCGATCTCCCGGTTGGTCGCGCCCGTCGCGGCCAACCGGACCACCTCGCGTTCCTGGGGGCTCAGCCGGCTGAGCGGTCCGCCCAGGGAGGGCTCCGCCACCTCGCCGCTGGCCCGCAACTCGGCCCCGGCCCGCCGGGCCCACGGCTCGGCGCCGAGCGCCGCGAAGGTGTCGAGAGCGTCCCGCAGGTGGCCGCGCGCTTCGAGTTTCCGGCGCGCGCGGCGCAGCCACTCCCCGTAGAGCAGCCCGGTGCGGGCCTGATCGAAGGCGCTGCCGTCGCCGTGCAGCCGGACGGCCGAGGCGAAGTGCTGCTCCGCCTCGGCGTCCGGCGTGGTCAGGGCACGGCAGCGGTGGGCCAGCGCGGCGAGCGCCCGACGGCCGGTGGCCTCGGCCCACTCGTCGAGCAGACGCGCCGGTTCGGCGGCCCGCTCGGGTCGACCGGCGCGTACTGCCGCTTCGACGAGATCGGGCAGCAGGAACGCGCCGAACAACCGGTGACCCGAGGCCACTCGCGCCGCCTCGAACCGTTGCAGCGCCACGTCCGCGCGGCCGAGGCCCAGGTCGAGCAGGCCCAGCGCCCACAGGGCGTCCGCCGTTGCCCGGCCGACGCCGCGCGGCTGCGTGTACGCCATCGCGTCGCCCGCCAACCGCCCGGTCTGCTCCTCCTCGCCCCGTACGGCCGCCAGGACCGCCAGGACGGCACGCACGTGGGCGGCTCGGTGGCGCAGGTCGTACCCCTCTGCCAGCCGCATCCCCTCGGCGGCGTGCGCGGACGCGTCGTCGAGCCGCCCGAGGGTCAGCTCCACCCGGGCGAGCAGGTGCAGTGCGGTGGGCAGCCACCCGCCCATGCCGTTGTCCCGGCAGTGCTCGACCGCCTCGGCCGCGATCTCGTACGCGATCTCGTCATCGGCGGCCAGGTGGCAGTAGATCCCGGTCATCAGCCGGTCCATGAACCCGGTGTCGGTTCGGCCGCGCGCCGCCACGAGCGATCGGAGCGCGCGCAGGGCACCGGGCACGTCGTCGGCGAGCAGGCGGGCCGGCACGGCCAGCACCGGCTCGGAGGGGGCTTGTTCCGCGGCCGCCGCGATCAGCTCCGCGTTTCCCGAGGAGAAGGCGGCGTGCAGAGCGTCCACCAGCAGCGCGGGGAGTTTGTCAGGCCGCTGGGCGCCGATCTGGTCGGCGCAGTCGAGCAGCATCCGGCCGGCGACGTCGGGGCTGCCGTACCCCAGCTCCACCACCGCCCGGACCCGCGCCAGGTCCGCCGCCAGGCCCGGGTCCTGCGGCGCCGCCTCGACCATCGCCGCGAGCCGGCCGCCCCGCTCGTCCTGGCCAGCGTCGGCGGCGACCTGTGCGGCGGCGATGAACCGGCGGGCCTGGCCGCCGTGGATCAGCAGAACACTGCTCGCGCCGGCCCGGGCGTCACCCAGCATCCGGTCGATCCGGTCGCGTTCCGCCGCCCGGCCCTGCACCACGTACCCCCGTCGTCACCGATCCCACCGGCCGTCGTGCCGGCAACGCGAAGCGGTGCAGCCGCAGGTCAGGTGCCTCTTCGAGGCACCTGAATCTAGCTCAGCAATGTGCCCGGCGGAGAACGGACCCCCGGCAGGGGCCGTCACTGCGGCGCGGTGCCCCGGACCGCCCAGGCGCGTGCCGTGAGCCGGATCGAGCCGTCGGGCTCCACCGGCAGCCGGGCGGCCAGCAGGTCCCGCAGGGCCGCGCGGGCCGGGTCGGCCAGCGTCGTCACGTACGTCGGAGCGGCGCCCTGCCCGCCGAGGAACGGCGTCCAGTAGTCGGCCAGGTCGGTGAAGGTGGTGGGCACCTCGACCGGCCGGACCGACACCTGCCCCAGACCGGCGTCCACCCACAGCTCCCGGAGGGCGTCGGGCTGGCACACCGTGAAGCGGTGCCCCTCGTCCAGCCCCGCCGCGACCGGGTCGAGCTGCGCGGCGGCCGCCCAGAAGTGGCGCATCATCGCCATGCCGTCGGCGTAGTCCCAGACGTAGGCCGCCACCGCACCCGCCGGTCGGACCACCCGGGCGAACTCGGCCACCGCCCGCGCCGGCTCCGGCACGAAGTTGAGCGCCAGACCGCTGACCACCACGTCCACGGCCGGGTCGGACAGCGGCAACGCGCGGGCGTCCCCGACCTGGAAGGTTGCCCGACCACCGGCGACCCGGGCATGCGCGCTGGCGACGAACCCGGCCGACCGGTCCACTCCGATCACCCGGACGGGGTCGGCGTCGGCGAGGATCGTCGAGGTCAACGCGCCCGTGCCGCAGCCCACGTCCAGCCAGTGCCTCCCGGGCGGTACGTCCAGCCCGCGCAGGAAATCGGCCGCGACCGGGCGGCTCCACCGGCCCACGTACGCCTCGTACGCGTCACCGTCCGCCCACACCGGCTGCGCCATGCCGGAACGATACGACAGCTGCGGTCGCCCAATGACCCGCCGATGCGTCGGCGATCCTGACCAGCGACGCGATCTCGTCGCGGCCGCCCCCTCCGAGCGGTCGCTGTTGTGAGCGATATACCTCTGAGGCATAAATATGCCCCTGAGGTATATCGCTCATCGAAGGACCATGCCGGGCGTCGCGTCAGCCCCTCTCGTGGATCTTGGCGAGTTTCGCGGCGAACTCGGCGTCGGTGAGCGCGCCCCGCTGGTGTTGCCGGGTGAGCGCATGGATGTCGCGCCGCTTGTCGGAGGTTTGCCGACCGGGGGACGCGCCTGTCCAGCGGGCTCCGGCGGATGTGGACGTCGGCCGGGCATCGGAGGCGGAGGAAGGCTGCGCTGGTCGCCCGGTGCCGGGCGCCTGCCCCCGGCGGCGCGCCTCACGAAGATGTGCCTGCAGTGTCGCCAGGATCTCGTCGTAGTGCTCCGGCCAGGTGGCCAACCGGCCCAGTTCGGGCCGGAACGTGAACGGGCGGAAGAGGTCGCCGCGCTGCAGCGGTGTCTGCACCGACCCCCGTCGGTCCGTTCGACGACGATCGCGGCACGGCCCATGTCCAGGCCCGCAATGGCCACGCGAACAAGGCAGCCGCGCGGGGCCACGGGCCGGACAGCCCGTGACCCCGCGCGGGGAACTACCTAGAGACGCGCCGCACCGGCCGCGGCGGCCTCCTGGTAAGCGGAGGTACGGCGGGCCTCCGCCCGCTGCGCTCCGGCGTCCTCCCGGTCCGCGACGGCCGCGGACCGGGCCGACCGGGAGGTGGTGGCAACCGCCTGGTCACCGGTCACGCCGCCGCGGATCCGGTTGTTCGCGGCCACCTGGGCAGCCGGGTTGTTGGACGTCACGGTCAACGTGCCGTCGATGATGTTGTCGTCGACGGTGACGCCGCCGGTGGTGTTGGTGATGCTGACGTCCCGGCCCCAGTAGCCGCCGGAGGCGCAGCTGTCGAGGGTGCCGTTGGGGCCCACCTGCACCCCACCCAGGTTCCCGGAGAAGGTGGCCCGGCCCCGGACCGCACTGCCACACACGACGCTGCCGGTGGCGCTGTTCAGCACCGACAGCGTGCCGTCGACGAACGAGTCGTGCACATCGGTGTAGTACGTGCCGGTGGTGGTGAGGTTGCGTTCCACCTGGGTGCCGCGGTCGAGCCGGACCTCACCGGCGCCGGCGTTGACGGTACCGACGATTGTGGACTGCTCCACGAACAGGAAGCTGTCGATGGTCGCGGCCCCCTTCGGCCGCACCGTCACGTTGCCGGTCCGGGCGTCCCTCAGGAAGGCGCCGTAACCGCCGGCGGCCAGCACCACCTGGCCGACGATCGTCGTGTCGGTGGCGTCCAGGTATCCGTCCGCGGCGACGCGTACCTCGCCGCTGACGTTGCCACCGGTGACGACCAGGTTGCCGCCGGCGGCGACGGTGACGTTTCCGGTGATCGTGGTGCCGGTGAGCGCGCAGGACTCGCCGGCCGGCACGTACAGGTCGTTGGGCACCGTCACCGCACCACCGGTGCCGATGCAGTGGGTGACCAGGTCGGCGTGCGCGCTGGGCGCCACCGCCAGCACCGAGGCGGTGATGACGGCGCTCACGGTGGCCAGCTTGGCGACGGTACGTCTGGGCATCGCTGTACTCCCTGTCGATGAGGTTCGGTGACTCATGCGCCGACGTCCGATCGGGCTGCGGCCCGGACGATGGCGCCCTGCTGCCGCAGGGTGAGGGTGCCGCCGGCCACCAGGGTCGCGGTGACCGCTTCGACGTGCCGGACGAAAGCGGCGTGCCCGTCGTAGGCGGCGCCTTCGTCGATCAGATCGTTGATGGTGCAGCCGTCGCCGGTGTCGACGTTGGCGACGCCGGTGTCGTCGCCGTCGATGATCACTCTGGCCCGGGTGTCCGAGTCGGGGCAGGCGTCGGTGCCGTCCGCGACCACCGTGAACGTCGCCGACCGCTCGGCGGAGGCGTTCCCGGCGACGTCCGTCGCCCGGTAGCGCAGGGTGTGCGCCCCGGTGGTACGGACGGAGACCGGTCCGGCGTACGGGGTCCAGGCGGCGGTGTCGACCGCGTACTCGATCGAGGCGACACCTGAGTCGTCGTCGGTCGCCGTGATGGTCACCGTCGCACGGCCGACGTACGCGCCGTCGTCGTCCTGCTCGCCGGTGACCGTGGCGGACACCGTGGGCGGGGTGCTGTCCTCGGCCTGCGGCTCGACGACGGTGAAGTGGGCCATCTGTTCGGCCGACGTGTTCCCGGCCACGTCGGTCGCGCGGTAGTGCAGCATGTGCATGCCGGCCTCGGCGACCACGATCGGTTGGGAGTACGCGGTGAAGGCGGCCCCGTCCAACGAGTACTCGATCGAGGCGACACCCGAATCCGCGTCGGTGGCGGCCAGCGTGGCGGTGGCCGTACCGATGTAGTTGCCGTCGTCGTCCCGATCGCCGGCCAGGTCGGCCGTCACCACCGGTGGGGTGGTGTCCTCATCGCTCGGCTCGACGATCCGGAACGACACCGAGCCGACCTCGCTCGTGTTGCCCGCCTGGTCGGTGGCGCGGAACTGCACCGAGTGGTCGCCAACGGCGGTGACCGGCACGGGCTGCGTGTACGGCAGGAAGCTCGTGTCATCGACCTGGTACTCGACGGTTTCCACGCCCGATGCGGCGTCGGTGGCCGTGACGGTCACCGTGGCCGTACCGATGTAGTTGCCGTCCTGGTCGCGGTCGCCGGCCACCGTGGCGGAGACTGCCGGCGGCGTGGTGTCGCCGCCTCCGCCGCCGTCGGTGACCACCAGTTCGCCGACCATCTGGCTGTGGCCGGGGATGGAGCAGAAGTAGCGGTACCTGCCCGGGGTCAGGGTCACCGTCGCCTGGTGCCGCCCGTCGTTCACGTCGAACGGGTTGGCCAGGATGTTGAGCGTGACGTCGTGGTTGTAGCCGTCGGTGGTGGTGTCGAAGGTCAGCGTGTGCGGCATCCCGGTGGTGTTGCCGGTGGCCGCGCTGTTCTCCCAGATGATCGTGGTCGCTCCGGCCACCGCCTGGGTGGGCGCGGACTTGTAGCGGGTGATGTCGTCGTCGGCGGTCCAGGTCAGCACCTGTTCCGCGACGCGCGGGGCGGCGGAGGCGGGCGCACCGGCCAACGGGGTCACCGTGAGCAGGAGCGCCGCCAGCGCGGCCGTCAGTCGTCGGATCATGGATCCTCCTAGAGCTCGCGCACGCGGATGTTGCGGAACTCGATCAGATCGTTGTCGCCGTGGTTCTGGAGCCCGATGAAGCCGCTGAGGAACTGCCGCAGATCGGTCGGCGGGTCACCCGCGCGGGAGGACTGCTTGCCCGGCGTGTTGTCGAACTCGTTGATCACCACACCGTTGCGGATCATCGTGTAGTGCTGCCCGACCACGCGGATCTCGTAGTCGTTCCACTGGTCCTTCGGGGTGACGCCGGCCTGGGCGAGCGGCACCGGATCGAAGTTGTAGACCGAGCCGGTCTTCTGCGGCTCGCCGGTCTCACCGTCGTAGATCTGGATCTCGTGGCCGCAGTAGATCGCCACCCACGCCTGCGAGGTTCGGGCCGATCCGACGGTGCCGCAGCTGCCCGGTGGGCGTTGCTCCAGCGGGATCCGCGGGTCCGGGAACCGGGTGAAGACGCCGGTGTTGGCCCGGCCGGTACCGGGCGCGATGTCGCGGAACTGCACCTTCAGCGAGAAGTCGGCGAGTTCCCTGGTGTGCCAGAGCATGCCCAGGCCACCACTGGACCGCAGCGAGCCGTCCGGCTGGATGCCGAACGATCCGGACGGCGCCTGCTGCCAGCCGAGCAGCGACTCGGCGGTGCCGTCGAAGAGCGGCTCGTACCCGGTGCGACCATCCCGGCCGATCTCGGACGCGGCAGCCAGGCGGGTCAGCGTGCCGGCTTCGCGGGCGGTGAGCAGGCCGTCGTCCTGGAGCGTGTCGGTCACCGCGGTCACGTGCCGGACGAAGCTGTTGTGGTCGGCCCAGGTGCTCTCGTCGTCGATCAGGTCGTTGCTGGTGCAGCCCTGCCCGACCGTGCGGCTAGGCACCTTGGTGTCCGTGTCCCCGAGCCACACCGTGGCCCGGTTGTCCGGCACTGCGCAGCCCACCGTGACCGTGGTCTGCACCGTCGCCGTCTCACCGTCGGCGTATTTGACGGTCAGCTTCGCCGTGTAGGTGCCGACCCGGGCGTACGTGTGCCGAGGGTTCGCCTCGGTCGACGTGGCGCCGTCGCCGAACTCCCACCGGTAGCTGACCCCGCCGGAGCGGGACCCGTTGAAGGCCATGGTCAGCGGCTTGTTCTGAACGGCGACCGAGCTGGCGGCCGGTGCCGGGGTGGGTGCGCCGCCGGTGTAGGTGATCCGGATGAGCTTCTGGTTGGGGTGCAGGCTGAAGAAGCCGCCTCCGTAGTCCAGCAGGTAGAGCGCGCCGTCCGGGCCGAACTTGGCGTCCATCCAGCTCTGCAGTCGAGCATCGCCGTTGCCGCCCGGGATGATGGCCCGCAGCGACTCGGCGAACACCGGCGGGGCCGCGGTGGGTACGCCAGCCGGGTCGACGGTGACCGCGACGCGGTTGTTCGGGTTCGACTGGTCACCGATGAGCCACTTGCCGTCCCAGTGCGCCGGCCACGCCACGCCGCTGGTCGTGTCGACCAGATCGCGGTGGTAGGTCGGACCGGACATGATGGCCTGACCGCCGCCGCGGAGGTACGGCTGGGTGTAGGTGGCGTCGGCGGCGACGTAGGTCGGGAGCCCGCTGCCGTCGGTCCGCTCCGGGAACACCGGACCGCCGCCGTCCGGGGAGTACCAGATCATGTTGTCCCGGGCCGGCGGGATGTCCACCAGGCCGGTGTTGCGCGGCGACTCGTTCTTCAGGTTGTCGCAGTCGTACCAGCCGGTCAGCACGGTCGCGTCGGTGCTGCTGCGGTCCCGGTACGGCTGCCGGTTGCCCATGCAGTACGGCCAGCCATGGTTGCCGGCCGAGGTGATGATGGTCGCGGTCTCGTACTTGGCCGGGCCCAACGTCGGGCTGGGCGACGAGGCGTCGGGCCCCACCCAGCCGGCGGTCAGCCACTGGTGCTTCGGGTCGACCTGGAGGCGGGCGATGTTCCGCACGCCCATCACGTAGATCTCCGGTCGGGTCTTCTCGGTGCCCGGTGGGAACAGGTTGCCCTCCGGGATGGTGTACGTGCCGTCCGCCTCCGGGTGGATCCGGATGATCTTGCCGGCGAGGTCGTTGGTGTTGCCCGAGGTGCGGCGGGCGTCCTGGAACGAGATCCCCTGGTACTCCTGGGTCCAGTTGTTGCCGGAGTAGCCCTGCGAGCCCTCGGAGGAGTTGTTGTCGCCGGACCCCACGTACAGGTTGCCCTTGGCGTCGAACGCCATGCCGCCACCGGCGTGGCAGCAGCTGTGGATCTGCACCGGGAACTGCAGCAGGTCCTTGCGGGTGGCCTGGTCGATGGTCTGGGTCTCGCGGTCGTAGGTGAACCGGGAGATGGTCCGCTGCCCGACCCGCTTGACCCGGTCGACCGACTCGTGCGGCATCCAGTAGACGTAGAGCCAACCGTTCTCGGCGAACGTGGGGTCGGGCACGATGCCGAGCAGACCCTCCTCGTTCTTCACCAGCTCGGAGCCGCTGCCCCGGTTACCCATCACCTCGAGGGTCGTGAGCAGTTTGGCCTGCTTGGTGCGCGGGTCCCACGAGTGGATGGTGCCGCAGCCCAGGCCGACGTTCGGGTTGTTCCAGTCCGCGACGGGGCCGCTCGGGCAGGCCGCCTTGCCGACGTAGAACACCGTGCCGTCCGGGGCGATGGTCAGCCCGTGCGGCTCGCCGATCTGGTCCAGTTGCCCGGTCTGGTTGGCCGCGGTGAGCCGCTCGACCTTGTAGTTCGCGGCGATCGTCGCCTGGCAGTCACCGCGCTCCAGGCCGGTGGTCCACTTGAGTGCCCCGGTCAGGTGCGTGCGGAACGCCGCCTCGCCGTAGCTGCCCTCGGTGTGGCCCATGCCGGTGTAGAACGACCGACCGCCGTCGTAGTCCCGGCACCAGGACACCGGGTGGAACGGCCCGTTGGCGCCCGGTCCGGCGTTGTAGTGGCGCTCCTCGACCTGGGCGACGGTGTGCACCGTGCCGATCGGGTTCGGGTCCCAGTTCTCCCACCGGTCCGACCGGGTGAGCGTCATCGGCAGCGACGCCGTCGCCGGGTGGTTGCGGTCCAGGATGTTGACGACCGCCCGGTTCACCGCCGGTGGCTCCGGTGGAGCTGTGCTGCCGGTGAACAGGCGCAGGTCGGCGAGCTGGGTCAGCGGTTCACCGCTGTTCGCGGTGATGTTCAGCCGGAAGTGCTTGAACTCCTGCGGGGTGGCGATGTCGAACCGCCGGGTCTGGAACCGCTCCGGGAAGGTCCGGCCAGTGCGTCGGTCCAGGTCGGACCAGCTCTGGCCGTCCGCCGAGCCCTGCAGGGTCCAGTCCTTCGGGTCGCGGCCGGAAGAGTCGTTCGCCGACGTCAGCGCGTACCCGGTGATCCGCTTGGCGGCGCTCAACTCGTACGCCACCCATGCCGTCGGGGTGCGGACGAGCCACTTCGTGCCGGAGTCGCCGTCGGTCAGCTTCTCCTTCGTCTCGTTCGGCGGGTTCTCGCCGCTGGCGGTCACCCGGGCCACCGGCTCGGCCACCGGGATGGCGCCCGCCGGGCGGGTGCCGATCAGACCGGTGAACCAGGCGGAGTCGACCTGCGCGCGGGCCGCGTCGGCGATGCCGACGAACCCGCCGCCGGCCTTCATGTAGCTCTGCAGCGCCGCTTCCTGGTCACGGTTGAGCGCGGCGCCGGTCGCGGAGAGAAAAACCACGCTGCGGTACGCGGACAGCCCGGCCGTGGTGAAGACGGCGGGGTCCGTGGTGGTCGTGACATCGATGTCATGACCGGCGCCAAGATCTCTGATCGCCTCCGCGGCGCGCGAAACCGGGTCCTGCTGCTCGGCCACCGGCCCGTGGAAGACGAGGACCGCTGTCTTGTTCTCCTGCGCCGCCTTGGACGCGGGTGCTTCCTTCGGTGCGGCTGCCGCTGCCGCCGTGCCCGGCAACAGCGTCGCGATGACCGCCGCCGCGGCCAGGGTTCGTCGTAGTTTTCGTGTCATCCCCATCCCCACTCTCGATTCACTCAGCTGCCGTGCGTGTGGGTGTGGCCCTGAAATCTGTGGATGGCCTCCTCGGCGCCCGGCGGCATGCTGCCGTCCGCGTTGCGCACCAGGAAGATCCCGGCCATGCCGCCGTCGGAGTGGGACTGCACGTGGCAGTGGTACATCCACGCGCCGGGCCCGACGCCCTCCCCGGCCAGCACCTGGAACCCGAACGAGCTGCCCGGGTTGAGGTCCTTGTTGTCGATCACGAGGCTGGGGTCGGCCGGGCCCTCGAGCATCCCGGTGCGGTTGTCCGCCCAGCGGTGCGCGTGCAGGTGGAAGGTATGGAAGGTCCCGCCGTGCCCGATTGCGAGCCACTCCACCCGCTGGCCCAGGTTCGCCTCGAACATCGGGGTGTCCGGCGCCATCCGGTTGTTGATCATCATGTCGTTGAACACGACCGTGAACTGCTTCTCCGGCAGGATGTCGCCGCGGCGCCGCACGACCAGCGCGCCGTACAGCCCCTTGGCCACCCCGGCGGTGCCGTGGTCGGTGCCCATGGCGTGATCGTGGTAGTGCCAGTAGCCGGCGCTGCCCGGCATGAACCGCCGGCCGGACGCGAGGAACATCTCCCGCGAACGCCACACGTACGTCCGGGTCTCGCCGGGATTGTTGAACGAGGCGTTGAGCGGGCTGCCATCCGAGTCGGTGCTGTAGTCCACCCCGTGCGGGTGGATGGACAGCCGCTGGCTGGTGGTGTTGACCAGGGTGATCTCCAGCGTGTCACCCTCGTAGATCTCCAGCACCGGCCCGGGCACGGTGGCCTGGCCGGGTGCCAGGCCGTAGCCGAACAGCCCGCCGGGCAACTGCTCGGCGTAGATGGTGACCTTCTTGGTGACGCCGGCGACGGCCTGGGCCGGACTACCGCTGAAGGGGACGCCGACCGTGGACGCGGTCACGCCGACCGCTCCGGCGGCCAGCACTCCGGTGGTCATCAGGGATCTGCGGGACAGGTGGCGGGGGAAGCCGACGGGATGGTCGTCCATGGGACTCCGTTCTCGACCGGGCACAGCCGCGACAGGGCAGGGTGCGGCGACCGTCGAGACAGGAGGGACGGCCCCGCGAGCTCATGAGTCGTCGCGACTTTGCTCGGAAGACTCAGAACTTTCGACTGATGACATCAATCTATGTACCGATCTGACGAAAGTAAAGATCCTTCGATGGAAAGGCGGCCGCCGACAACGGTTTCCGCTGCCTGAGCAGGGGTTTTGTCCTCGACGGGGCCGGCCCGGGGGATCGGCAGCCCGAGCAGGCCACGACTGTCAGTCGGAGAACAGGGCCGCCGCGAGCAGTTGGGCGCCGCCTGCGCGGTCGAGTCGGGCCAGTGCGCTGTCGGGCTTGCGGGCCGGCTGGCCGGCCACGATCGCGGTGATCGCGGCGGCGAAGCCGAGCCGTGGATGTTCCTCGATGATTCGCCGGGTGATGTCCGGGGGGATCAGGTCCAGGCGAAGTCCGAACACGTCGACTGCCGCGCCGATGCTCAGGAGTGCGACCTCGGGCCGTGGATCCGTCGCGGTCTGCGCGCGCACGTGCAGGCGGATCGCTCGGCCACCAGGTCGGCGCGCGTCGCGTCGACGCCCTGCGACAGCAGGAATTCGGCGGCGGCGTCCGCGCCGATCTCCTCGAACGGCGCCGGCCCGTCGTAGCGTTCGGTGAGCCCGAGGTCGTGCAGAGCGGCACCGATGAACAGCAACTCGAGGTCCGGGTCGAGGCCGTCGCGGTCGGCCATCGCGAGCCCGAAATGGTACGTACGCAAGCAGTGGTTCACCAGCGTGGCCGGAGATGACGCGATGAGCAGATCGGTCGCCGCGGCGCTGAGGCGCGTGTCGGGGACGCGCGAGAAGATCGGTGTGATCGTCATGGCCTGACTCTTCATGATCCAGCGACGCACCACGAGTGGCCGGATCGCCACCTACTACCTGCGTGGCCTGGTGGACACACAACTGTCGGCTGTGTGCGGTGGCACGTTCGTGCTCGCCGAGGCGGGCCTGCTCAATGGTCACGCCGCGACCACGTCCTGGCTGTTCGCGCCGGAACTCGCACGGCGTTACCCGCTCATCGACGTGCAGTCGACGGCGCTGATCGTGCGCGTGGTTACGCGCGCATCTCGCCGACCGGTACGACCTCCCGGCTCTCGCGGCCGCCTTCCACGTGAGCACTCGCACGCTGCTGCGCCGCTTCGCGTCCGCGACCGGCAGCTCGCCGTTGGCCTACCTGCAGGCCGCCCGCGTGAGCGCCGCGAAACGGCTGCTGGAGACGTCGGAGCGCAGCATCCACGAGATCACCGCCCAGGTCGGGTACGCCGACGCCGCGACGTTCCGAACGCTGTTCGTGTCCACCACAGGCGTCACACCGTCGGAGTACCGCCGGCAGTTCCGACGCAGACCGGCCGCGTGAAGGCGGGTCGAACGCCGGCAGGAGCATCTCACATCACTCCCCCGCCGCCCCTCGACCTTTGCGGACTGGATTCCGACTGCACACGGTGAGGAAGCGGACGGACATCTGTCTTGATAGCCCGCGTCCGGCTACCCAACGGATCTCAACGTGCCCACCCGTCGTGACCGAGTGGAAACTCTCCACGAAGCAGGCTGATGAAGGCGTGGCCGCATGCCAGCAGCGGGCCGGTAGGCAGGTCCGAGGTGAACGACTCCTGCTCACCCCCGGCGCCAAAGGAGTTCACGAGATCCTTCGGGATGGCCGGAGACCAGGCGTGCAGTCGCCGGAGGACGCGCTCAGACAGGTCGAGCACAAGCGCGGCGCGATCGGGCTGCGTTCCGAGATGATCGTCCAGGTAGGACGACACGCATCCCATGAAGCCGGCTGTGGCCTGCGTCTCCCAGTCGTCTTGGGCGTCAACGAGCCATACGGGAGCTGCGGGGATTTTCTTGGCCTCCTGCGCCAGGAGGTACAGCCACACTTCCGCCTGAAAGTCGCGGACCCAGAAACCAGATCCGCGGTAGTCCAGGTACGAGCTGCCCACGCCGGCCAGTAGATCACCTTCGCGCAGCAGGCGGGCTCAGGGACCTGTTGTGGCGATTTCTCCGGTGCGTAGGCAAGTGGTCTCACGTGACTGGTGGACATGATCACATCAGGGGTGGCGCCTTGACCCTAGGATCACCGCGCCGCCGACCAGCCAGCCAATTGATCGCCAAGAGGGGTGCGCCGATACAGCACATGCCGTCCGTCGCGTGCGCGAGTGACCAGACCGGTCGCGTGGAGGACTTGCAGGTGTTGCGACACGGCGCTGGGTGTCACGGCGAGCCGTCGAGCGATCTCCACCGTCGGTAGCGGCTCGGCAAGAAGGTGGAGCAGTCGTGCCCTGGATGCGCCGAGGAGCGAGGCGAGGGCAGTCGCGTCGGCGGTCGGTGCCGGCGCCCAGAGCGTTGCTACTCCTCGGCAGGGGTATGCCAGCATTGGCGGCTCGTCCGGACTGACCGGTGGGGAGGGTTTGTACGAGAAGATGCACGGCACCAGCAGCAGTCCACGACCCGATACCGCGACGCGGTGCCTGCCGATCATCTTGTCGATGTGCAGGACCCCGTCGTGCCAGCGCAGGTTCGGGTGCATGTCTGCGAAGAGCAGGCGCGCGCCTCCTACGGCCAGTTGTCTGGCGCGATAGGTCATGTCTGCTTCCAGGACGAGTCGCATCTGCGGCCAGGTCGGCTTGATCGCTGCCTCCCAGTAGCGGTGCAGGTGGTCGCAGATGGTGTCGCGAAGCGCGAGCACCGGCTCATCGTCGTTTGCGGTGATCTCCCGCAGAACGGACGGCAGCCGACCACGGAGGTACACGGCGAGCACATCGCGGCGTACGACGTCCGGAGGTGTCCGGCGCACTGCGGCCAACTCTTCTTCGAAGGTCGCGGCGAACTCGGTCGGCCGGGGCGTCAGGAAGTCGGGAAGGCCACGGTCTGGCCCAACCAAGGACGTCAGCAGGTTGGCGTCGGGCGCATCGAGCCTACCGAGTACCGATCTGCGCCAGGGTAGGTGCAGCGCGTACAGGCCGGGCTCGCGTAGCACCCGCAGGCTGAGCACGGCCTGATGGATCGGTGAGATTGTGAAGCGGGTGTCGACGAGGTCTTCGACGCCGAGCAGAAAGCTGATCATTAAGCTATACGCTACATCGGTTGGCAGCCGACGCCGGGTGCCGTGGACTTTCAGCCATGACACACCAGATCAACATCCCCGGCCAGCAGGCCGATCGGCAGCGTACGGCGATCGTCACGGGTGCGGCACGCGGCATCGGCGCCGGGGTGGCCAAGCGTCTGGCGCGCGACGGCCTCGCGGTCGCCGTGGTCGACCTGAGCCAGGAAGACTGCGCCGACACCGTGGACGCCATCACCCGCGAAGGCGGAACAGCCGCGGCGTTCGCCGCCGACGTCAACGACGAGGCGGCCGTGGCCGCCACTGTCGCCCGGATCGCCGCTGAGTTGGGATCACCGACGGTGCTGATCAACAACGCCGGCATCGGCGGCCCCAACGCCGGCGTCGAGGAGACGAGCACCCAGCAGTGGGACGCGGTCGTCGGGGTCAGCCTGCGCGGGGCGTTCTTCCTCACTCGGGCCGTGACCCCCTACATGATCGCCGCCGGCTGGGGACGGATCGTCAACATGTCGAGCATCTCCGCGCTCGGCGATTCCGGCCGGGTCGACTACGCCGCCGCGAAGGCCGGTCTGATCGGCTTCACCAAGTCGCTCGCGCTGCGGCTCGGGCAGCATGGCGTGACGGCGAACGCCATCGGGCCGGGCTTCGTCGTCAGTGACATGACCAGGGTCGCGGCCCAGCGGCGTGGCCGCAGCTTCGAGGAGCACCAGCGGATCGTGGCGCAGACCATCCCGGTGCGCCGGGTCGGCCAGCCCGAGGACATCGCGCACACCGCGTCGTACCTGGTCAGCCCCGAAGCCGGGTTCGTCTCCGGCCAGGTCATCTACGTCGCCGGCGGGCCGGTGGACTGACGTGATCGACGCTTTCGGACAGGCGGTTCGCAAATGAGTCGCAGGCTGCTGGTGCTCCTCGCCCTCACCTGCGGGGTCGCCGTCGGAAACATCTACTTCCCCCAGACGATCAGCCCGCTGGTCGCCGCCAGCCTGCACGTCAGCGCTGACTCGGCCGCGCTGGTGGTGACCGCGGTGCAGCTCGGCTATGCCGCCGGGATCTTCCTGCTGGTGCCGCTCGGCGACCGGCTCCCGCACCGCCCGCTGATCGTCACCCTGCTCGGCCTCAGCGGGCTGGGGCTGCTCGCCGCGTGCGCCGCGCCGGCGCTGCCGCCGCTCGTCGGCGCGAGCGCCCTCGTCGGGGTCACGACCGTGGTCGCGCCGATCATCGGCCCCATGGCAGCCGGCCTCGTTGCCGAAGAGCAGCGCGGCATGGTCAGTGGCACGCTGCTGAGCGGCTCGATCGGTGGCATGCTGCTGTCCCGCACCGTCGCGGGCACCATCGGCGACTGGTGGGGATGGCGGGCCCCCTACCTGACGGCGGCGGCATCCGTGCTGCTCATCGCGGTGGTCATGGCCCGCGTGCTGCCGACAACACAACCGCCGTCCGGGCACCGATATCCGGCGCTGCTGGCCGAGCCGCTGCGCCTGCTGCGCACCGAGGCCGACCTGCGCCGCTCCTGCTTCTACCAGGCGACGATCTTCGCCGGTTTCTCGGCGGTCTGGACCGCCGTCGCGCTGCTGCTGACCGGTCCGACGTACGGCCTGGGCGCACCGGCGGTCGGGATGCTCGCACTGGTCAATGCGGCGACAATGCTGTGCACCCCGGTCGCCGGACGGCAGGTGGACCGGCGGGGCAGCGACGCGGTGAACCTGGCCTGCCTGCTCGGGATCATCGCCTCGGCCGCCGTCCTCGCGTTCGCCAGTCTCGGCGGGGCGGGGGGCCTCGCGGCACTGGCGCTCGGCACGTTGCTGCTCGACGTCGGAATGCAGTCCGGCATGGTCGCCAACCAGGTACGCATCTACGCCCTGGGGCCCGAAGCCCGGAGCAGACTCAACACCGCCTACATGACCTGCGCCTACCTCGGCGGCAGCCTCGGCTCCTGGCTGGGGGCCCGCGCCTACGCCCACTTCGGGTGGCTGGGTGTATGCACGGTGTTGACGCTCCTCGCCGTGACAGCTCTTGCCCGCTACCTGACGTCGACCCCCGCCACCGGCCACACTCGAACCACGGTCGCTGCCCAGAACGCCTGACCAAGGATGGTTGACTTGCCAGCCTGTACCCACCGCCCACCCCTGTCGCCGGATGCACCTATGCACGATGACCAGCTCGCCGTTTCGCTCGAGATGGTGCGTGAGCTGGTGGACGCGCAGTTCCCCGAGTGGCGGAGCCTGCCTGTCGGGCGCGTCGCTTCGCAGGGAACGGTCAATGCCATCTTCCGTATCGGGGAACGGTTCACGGCCCGGTTCCCCCTTCAGCCTCGTGAGGTCGAGGCGGCGCGGCGCTGGCTGGAATGCGAAGCGGAAGCGGCCCGAGAACTGGTGGGTCGTACGCGATTTCCCACCCCCGAGCCGGTCGCCATCGGTGAACCCGGCGTCGGCTACCCGCTTCCATGGTCGGTACAGACGTGGGTACCCGGTGTCGTAGCCACCGACCAGGACCCAGGTGACTCGTTCGCGTTCGCGCTCGATCTGGCCGAGTTCGTCAGTGGCGTGCGAGCCATCGACGCACGGGGACGCACGTTCACAGGCCAGGGTCGCGGTGGCGAGCTAGCAGCGCACGACGGGTGGATGGAAACCTGCTTCGGGCACAGCGAGACGCTGCTGGACGTCCCGCTGCTCCGCCGGATCTGGGAGGTCATGCGGGAACTGCCGCGGGGCGAGGCCCCGGACAGGATGAACCATGGTGATCTCATTCCGGGAAACGTCCTCGTCTCCGACGGGCGGCTGGCCGGGGTTCTCGACGTGGGCGGACTGGGGCCGGCCGACCCTGCCCTTGACCTCGTAAGTGCCTGGCACCTGCTGGAAAGCGGGCCACGTCAGGCGCTTCGGCAGCAACTCGGCTGCGACGATCTCGAATGGGAGCGCGGCAAAGCGTGGGCCTTCCAGCAGGCGATGGGGGTGGTTTGGTACTACCACCAGACCAACGCCACCATGAGTCGGATGGGCCGACGCACTCTCGCGCGCATCATTGCCGACCCGCCATCAGCCTGAGCCGGCACGCCCGAACGCGTCGTCGCAGCCAGCAAATACCGCCGCGTCGGCCCGCGCCGGATAGCCGCAAGTAACACGCAGACAGAGCGCGGAACCTCGCCGGGCCCGTATCCACCGAGCGGCGGCCTACCGCAGCATGCGGCCGTCCCTGTGGTTCGCGCACCGCCGCCTACTGGACGCGCCCTCCGGTCACGCGAACCGCAGAAGCGCAAGTAGGCAGCGAGATCACGTCATGGAGTGGGGCGGGCGGGACTCGAACCCGCGACCGAGGGATTATGAGTCCCCTGCTCTAACCGGCTGAGCTACCGCCCCGACACCGTGCCGGATCTTATCCCGCCCAGTCGTCGACGGCCAGCATCGAGCCGGCCGGCGCCCACGCCCGCAGTAGCACGATGGGCTACAGGAATATAACAGCGCGCTGCCGACCGCCCGGGGAGGCCGGGCGGCGGCCGGTCAGGCTGCACGCAGCTCCGCCAGCACCGCCCCGGCGGTACGCCAGCCGCTGGTCAGCGCGCCCTGGATCGATGGGCTGTCGCGGTGGTCACCGGCCACGAACAGCCCTTCCCCCAGCGCGACCGGCTTGCGCAGCCGCCCCTGCGGTGGCGGCGCGGCGGGTAGCGCGTCGGGGACGGCGACGGTGGTGAGGTGGGTCCAGTCGGCGGTGGACCGGCCGTACAGCCGGGTCAACTCGGCCCGTACGGTCGGCTCGGGCGGGGCCGTGGGGCCGACGACCGAGGTGGCCACGAGGTGTCGTCCGGCTGGCGCGTACGTCGGGGCGGCGTTGCTGAGCACCACGGTGTTGGCGACGGTTTCCCGCCGGTCACCGTCGATGAGCAGGATCGGTTCGGTCAGCGGTGGCTCGGGCGCGCTGTGGTAGTAGGTGGTGTAGCTGTGCATCCGTACCGTCGCCAGGGCCGGCAGCAGCGCGGCCGCGGCGGGCGGGTCGACGGCGACCACGACGGCCCGGCAGCGGATGTCGCCGGCCTGGGTGCGGACCCGGCAGGGGGCGACCTCGGCGACCGGGGTGTCCAGCGTGATCAGGTCGGCCGGCAGTGGGTCGGCGATCGCCCGGGGCAGCGCGGCCATCCCCTCGGCGGGCAGCCCGATCCGGCCGCGGGCGAAGGAGCGCAGCACCATCGCCAGCACGTGGCTGGAGGTCGCCAGTTCCCGGTCGATGAGCACGCCGGACAGGAACGGCCGCAGCAGTTCCTCGATGATCGCGTCGGACAGGCCGGCCCGCCGCAGCGCCACCTCGGCGCTGGTCTCCGGTGCGGTGAGCAGCAGGGACGCGGGCAGGGTGGCGCAGCCGGTGGCGAGCGCGGCGAAACGCAGCCGGTCGAGCAGGGAGCCGACCCCGGCCAGCGCGGTGCGCGGCCCGCCGGTCGGCTCGCGCAGCGGGTTGACCAGCCGCAGCAGGTCGTCGCCCTTGCGGACGAGCACCCCGGAGGTGAAGTACCCGAGGTCGAGCCGGTCGGTGTCCAGCAGCGTGCCGAGCCGGGGGTAGGCGGTGTTGAGCACCTGGAAGCCACGGTCGATCAGGTAGCCGTCCACGACGTCGGTGGCGATCCGTCCACCGAGCCGACTCCCGGCCTCCAGCAGCCGCCAGGGCACGCCGGCGCGGTGCAGCCGGCGGGCGGCGGCCAGGCCGGCCAGGCCGCCGCCGACGATGACGACGTCGGTCTCAGCGAGCATGGCGTGCCTCCCGCTCACCGTTCGCCCGGGACAACCGGCCCGGCCACCAGACCTTCGGCCCGATGTCGTACGCGAGCGCGGGCACCAGCAGCGACCGGACGATGATGGTGTCGATGAGCACCCCGACCGCGACCGCGGTGCCCAGCTCGACCAGCACCACCAGCGGCAGGACGGCCAGCGCGGAGAAGGTCGCGGCGAGCACGATGCCGGCGGAGGTGATCACCCCGCCGGTGACGGCGAGGCCGGCGAGCACCCCGACTCGGCTGCCGCGCTTGACGGACTCCTCCCGGACCCGGCTCATCAGGAAGATGTTGTAGTCGATGCCGAGCGCGACCAGGAAGACGAACGCGAACAGCGGGAACGACGCGTCCACCCCGGGGAAGTCGAAGGCGTGGCGGAACAAAAGCGCGCAGAGGCCGAGCGTGGCCGCGAAGCTGAGCAGCACGGTGGCGATCAGTAGCACCGGTGCGAGGAGTGCGCGCAGCAGCAGGGCCAGGATGACCGCGATGACGACAAGCACCACCGGGATGATGACGTTCTGGTCGCGCCGGGCGGCGTCGGAGGTGTCCACGTTGATCGCGGTGAAGCCTCCGACCACCGCGTCGGCGCCGGGCACCTGGTGTACGGCGACCCGCAGGTCGCGGATGGTCCGCTCGGCGCCGTCGCTGTCGGGCGGGTCGGCGAGGGTCGCCTCCAGTTGCACCCGCCCTTCGACGACCTTCGGTGCGGCGTTCTCCTGGGGCGGGCCGGTCTGCGGTCCGGCGGTGAGCGGACGGACGTCGGCGACGCCGGGCACGCGCTGCGCCACCTGGGCCACCTGCCGGGCGGTCTGCTCGGTGGCGAAGATGGTGGCCGGGCTGCCGGTGCCGGCCGGGTAGTGCCGGGCGATGATTTCCTGACCGTCGACCGAGTCGGTGCGCTGGGTGAACAGGTCGGACTGGCCGAGGGTGGTGGCGCCGAGCTGGGTGAGGCCGAGCGTGAGGATGGCCAGCACGACCGCGGTGCTCAGCCAGACCGGTCGGGCGTGCCGGGCCACGAAGCCGGCGATCCGGCTCCAGATGCCGTGCTCGGTCCGCGGGTCGGCCTGGTCGGCCCGGGGCCGTCGCGGCCAGAACGCCCACCGACCGCCGAGCAGCAGCAGCGCGGGCAGGAAGGTGAGCATCACCAGCAGGGTGGCGGCGATGCCGATGGCGGCGACCGGGCCGAGCGCCCGGTTGGAGTTGAGACTGGACAGCAGCAGGCAGAGCAGGCTGACGATGACCGTCCCGCCGGAGGCGATGATGGCGGGGGCGGCGCCCTTCCACGCCGTACGAATGGCGTCCCAGGGGCGGTCGTGCCGGTGCAGCTCCTCCCGGTAGCGGGCGATGAGCAGCAGCGCGTAGTCGGTGCCGGCGCCGAAGACCAGCACGGTGAGGATGCCCTGGGCCTGCCCGTTGAGTTTGAGCACGTCGGCGTCGGCGAGCAGGTAGACGAAGACCGAAGCCAGCGCGTACGACATCCCGGCGGCCAGTAGCGGGAAGACCCAGAGCACGGGGCTGCGGTAGACGATGAGCAGGATCACCAGCACCACGACCAGGGTGACCAGCAGCAGTGGCCCGTCGATGGCGGAGAAGACCTCGATCAGGTCGGCGAGCAGACCGGCCGGTCCGGCGACGTCGACGGTGAGCCCGTCCCGGTCGCCGCCGGCGATGTCGCGCAGGTGCTCGACGACCGAGCCGATCTCCTCCCCCTCCGCGTCGTCCACCGGCACGACGACCTGGAGCGCCTGGCCGTCCTCGCTGGGGATCGGCGGGGGCAGCGGGTTGACCACGCCGGGCACCTGCGCGAAGCGGGCCACGTCGGCGCTCGCCCGCTGCCGGTCCGCGTCGGTGATGCCCGAGGTCCGCTCGTAGACGACCAGCGCCGGGATGGTCTGCCGGTCGACGAACTCGCCGGCGAGGTCCTGGGCGCGGGTCGCCTCGGCGTCGGTGGGCAGGAAGGCGGCGTTGTCGTTGGTGGCGACCTCGCCAAGGCGCCCGGAGTACGGCCCAGCCACACCCCCGATCACCAGCCAGGCAAGCACGACCGCCACCGCGATCAGGGTGGCCCGGCCGTGGCCTCCTCGTCCGGACATCCGCACTCACCCCAAGAATCGACGCACCAATCGACGCAGCGGGAGTCCAAGTCGACAGCGACCATCCTGCCGGGCGAGCGGACCGAGGGAGGGCGAAACCGGACCGAGAGGGGTGTGTGAACACGAAGACGCCCGTCGGGCTTGCTGCCGACGGGCGTTGGGTGGAGAAGCTCCCCCGATTGGACTCGAACCAATAACCTGCCGGTTAACAGCCGGCTGCTCTGCCAATTGAGCTACAGGGGACCGTGCACCGCTCGACCCGGATCTCTCCGTCGCCGTGCGACGGGACAAGCGTACAGGACATCCGGGGGCGTCGGTCCAGCGGGTTGGGCCTCCCGCCTTCCATGATCCAGACGCCCAGGTCAGCAGCGCGGTCCATCGATAATCGGGGCAAATCGTCATCCGGGCACAAGCAGGTATGAGCGGGGAGCAGGATGGGTAGTTAGCTGCGGACAGAGGACGCAGGCGCGATTTGGTCGCTCCCGACGGGGCAGCTCGCCGGGGCGACGGCGCGTCAGGTACGGAAGGAGCCGCCATGCGCGGAAAGATCATGTTTCTTGGCGGGCTGGCTGCGGGATTCGTCCTGGGCGCCCGTGCCGGCCGGGAGAAGTACGAAGAGCTGGTCGTCCGGGGCCGCAAGGTGCTCGACCACCCGACCGTCCAGGAGGCGGCCGGGGTCGCGCAGGCCCAGGCCAACCGGCTCTACAGCGAGGGCAAGGACAAGCTCGGCCAGACCAAGCTGGGCGAGAAGCTGGGCACGGGCAACGGCAGCACCGGCAAGCAGGAGCTGACCGCCGCGGACGACGCGTTCGCCGGCACGCCCGCCACCGTTGGCGCCAAGGCGGGCTCCGGCTCGTCGGGCACCAGCAGCACGGTCGGCACGACCTCCGGGTCGCCGTCGGCCACCCCCCGCACCAAGCCGTCCGGCTCGGGCACCAACGCCAGCACCCTGTAGACGCACATCGAACGGGCCCGGCCGCCACAGTGGAGGCCGGGTCCGTTCGTGTCTCCGCACGTCAGGGCGGCGCATCATCACCACTGGGGCACTTTCTCCGATTTGAAGCAAAAGTTCGTCCGGTTCATCGAAAACTTCTGCTCCCAACCTCTTCTCTTTGTTCCCGAGCGCAAATATCGTCCTGCATAGAACCTGGCCAGGCTCTTGGTACTCCCCGGCGACCTCCTCAGCGACGTACCGGCGCTGAGGCGGACCCGCCCGACCAGAGCGAGGTTCGATGCGTAGACCAATCGGCCGAAGAGCCGCTAGCTATGTCAGCCTTCTCACCCTCGTCGGCGCGACGCTCGTCGCGACCGAGCCGCAACGGGCCACACCGGCATTCGCCGCGCCCGTGGCCGAGAGCAACGGTATCCAGTACAAGGTTCTCGTCTTCACCCGCTCGACCGGCGGCAGCCACGCGGCCACCGACGCCGGCGTCCAGGCGATCCGCGAACTCGCCAACGACCGGCGCTTCACGGTCCAGGTGACCGACGACGCCCGGAAGTTCGACGAGTCGCACCTGAAGCAGTTCCGTGCGGTGGTCTTCCTGAACACCTCCGGCGACGTACTGACCGACGGCCAGCAGGCCGCTTTCGAGCAGTACTACCGCGACGGCGGCGGCTTCGTCGGCGTGCACTCCGCGATCGAGGCCGAGCCGGGCTGGGCCTTCCTCGACAATGTGCTCGGAACCCGGGCTGTCGGCGCCGCCGCGCCGGTCAGCCCCGCCACGGTGACCGTCGCCGACCGGGTGCACCCGGCGTCCGCGCCGCTGCCCGAGCGGTGGACCACGACCGACCGGTGGTACAACTTCGCGGCCAACGTCCGGGGCGTCTCACACGTCCTGGCCACGGTGGACGAGAAGACGTACTCCGGCGGCGCCATGGGCTTCGACCACCCGATCACCTGGTGCAAGGACTACCAGGGCGGCCGGTCCTTCTACACCGGACTCGGCGCCACCCCGGAGAGCTACTCCGGTGCCGATCTGCGCGCCCACCTCGCCGGGGCGATCCAGTGGGCCGCCGGCACCACCGACGGCGACTGCGGCGCGACCGTGCTGGCCAACTACCAGATGGAGGTCATCGGCGCGCAGCCCAACGTCAACGAGCCGATCGGCTTCGACGTGCTGCCCGACGGCCGGGTGATCCAGACCGACCGCCGCGGCGGCGTACGGCTGCACGACCCGGAGAGCAACGAGACCACCGTGCTGGCCCAGATCCCGGTCTACACGCACAGCGAGGACGGGATGTACGGGCCGGCGGTCGACCGGGAGTTCGCCACCAACCGGTGGGTCTACCTCTACTACGCCCCGCCGCTGAATACTCCGACCGGCGGCGCGCCCACCACCAGCACCGACCCGGCCGCCTGGAACCAGTGGAAGGGCTACTTCCAACTGTCCCGCTTCAAGTTCGTCGACGGCGAGACCCCGTCGCTGGACGTGGCCTCGGAGCAGAAGATCCTCCAGGTGCCGGTGGACCGGGGCGCCTGCTGTCACGTGGCGGGTGACATCGCGTTCGACTCCAAGAACAACCTCTGGCTGGTCACCGGGGACGACACCCCGGCCGGCGGCGGCGGGTCCGGCGGCTTCTCCCCGCACAACGACTCGGTCAGCGCCACCGGCGTCTACCAGGCGCCGTTCGTGGACGCCCGGCGCAGCGCCGCCAACACCAACGACCTGCGCGGCAAGATTCTGCGCATCGCGGTGGGAGCGGACGGCAGTTACACCGCCCCCGAGGGGAACATGTTCCCCGAGGCGCAGGACCCGGGCGACAAGACCCGCCCGGAGATCTACGCGATGGGCTTCCGGAACCCCTTCCGGATCACCCTCGACAAGAACGACGTCGCCTACATCACCGACTACTCCCCCGACTCGTCGACAGCGGCGGTTGGCCGGGGACCGGCGGGGACCGGCCGGATGATGGTGGTGGACAAGCCGGCGAACTACGGCTGGCCGATGTGCGTGCAGCCGAACCTGCCATACATCGAGATGAACTGGACCACCAACCCGATCACGCCGGTCGCGCCGTTCGATTGCGCGGCGCCGCGCAACACCTCCCGGCACAACACCGGCCTGACCGACCTGCCGGCGGTGCAGAAGTCGGAGCTCTGGTACTCGTTCCAGGCCCCGACCCCGTGCCCGGAGTCCTACCTGTCCACCCCGACGCAGACCTGTCCGGTGCTCTTCCCGGAGTTGGGCACCGGCGGCGTCGGACCGCACGGCGCGGCGCGCTACGACTACGACCCGGAGCTGAGGTCGCAGACGAAGTTCCCCGCGTACTTCGACGGATCGATCTTCTTCGGCGAGTTCACCCGGGACACGCTCAAGGAGATCAAGCTCGACGGCCAGGGCGACATCCTGAAGATCAACAATGTGCTGAACTGCGGGCAGGCACCCACCACGCCGACCAAGCCGTTCCTCTGCGACAACCCGATGGACATGAAGTGGGGTCCGGACGGCAACTTCTACCTGCTGACGTACGGCGACGGGTTCTTCAACGTCAACCCGGACGCGGCGATGCTGAAGTTCAGCTACGTGAAGGGCCTGCGGGCGCCGACCGCCGTGGTTTCGGCGACCCCGACCAACGGGAGGGCGCCGCTGACCGTCGCCTTCTCCAGCGAGGGGTCGAAGGACCCCGACCCGGCGGACTCCATCTCGTTCGCCTGGGACTTCGACGGCAACGGCACGACCGACTCCGTCGACCCGAACCCGACGCACACCTACACCGCCAACGGCGTCTACACCGCGCGGCTGACGGTGACCGACTCCAGCGGCAAGAGTGCGTCCGCCAACACCACCATCACGGTCGGCAACACCGCCCCGACGGTGACCGTCACCACCCCGGTGGAGGGCGGCTTCTTCAGCTGGGGTGACGACATCCCGTGGTCGGTGACGGTCACCGACCCCGAGGACGGACCGGTCGACTGCGCCAAGGTCGAGGTGACCTTCGTCCTCGGCCACGACACCCACGGCCACGGTGAGGCCAACCAGTTCGGCTGCTCGGGCGTCCTGCCCACGGACGCCGACGACGCGTCGCACGGTGGCTACATCTACGGCGTGGTCAGCGCCGCCTACACGGACAAGGGGGCAAACGGGCAGCCGGCCCTGACCACCGTGGACCAGCAGATCATCCAGGCCAAGCGGCAGGAGGTGGAATTCGCCACCGACGAATCCGGCACCACCGTCGGCACGAGCGCCGACACCGGTGGCGGGCAGCAGCGCGGCAGCCTCGACCCGGGCGACTGGATCGCGGTGAACAACGGCGTGAACCTGCGGAACATGCAGTCGGTCACGCTGCGCACCTCCGGCGGCAGCGCAGCCACCGCCGGGCAGCCCCGGTTCGGCGTTCAGCTGCGGCTCGACTCGCCCACCGGCCCGGTGCTGACCACCGCCGTGGTCAACGCGACCAGCGGCAACAACGCCTTCACCAGCACCACCGTGCCGGTCGCCGACCCGGGCGGCACGCACCGGCTCTACCTCGTGTTCACCACCGTCCCGGGCGGCCCGACCAGCGGACTCGGCAACCTGAACTGGGTCGAGTTCACCGGTCAGGGCATCGGCGTCGCGCCGTAGCGACCGCCGTGGGCCGGGGTCGCCGCCAGCGGCCCGGCCCAGCGCTCCACCCGTCACCCACATCGACAACCCGTACCAAAGGAAGGCAGCAGTAGATGAACGACAGTCAGCACGGAATGAGCCGTCGCCGGATGCTCGGCGCCTTGGCCGGCGCCGCCGGCGCGGCCGCCGTCGGTGCCACCGGCCTGGCCTCCCCGGCCCTCGCCGGCAACGGCCTGCTGGTTCCCACCGGCAAGCGCGGCATCATCCTCTACAGCGTCCGGGACCGGATCAGCGCCGCCCCGGACGCCACCAGCGTGCCGTACGGCTTCGAGCGGGTGCTCGGCCGGCTCGCCGAGATCGGCTACAAGGAGGTGGAGTTCGCCGGCTACACCCAGAACACCTCCATCCTGGGCCGGCAGATCACCCCCGAGGAGATCCGCAAGGTTCTCGACGACAACGGGCTGCGCGCCAACGGCTCGCACGCCTCGGTGCCGGGCACCGTCAACCCGACCACCATCGCGCAGTTCGAGCAGCAGCTCGACATCGCCGAAACGCTGGGCATGACCCACATCGGCACCGGCAACGACCCGACCGGCAGCAACTACAAGGCCGACTGGGACGCCGCCGTCGACCGGTGGAACACGTTCGGCGAGATGGCCGCCGCCCGTGGGCTGAAGCTCTACACACACAACCACGACGCGGCGTACAACTTCCTGCTCGACAGCGGGCCGTTGGACGCCCAGGGCCGGCCGACCCGGTCCTCCGGCGTGCGGAAGCTGGAGTACTTCATCGGGCTGACCAACCCGGAGTGGGTCTGGTTCGAGATGGACATCTACTGGGCGCACGTGGCCCAGCACCGGTTCCGCAGCTACACCGACCCGGACGGGGTGACCCAGACCAGCATCTTCGACCCGCTGGCCGTGGTCGCGGCCCAGACGATCCGGTTCCCGCTGTTCCACGCCAAGGACGGCACGTACAACCCGGCCAGCGCGGCCGGGTACGAGATGGTGCCGCTCGGCGAGGGTGACATCGACTACGGGAACTTCTTCGCCAACATGGGCGCGAAGGGTTACCACAACCCGATGTGGGAGCAGGACAACGCACCGGGCGGCGCCTCCGACCCGGGCCGCTCGCTTCGGTTCGCGGAGATCAGCTACCAGCACATGTCGAGTCTGCGGGGCTGACCGACCCGACACGCACGCCCGGGGCCGCATCCGTCATCGGATGCGGCCCCTCGCGCCATGCGGCCGAAACACCGCCATGCGAGACTCCGGCCGGAGGTGGTGGCGATGGTGCTCGTCAGGCCCGAGAACAGGCACCAGTCCCGGCTGGTCCGGCTGCTGCGCGACGACGGTCCCCGGTCCCGGGTGGAGCTGGGCGACCTGCTGGGCCTGTCCCGGACGACGCTGACCGCGGAGCTGGACCGGCTCGTCGAGCGGGGCCTGGTGGAGACCGCCGGGCCGGCGGCGTCGCGCGGCGGACGCCGCTCCGCACTCCTGCGCCTCGCCGGCGGGGTGCGCTTCGCCGGCGTGGTCGTCGCCCCCGACCGGATCACCGTGGCGGTGACCGACGGCGAGCTGAACGTGCTCGCCGAGGTCGACGAGCCGGCGGACGTCCGCACCGGGCCGGAACCGGTGGTCGGGCGGGCCGTCGAACTGGTCGGGAAGCTCCGCGCCGAGCTGGGCGTGTCCCAGCTCACCGGGGTCGGTGTCGGCCTGCCCGGGCCGGTCGGCGTCGACGCGGGGACGGCCGTGCCGCCGGTCCTGCCGGGCTGGCAGCGCTTCGGAGTACGCGACGCGTTCGCCGCCGAGCTGGGCTGCCCCGTGCTGGTCGACAACGACGCCAACGTGATGGCCCTCGGCGAGCAGCACGCGGGGGTCGGCCGGACCTTCGACGACTTCCTCTACCTCAAGTTGGGCACCGCCATCGGCTGCGGCCTGATCCTCGGCGGGAGCCTCTACCGGGGTTCGACCAGCAGCGCGGGCGACATCGGGCACCTGGCGCTCGGCGAGGGTGGGCCGGCCTGCGCTTGTGGCGACAGCGGATGCCTGGAGGCGTACTGCGGCGACGCGGGGCTGGTCCAGGCGGCGCTCGCCACCGCTCGGACCGGCCGGTCCGACGCGCTGGCCGCCCGGCTCGCCGAGGCGGGCACCCTCACCGTGCGCGACGTCGCCGGGGCGGCGACAGCCGGCGACCCGGTCGCGCAGACGGTGGTGCGGGACGCCGCCCGCCGCCTCGGTCGGTTGCTGGTCGGCCTGGTGAGCTTCTTCAACCCCGGCATCGTCGTCATCGGGGGTGCGGCGGACGGGCTCGGGCACATCCTGCTCGCCGAGATCCGCGCCGTGGTCTACCGCCGGTCGGCGCCGCTCGCCACCGGCACCATGCCGATCGTCCTGTCCGACCTGGCCGGCCGGGCCGGGGTGGTGGGTGCGGCGCGGCTGGCCAGCGAGCACGTCTTCGCCACCGGCTGACCGGGGGCCGACCGGCGGTCGGCCCCCGGTACCGGCGGGTCAGTCCTTGCTGCTGAAGGCCGCGTCGAAGGCGGCCGACGGGGCGTCGAAGGCGAGCCGGCGGACGAACTGCAACGCCTCCGGGGCACCGACCAGCCGGTCCATCCCGGCGTCCTCCCACTCGATCGAGATCGGGCCGGTGTAGCCGATCGCGTTCAACGCCCGGAAGCAGTCCTCCCAGGGCACGTCCCCGTGCCCCGTGGAGACGAAGTCCCAGCCCCGGCGCAGGTCCGCCCAGGGCAGGTGCGAGGCGAGCCGGCCGCGCCGGCCGTCCCCGGTACGCACCTTGGCGTCCTTGCAGTCCACGTGGTAGATCCGGTCGGCGAAGTCGAAGATGAAGTTCACCGGGTCCAGCTCCTGCCAGACGAAGTGCGACGGGTCCCAGTTCAACCCGAACGCGGGCCGGTTGCCGATCGCCTCCAGCGTGCGCTTCGTCGTCCAGTAGTCGTACGCGATCTCGCTGGGGTGCACCTCGTGCGCGAACCGCACCCCCACCTCGTCGAACACGTCGAGGATCGGGTTCCACCGGTCGGCGAAGTCCTGGTAGCCGCGCTCGATCATCGCTGGCGGCACCGGTGGGAACATCGCCAGGGTGTGCCAGATCGACGAGCCGGTGAAGCCGACGACCGTCTTCACCCCGAGCTTCGCCGCCGCCCGCGCCGTGTCCTTGATCTCCTCGGCGGCCCGCTGGCGGACGCCCTCGGGCTCCCCGTCACCCCAGATCCGGCCGGGCAGGATGTCCTGGTGCCGCTCGTCGATCGGGTGGTCGCAGACCGCCTGACCGACGAGGTGGTTGGAGATCGCGAAGACCTCGAGGTTGTGCTTCGCGAGCGTCTCCCGCTTGCGATCGACGTACGAGTCGTCGGCGAGCGCCTTGTCGACCTCGAAGTGGTCGCCCCAGCAGGCGATCTCCAGACCGTTATAGCCCCACTCGGAGGCGAGCCGGCAGACCTCCTCGAACGGCAGGTCGGCCCACTGGCCGGTGAAGAGCGTGATGGGTCGCGCCATTGTCCTTCTCCCCTGTTGTGATGGGGATTCCGTGTGCGGACCGGGGCGAGGGTGACCGGTCAGACCGGTACGCGGCAGCGGGACGGGACACCGGTGGGTGCGGAGCGCACCTGAGCCCGGCGGGTTGCGCCTCCCACCGGGTCACCGGCCACCGTCACGGTCGCCGCTCCCACCCTATTTCCGCCGGGCCCCTTCGCGAAAGCCCCGCCGCCGGATCGTCACTCGGCCACCTCCTCGGGAGCTGGCAGGACAGCCCGGACGACGAAGCCGCCTCCGGCGCGCGGGCCGGCGGAGAAGGTGCCGCCGATCCGCTCGGCGCGCCGACGCAGTGTGATCAGACCGCGCCCGGCGCCCCCGCCCGTCGGCGCGGCACCAGCGCCTTCGTCGCGTACCTCGATGGTGATGCCCGTGGCGTCGTAGCGCAGCCGGACCGCGACCGGTGCGCCCGGTGCGTGCCGGCGCGCGTTGGTCAGCGACTCCTCGATGATCCGGTACGCCGCCGCGTCGACCGCGCCGGGCAGCGGCCGGGGCGGCCCGGCCAGGGTCCAGCGCACCGGCTGACCCGCGGCGAAGCCCTCCACCAGCGCGTCGAGGCGGTTCAGGCTGGGCGCCGGCCCGGTCGACGAATCGGGCTCCTCGGCCCGGTGCAGCAGCCGGTGCCCGTGCGCCCGCACCATCCGGCGCCACCGCGTGAAACGCCCCATGCTCGTCAAGGTACGGCAGTCAACTGCGAGTCGGTCCGTGGCCTCGCAGGCGGCGGGGCGCGAATGATTGGTGTGCATGCCTCCCAGGAGTCTCGCTGCCACTCCGGCCGGTAGCGCCGGCAAGCAGACAGACCATGCCCGGCCGGGCGGGGCACACTCGGCCGGGCATGGTCTGCGCTGGGGCGGGTGGCCCGGAGGGACCGTCAGCCGTGACCGGCGGCCCTCCAGGCTCAGCGGATCAGGGCAGCGTCCACTTCTGGTTAGCCGCGCCGTTGCAGGTCCAGAGGTGCACGACGGTGCTGTCCGCGGAGTTGTTCCCGGAGACGTCGAGGCACTTGCTCGACGACGTGTTGCGCAGGCTGCCGTCGGCCTGGGCCGCCCAGTTCTGCGCCCCGGTGCCGTTGCAGGTCCAGAGCTGGATCTTGGTGCCATCGGCGGTGCCGTTGCCGGACACGTCCAGGCACTTGCCGAGCGCCTTGACCGTCGAGTTCGGCGTCACGGTCCAGGTCTGCGCCGTACTGCCGTTGCAGGTGTAGATCTGGATCTGGGTGCCGTCGGCGGTGCCGCTGTTGCGCACGTCCAGGCACTTGCCGACCAGGCCCTTGATCGGGCCGACTCCCGGCGTGCCGCCACCGCCGCCCCTGACCAGGGTGAAGTCATCCACGTCGAAGAGCCCGGTGCCGCTACCGGTGAAGGTGAGGTAGAGGTTCTGGGCGCCGGACGGGACACCGGACAGCGCGGTGGTGACGTTGGCGAAGGTGGTCCAGCTGCCGGTGTTCGGCACCGCGACCGAGCCGAGCACCGGGCCGGTGGCCGAACCGGTACGCACCTGGATGGTGCCGCCCGCGCCGCCCGAGACGACCCGGGACGTGAACGAGGTGACCCCGGTCAGGTTCACACCGTTGTACGCGGCCCAGTCACCCGGGTCGATGTAGCCGATGGTCTGGCCACCGTTGGCGCCCGCCTTGGTGAACGGGGTGACCCCGTTGGCCGAGCTGAACGCCTCCGCCTGGACGGTGGTGTTCCCCGTCGGCGGCGGCGTGGTGCCCAGCTCCTTGATCCGGATGTTGCGGAACGAGGCGTCGTCGCCGGTGCCATGGTTCTGGATGCCGATGTGCCCGGCCAGCGAACGAACCGGGTTCGTGTTGGTGAAGTCGTTGATCTTCACGCCGTTGAGGAAGATCTGCAACCGCTCACCCTCGACCAGCAGCTCGTAGGTGTTCCACTCCCCCGGCGCGTTCAGCGCCGCGTCACGGGCGGCGATGTCGGCGGACTTGAAGGTGTAGACCGACCCGGTGGTGCGGTCCGCCGCATCGGTGGCGTCGATCTGGATCTCGTAGCCGTTGTCCACCGCCGACCAGGGGTCACTGGAGGGCGGGAAGCCGATGAACACGCCGGAGTTGTCGTCGCCGGCCAGCTTCCAGTCCAGCTTCAGCGAGTAGTTGGTGAACTGCTTGGCGTTGTACCAGAACAACCCCATCCCGCCCACCGAGGTGAGGGTGGCGTCGGAGTTGGTGAAGTTGCCCGGACCGGCCTGCGACCAGCCGCGGGTCGAGCCGTTGTAGAGCGGGGTGTAGCCGGTCTCGGGCCGGCAGTCCGCCTTGCTGCGACCGGCCGCGTACCGGATGCCGCCGAGCAGGTGCGCCCGGAACGCCGGCTCGGCGTACGACGCCTGGGTGTGCCCACCGCCGGTGTAGAACGACCGGCCGCCGCTGTAGCTCTTGCACCAGGAGTGCGGGTGGTCGGCGCCCATCCCGCCACCGGAGTACGACGACTCGTCCAGGGTGGCCAGCACGTGGGCCGTGGACCGGGCGTTGGTCCGGTAGTTGTACCACTCGTCGGTGCGGGTCCACGTCTGCGGCAGGTGCGCGGTCGCCGCGTGCCCCCGGTCCTCGACCTTGACGTTGGCCTGCTGGATGGCCGGGTGCGAGGCGAACCACGCCCCGACCAGGTTGCCGTAGAACGGCCAGTCGTACTCGGTGTCGGCGGCGGCGTGCACGCCCACGTACCCCCGGCCGGAGCCGATGTACGACTCGAAGGCCGTCTGCTGGCTGGCGTTGAGCACGTCGCCGGTGGTGTTGAGGAAGACGACCGCCTCGTACTGGTTGAGGTTGGCGGTGGTGAAGGCGGCGGCGTCCTCGGTGGCGGTGACGGTGAAGCTGTTCCCCGCGCCCAGGTCGCGGATGGTCTGGATGCCGACCGGGATCGCGTCGTGCCGGAAGCCGGCCGTCTTGGAGAAGACCAGCACGTCGTAGGGGGCGTCGGCGGCGCTGGCCGGGGTGGCCGGGGTCGTACAGGCGAGGACGGCGAGGACGGCGGTGGCCGCGCCGAGGATGGGTCGCAGGAGTCTGCGCATATCGCTCTCCTAAGAACGGTTAGGAGGGGCCCCTTGTACAACACTAGGCGTTAACAAGGGGCCCTTCCTTTCAACTCAGGGCAGGGTCCACTTCTGGTTCGCGGCGGCGGTGCAGGTCCAGAGGTGCACGGCGGTGCTGTCCGCCGAGTTGTTTCCCGAGACGTCGAGGCACTTGCCGGACTGGACGTTGCGGACCGTGCCGTCGGCCTGCGCGGCCCAGTTCTGCGCGCCGGTCCCGTTGCAGGTCCAGAGCTGGATCTTGGTGCCGTCGGCCGAACCCCCACCCGAGACGTCGAGGCACTTGCCCAACGCCCTGATCGTCGAGTTCGGCGTGACCGTCCAGGTCTGCGCCGCGCTGCCGTTGCAGGTGTAGATCTGGATCTGCGTGCCGTCGGCGGTGGCGGCGTTGCGCACGTCCAGGCACTTACCGGCCAGGCCCTTGATCGCGCCGCCTCCGCCGGAGGGGGTACCGGTGGTGAGGGTGAACGCGTCCACGTCGTAGAGCGCGCCGGTGCCCGACCCGGCGAAGGTCAGGTAGAGCGTCGTGGTGCCGGTCGGCGGGTTGGTGATCGCCCCCGTCACCGTCGTGAAGGTCTCCCAGCCTCCGGTGACCGGCACCGTGGCCCAACCGAGCACCGTGCCGGTGGCCGAGCCGGCCCGCACCTGGATTGTGCCGCCGGCACCGGCCGAGGAGACCCGGGCGCTGAACGACGTCACGTTGCCCAACCGGTACGGCTGGAACGCGATCCAGTCGCCGTTGTTGATGTCGCCGACGGTCTTGCCACCCTCGGCCGGGGTCTTGCTGAACACGTTGATCCCGGACGAGGTGCCGAAGAACTCGGCCTGCCGGTGCCGCGGGGGCAGCGTGTGCTGGGTGTGCGTGGTCAGCCCACCGGCGTCGGTGTACTCGGCGTCGAAGATGGCGAAGATGTTCGCCGCGTCGTCGTGCTCACCGTCGACCGGGATGGTGATCGATCCGGAGCAGCCGGTCTTCGAGGTGATCTGGTGACCGTGCTGGTCGTGCCCGAGGACGTAGGTCATCTTGACCTTCGTGCAGTCGATCGTGCCGTCCTCCGGGTCGGTCACGGTGATGCTGAACGGCACCGTGTCGCCGAAGCTGAACAGCTGCCCGTTGCCGGGGTTGTTGATGGTCACCGTGGGCGCGGTGTTGCCCACGTTGATCACCACGCTGGCGGTGCCGGTGGCGCCCTGCGGGTCCCGCACGGTCAGCGTCGCGGTGTAGGTGCCGTTGGCGGTATAGGTCTTGGACGGGTTGGCCGCCGTGGAGCTGGTGCCGTCACCGAAGTTCCACGAGTACGTCAGCGCGCCGCCCTCCGGGTCCGAGGAGCCGGCCGAGGAGAACGTCACCGCCAGCGGCGCCGCCCCGGAGGTCCGGTTGGCGCTGGCCGTGGCGTTGGGCGCCCGGTTGCCGCCGGCCACGTAGTCGAAGCGGTAGAGCGCGGAGTTGGCGTCACCGTTGAAGTAGCCGGTGCCGTAGTCGAGCACGTAGTACGCGCCGTCCGGGCCGAACGCCGAGTCCATCACCTGCTTGCCCACCCAGGGGAAACTGTCGATGGTGCCCCGGGAGCCGTCCGCGTTGACGTGGATCGGCTTGATCCAACCGCGGCCGAACTCGGTGGCGAAGAACTGCCCGTCGAACGACTGCGGGAACTTCGTCGTCGAGGTGGACGAGGCGTTGTAGCGGTAGACCGGGCCGCCCATCGGCGACTCGGAGCCGCCGCCGAACTCGGGCGGGGTGCCGGCGTCGCCCGCGTACCGGATCCAGGCCGGCTGGGCCGGCGGCAGGGTGGGCAGGCCGGTGTTGCGGAACGAGTTGTTGGTCGGCCCGCCGGTGCAGTTGTACTTCGCCCCGCCGGTGTTGGTGGCGAAGTCCCACTCGTTGTACGTCTCGGTGGAGGTGTTGGTGCCGGTGCAGTACGGCCAGCCGTAGTTGCCCGGCGCGGCGACCCGGTTGAACTCCACCTGGCCGGACGGGCCGCGGGTGGAGCTGGTGGAGCCGGCGTCCGGCCCGTAGTCACCGACGTAGACGACACCGGTGGCCTTGTCCACGCTGATCCGGAACGGGTTGCGGAACCCCATCGCGTAGATCTCCGGCCGGGTCCTGGCCGTGCCGGGCGCGAACAGGTTGCCCGACGGGATGGAGTACGTGCCGTTGGCGTTCACCTTGATCCGCAGGATCTTGCCGCGCAGGTCGTTGGTGTTGCCCGCGCTGCGCTGGGCGTCGTACGCCGGGTTGCGGTTGGTCCGCTCGTCCAGCGGCGCGTAGCCGGCGGACTCGAACGGGTTGGTGTCGTCGCCGGTGGACAGGTAGAGGTTGCCGGCGGCGTCGAAGTCGATGTCCCCACCGACGTGGCAGCACAGGCCGCGGTTGGCCGGGACGTCGAGCACGTCGACCTTGCTCGCCTGGTTGAGTGTGAAGTCGGAGTTGAGGGTGAACCGGGAGAGCCGGTTGACGCCGTTCCAGGCCGAGAAGTCGGTGCCGGTGGCCGGCGCGTCGCCGCCGGGGGTGGAGAGCGGCGGGGCGTAGTAGAGGAAGATCTGCCGGTTGCTGGCGAAGTTGGGGTCGACTCCGACGCCCTGCAGGCCCTCCTCGTCGTGGGTGTAGACCGGCAGGGTGCCGATCACCGAGGTGGTGCCGTTGGCGTCGGTGCGACGCAGCGTGCCGTTGCGGGCGGTGTGCAGGACCGAGCGGTCCGGCAGCACGGCCAGCGACATCGGTTCACCCATGTCGGCCACGCCGCGGGCCAGCTCGACCTGCTGAAAGTCCGTGGCGTTGATGGGGTGGGCCTGGGCGGGGGTCGGGCCACCGAGCGCGGCCGGGCCGACGCCGAGCGCCACCGTGCCGGCGGCGACCACCAGGAGCAGGGCCGATCCGGTGGAGAACCATCGTCGGGACCGGTGGATGGGTACGTCCTTGATGGACATGATGTGCTGTCCCTTCCTGACGAATGACTGCCAGGCCGGGCGCGCGCCGTCGCGCCGGATGCCGTAGCGGTGGTGGGGATGCCGATGGGTTACCGCGCCGCCGGTTCACCTCGACGAAACATTGTCGTGTTGGCCACGACACTAAATCGCGATGTGTCGATGTGTCTATACCTTCCGGTGGATCGGCGTGAACTTTCGTCGATACGATCGAAAGTCGGCAGGAAGCGCCATTCCCCAGACGCCGCGGGCGATGTCCGGGGAACGGTGTCCGGCGCGCGCCGGCGGGTCAGGCGCGGCGGTCGATCGCCTGCGCGGCCAGCGCGACCAGCGCGGAACGGGCCTCCTCGGCCACCGCCGCGCTCTCCAACGCGGCCAGCGCGGCCTCGGTCCGGACCCGGATCATCTGCTCGATGCGCTCTCGGGCGCCGGTCGCCTCGATGATCCCGCGCAGCTCCGCCGCGCCGTCGGCGTCCAACGCCGGATTGCCGAACAACTCCCGCAGCCGGGCGGTCTGCGGCCGATCAGCGGCGCTACGGGCCAGCGCCATCATCACCGTCGGCTTGCCCTCCCGCAGGTCGTCGAGGACCGACTTGCCGGTGACCGCCGGATCGCCGAAGACGCCCAGCACGTCGTCGCGGAGCTGGAACGCGTCGCCCAGCGGGTCACCGAACTCGCCGAGCGCGGCGAGCAGCTCCGGCCCCGCGCCGGCGAGCGCCGCGCCGATCTGCAGCGGCCGGGTCACCGTGTACCGGGCGGCCTTCATCCGGATCACGGTGAGCGCGCTGGCCACCGAGCCGTCGCCCACCCCGGACACCAGGTCCAGGTATTCCCCCGCGATCACCTCGGTCCGCATCAACGCGAACACCCCGTACCCCCGGTGCACCTGCTCGGTGCTCAGGCCGCACTCGTGGAACATTTGGTCCGACCAGGCCGCGCAGAGGTCCCCACAGAGCAGCGCCGTGTTGCGCCCGTACGCCTCGGGGTCACCGCGCCAGGACGAGCGGGCGTGCAGGTCGGCGAAGAGCCGGTGCACCGACGGCTCGCCCCGGCGACGGTCGCTGCCGTCCAGGATGTCGTCGTGGATCAACGCGAACGCGTGGAACAGCTCGAGTGCCGCGGCGGCCACCACGATCGGGGTGCCATCGGGCGCCCCGGCGCCGCGCCAACCCCAATAGCAGAAGAGCGGGCGTAGCCGCTTTCCGCCAGCCAGCACGAACCGGTGCAACGCGGTGAACACGCCGCGTGGCGCGCCGTCCGGCCAGTCCGGGCCCTGCCGGTCGAGGAACCCGGCCAGCTCCGCGTCGAAGCGCGCCCGCAGCCCGCTCGCGTCGGTGGGGGCGACCGTGACGGTCATGGCCCCTCCCCCGGCCCGTCCGCGTCGGCGCCACCGCCGCGGGTCAGCCCGGCCAGCTCCAGCAGCAGCTCCTTGACCTCGGTGGCGGCGATCCGCTCCCGGGCCGCGGCCGGGTCGGAGCAGAGCAGCACCGGCGCGTCCGCCGGGTCGGTCGGCAACCGGCCGTGCGAGCCGCGTACCGCCCGGGCTCCGGCGTCCAGGCCGACCGCGCTCATCAGGTAGCGCATGCCCAGCTTCTTGCGGGCCAGCGCGACGCCCGCCCGACGCTTCGCCGCCCCCGGCGCGGCCGGGTCGAAGAACAGCTCGGCCGGGTCGTACCCCGGCTTCCGATGAATCTCCACCAGCCGGGCGAAGTCCGGCGCGCGGGCGTCGTCCAGCCAGTAGTAATAGGTGAACCAGGCGTCTGGCTCGGCCACCAGCACCAGCTCACCGGCGCGTGGATGATCCAGCCCGTGCGCGGCCTTGCCCTCGGCGTCGAGCACCTCGGCGACCCCGGGCAGCCCGGCGCAGAGCTTCGCCACCGTAGGGACGTCGGCCGGGTCCCGTACGTAGACGTGCGCGACCTGGTGGTCGGCGACCGCGAACGCCCGGGACGTCCACGGGTCGAGGTACTCCATGCCCGCCTGGGTGTGCACCCGCAGCAGCCCCTCGGCGCGCAGCAGCCGGTTGACGTCCACCGGTCGGGACACGTCGGTGATGCCGTACTCGGAGAGCACCACGACGGTCGCGTCGCTGGCCCGGGCGGCGTCCAGGAGCGGCCCGAGCACCGTGTCCAGCTCCGCCGCCGCGGCCGCCGCCTGCGGGGAGGACGGGCCGTGCCGTTGCAGGTCGTAGTCCAGGTGCGGGACGTAGACCAGGGTCAGGTCGGGCGACACGTCGGCCAGGATCTGCTCGGCCGCCCGGCAGATCCACCGCGACGAGGGCAGCCCGGCTGTCGGCCCCCAGTAGGTGAACAGCGGGAAGGTGCCCAGCCGACCGGTGAGCGCGTCGTGCAGTTCCGGCGGGTCGGTGTAGCAGTCCGGTTCCTTGCGCCCGTCGGCGTAATACACGGGCCGCGGGGTGACCGTCCAGTCGACGTCGGCGCCCATCGCGTACCACCAGCAGACGTTGGCGACGGTGTAGCCGGGCTCGGCCCGCCGGGCCGCCTGCCAGAGCTTCTCCCCGCCGACCAGCGCGTTGTGCTGCCGCCACAGCAGCACCTCACCCAGCTCCCGGAAATACCACCCGTTGCCGACGATCCCGTGCCCGCTCGGCGGCTCGCCGGTGAGGAAGGTGGACTGCACCGAGCAGGTCACCGCGGGCAGCACGGTGCCCAGCTCGGCCCGGAAGCCGCCGTCGGCGATCCCCCGCAGCCGGGGCATGTGCGCGAGCAGTCGCGGGGTCAACCCGACCACGTCGAGCACCACCAGTCGCCGGCTCATCGCGGCACCCCCGCCCTGGCCCTGGTCAGCTCCGGGGTCAGGCCCAGGCCGACCAGCTCGTCGCGGGCGAAGGCCAGCTCGGCGGCGATGCCGGCGGCCAGCTCCGCGTCGGTGCCGGGCCGCCGCGCGGCCGGCAGCACCCCCCAGGTGTACGTCTCCACGTCGAGATGGTCACAGCCGGCCGCCGGGCCGGCGTAGAGCGCGGCGAGCGCGGCGCGCAACACCGGCAGGGTGGAGCCGAGCGGTTCCTCGGGTGGCGCGTGCAGGGGCACGTGGTAGTGCACCCGCCACGGGCCGGGCAGCGCCGCGTCGAGCGCCGCGTCCAGGTCGTCGGCCGCGTACGCCGGGTCGGCCGGGTCGGCTCCGCCCGCGCAGCCCGCCCCCCGGGTCTGGTGCAGGAAGCGCGGCTCCACCCAGCGGCGCAGCGCGTCGGCGCCGCCGGCCGGGTCGGCCGCCTCGACTGCGGCGGAGACCTGCACCTTGACCACCGGCAGGCCGGCCGTCCGCAGCCGGTCCAGTGCCGCGGCCGGCTCCTCCCAGGCGCAGGCGAGGTGGGCCAGGTCGAGGCAGACGCCCAACCGTTCGGTGTCCATCCCGGACAGCAGCGCGGCGGCCTGACCGGTGCTCTCCACCACGCAGCCCGGCTCGGGTTCGAAGCCGACCCGCACCTGGCGGCCGGTCTCGCTCTGCACTGCGGCCAGGCCGGCGGCGAGCTGGTCGAGGCGGCGCCGCGCGGCGTCGGCCCGCTCGTCGTCCCAGGGTTGCCGCCAGGCAAGCGGCAGGGTGGAGATCGAGCCCCGGGCGGCGTCGTCGGGCAGCAGGTCGGCGAGCACCCGGGCCAGGTCCAGGGTGTACGTCAGGCGCTGCTCGGTGGTCCAGTCCGGCCGGTAGACGTCGTGCTTGACCACCGGCGCCTGGAAGGCCGCGTACGGGAAGCCGTTGAGGGTGACCACCTCCAGCCCACGCGCGTCCAGCTCGGCGCGCAGCCGGCGGCGCAGCGCCGGATCGGCGGCCAGCTCGGCGGCGACCGGGGCGGCCAGCCACAGGCCGAGGCCGAGCAGGTCGCCGCCGAGCGCCGCGCGGACCGGCACGGCGTAGGTGTCCAGTTGGGCGAGGATGCCGGCGAGGTCCTCGGCGGGGTGCACGTTGGTGCAGTAGCCGAGGTGCACGGTGTCGCCGCCGGCGTGCCGCAGCCGCATCAGCTGCCGCCGCGCAGGATCGAGTTGCCGGTCCCCGGGTCCACGGCCGCGAGTTCCAGGTCGGTCAGGTCGAGCCGGCCGGACTGCCCGTAGAACTGCACCGGGTTGCGCCACAGCACCTGGTCGACGTCGTCGTCGGTGAACCCGGCCAGCAGCATCGCCTCGCCGGTGGCCCGGGTCAGCAGCGGGTCCGAGCGCCCCCAGTCGGCGGCCGAGTTGACCAGCATTCGTTCCGTGCCGTACTCCCGCAGCAGCTCCACCATCCGCGGCGGAGACATCTTGGTGTCCGGATAGATGGAGAAGCCCAGCCAGCAGCCGGTGTCCCGGACCAGTTTGACGGTCACCTCGTTCAGGTGGTCGATCACCACCCGGCCCGGCTCGATGCCGGACTCGGTGACCACGGCGAGGGTCCGCTCGACGCCGCGGGCCTTGTCCCGGTGCGGGGTGTGCACCAGCGCCGGCAGGTCGTACGCCACGGCCAGCGCGAGCTGCGCGGCGAACGCGTCGTCCTCCTCCGGGGTCATCGAGTCGTACCCGATCTCGCCGACCGCGACCACCGCGTCCTTGTCCAGGTAGCGCGGCAGCAGGTCGAGCACCGGCCGGCAGCGCGGGTCGTTCGCCTCCTTGGGGTTCAGCGCCACGGTGGCGTGGTGCCGCACCCCGAACTGCCCGGCGCGGAACGGCTCCCAGCCGATCAGGGAGTCGAAGTAGTCGGCGAACGAGGCGGCGCTGGTGCGGGGTTGGCCCAGCCAGAACGCCGGCTCCACCACGGCCCGGACGCCGGCGGCGGCCATCCGTTCGTAGTCGTCCGTGGTGCGTGAGGTCATGTGGATGTGCGGGTCGAAGATGCGCATCACGCCTCCGTGGGGGTGGGACTGTCGACGGTGCCGGTCCCTCCGCTGTGCGCGGTGAGCCGGTCGAGCAGGTCGGTGGCGTCGGCGGGCATCTCCCGGCCGGCGGCGTGCCGCTCGGCGGCCAGCGCGGCCAGCATCGCGGCCAGCTCACCGTCGGCGCGGGCGTCCAGGTCGGCCACGACGGCCAGCGGCACGCCGGTGAACACGCACTTGAGGACCGCCTGCCGCCAGGCCGCCGGGTCGAGGTGCCGCGCGTACGGGCCGAGCGCGGCGGCGACGAGCCGGGTGTCGTTGGTCCGGATGGCGTCGTGCAGCAGCGGCACCCCGGCGGCCCCGATCGGCAGCAGCGGCAGGGCGCGCAGCACCGCCCGCCGCTCGGCCGCGTCGCCGTTCCGGTAGAGCGTGTCGGCGAGCTGGGCGTGGTCAGCGGGCGCGGCGGTGAGCAACAGCACCCGGGCCGCGTCGTCGGCCGTCCAGCCGGGTGCGTCGGGCAGTGCGGCTCGGCCGCAGCGCCGGCCGGTGGCCGGGAAGAGCCGGCTGATCGCGCCGGGCTCGGCCGCGACCCGGCGCAGCGCCGTCTCCAGCCAGTCGGGATCGGGTACGCCCCGCAGTGCGGCCTGTAGTGAATCCGGTGTCATCCCGTCTCCTCCCTCGTGCTGCTCCGCAGGCACCCCAGGCGCGCCCCTTGCTCTGCTTCACTCCACGCGACGGCCACTGTCCGGATATCGGACGGCCGCTGGTGCGTCCGTTGAAGCAGAGCGAAGGGCGCCCGTGGGCACCTCGTCCTCGCTGCGCCGGCCGGTCGCCGTCACGATCGCGGTGGTGCTCCGGGCCGCCGCCGTCGTGGCGGCGGCGCGCAGGAACTCGATCGACCGGGCGGCCACGGCGGGCGCGGCGTGCGAGTCCCGGGGCAGCTCGACGGCGACCAACCCGCGGTAGCCGGCCTGCGCCAGGGCCGTCAGCACCGGCGGGAAGTCGATCTCGCCGCCGCCGAACTCCAGGTGCTCGTGCACGCCTCGGCGCATGTCGTCGATCTGCACGTTGACCAGGTGCGCGGCCACCTCGGCAACGCACTGCGGCACCGGCCACGGCTCCAGGCAGCGGCAGTGCCCGATGTCGAGGGTGATGCCGAAGCGGCCCGGCTCACCGAGTGCCGCGCGCAACCGACGCCAGCCGGCGATGTCCTCGACCAGCATCCCCGGCTCCGGTTCGAAGCCGAGGGTGACACCGGCGGCGTCGGCGGCGTCGACCACGGTGGCGCAGCCGGCCACCAGCCGGTCCCAGGCGGTCTGCGCCGGCACCGCGTCGGGCCGGACGCCGGCCCAGAAGGAGACCGCCTCCGCGCCCAGGTCGGCGCCGATCCGGACGGCCCGGCGCAGGAACTCGACCCGCCGGGTCGGGTCGTCGTGCAGCAGCGTCGGTGCGTGCTTGTGCCACGGGTCGAGCAGGTAGCGGGCTCCGGTCTCGATCACCACCGCGAGGCCCAGCGCGTTCAGCCGCCGGCCCACCGCCGCGACCCGGCGGGTGAGACCGGGCGCGAACGGGTCAAGGTGGTCGTGGTCGAGCGTCAGCGCCACCCCGACGTAGCCGAGGTCGGCGAGGACGGCCAGCGCGTCGTCGAGCCGGTGGTTGGCGAAGCCGTTGGTGCCGTACCCGAGGCGCAGCGTCCGAGCGTCGGCGGCCGGCGGCGCGGTGCGCGGCTGGGGGGCGGTCATGTCGGGGAGACCTTCCGGGCCAGCCGCCGGCCCAGCGGTGCCGCCGCGGCGACGGCCAGCCCGAGCAGGCTGGCACCGCCGCGCGCGGTGAGCGCTCCCTGCAGGGCGGGCAGTCCGGTGATCCCGGCGCCGACCGCGGCGCGTACCCGCCCGGCCGACGGGTCCCGGACCACCTGGGCCTGGGCCGCGCCGTAGCGGGCGGCGTACCAGCCGGACAGTATCGCGGGCAGCGCGGCGACGAGCCCGACCGACCGGGCCCGGCCGGCGGGTGCGGCGGCGCTGGCGGCGACCAGGGCGGTGCCGGCCAGCGTACGCAGTGGCAGCGCGGCGTCGGCCCCGGTGACCTCGCGGCGGGACAGCGCGGTGACCGTCCAGGTGTGCGCGGCGACGGTCGCCGCCGCCGGCAGCGCCCGGGTCAGCCGACCGCCGGACGCGCCGAGCAGCACGTCCAGCCCTCGACAGGCGGCCATCACGGCGGGCCCGGCGGCGGTGTTCTTGGCCAGCAGGTCGTACCCCCAGATGCTGGCCGCCAGCGGCACGGCGAGCGCGGCGGCGCGGCGACCGCCCACGGCGGCGGCCAGGCCCAGGCCGGCGGCGGTGAGGCCGGCCGCGAGACCGACCGCGGCGGCCGGGGCGACGCGACCGCTGGGGATGGGTCGCTCGGGCCGCTCGACGGCGTCCAACCGCCGATCGGCCCAGTCGTTGGCGGCCATGCCGGCCCAGTAGAGCAGCACCGAGGCGCCGGCCAGGGCGGGGGTACGTCGGTCCAGCGTGCCAGCCGCCGCCGCGCCGGCGACCACGTCGCCGGGGACCGAGAGCGCCGCCGGCGCCCGGACCAGCTCGGCGAGGTCAGCCAGCGTGGTCATGGGCACCGTCCCGGCCGGCGTGCAACTGGCGGGTGAAGTCGACCAGCCGGGTCCACTGCTCGGCCAGCGAGTGGGTCGGTGTGCCGAGCGGATCCTTGAAGAAGAAGCCCAGCTCGGCCAGCGGCCCGACGCGCCCGGCGGCGTGCGCGGCGGCGGTGAGCCGGGCCAGGTCGAGCACCAGCGGCGCGGCCAGCGCCGAGTCGCAGCCGTGCCAGGTGAACTCCATGCGCATCCCGGTGCCGAGGAAGCCGGCGAAGGTGATCAGATCCCAGGCGGTCTTGAAGTCGCCCAGGTCCTCGACGTACTCGATCCGCGTGCCGCCCTGGGGCAGGTAACCCAGCGTCTCGCCGAGCACCCGCTGCTTGCTCTGCACCTTGGCCGCGTTGGCGGCCGGGTCGGCGAGGGTGGCGCCGTCGCCGCCGCCGAGCAGGTTGACCCCGGACCAGGAGCGCACGGCCAGGTTCCGCATCGCGAACATCGGCGCGAGCACCGACTTGACCAGGGTCTCCCCGGTCTTGCCGTCGTGCCCCGCGTACGGCAGCCGGACCTGCTCGGCCAGCGCGGTCAGCGCCGGCAGCCGCAGCCCGGTGGACGGGGTGAAGTCGACGTACGGGCAGCCGGCCAGCAGCGCCGCGTACGCGTACAGGGAGCTGGACGGCAGCACCTCGTCGGGGCCGGTGAGGGCGACGCGCAGCGCCTCCGGATCGGCGTGCCCGGGATGCGGTGCGGGAGCCGGTTCGGTGGCCGAGACGTTGACGACCACCACCCGGTCCAGTGCGTGCCGCTCACGGAAGGCGGTGAGGTCGCGCACCACGGCGGCGGCCCGGTCGGCCTGGGTGGCGCCGACCGGCGCGGGGCGCAGCTCCCGCTCGACGGTGGCCAGCTCGTCCGGGAGCGCGGCGACCAGCCGTCCGGGGACGACACCGCTGTCGGCCAGCGCCTCGGCCCGCTTGCACAGTGGGGTGGTGGCGAGGTCGTGCCCGCCGAAGACCAGATCGGCGAAGGACGGCAGGGCGGGGCCGCGCAGCTCCGGCAGCTCGGTGACGCAGCCGGTCGGCCCGGCCAGGCCGGCTCGCAGCGCGAGCCCTCCGACGATGCTGGTGGTCGCGACGGAACCGCGCGCACCCACCAACCAGACACCCGTACGCATGGTGCTCCTTCCCGTTCAGGAGGAACCCTCGGTGTAGCTAAATATAGGAATATCAGAATATTTCTCGAAAAGATACGCCCTGGGTGAATGGGCCCCGCCCGCCCGCCCCGCACCGGGATGGCACCGGATCCCGACATCGGCGTCGGCGGCGACGACGCCGGGCCGGCTTCCGGCACGGGTGCGGGCAGACGGGGCTGGTAGGCAGGGTCGGTCGGCGTCTCGACCCTGCCTCCCCCGCATCCGGCCGACCGGGGCGTCGGCGTGCCCCGACCGGACGTCTCAGGCCGCCGTGCCCACCGGATCGTCGACCGGTGTACGGCCCGCCGGACGTCGGCGAGCGGAAGCGGTACGGGTGGGGGCAGCGGCGGGCGGTGCCATCAGGTCCTCCGGATCGCCGGGGGTGGTGGCGGTCCTCCGGTGCGGCCGGGGAATCCCGGTCCGGACGCACCGGACGACCGTCCTGCTCGTGCGCCACCGGGCCGTACGGCCCGGCTGCACGCCCTCCGGTGCCGACCTCGTCCCGGCCGCGGGGCGCAAACCGCGGCCGGTCCCTCGCCGGTCGACTCCGGAAAGCCGGTCGGGCGATGGCGGCGCGAACACCACCATCGCGGATGGTCAGAGGTCAGACGGCCACCGCGGCCAGCGCCGGTTGCACCTCGGTCCACGAGGAGCCGATCTCCGCCGAACGGGTCACCGCGTCCAGCACGAGCTGGACCTGCAACGCGTCGGCGAAGGAGGGAGCCGGGTCGACGCCGGTGGCGACCGCCTCGATGAAGTCGCGCATCTGGTGGGTGAAGGAGTGCTCGTAGCCGATGATGTGGCCGGGCGGCCACCACGCCGACATGTACGGGTGCTCCCCCTCGGTCACCAGGATGCGGCTGAAACCCTGTTCCACGCTGGGCCGGGTGGCGTCGTAGAACTCCAGCTCGTTGAGGCGTTCCAGGTCGAAGACCACGGTGCCCAGCGAGCCGTTGATCTCGACACGCAGGGCGTTCTTGCGGCCGGTGGCGAACCGGCTCGCCTCGTACGTGGCCAACGCGCCACCGTCGAGCCGGGCCACGAAGACCGCGGCGTCGTCGACGGTGACCGCACCGGTGGCCGAGGCGTTGCCGTCGGCCGACCCGCCGCCGTCCACCGAGGCCGCCAACCCGCTGGACCCGGCCGGCAACGGCCGCTCCTTGACGAAGGTCTCGGTGACCGCGCTGACACCGGTGATCCGTTGGCCGGTGACGAACTGGGTCAGATCAATGATGTGCGCGCCGATGTCGCCGAGCGCCCCGGAGCCCGCCCTGTCCTTCTGCAACCGCCACACCAGCGGGAACTGCGGGTCCACGATCCAGTCCTGCAGGTACGTCGCTCGGACGTGTCGAATCACCCCGAGTCGTCCGTCGGCGACGAGCTGGCGCATCATCGTGACCGCGGGAACCCGGCGGTAGTTGAACCCGCACATCGACCGCACCCCGGCTGCCCGGGCGGTGTCCGCCGCGGCGGCCATCGCCCGCGCCTCGGCCACCGTGTTGGCCAACGGCTTCTCGCACAGCACGTGCTTGCCGGCGGCCAACGCGGCGAGGGCGATCTCAGCGTGGCTGTCACCCGGGGTGCAGACGTCGACCACGTCGATGTCGTCCCGGCTGATCAGGTCACGCCAGTCCGTGGTGTACGCGTCCCAACCGAGCCGGTCGGCGGCGTCCGCCACCTTCCCGGTGTCCCGGCCGCAGATCAGCGCCATCCGGGCCCGCGCCGGCAGGTCGTACACGCGGTTCACGGTGCGCCACGCCTGCGAGTGCGCGGCGCCCATGAACGCGTAGCCGACCATGCCGACCCGCAGTTCTCTGTCTGTCGTGGACAAGGTGGGTCTCCCCCCGTGTGTCAGAACCCGAGCTTCTCGTAGCTGCTCGCGTTCTCCTTGGTGATCGTCTCCGAGGCGAGGGTCACTTCCTTGGGCACCTGCAGCTCGGTGAAGTCGCCCAGGCCCCGGCCCTGCGCGATGAGCCGGGCGAGCGAGATCGCCGACGAGGCCATCGACGGGTTGTAGGTGACCGTCGCCTTGAGCACGCTGTTGTCGGCCTTGATCGCGTCGATCGCAAGCTTCGAGCCCGCGCCGCCGACCATGAAGAACTCGGAGCGGTTGGCCTGCTTGATGGCGGCAAGGACACCGATGCCCTGGTCGTCGTCGTGGTTCCAGATCGCGTCGATCTTGGGCAGCGCCTGGAGCAGCTGAGCCGCCTCGCGCTGGCCGCTGTCCGAGGTGAACTCGGCCGAACGGCGGTTGTTCACCTTGAAGCCGTAGGTGGCCAGGGCCGCCGTGAAGCCCGCGCTGCGCTCGACGGTCAGCGGGATCTCCAGACCGGCGATCTCACCGATGACCGGGTTGGTGACGCCCTTGTCCTTGAGCTGCTTGCCGATGAAGTGCCCGGCGGACACGCCCATGCCGTAGTTGTCGCCCTTGATGACCAGCCGCGACGCCAGCGCGTCGGGGAAGACCCGGTCGAGGTTGACGATCGGGATGCCCGCCTGCATCGCCTGGAGAGCGACCGCGTTGACCTCCTTGCCGTCGTGCGGCAGCACGACGATGATGTCCGGCTTCTGTGCGATCAGCGTGCCGAGCGTGGAGCGCTGCGCCTCCGACGTCGTCCCGCCGTCGACCTCCTTGAGCTCGACGTCGGAGTACGCGGCGGCCTGCGCCTTGGCGTTGGCGTGGATCGCGCCCATCCAGCCGTGGTCGGCGGCCGGGGCGGAGAAGCCGATGACGACCTTCTTGCCCGGGGCGTTGTTGCCGGCGCCGTCACCGGCGGCCTTGGTCTGCGTGCTCGCCGCCGGGGTCTCGTTACTGGTGCAGGCGGTGAGCAGGGTGGCGGCGCCGACGGCGGCCCCACCGAAAAGCAACCGACGGCGCGACAGGTCGCGACTGTGCTGGGTCATGCCGACCTCCTGGGAACGGGAATGGAGTTGTTGAGGGTGTGCGAGGTCCGGCCACTGTCGAATATCTCGACGTCGCCAGGAACAACGTGCGGTGCGTCAGGTTGTGGTGGTGAGCCTGTTCCGCGCGAGGAGCCGAGTGAAGGACTTGAACTGGAACTGCTGGACCAGGACGGCGGCGACGATGATGCCGCCCTTGACCATGTTCTGCGCCTCGATGGAGAGGCCGTTGATGGCGAAGAGGTTGGTGATCGTGGCGAAGATGATCACGCCGAGCAGTGAGCCGACGATAGTGCCCCGGCCACCGCTGAGCAGCGTCCCGCCGATGATCGCGGCGGCGATCGCGTCCAGCTCGTAGAGGTTGGCCATCGCCGCCTGGGCCGAGGTGGCCTGGGAGGTGAGCATGATGGCCGCGATGCCGCAGCAGAGGCCGGAGAGCGCGTAGAGCAGCATGGTGTGCCGGCGGACGTTGATACCGGCCAACCGCGCGGCCTCCGGGTTACCGCCGACCGCGATGGTCCGCCGACCGAAGGTCGTCCGGTTGAGCAGGATCCACCCGGCCACCACCACCGCGCCGAGGATGTAGACCAGGATCGGAATCCCGATCACCTTGCGCGCCGCGATGTCGTTGATGAAGGTGCTGCTGGACACCTGGGTCTGCTTGTTGGAGATCGATGCCGCGAGCCCGCGAGCGGCCACCAGCATCGCGAGCGTCGCGATGAACGGCACCAGCCGCCCGTACGAGATGAGCACGCCGTTGACCAGACCCACGCAGATGCCGACCACGATGGCGGTGAAGATCATGCCGCCGGCGCCGTAGCTCTGGGTGGCCACCGTCGTGCACCAGACGCCGGCCAGCGCGACGATCGCTCCGACCGACAGGTCGATCCCGCCGCCGATGATCACGAAGGTCATGCCGACCGTGACCACGCCGACGACGGAGGCCAGCTGAAGGATGGCCAGGATGTTGTTCCAGACCCAGGTCGGGTCGTCGTAGAGGTCGGGCTTGGTGATCGCGCCGACCAGGATGAGCGCGGCCAGCACCCCGATCAGACCGAGGTTGCGCTTGACGCCGTCGCCGTTTTCACCCCGCCACCAGGAGAGCCGGCCCCTGGATGCCGTCGTGTCGCCGGCCGCCGCCGTCTCCGCCGGGTCCACCGGCGGAGACTGCGCAGGAAGCTGCGGGCGCTCCGGTGTCGCGGTGGGAGTGGGAGTCGCGTCGCTCATGCCGGTGCGCCTTCCATCAGGGACCCCGCCATCACGAGGTCGAGCACGGTGTTCTCGTCGAGTTCGCCGGCCGGGGCCTCGCGGACGACCCGACCCTCCCGCATCACCAGCACCCGGTCGGCGAGGCCGAGCACCTCGGGCACCTCGCTGGAGACCAGCAGCACCCCGACGCCCTGCGCGGCCAACGCCCGGATGACCTGGTAGAGCTCAGCCCGGGCGCCCACGTCCACGCCCCGGGTGGGCTCGTCGAGCAGCAGCAGCCTGGTGCCGCCGAGCAGCCAGCGCCCGACCACCACCTTCTGCTGGTTGCCGCCGGAGAGGGTGCGCACCGGCCGGCCGACGTCCCGGGGCCGCAGCTCCAGGCTCTCGGCGATCCGGTCGGCCTCGGCCCGCTCCTTGGCGGCGTCGGTGAAGCCGAGCCGCGCGTACCGGCCGAAGGTGGCCAGCGTGACGTTGCGGTAGATCGGTTCACCGAGCAGCAGCGCCTGGCTCTTTCGCTCCTCGGGGGCCATCCCCATGCCGGCCCGCACCGCCGCGCCGACACTGCCCGGACGCAGCACCCGCCCGGCCATCCGGACCGTGCCGGCCTCCGCGGCGCGGGCGCCGTAGATGGTCTCCAGCAGCTCGGAGCGGCCGGAGCCGACCAGGCCGGCGATGCCGACGATCTCCCCGGCGCGGACGTCGAGTGAGACGTCGGCGAACTCGCCGGGACGGGTCAGCCCCTCCACCTGGAGCAGCTCGGCGCCGACCGTGTCGTCGGTCGGCCGGTCCGGGAAGACGTACTCGATGGTCCGGCCGGTCATCCGGCTGACCAGGTCACGGGTCGGGGTGTCGCGTGCCGGCAGGTTCGCCGCCGTGGTCCGGCCGTCCTTGAGTACGGTGACCCGGTCGCCGATCTCGCGGATCTCCTCCAGGCGGTGGGAGATGTAGATGACCGCGATGCCCTGTGCGGTCAGCTCGCGGATGATCCGGAACAGGTTGCCGACCTCGTCGTGGGCCAGCACCGCGCTCGGCTCGTCCATGATGATCAGTCGGGCCTCGTGCGACAGCGCCCGCGCCATGCTGACGATCTGCTTGCCGGCGGCCGGCAGCGCCCGGACCATCCGCCCGGGCGGAATCTCGCCGTGGCCGAGCCGGCCGAGGATCTGCCGGGTGTGCCGGGCCATCCGGCCGCGCCGGACGAACCCGAAGCTGCGGTGCTCGTGGCCGAGGAAGGCGTTCTCCGCCACCGAGAGATCCTCGACCAGGTCGAGTTCCTGGTAGATGGTCGCGATGCCAGCGCGCATGGCGGCCTGCGGATTGGCGAAGGTGACCTGCTCGCCGCGCCACTCGACCTCGCCGGAGTCCGGCTGGTGCACGCCGGACAGCACCTTGATCAGGGTGGACTTGCCGGCGCCGTTCTGCCCGAGCAGGCAGTGCACCTCGCCCGCGCGTACCTCCAGCTGCACGCCGTCCAAGGCGCGTACGCCGGGGAAGGTCTTGACCACGTCGGTCAGGCGCAGGACGACCTCACCGGCGACGGTGTCGGCGGGGGCTTCGATCAACGGCGCGTCGGTGCCGGTGTCCGTCGGCTCGGTGGCGACGTTCTCCTCGGACTGGGCCACGGTCTCCTCCTCGCTCACGACGGTTCTCCGGCTTGCGACTGCGGGCTCATGTGGCCTCCGCGAACGCGACGTCGCTGGCGAGCACCGCCGCGCCGGCGACGCCGGCCCGACCGCCGAGCTCGGACAGCACGACCGGCAGGTTTCCGGTGGCCAGCGGCAGCGATCGGCGGTAGACGACGCTGCGGATCTCGGCGAGCAGGATGTGCCCGAGCTGGGCCAGCCCGCCGCCGATCACGATCATCGACGGGTTGGTGAAGCTGACCAGGCCGGCGAGCACCCCACCGACCCGCCGTCCGCCGTCACGAATCAGCTGGATGCAGGTCACGTCCCCCTCGACGGCGCCCTCGGCGACGTCGAGAGCGGTCACCACGCCGCGCATGGCCATCCGCTCGGCCAGCGCCGGCGACACCCCGCTGCGGGCGGCGGCGGTGGCGTCCTTGGCCAGCGCGGCGCCGCTGAACAACGCCTCCAGGCAGCCGACGTTGCCGCAGGAGCACATCGGGCCGTGCGCGTCGACCTGGATGTGGCCGATGTCCCCGGCGCAGCCGTCGGTGCCCCGGTAGACCTCGCCGGTGAGGTAGATCCCGCACCCTATTCCGGTGCCGATCTTCACGAAGAGGAAGTCGTCCACCGAGTGGGCCACCCCGCCGTGTCGCTCACCGATCGCCATGATGTTGACGTCGTTGTCGACCACCGCAGGGCAGCCGTGCTCCCGGCTGAGCAGCTCGCGCACCGGGAACCGGTCCCAGCCGGGCATGATCGGCGGCGAGACCGGGACGCCGTCGCGGAAGCTGACCGGGCCGGGCACACCGATGCCCACCGCGTCCAGCCGCTCGTACGCGCCGTCGACCTTGGCCTTCTGCAGCAGCTCGTTGACCCGTTGCAGGGTCACCTTCGGTCCGTTGCGGATGTCGGCGGCTTCGGCGTAGTGCGCCACCGGTTCGAGGCGGCCGTTGACCACCTCGACGTCCATCGAGCTGGCGCCCAGGTCGACGGCCGCGAACCGCAGCTTCGGGTTCAGCTCGACCAGCGTGGAGCGACGTCCGCCCCGGGAGGCGGCCAGCCCGGCCTCAGCGACGTAGCCCAACGCGACCAGTCGATCCAGCTCGGCCAACAGCCGCGGGCGGGGCATCTGGAGCCGGTCGGCCAGCTCGGCCCGGGACACGGCCCCCTCGTCGCGGAGCAACCGCAACAGGCGGACGTGCAGGGGGTCGACGGTCCGCACCCGGACTCACCTCTTCATTGGACTCGTTCACATCGGCGCAATGCCGATGTGTCGTGTCCGACACAGTAGGAGCGTTCCGTGCCGCCTGTCCAGAGCTTCAGCCGTTCTGATCCCAACTTTTGTCCATGCGAACAAAAGCTACTAGTCGATCAAGAAAAGGGTCGCTCCGCGCCCGGGTCCGCTCGCCCAATGTGCCGTCGCCGGACACGCCACCGCCCCGCCACCTGACACCCAGGTGGCGGGGCGGTCGGCGGGAGTGGTCAGCGACGGCCCGCGGCGTTCCGCTTCTTCCTCAGCTTGCGGTCGTCGCGCAGCTCGACGTACGGCTCCTCGTCGGCCGAGTGGCCCGCCGAGATGGCCCGGCTGCGCTCCAGCTCCGCGTCGAACTCGGCGCCCAGCAGGATCGCGATGTTGCTCAGCCAGAGCCACACCAGGAAGATGATCACCCCGGCCAGCGTCCCGTACGTCTTGTCGTACGAGCCGAAGTTGCTCACGTAGAAGGCGAACAGGCCGGAGATCACCAGCCAGATCACCACGGCAAGCACGCCACCCGGGCTGACCCAGCGGAAGCCGCCGTGCCGCGCGTTCGGCGAGGCCCAGTACAGGATCGCGAACATCAGGCTGACCAGGATCAGCAGCACCGGCCACTTGGCGACGTTCCACACCGTGACCGCCGTCGAACCCACCCCGATCGCGTTTCCGACCAGTTCGGCCAGGCGCCCGGTGAAGACCACGATCACCGCGCAGGCCAGCAGCAGCACGCCGATCACCGCGGTCACGCCGACCCGGATCGGCAGCGTCTTCCAGATCGGCCGTCCCTCCGGCACGTCGTAGATGGTGTTCGAGGCGCGCATGAACGCGGCAACGTACCCGGACGCGGACCAGAACGCGGCCAGCAGACCGATGATCGCGGCGATGCTCGCCAGCCCGCCGTTGTCACCCGCCTGGGTGATCGCGTCCGTGATGATCTGCTGAATGTTTCCCTCGGGCACCGCCTGCTTGACGGTGTCCTCGACACCCTGGGTGGCGGCCGGGCCGAGCAGGCCGAGGATGGAGATCAGCACCAGCAGCCCGGGGAAGATGGACAGCACCCCGTAGTAGGTCAGCGCGGCCGCCCAGTCCGTCAGACTGTCGTCCTGGAACTCAGTGACCGTGCGGCGCAGCGCCGCCTTCCAGCCGCTGCCGGGCAGGTCGGTGGGGCTGTCCGGCCCCTCGTCCGGGCCGACCGGCCCACGGGCCGGGTCACGGTCAGGCCCACTGCCAACGGAAGACTGGTCGGAGGCCATCGCCCCTCCTCATCGTCGTGGTGTCGCCTCCGACATGCCCCGAGGAGGGCGGCGCGTAACCCCTACCGGTAGAGCAACCTGCCCATCCGGCGGGAAGCGACCAACAGGCCGAGCGCCATCATCGCCAGCAGGTAGAGCACGTCGAGCAGCCAGAGCCAGCCGCCGGTGCCCAGCGCGACGCCGCGGATCAGGTGCACCGACCGGTAGAGCGGCGTGACCTCGATCAACCAGTGCAGCAGGGCCGGGTAGGCCTGGGCCGGCACGAACGTGCCGGAGAAGAGGAAGAGGGTGAACTGGGCGGAGCCCATCAGGTCGAAATCCTGCCAGCTGCGCATGAAGGTGGACAGCGCCATGCCGAGCGCACCGAAGGCGAACCCGACCAGCACGGCCGCCGGAAGCGCGGTCAGCGCCCGGGCGACGCTGGTCAGGCCCAGCGCGACCATCACACCGAGGAACGCCGCCGAGTAGGCGCTGCCCCGCAGCATCGCCCAGCCCAACTCGCCGAGGGCGATCTCGAACGGCCGTACCGGGGTGGCGATCACCCCGTCGTACAGCTTCATGTATTTCATCTTGCCGAAGAAGTTGAAAGTGGTCTCCGCGAGCGCCCCGGTCATCGCCGAGGAGGCGAGCATCGCCGGGGCCACGAACTCGGCGTACGAGACCAGCCGCCCGTCGGGCAGCGGCAGGTCGCCGACCAGCGTGCCGACGCCCACCCCGATCGAGAGCAGGTAGAGCAGCGGCTCCACGAAGCCGGAGAGCAGCAGCAGCCAGTAGACCGACTTCAGCGCCGCGACGTTGCGCTCGACCACCGACGCCGACCGCCGGGACGCGGCGGAGACGTCGACCAGCCGAGGCAGGGTCAGCGTGACCACGACAACTCCCTAGACGATGAGCTTGCGACGGAACGCGCGCAGCGCCAACAGCCAGCCGGCGAGTGACCAGGCCGCCAGGTAGAGCAGGTGCCCGGCGATCGACCACTGTGGGGCGACGCCGAGCGTGGCCGCACGGCAGAGGTCGACGGCGTGCCACAGCGGTGTCCCGTACGCCAGCCAGCGCAGCGCCTCGGGCAGCGACTCGACCGGGAAGAACACCCCGGCGAACAGCGTCATCGGGATGACCGCGAACCGGAACAGCATCGCCAGCCAACTGTCGCTGGTCACCGAGGCGGCGTACGCGAAGGTCGGTGCGGCCACGGCAAGCCCGAGCAGCGCCACCACCGGCAGGGTGGCCACCGCCCACGGTGAGCGCAACGCCCCGAACAGCCCGGTGACCAACAGGAACGCCGCGATCGTGGTGAGCACCCGGAACATCACGAAGGCCAGGTGCCCGGCCAGGACGTCGGCCACCCGCAGCGGCGCCGCGCTCTGGGCGAAGTACGTCTTGATCCACCGGAAGTTGCTGAACACCGGCCACGTCGAGTCGCCGACGGTCACCTGGAGGGCGGTCGAGGCGATCAGCCCGGGGACCAGCCAGTCGAGGTAGCGCACCCCGCCGACGCCCTGGTCGATGTAGGCGCCGACGCCCAGCCCGAAGCCGAGCACGGTCAGCACCGGCAGCAGGAACGAGGAGAACACCCCGGCCCGCCAGGTGCGCCGGTAACCCACCAGGAAGTAGTCGAACACGGCGAGCGCCGGCACCCGTGGCAGCGCGGGCCGAGCCCGCTCCCGCGCCGAACCCGCCACGCTCACCACGACCACCCCCGCCACACCGACCTTCCTACCCCGGGGGTACGACAGGCCGCCGGTCACCCTACGGCGACATCCGCCGACCTGTCCCCCGGGTTTCGGCCCGATGATCGACACGGCTTTCAGGATGTCGGGGCGTCAAAGCCGCCGCGACACCCCGACTTCCCGGAAGCCGAGTGGATCTAGGAGCGGATCGGAACGGCGTGGCCGCTATCTACCGGCGAACGACGTCGGACCCGACGAACGCGCGCCAGGCATCGGGCGTGAAGGCCAGCACCGGGCCGGTCGGATCCTTGGAGTCGCGCACGGCCACCAGCGCGGGAAGGTTGTCGGCGCCGCGTGGCCCTGCTTCCCAGCCCGTCTGTCGCTGCTCGGCGAATACCGCGAGGATCGGATCGGCCTGCTCATCTACCTCGCCACGCTGCTTTACGAGGCGGCCGGGGACCTCGCCGGCCAGGCCGGTCACGACCGACTCAGCGACCGATTCCTCACCTGGGCCAGAGCCCGTTGAGCCGTGATCGTTGGCGGCTCAACAGCTCGACACGCGGGAAAGGCTGCTGCTGAACCGTCAACGATCGGACCGTGTCGACCTCGGCGGCGAAGCGCGGGCCGGTCACACCGGGCGGTACGCGCGGGTCAGCGCCTGGACGGCGTAGCCGAGCAGCAGCAGCCCCGCGCCGGTGCCGACCACCAGACCGGCGGACACCGCCGAGGCGAGCGCGGTGACGAGGCCCGCCACCGCCACCACGCACAGCGCGACACCGAGCGGCCGGAGCAGCGGGTCCCGCAGCAGCGGGGCGAGCGGGAAGAAGTGCAGCCCGACCACGGCGCAGACCAGCACCGGGATGTACTCGGACCAGCCGGCGGCGGCGAGCACGGCGGCGCCCAGCCCGGCGGCGGCGAACTCCGCGACCACGATCAGCAGGTACCGACGGTCGGTCGCCCGGTCCCGAGGGCCGCCCGCGCCCCGGGTGCGGGCCGACAGCACGACGCCCACCACGGCGGTGAGCAGTGCCGCGATGCTGCCCACCACCAGCAGGGCACGCAACGGCTGCTCCGCGGCGGGCACGCTGAACCAGACCATCGCGAAGATGCCCAGGTAGAGGGCGGTCAGCCCGGCCTGATGCCGGCTGTTGGTCTGTACGTCGGACATGAAACCCCCGTGGTCAACTCCGGGTCGGGCGGACATGCCGACCCGGGCGCCGATGCTACGCAAGATCACTCCGGCAGCGCACCTCCGGTCATCCGCCATCTGACCCGTTCGTCGGGCGCCCAATCGGGTCAGTCGACCAGGGTGCGGCCGGTCAGGTGCAGGAAGACGTCCTCCAGGCCACTGCGCCGCACCAGCACATTGGCCGGGCTGAGCCCCAGCGCGGCGACCTCGGCGACCGCCGCGTCGCCGTCGGGCACATACAGCAGGACCCGGTCGGGCAGCACCTCGACCCGCTCCCCCAGCCCGTCGAGCTTGCCGGCGAACGGCTCCTGCGACTCGGCGGCGAAGCGAAGCTCCACCACCTCGCGGGTGGAGTGCTGCTCGATCAGCGCCCGGGGTGAGCCCTCGGCGACGATCCGCCCGCCGTCCATCACCACCAGCCGGTCGCAGAGCTGCTCGGCCTCGTCCATGTAGTGCGTGGTGAGCACTAGCGTGACGCCCTGCTGCTTGAGCCGGAACAACCGCTCCCAGACCAGGTGCCGGGCCTGCGGGTCGAGCCCCGTGGTCGGCTCGTCGAGCAGCACGATCTCCGGGTCGTTGACCAGCGCGCGGGCGATGGTCAGCCGGCGTTTCATCCCGCCGGACAGCGGCTCGACCTTGCTGTCGGCCCGCTCGCTGAGCTGGACGAAGTCCAGCAGCTCGGCGGCCCGCTCCCGGGCCACCCGCCGCGAGATGCCGAAGTAGCGCGCGTAGACGGTGAGGTTCTCCCGGACGGTCAGCTCGGGGTCGAGGTTGTCCAGTTGCGGGCAGACGCCGAGCCGGGCCCGGATCGCCGGCCCGTCGCGGACCGGGTCCATGTCGAGGATGCGCAGCTCGCCACCGCTCGGTGGGGAGATGCAGCCGACCATCCGCATGGTGGAGGACTTGCCGGCGCCGTTGGGCCCGAGGAAGCCGAACGCCTCGCCCGAGCGCACCTCGACGTCGATGCCGGCCACTGCGGTGAAGTCGCCGAACCGCTTCACCAGCCCGCGAGCCTGAATCAGTGGTCGCCCCGAAGTCACCGCCCGACCCTAGCCGCCGGGTCCGACAGCCCTCCAGGCAAATTCCGGCAGGGACGACAGGACGCTGCCACAACCCTCGACCGCACCCGGCGAAACGGATGTCGATGCCCCACCTGTCGCTTGATCGACGTGTATCGTCCCCTCGTGTCGCCCACCCGTTCGCCCGACGGTTCGCCGCCACCCGCACAGCCGGCCAACTCCTCCGCCGATGAGCCCACACCGGGCGACGGCGGCGCACCGCCCCGACCACGAGCGGCCGAGACCGACGCGCCCGCTGCGACCGACGGCGGCGACCAGGCCGGGCGGGTCGACGACGACGCCCGCGCCGACGCCGAACGGGCGACGCGGGACCTGGCCGCCCAGTTCGAGGACGAGAAGCCGGGGCGGGTGTTGTCCGGGCCGGCCGGTCTGCTCCTCACCGCGGCGGCGCTGGCGGTCGGCGCGCTCGCCCTCTGGCAGGTGTTCCGCCCCCTCGCGCAGGGCAGCAAATACTATTTGATCTTCTTTCTGGCGGGCGTACTGCCGCTGGTCTTTCTGGTCTACCCGGCCGACCTGCGGCTCGCGGCCCGGCTCCGGGCCCGGCTGCGCCGCACCGGCGGCGACGGACCGGTCGGGCCGGGCCTGCCACATTCGGCGCCGGCGCGACCCACCGCGGTGGACTGGGCCCTGGTCGCTCTGGCGGTGGCCGGCTGCCTCTACCCCGTGCTGCCCATCAGCATCGGTACGGGCGGCGGCGGCTACAACGCCTTCCTCGACCGGCAGGGCCTGCTCGTGCCGATGGACCTGGTGATGGGCACCGTCCTGCTGCTCCTGCTGCTGGAGGCGTGCCGGCGGGCCACCGGGTGGATCCTGCCCGCCGTCTGCCTGCTGTTCCTCGGCTACGGCTACTACGGCGGGCTGCTGCCGCAGGCCTGGCCGGTCGCGCACTCGGGGCTCGACTTCAGCCAGTTGATCGACGCGTTCTACAACTCGGACAGCGGCTTCTACGGCACACCACTGGACGTGGCCGCCTCGTACATCGTGCTGTTCACCATCTACGGCGCGGTGCTGGAGCTCTCCGGAGCGGGGCGGTTCTTCGTCGATCTGTCGGCGGCGGCGTTCCGCCGCTCACGCACCGCCGCCGGACGGACGGCGGTGGCCTCCGGCTTCCTGCTCGGCACCGTCTCCGGGTCCGGCGCCGCGACGACGGTGAGCATCGGCGCGGTCACCTGGCCGCTGCTGCGCCGCGCCGGCTACCCCCCGGAGCGGGCCGGCGGCATGCTCGCCGCCGCCGGGGTGGGCGCGATCCTCTCCCCGCCCACCCTGGGGGCGGCGGCGTTCATCATCGCCGAGTACCTCGGCGTCTCGTACCTCCAGGTGCTGGGCTGGGCCACCGTGCCGACGGTGCTGTACTACCTCGGCATCCTGCTCGCCGTGGAGATCGACGCCCGGCGCTCCGGCGTACGCCCGGTGGTGATCGACGTCAGCTCGCCGTGGCGCCTGCTGGCCCGGTTCGGCTACCACTTCGCCTCGCTGATCGCCATCGTCGTGCTTCTCGCCGTCGGCTTCTCCGCGACGAGGGCGGTCGTCCTCGCCACCCTCCTGGCGGTGGCGCTCTCCTTCCTGGACCGGGCGCACCAGCTCACCCCGGCCCGGCTGGTGACCGCCTTCGTCACCGGCGTACGCGGGGTGCTGGCGGTGACCGCCGTCTGCGCCGCCGCCGGCATCATCACCGCCACCACCACGAAGACCGGCCTCGGGCCGCAGGCGGCGGCGCTGCTGATCGGCGGGGCCAAGGCGGTCACCTCGGACCCGACCCTCGTGCTGGTGCTCACCGCGCTGCTCGCGGCCGTCGCACTGAGCCTGCTGGGCCTGGCCGTGCCGGTCACCGCCTCGTTCGTGATCGGTTGGGTGATCGTCGGCCCGGCGCTGCTCGACCTGGGCGTGACGGCGCCGGCCGCGGCGATGTTCGTCTTCTACTTCGCGGTCCTGTCCGAGGTGTCCCCGCCGACCGCGCTCGCCGCGGTGGCCGCCGCGGCGGTCACCGGCGGCCGGCTGGTGCCGACCATGTGGCAGACCCTGCGGTACGCGCTGCCGGCCTACCTGACCCCGATCGCCTTCGTGATCACGCCGGCCGGGCTGGGGCTGCTCGGCATCGGCGGCGCGGGGCGGATCGCCTTCGCCGGTGTGGTCGTCGCGCTCAGCGTGGCCGTGCTCGCCGTCGCCGCCGGCGGTTGGCTGCCCGGCGTCGGCCCCGCCGGCGCCCCGGAGCGCGTGCTCGGCGCACTCGCAGGGGTCACCCTGCTCTGGCTCGAACCCGTGCCGGTCACGGTCGGCGCCGCACTGGCCGCCGTCGCGGTGGCGGGGGTGCTCGTACGACGCGGAGCCGCCGGCCGGACCGGCGGGCCGCGAGCCGGATCACCAGCCAACCTCCGGGAGGAGAAACTGTGAGACGAATCGACGTACGGCTCGTGGCGGGCCTGAGTGTGGTGGCCCTCGTGGCGGTCGGCGCGGCGGGGTGCGGAGGCCAGCAGGGCGGCGCGGCCAAGGACGACGCGGCCAGCGAGGTCACCTGTGAGGTGGACCGGGAGACCCGGGTGGGCATCGCCACCGGAAACGCGACCGGCGTCTACTACGTGGTCGGCAACGCCCTGGCCGGGCAGCTGTCCGGGGCGACCGGCGGCAAGCTCACCGGCACCGCCGCGGAGACCGGCGCCTCGGTGCAGAACGTCGAGCAGTTGGTCGGCGGCCAGTACGACGTGGCGTTCTCCCTCTTCGACACGGCGGTCAACGCGGTTCAGGGCAAGGGGAGCTTCACCGCGCCGCAGCCGGTCGAGGCGCTCGCGCGCATCTACGACAACTACACCCAGGTCGTGGTCCGCAACGGCGCCCAGATCGGCTCGGTGGCCGACATGCGGGGCAAGAGGATCTCCACCGGGTCCCCGAAGTCTGGCACGGAGGTGATCGCCAACCGGCTGCTGGAGGCCGCGGGCCTCGATCCGGCCAAGGACATCCGTGCGCAGCGCCTGGACCTGGCCAAGACGGTCGAGGGCATGAAGGACGGCAGCGTCGACGGCTTCTTCTGGTCCGGTGGCCTGCCCACCGGCGGCCTGACCGACCTGTTCACCACCGCCGGCGACACGGTGAAGTTCATCGACATCGCGCCCCTGCTGCCGAAGATGAACGAGTTGAGCCCCGCCTACCAGGCCGGAACGATCGGCCGGGACGCGTACAAGACGGCGGCGGACACCCCGACGATCGTCGTGCCGAACGTGCTGCTGGTCCGCAAGGACCTGGACGCCAACGTCGCCTGCGCGATCACCCGGACGGTGTTCGACAAGCGGGACGCCCTCGCCCAGGCCAACCCGGCGGCCAAGGGCATCTCCCTGGAGAACGCCCGCAAGACCGAGCCGGTTCCGCTGCACCGCGGTGCCGCCAAGGCGCTGGAGGGTCTCGGCGCCAACTGACCGGGGGGCGGGGTCGGGCGGTCAGTGGCCGCCCGACCGCTAGCCGTCGACAGGTGCGGTGGCGGCGCGGGCGACGGTGATCAGGCGGTCGGTCGCGGCGAGCAGGTCGTCGTCGTCCGGCGCGGTGCCGGGGTCGACGCGGACGGTCCAGGTCAGACCGTCCACCCCGGCCACGCGCCGGGCCGCGACCCGGGCCGCGCCGCCGGGCACCGGGTGGTGTTCGGTGTACGCGACCGAGCGGGTCACCCGGGCCCGCACCTGGTGCGGCAGCTCGCCCGGGTCGAGCAGCAGGTAGGTCTCGGCCGGCCCGTCGGTGACCACCGTGTAGCCGTCGCGTTCGACGAGGGTCTCGGCGGGCGTGACGGTCAGCTCCCGGCCGGACCAGACCGCCTTGAGAATGGTGTGCCAGCCGAGCCGGTGCCCGCGGCCGGGCAGCCACAACCCGAGGTTGCTGGCCACCACCACCCCGTCGCCCTCGCCGTTGCCCGCCGCCGCCCAGGCCAGCACCCGCTCGTCGGCGGTCAGCGGCGGCCGGTCGGCCGGGGGAAGCTTCGGCTTGCGGCTGAACAGTCCCATCAGAGCCCTCCTGCGGCCTGCTCGCGCAGCGCCCGCGCGTGCTGCTCCAGAGACAGCAGTTCGCCGAAGGCGGCGAAGTACTCGTCCTTGTTGTTGACCGGGTTGATGCGCTGGATCCGGGACTTGAGCTCCCGGATCCGGGCCGTCACCGACCCGAACTGCACCCGGGCCATCGTGATCGACACGTAGCGCGGGTCCGGTTCACCGTCGATCCGCAGCGGCTCCACGGCCAGTTCGCCGACGAGCGCCGCGGACGCCAGGTCGTCGCAGGCGTCGCGGACCGACTCGATCCAGACCGCGCCGCCGGTCGCCGACGCGGCCCCGCCGGCCGCCGCGATGGCCGCGCGCACCGAGACGTGCACCGGGTGGCGGTATTCGGTGGCCTCGACCGCGTCGAACATGGGCCCGGCCAGCACCGGCTGCTGGAGAGCGAGCTTCAACGCCTCCCGCTCGACCATCGACTGCGGGCTGTCCAGCGCCGGCTCGGGGCGGGCCGGGGCGGGCCGGGCCGCGGGTGCGGCGTCCCGGGCGTTGGGCGGCGGGGTGTTGGCGGCGGCGAGCACCGCCCGCTGCACCGGCTCGATCTCCATGCCGAGGTCCATGGCGAGCTTGCGGACGTACTCCGGGCGCTTCTCCCGGTCCTTCAGTCGCGCGACCAGCGGCGCGGCGTGGCGCATCGCCTCGACCCGGCCGTCGACGGTGTCCAGGTCGAAGCGGCTGATCACGTGTCGCAGCGCGAAGTCGACCAGCGGCTCGCGGCGGGCGACCAGGTCACGCACCGCCAGGTCACCCTTGGCCAGCCGCAGATCGCACGGGTCCATGTTGTCCGGGCTGACCGCGATGAAGGTGCGCCCGACGAAGCGCTGATCGTCTTCGAAGGCGCGCAGTGCGGCCTTCTGGCCGGCAGCATCGCCGTCGAAGGTAAAGATAATCTCGCCGGCCACCTCGTCGCTGTCGAACAGGAGCCGACGCAGGACAGATATGTGGTCCGCTGCGAAAGCGGTGCCGCAGGTCGCCACTGCTGTGGTCACCCCGGCCAGGTGGCACGCCATCACGTCGGTGTAACCCTCGACGATCACCGCACGGCCCTGCTTGGCGATCTCCCGCTTGGCCTGGTCGATGCCGTAGAGCACGTGCGACTTCTTGTAGATCGGCGTCTCGGGGGTGTTCAGGTACTTCGGCCCGTCGTCGTCGTCGAAGAGCTTGCGGGCACCGAAGCCGATCACGTCACCGGCGAGGTCGCGGATCGGCCAGAGCAGCCGCCGGCGGAACCGGTCGATCAGCGTGCCGGAGCGGGACTCTCGGGACAGCCCGGCGGTGACCAGCTCCTGGTGGGTGAAGCCCTGCTGGCGAAGGTGCTTGGTGAGCAGGTCCCAACCTTCCGGCGCGAAGCCGCAGCCGTAGCGCTCGGCGGCGGCCCGGTCGAAGCCGCGCTGGGCCAGGAACTCCCGCGCCGGCCGGGCGCCGGCGGTGCTGAGTTGCGCCCGGTAGAACTCGACCGCGGCGGCGTGCGCGGCCACCAAGCGCTGGCGCTGGCCCTGCTGGGGACGGGGGCGCGGGGTGCCCTTGTCGTCCTCCACGTAGCGCAGTTGGATGCCGGCGCGGCCGGCCAACCGCTCGACGGACTCGACGAAGCTGAGGTGCTCGGCGTCCATCAGGAACTTGATCGCGTCGCCGCCGGCTCCGCAGCCGAAGCAGTACCAGACGTTGCGGGCCGGGGAGACGTTGAACGACGGGCTCTTCTCGTCGTGGAACGGGCACAGGCCCTTGAGGTTGCCGCCCCCAGCGGACTTCAGCGTGACGGTCTCGGAGATCACATCCCCGATCGAGGAGCGTTCCCGGACCAGTGCGATGTCCTCGTCCCGGATCCGCCCAGCCATGCGCCACCCCCTCGGCGTACATCCTGCCCTGCCGGACCGACGACGCGCCGGCCGGGGGACGCCGGTGTGGCGGCGGCCGCCACCGGCTCTTCGGTTCCGGCCCGGGAGCCGGGTCCGCGCGGGGACCATGACCAGATGCGCAGGGTACGGACCGTCAGCGCGCACCTGCCCGGATGGTTGACCGGTTGGCTGGGCGTACGCGGGCCTGAGCCGCTGACGGACGAGGCCGGGCACCGGCACGCCACCTGGCTGGAACTCTTCCTGGACGTCATCTTCGTGTACGCGCTGGCGGCGGTGGTGGCCCGGCTGGGCACCGACCCGACCCCGACGCCGAACGCCATGCTGGCCGTGATCGGGCTCTTCGTGGTGGTCTAGTGGGCCTGGATGGGGCAGGTCTACTACGACACCCGATTCGACCCGGACGACCTGCCGCACCGGATGTTGGTGCTGGTGGCCCTGGTTGGCGCCGGCGCGATGACGCTCGGCGTGGACGAGGTGCCGGAGAGCCCGCTGCTGCCGATCGGCTACCTGATCGTCCGGGGCGTACTGCTCCTGCTGTATCTGCGGGCCCGGCCGACCAACCCGGAGGCCCGCACGGTGACCACGGTCTACCTGTTCGGCTTCGGGCTGGGCTGGCTGATCTGGCTGGTCTCGCTGGTCGTGCCGATCGCGTCGCGCCCGGTGCTGTGGATCGTCGCGATGGCCATCGAGCTGGCCACGCCCTGGGTCGGCCGACGCCGGCTCGAGCAATGGCCGGTGGACAACCGGCACCTGCCGGAACGGATCGGGCAATTCACCATCATCGTGCTGGGCAGCGCGCTGGCCAACCTGCTCTTCGCGGTGCCGGACCACCCCCGGCCGCAGATGATCCTCACCGCCGGGTTGGCCTTCGTCGTGCCGGCCGCCGTCTGGTGGGTCTACACCACCTTCGTCACCACCCGCCAGGCGGCGACCCGCCTGCGTGGCGGGCAGGCGTACACCTATCTGCACATCCCGCTCAGCGGTGCGCTGCTGCTGCTCGGCTGGTCGCTCGGGCAGGCGGTCCGGCTGGTCGACCGTGGCGCGAGCCGATTGCCGCTGGAGCTGCGGCTGTTGCTGGCTGCCTCGGTGGTGGTCTGGGTGGTGTGTGGGCTGTGCCTGTACGCGCTCTCGGCCCGACCGAGCAGGGCCCGGGTGGCGATCGCCGGCTACGGGGTGGTCTCGGTCAGCCTGATCGGCGCGACGGTACGCGAGCCGCGGCTGCTGCTGTTCCTGATCGCCGCGGCGATCGTCGGGTACGCCGTGCTGCTCAACCGGCGACTCACCGCGGTCCGCGAGGAGTGGGATCGCCGGTCCGGCGGCTGACCGTGCTCAGGCGGCCGTGGTCTCCTCGGCAGCCACCTGCCGGTTCCAGTCGGCCTTGGTCGAGCGCCAGCCCTCGTCGTCCATGCCGCGCCGCCAGTAGCCGGAGATGGAGAGCTGATCGGCGGGCAGGCCGCGCTCGGTGCGCAGCAACCGGCGCAGCTCCCGGACGAAGGTCGCCTCGCCGTGCACGAAGGCGTGCACCTGACCGGGCGGAAACTCCAGCTCTCGGACCGCCGCCACCAGCGCGGCACCCACCGGGCGCTCACCGCGGTGCAGCCAGGTGAGCTGGACCGCACCCGGGCTGAGTAGTTTCTGCTCCTCCGCCGGGTCGGCGATCTCCACGAAGACATGGGCCGGGGCGCCCAGCGGCAGCCGTTCCAGGGCGGCGCCGATCGCCGGCAGCGCGCTCTCGTCGCCGACCAGCAGGTGCCAGTCCGCGTCCGGGCTCGGGGCGTACGCCCCGCCGGGGCCGACGAAGTGCACCGGATCGCCCGGGCGCAGCGCGGCCGCCCACGGCCCGGCCAGCCCCTCGTCGCCGTGGTGCACCACGTCGACGGTCAGCTCCTCGGCGAGCGGGTCCCAGCGCCGCACGGTGTACGCCCGCAGCCGGGGCCACTGCTCCCGGGGCAGGGTCCGGCGGATCGCGGCGAGGTCCAGCGGCTGCGGGTACGCGACGCCCGGCTGCGGGAAGACCACCTTGATGTAGTGGTCGGTGCACTCGCCCACCGGCAGGTCGGCCAGCTCGTCCCCGCCGAGGACGAGCCGGATGAGGTGCGGGGTGGGCCGCTCGGTGCGCAGCACCCGGACCGAGGTGACGTTCCTGGGGCGTTCCGTCATGTCACTTAGGCTAGCCTAATCTTCGCCGTCGCCCGCCGGCGGTGCGCCGCCGCCGACCAGACGGGTGTGCCAGGTCACGGCCGCCGGGTCGGTGAGCGAGGCGACCTGGTCGATCACCACCCGCAGCCGGGCGGCGTCGTCCGGCGCGGCCCGCCACAGCGGGGCGAAGACCGGATCGAGCCCGTCCGGCGCCCGCCGCACCAGCGCGGCCACCAGCTCGGCCAGCATCGTCCGCTGCCGTTCGTAGCGGCCCCGGAAGCCGGCGCGACGCATCACGTAGCGCAGCGCGATGCCCTTGAGCAGGGCGCAGTGGGCCCGGACCAGCCGCGGCACCACCAGATCGGCGGCGTAGCGGCGGTGCGGGCCGGGTCCGGACCGCTCCTCGGTGGCGGCCACCGCCGCGGAGACGAACCGACCGGTCAGTCCACTGGTGGTGGCCTTCAGCGCGGCCTGCGCGCGGTGGCTGCCGTCGTACCCCGCGAGCGGGGCGAGCAGCGGGTCGGCCAGCAGCTCGACCAGCACCTCACCCAGGTCCGCCGGGGACTCCCCCGAGTAGGTGGCGGCCACATCGGCGCAGAGAGCTGCCCGCTCGTCGGCGTCGGCGAGCAGCGGGCGCAGCGAGACGTACCCGCCGTGGATCCCGTCCTCCACGTCGTGCACCGAGTACGCGACGTCGTCGGCCCAGTCCATCACCTGCGCCTCCAGGCAGCGCCGGTCGCCGGGCGCGCCAACCCGGAGCCAGTCGAAGACCGGAACGTCGTCGGCGTACACCCCGAACTTCCGCTGGCCCGGCCGCCGCGCCCAGGGGTACTTGCCGATGGCGTCGAGCGAGGCTCGGGTCAGGTTCAGCCCGGCGGACGAGCCGTCCGGGGCGAGCACCTTCGCCTCCAGCCGGGTCAGCACCCGCAGCGTCTGCGCGTTGCCCTCGAAGCCGCCGCAGGGCGTGGCGAGCAGGTCCAGCGCCGCCTCGCCGTTGTGCCCGAACGGCGGGTGCCCGAGATCGTGGGCGAGCCCGGCGACGTCCACCACGTCAGGGTCGCAGCCCAGCCGGGCGCCCATCTCCCGGGCGATCTGGGCGACCTCCAACGAGTGGGTCAGCCGGGTACGCAGGAAGTCGTCCGTGCCGGCGGTGTGCACCTGCGTCTTCGTGGCCAGTCGACGGAACGCCGCGGAGTGCAGCACCCGGGCGCGGTCACGCTCGTACGGTGACCGACGGTGGCCGGTGTCCTTGGGGGCCTCCTCGACCAGCCGGGCGTCCGCCGCGCCGGACGGCGGTGCGGTCAACCGCGACTGCGGGGCTCGCAAACCCGGCTCACTCCTCGCGCTCACGAAGAACGCAGAACTCGTTGCCCTCCGGGTCGGCCAGCACCGTCCAGTCCACGTCGCCCTGGCCGATGTCGACGTGCCGGGCGCCCATGTCGACCAACCGCTCGACCTCGGCCTCCTGGTCAGCGGGGCGCAGGTCGAGGTGCAGCCGGTTCTTCCGCTCCTTGCCGTCGGCCACCCGCGCGAAGAACAGGGCGGGACGCCGGTCCGCGGACTGGCGGATCTCCACGCCGTCCGGCTCCTCGGCGACGACCTGGTAGCCGAGCGCCTCGGCCCACCAGCGGGCCAGTCGGGCCGGATCGCGGGCGTCGACGGTCAGGCTCTCCCAGACGCTGCTCATGCAGTCCCCTTCCCCCCTCGACGGCGTGCGCAATCGGCGGTGTACGAGCGAGCCAAGATTACGCCCGCCAGGGCCGACCGACCTGCCCGCGACGCCTCGCCGAAAGGTCCACAACCGCCGATTGGCCGGGAGTTGTCAGCCGATCGCCGACCGTTACGGGCTCGCGGACGGAAGTGGCCGCCGGTAGCGTTCCCGGCGCGGAACGTGACCAACTGATCGCACGCAGGGGCCCGACCGGTAGGGAGAAGACGCTCGTGGACGCAGACATGGTGGTCGGCACGGAGCTACGCGGGCTGCGTCGGCGCCGCCCCGAGGTCGCGGGGACCGTGCTGGCCGGCACCGACGGGCTGCTCATCTCCAGTGACCTGCCCAGCACCGACGCCACCCACCTCGCCGCGCTCGCCGCCGCGAGCTTCGGTCTGGGTCACCGGGTGGCCGACACGGTGCGGCGGGGCGACTTCCGGGAGTCGGTGGTGCGCACCACCGCCGGCTGCGTGGTCACCTACCCGGCTGGGCGCACCGCCCTGCTGACCCTGGTCACCGTCACGGCGGCGGACGACCTGGAGGGGCTGCACGAGGAAGCCCGGGCGGTGGCGCGCCGGGCCGGCTCGGTGCTGGACAACCGGGACGCGAGACCCCCCGTCTCGGCCGTACCGGACGCGCACGCGCCGCTGGTCATGCGTACCCCGATGGCCACCCTGCCGGCGCAGTTGCGCCGCTCGGCGCGGCCCACCTGGCGTCGCCCGCCGATCTGATGATCGGTGCCGGCGGCGGTCCGGAGGCCCGGGCCGCCGCCGGCACCGCGTCAGCGGCTGTCCGAGCCGTCGGTCTCCACCACCGCGCGGCCGGCCTCCAGCCGGGCCACCGGCACCCGGAACGGCGAGCAGGAGACGTAGTCCAGGCCGACCTCGTGGAAGAAGTGCACCGAGTCCGGGTCGCCGCCGTGCTCACCGCAGACGCCGAGCTTCAGTCCGGGCCGCGCGGCCCGACCCTCCTCGGCGGCGATCCGCACCAGCCGGCCGACGCCGTCGCGGTCGATCGACTCGAACGGCGAGATACCGAAGATGCCCAGCTCCAGGTAGCGCCAGAAGAACGCGCCCTCGACGTCGTCCCGGGAGAAGCCCCAGGCCATCTGGGTGAGGTCGTTGGTGCCGAAGGAGAAGAACTCGGCCGCCTCGGCGATCTGCCCGGCGGTCAGCGCCGCCCGCGGCACCTCGATCATGGTGCCGATCAGCACCTCGACGCCGCTGTCCCCGACCACCTCGGCGATGATCTTCTCGGCTTCGGCGCGCACCGTCTCCAGCTCCTGCACGGCGCCGACCAGCGGCACCATGATCTCCGGCTTGGCCACCCCGCCGCCGCGGGCGCAGGCGACGGCCGCCTCGGCGATGGCCCGGACCTGCATCGCGAACAATCCGGGGATGACCAGGCCGAGGCGGACGCCCCGGAGCCCGAGCATCGGGTTCTCCTCGTGCATCCGCCGGACGGCGGCGAGCAGCGCCTCCTCCTTGGCCACGTCCTCGCCGCGCTCCTGGGCGACCGCGACGTTGACCGCGAGCTGCTCCAGCGGCGGCAGGAACTCGTGCAGCGGCGGGTCGATCAGCCGGACGGTGACCGGCAGGCCGTCCATCTCGCGGAAGATCTCCTCGAAGTCGGCCCGCTGCAACGGCAGCAGCGCGGTCAGCGCCGCCTCCCGCTCATCGTCCGCGCGGGCCAGGATCAGCCGCTCGACCAGCTCGCGCCGGTCGCCGAGGAACATGTGCTCGGTGCGGCACAGGCCGATGCCCTCGGCGCCGAAGCGCCGGGCCCGGGCGGCGTCCGCGCCGGTGTCGGCGTTCGTGCGGACCGCGAGCCGCCGCCTGTCGTCGGCGTGCGTCATGATCCGGTGTACGGCACGGACCAGCGCGTTGTCGATGTGCTCCGGGTCGAGACTGCCCTCGAAGTACTGCACCACCTCCGACGGCATGACTGGCACCTCGCCCAGGTAGACCTTGCCGGTGGTGCCGTCGACGGAGACGACGTCGCCCTCGCTCACGGTCTGGCCGGCCACGGTGAACCGCTTCGCCGGCACGTTCACGTCGATCTCGTCGGCGCCGGAGACGCAGGTCTTGCCCATCCCCCGGGCCACCACGGCGGCGTGGCTGGTCTTGCCACCGCGCGAGGTGAGGATGCCCTTGGCGGCGATCATGCCGTTCAGGTCGTCCGGGTTGGTCTCCCGGCGGACCAGGATCACCGACTCGCCCTCGGCGGCCAGCTCGACGGCCCGGGCGGAGGTGAAGACCACCTTGCCGGACGCCGCGCCGGGCGAGGCGCCGATGCCCTTCGCGACCGGCTGGAACTCGTGGTCGAGCTGGAAGCGGGGAAACATCAGCTGGGCCAACTGCGCGCCGTTGACCCGGTGCAGCGCCTCGTCCAGGTCGATCAGGCCCTCGTCGACGAGCTGGCCGGCGATGACGAACGCGGCGGCGGCGGTGCGCTTGCCCACGCGGGTCTGCAACATCCACAGCTTGCCGCGCTCGATGGTGAACTCGATGTCGCAGAGGTCCCGGTAGTGCTCCTCCAGCCGGGCCATGAAGGAGAGCAGCTGGTCGTAGGACGTCTTGTCCAGCTGCTCCAGCTCCTGCAACGGCACCGTGTTGCGGATGCCGGCGACCACGTCCTCGCCCTGGGCGTTGGCCAGGTAGTCGCCGTAGATGCCCTGGGCGCCGCTGGCCGGATCGCGGGTGAACGCGACGCCGGTGCCGGAATCCGGGCCGAGGTTGCCGAAGACCATGGTCACCACGTTGACCGCGGTGCCGAGGTCGGCCGGGATCCGCTCCTGGCGGCGGTAGAGCACCGCGCGCTCGGCGTTCCACGACTCGAAGACCGCCCGGATGGCCAGGTCGAGCTGCTCGCGCGGCTGCTGCGGGAACTCCCGACCCGTGTGCTTCAGGAAGATCTTCTTGTACGCGTCGACCAGCCCGCGAAGGTCGTCCGCGTCCAGGTCCAGGTCGTTGTGGGTGTTCTTGGCGCGCTTGATGTCGTCGAGGGCGTGCTCGAACTCCTCGCCCGGCACCTCGCAGACGGTCTTGCCGAACATCTGAATGAGTCGCCGGTACGAGTCCCAGGCGAACCGGTCGTTCCTCCCGGCCTGCGCGGAGAGCCCGACCACGCTCTGGTCGTTGAGGCCGACGTTGAGGACGGTCTCCATCATGCCGGGCATGGAGAACTTGGCGCCCGAGCGGACGGAGACCAGCAACGGGTCCTGCGGGTCACCGAGGCGCTTGCCCATCGCGCGCTCCAGCGATTCCAGGTGCGCCTCGATCTGGTCGGCGAGCCCGTCCGGCTCCTGGCCGGTCGTGAGGTACGCCTGGCAGGCCTCGGTGGTGATGGTGAAGCCAGGCGGAACGGGCAGACCGAGGTTGGTCATCTCGGCGAGGTTGGCGCCCTTGCCGCCGAGCAGGTCCTTGAGGTCCTTGTTGCCCTCGGTGAAGTCGTAGACGTACTTGTGATCGACGGTCTCTTGCGCTGCCACCAGAGCCTCCCACGCGCGCCGGATTGACACTTAACGAAGGTTCAGTTTCCTCATACCCCGGGACGGACCACCGGTAATCCCGGGGTCGACGCCGATCGGTGGGCGAAGGTTAAGCGAACATCGAGTGGCCCGGGACCGTTCGGTGACAATCGGCACAGCTATCACGACTATCCGCGTTCGTACCGGTTTTTGGGAACGCTTCCATGCGCACGATCACGCATCCCGGCCTGTCGCCGTACCCTTGACGGCAACGCCAGCCGGTGAACCTCACTTTTGCCATAACCGACGCGAATACACCCCCCGGAGCCGCCGCCGTGTCGACCATCCCCTCGCCCGGACCCACCGCCACCCCCGGCGGACCCGGTCCCACCGGCTCCATGCCGCTGTCGGCGCACGAACCGGACGCCGCCACGCTCGCCCGGTCTGCCGAGCAGGCCGCCGGCGAACTGCTCGCCCCGCCGGCCCCGGTCCGGCTGGCCGACGTCGTGCCCGCGCCGCAGCAGGTCGAGCCGGACCCGGCCGGGGACTGGCTGCTACCACCCGACGCCGTCATCGTGGCCAGCGCCGACCCCGCCGCGCTGACGGTCGCCGCGCACCTCGCCGAGCTGCTGCGACCCGCCACCGGTTACCCGCTGCCGGTCACCGACACCACCCGACCGGCGGCGGGCGGCATCGCGCTCGTGCTCAACGACGACGACAGCCTGGGCGCGGAGGGATACCGGCTCGCCGTGACCCGCGCCGGCGTCACCATCACCGCGGCCACCGCCACCGGCCTCTTCCACGGCGTGCAGACCCTGCGCCAGTTGCTGCCACCGGCGATCGAGAGCCCGGCCCCGGTCACCGAACGGTGGATGCTGCCGGGCGGGACCATCACCGACGCACCCCGCTTTTCGTACCGGGGCGCGATGCTCGACGTGGCACGGCACTTCTTCGACGTCGAGGACGTCCTGCGCGTCGTCGACCACCTGGCCCGGTACAAGCTCAACCACCTGCACCTGCACCTCACCGACGACCAGGGCTGGCGGATCGCCGTCGACTCCTGGCCGAGGTTGACCACCGTCGGTGGGGCGACCGAGGTCGGCGGCGGCCCCGGCGGGCACTACACCAAGGCCGACTACCGGCGGATCGTCAGCTACGCCGCCGCCCGCCACGTCACCGTCATCCCGGAGATCGACCTCCCCGGGCACACCAACGCGGCGCTGGTCGCATACCCCGAGCTGGCGCCGGACAAGGTCGCGCCACCGCCGTACACCGGCACCGAGGTCGGCTTCAGCTACGTCGACCCGGCCGACGAACGGACGTACGACTTCATCGCCGACGTACTGGGTGAGATCGCCGCGCTCACCCCCGGACCGTGGCTGCACATCGGCGGTGACGAGGCGTTCAAGGTCAAGGGTGCGGTCTACACCGGTTTCGTCGAGCGGACGCAGCGGATCGTCGCCGACACCGGCAAGACCGTCGTCGGCTGGCACCAGCTCGCGCCGGCCGCGCACGTCGACGGGCGGGTACTCCAGTGGTGGGGCACGAACGGCGAAGACCCGGCCACCCTCGAGGCGGTACGCCGGGGCGCCCGGCTGATCCTCTCCCCCGGCAACCACGCCTACCTGGACATGAAGTACGACCCGGACACCCCGCTCGGGCAGGACTGGGCCGGCCTGATCGACGTGCGCCGGGCGTACGACTGGGATCCCGGGTCACACGTGACGGGAGTGCCTGACGCGGCGGTACTCGGTGTCGAGGCACCGCTCTGGACCGAATCGGTCACCTCGCTGGCCGAGATCGAGTTCATGCTGCTGCCCCGGCTGCCCGCCATCGCCGAGCTGGGCTGGTCGCCCCGGGCGACGCACGACTGGGCCGCGTTCCGCGACCGCCTGGCCGGGCACGGCCCGCGCTGGGCCGCCGCCGGCATCGCCTTCCACCCCGCCCCGGACGTCCCCTGGCCCGCCGCGCCGCCGCTTCCTGCGCCCCGCGCCGCCACCGAGTCGACACCGCGGCGGCGCTAGGCAGACAGCCGGTTCGACAGCTCGCGTCCCAGTCGGGCCGGGTCCACCGCGCCGGCCAGCAGGGCATGAGCGGCGCATCCCGGCTCGGCGAGCATCGCCAGCACCAGATGGCTCGTGCCCAGGTCACGTCGGTCCGGCAGGCCACGAGCGTGCTCCACCACGTCCGCCGCGTCCCGCCCGAACGGTGGGTCTCCGGTCATGTCCCGCCGGTGGTACGTCCGGCCCGGCGCGGTCACCGCTGACGGCAGGGGCACGGCCCGCGACGCCAGCGTGGGCAGATCGAGCCCGTGCCCCACGAGATTCTCCCGGGCGGCATTCAAGGCGGCCCAGGGCACCGCGATGGTGCGACGCGTGAACCGCAACTGCTCGTCGAGGGAGAGGATCGCGGCCAGCAGCGCGACACTGTCGACGTCGGCCCTGCCCAGCCGCACAGTCTGACGAATCGCCTCCTGCTCGAGCCACACGAGGACGACACCGGCGTGCGGTCGCAGCACCAGGCGACTCAGCCGGTGGCGCACTCGCCGGGACAGCGCACCGCCCGACTCCCGTACCAGTCCCGCCGCAGCTAGGAAGCCGGCGGTGAAGGCGATCGGCGAGCCCTCCTCGGCCACTACCTTGCCCACCGGCACGGCCCGCAGGATGTCGTCCTGCGTGAAACCCAGGCGCGTCAACGCGCCGGTGGCACGGCACGCGGGGTCGTCGAGCAGCGCCGAGAGGAGATGCATCCCGTGTGCGTGCTGGACACCCCTGGCTGCGGCGGTGTCGAGGGCCCCGGTGACGGCGGCGCGACTGGCCGCGCTCCAGGCGGGCGCCGCCTCGCCGCGGTCGTGCCGCAGCTCCCGGCGGGCCTCCCAGGTCGCCTCTCGCAGGACAGCCTCGGCCTCCCGGACGGCTGGTGCGCGCGTCGCCGGCGCGTCGGGCGACGCAAGCTCCGCCGGAAGGCCACGAACCGCCTCGGGGAGATCGTGCGCACGCGGGCCGAGCAGACGGTCGAGTGACGCGATCGAGGTCGCCAGTTCGACGAGGATGTCCGTCGTCTCGACGACGTCGCGCCCATGTCGCCAGCAGGCCGCCGCCGCGGCGGCCAGATTCGAGACGACCTCCCGCCCCCCGCGCGGCCCTTCCGTCACCACTTACCGCCCCATCCCCGCCACAGGGGAGCAACCAGCCGAAGATTTGCCCGATCATCTTCCCGATCTGCGCACCAGTTCTGCGGCACACAGTACATAGAGGTACTGACCCGATTACCACGAGGAGATGAGCGAAGATTGCCCTTGTCCGGTTCCGGCGGCATTTGGGGGGGACATGCCAAAGCCCGGTAATATGACAGGAACGACTGATGTCCGGTTTATGGGGCCCGCACTCCCGCATTGTCGATAACCGACGGGACATCCTGTTTCGGGTTGACCGCCGCCTCTGCATCGGCGGAATGGCTCGCCGGCCCAGACGGTTACATCCCCAGGACACCGGAGCAGGCCACACGGCCGCCCGGCAGATCACTCCGGACCTTCCCGATCCCGTGTGACGCAGGACTGTGTCGCGCGTACCCCGAGCAGAGGAGCACGCCATCATGCGTACCGATCTGATTCGTAAGGCCGCTCTGACCGCTGCCGGCCTCGCCTGCACCGGTGGCGCCATCGTCGGACCCGTCACCGCTGCATACGCCGCGTCGGACGCCAAGCCCGCCACCACCCAGACGCAGGGCGACCGCAAGAGCCCCAGCGAACGCGAGCTGAACGTCCGCTACGCGGCGCAGCCCAACTTCTTCGACTGCGGGCCCGCCGCAACCCGTAACGCCCTGTCCGTACTGGGCAAGGAGATCAGCGTCGACGACATGGCCAAGAAGATGGGCACCACCGAGGCCGGCACCGGCTCCATCTTCGACATCACCCCGGTGCTCAACCAGGAGACCGGCAAGAACGCGTACCACAGCGTCGAGATGCGCGACGACCAGGCGAGCGACGCCCAGGTCAAGACGCTGCGCGCCGACGTCGTCCGCACCGTGGACGCGGGCCGGGCCGTGGTCGCCAACATCTACGGCACCACCACGGACACCGACGGCAACACCCATTCGTACGACAACGGCCACTACATCAGCGTCGTGGGCTACCGCGACAACGGCGACACGGCCACCATCGCCGACTCGGCCAACCCCAACGACCCCGCCTACGACGTGAGCATCGCCAACCTGGCGAACTGGATCGCCAGCCGCGGCTACGCCACCTCCTGATCCCCTGCGCGTGAGCGAGAGGCCGGCCCCCATCGGGGGCCGGCCTCTCGTCGTCGTCGGAGGCGGTCAGCCGCCGGAGTCGTCCAGCTCCGCGTCCTCGGGGACGACGTCGTCGTCCCGGCTCGCGAGCCAACCGTCGGGCAGGAAGACCTTGCCCGGGGAGTTCGTCCGGCCGCGCGGCTGGCCGAGGGCGGCCACCGGGAACGGCTCCGCCGGGTCGAGCTTGCCGAGCAGGTCGTCGAGCTGGGCCAGGCTCTCGATCATCGCCAGCGAGCGGCGCAGCTCGCCGCCGACCGGAAAGCCCTTGAGGTACCAGGCGACGTGCTTGCGGAAGTCGGTGCACCCGTCCCGCTCACCGCGGGCCGGGTTGCGCGCCCCCGCGACGAACTGGTCGACCAGCAGCTCGGCGTGCCGGCGCATGGTCACCGCCACCTCGCCGAGGGTGGGCAGCCGCCGCTCCGGCCGACCGTGGAAGGCGGCCTCCAGGTCGGCGAAGAGCCACGGTCGGCCCAGGCAGCCGCGCCCGATCACCACGCCGTCGACGCCGGTGTGCGCGACCATCCGCAGCGCGTCGTCGGCCTCCCAGATGTCGCCGTTGCCGAGCACCGGCACGTCCAGGGCCTGCTTGAGCGTGGCGATCGCGTCCCAGTCGGCCGTGCCCGAGTAACGCTGCCCGGCCGTGCGTCCGTGCAGGGCCACCGCGGCGACACCGGCCTCCTGGGCCGCGAGCCCGGCTTCGACGTACGTCAGATGGTCGTCGTCGATGCCCTTGCGCATCTTGACCGTGACCGGCACCCCGGCCGGCGACGCGGCGTCCACCGCGGCCTTCACCAGCCGGGCGAAGAGCCGGCGTCGCCACGGCAACGCCGCGCCGCCACCCCGGCGGGTCACCTTGGGCACCGGGCAGCCGAAGTTCAGGTCGATGTGATCGGCCAGGTTGCGCTCCACGACGATCCGCACCGCGGCGGCGGTGATCTCCGGATCGGTGCCGTAGAGCTGGAGGCTGCGCGGCTGCTCGTCGTCACCGAACGCGATCATGCGCAGCGTCTTCGGATTCCGCTCGACCAGTGCCCGCGTGGTGATCATCTCGCAGACGTAGATGCCGCCGCCCTGCTCCCGGCACAGCCGCCGGAACCCGACGTTGGTGATCCCGGCCATCGGCGCGAGCACAACCGGCGGCCACACCTGATACCGCCCGAGCGTCAACGGGCGCAGCACAGGCACGGTCGAAACATTCACCGGACAAGTGTAAGGAAGGGCCCCTGCTTAACGCCTGGTGCATAGGAAGGGCCCCCTATTAACACGACGCATATCACACCAAGCAATGATCAACGGGGTTGTCCACAGCAGGCGGGTTGTCCACAGCTCGTACGGCTGGGACGGGAACAGCCCGGCTCCGGCAGCCAGGCTGCGGTCATGCGTGAACATCCACCCGAGCTGGCGGCGGTGGTCGAGCGGCAGCAGCAGATCGCCACCCGAGCTCAGTTGCTCGCCGCCGGCTACGACGACATGTACCTGTACCGTCAGGCCCGGCGCGGGCAGTGGCAACGCGTCCTGCCGGCGACGTACGCCCTGGTGACGGGCGTACTGACCGATGAACAACGGCGGATCTCCGCAGCGCTCTACGCCGGGCCGCGGGCGCAGCTCACCAGCTTCGCGGCGCTCGCCTGGTACGGGTTCCGCCAGATTCCGCGCAACACCGACGTACACCTGGTGGTGCCGCACCACACGCGGCGCCGGTCGGCGGGTTACGCCCTTGTTCGGCGAGCCCTGGCACTCGATGATCGGCCCCGGTCGACCGCGCTCTACCCGGTTTGCTCGCCGGCGCGGGCGGTGGTGGACGCGGCCCGTGACCTACGGCAGCTTCGCCCAGTGCGGGCCATCGTCGCCGAGTCCGTCCAGCGCGGCTTCACCGATCTCGGCAGGCTGGACGAGGAGATCCGCCGGGCGCGGCGCAGTCGCACAGCGCTGATCAGGATGGCGTACGCGGAGGTCGTGGCCGGCACCCGGTCGGCTCCAGAGGCGGAGATGCGTGAGTGCCTGGCAGGCAGCGCAGTTCTGCCAGAAATACGATGGAATCCACGCCTTCGTACGCTCGACGGGGCGGCGCTGCCGACGCCGGACGGGTACCTGACCGACTCGGCGGTGGCGCTGGAGGTCGATTCGCAGGAGTACCACTTCAGTCCAAGCGACTGGGCGCGGACGTTGGAACGGCACAACGAGCTGAGTCGGCACGGTGTCCTGGTACTGCACGTTACGCCAGCACAACTCCGGCGCCATCCGGACCACATCCGACGAACTGTCGAGGACGCGTACGAGTCCCGGCAGGGCGTCGGCGCCACGCTCCGGGTCCGGGTCGACTCAGCCGGCCCGGAGCACGCAGGCACCTGATCGGGTACGCGCACACTCCACTCCCGGAGTGTGCGCGGTTAAGAAGGGGCCCCTCCTATACCTGAGGCGTTAAGAAGGGGCCCTTCCTTGCACCTCAGCAGCCGGGGAGACGCTCGATCAGGTAGCGCTCGACCTGGTCCAGGGAGACCCGCTCCTGGGCCATCGTGTCCCGGTTACGAACCGTCACGGCGTTGTCGTCCAGGGTGTCGAAGTCCACCGTCACGCAGAACGGGGTGCCGATCTCGTCCTGCCGGCGGTAACGGCGGCCGATCGCCTGCGAGTCGTCGAACTCCACCACCCAGCGCTTGCGCAGCAGCGCCGCGAGGTCCTTCGCCTTCGGCGACAGCGCCTCGTTGCGGGACAGCGGCAGCACCGCCACCTTGACCGGGGCCAGCCGCGGGTCGAACCGCATCACGGTGCGCTTGTCCACGCCGCCCTTGGTGTTCGGCGCCTCGTCCTCGTCGTACGCCTCCAGCAGGAAGGCGAGCACGGCGCGGGTCAGACCGGCGGCGGGCTCGATGACGTACGGCATCCAGCGCTCGCCCTTGGTCTGGTCGAAGTAGGACAGGTCGACGCCGGAGTGCTTGCTGTGCGTGGAGAGGTCGAAGTCGGTGCGGTTGGCGATGCCCTCCAGCTCGGCGAACTCGGTGCCGCCGAACTGGAAGCGGTATTCGATGTCCACGGTCCGCTTCGAGTAGTGCGAGAGCTTCTCCTTGGGGTGCTCGAAGAGCCGCAGGTTGTCCGCCGACAGGCCGAGGTCGAGATACCAGTTCCAGCGCTCCTGGAGCCAGTACTCGTGCCACTGCTCGTCGGTGCCCGGCTCGACGAAGAACTCCATCTCCATCTGCTCGAACTCGCGGGTCCGGAAGATGAAGTTGCCCGGGGTGATCTCGTTGCGGAACGACTTGCCGGTCTGCGCGATGCCGAACGGCGGCTTCTTGCGGGCGACCGTCTCGACGTTCTTGTAGTTGACGAAGATGCCCTGCGCGGTCTCCGGGCGCAGGTAGTGCAGCCCTTCGTCGCTCTCCACCGGGCCCAAGTAGGTCTTCATCAGGCCGTTGAACATCTTCGGCTCGGTGAAGGTGCCCTTGTTGCCGCAGTTGGGGCAGTTGAGCTCGGCGAGCGAGGTCAGCGGCTTGCCGTGCTTCTCGGCGTACGCCTCCTCGAGGTGGTCGGCCCGGAACCGCTTGTGGCAGAACTGGCACTCGGTGAGCGGGTCGACGAACTCGGCGATGTGACCGGACGCCTCCCACACCCTGCGGGCCAGGATCACCGCGGAGTCGAGGCCGACCACGTCGTCGCGCTGCTGGACCATGGTCTTCCACCACTGCCGGCGGACATTCTCCTTGAGCTCCACGCCGAGCGGGCCGTAGTCCCACGCCGATCGGGTGCCTCCATAGATCTCGCTGGAGGGGAAGACGAAGCCTCGGCGCTTGGCGAGACTGACGACGGCGTCGATACGGTCGGCTGGCATGTTTCCTCCTACGCCGGCTGGCGGTCGGCGGGGGCGAGATGTGGATGGAGCGGGTCAGTTCGGGACAACGGTACGACCACTGTCGCCCCGAGCCCAGCAGAATACCGGGGGCGGCTCAGCTCACCCCGCAGACCTCCATGCCACCGGTCTGGCCGTCCTGACCCAGGCTGACCTGTTGCTGCTCCCGGTCGCCGCCGTCGAGCGTCACGTCGACGGGCACGGTCAGGCTGGTGGTGTCCACCTCACCCACCCGGAACGCGGCGACCTGTGGCTCGGCGGCCGCGCGCCGCTCGAACTCGGGGCGGGACTCGCGCCGCTGCGCGTCGTCGCAGAGCTGGTCGTAGGCCCGTCCGTAGTTCCGCTCGACCAGTGCCTGGTAGTAGTCGCCGGTCACCGTGCGGCCCTGTTCCCGGATCGCCTGCACGCCGGTGACGGCCAGGCCGACCACGGCTGCTCCGCCTCCGCCACAGCAGAGCAGCACGGCGAGCGCGCCGACGCCGAGGCCGATCCAGAGCCGGGTCCGGCGGCCCTCGGTGGGGGGCGCGGCGAACGGCGGCGCCACCCCGGGACCGGGCGGCGGGGCGGGTGCGGTCATAGGAGCAGGGTAGTGCCCGACGGCTCAGCGGTAAGGACCAGCAGCCCGATCACTCTCGGCGACCACCACGGCCCCGCCGGGCGCCGCGGTGGCCAGCGCCTCGTACGCGGACGGCTCGTCGACCGACTCGGCGAGCAGCGGCACCGCGCTCACCTTGACCTCGAAGGCGCCCAGCGCCCGCCGGTACGTGCCGACCGACTCCCACTCGGTGACCAAGGACCAGTGGCGGGGGTCGTCCAGCGCCCGGACCAGTTGACCGCGCAGGTAGCCGGGGCGGGCGGCCAGCGCGGTGAGGGCGGCGTGCGCCCGTTCGGTGAAGTCGTCGGCGACATCGACGTCGACCACGAACCGGTTGGTCACCAGCACCGGGTTCCTCCTCGTAGAGTCTGTGGGATGCAGCGTACGCAGCGCCCCCTGCTGGCTCGGTTGGCCGGGGCGAACCCGACGTCGGTGTTCCTGCTCACCCTGGTGGTGGTGCTGGTCGCGTTCTTCACGCCCGGGGTGATCGGCGGGCTGCTGACGCTGGCGCTGGCCGCGGGCCTGATCGCCCTGTTGGCCACCACCTGGCCGGTTCAGGCCCCGCAGACCCGGCTGATCCGGCTGCTGATGCTGACCCTGCTGGTGACGGTGGGCCTGGTGAAGCTGCTCTGACATGCACTCATGCGTTTTTGACAATCATTATCGTTACGACGGACAGTTGGTGACATGACCAACCGCACCTCGTCTCGTGTCCTGGCCGCCGCGACCGCCCTGCTCGCCCTGGGCGCCGGCGCCGGCTGCTCCGTCGGCGGCGCCGCCGGCGCCGACCCCCAGCGGGTCGACGTGGTCGCCGCGTTCTACCCACTCCAGTTCCTCGCGGAGCGGATCGGCGGCGACGCGGTCCGGGTGACCAACCTCGCCAAGCCGGGCGCAGAGCCGCACGACTTGGAGCTCACACCGAGCCAGGTCGGCCAGGTCAGCGAGGCCGAGCTGATCGTCTACCTGAAGGGCTTCCAGCCGGCGGTGGACGACGCCGTCGCGCAGAACGGTGACGACCGGACGTTCGACGTCACCAGCGTGCAGCCGCTGCTGGACGCGAGCGCCGGCGGGCACAACCACGCTGGCGAGGGCGCGGATGAGCACGCCGAGGAGGAGCACGGCGGCAAGGACCCGCACGTCTGGCTCGACCCGACCCGACTGGCCGCCATCGGCGACCAGTTCGCCCAGCGGCTCGGCAAGGCCGACCCGGATCACGCCGCCGACTACACCGCCCGCTCCGCGGCGCTGCGCTCCGACCTGACGACTCTGGACGGCGAGTTCACCGAGGGCCTGCGGACCTGCCAGCGGCGGGAGATCGTGACCAGCCACGCCGCGTTCGGTTACCTGGCCGACCGGTACCGGCTCCAGCAGGTCGGCATCACCGGGCTGAGCCCGGACGTCGAGCCCTCGCCGCAGCGGCTCGCGCAGGTGATCGAGGAGGCGAAGGAGCACCAGGCCACCACGATCTTCTTCGAGACACTGGTCAGCCCGAAGGTCGCCGAGACCATCGCCGGTCAGGTCGGCGCGCGGACCGCGGTGCTGGACCCGATCGAGGGGCTCGCCGCCGGCAGCGGCGCGGACTACCTTTCGGTCATGCGTACCAACCTGCAGACCCTGCGGACGGCGTTGAGCTGCTCGTGAACGCACCCGTCATCACCGTCGAGCACGGGGCGGTCGGCTACGACGGCCGCCCGGTGCTCCGGGACGTCTCGCTCACCGTGACCGCCGGGGAGGTGGTCGCGGTGCTCGGCGCCAACGGCTCCGGCAAGTCCACGCTGATCCGGGCCGTGCTCGGGCTGGTGCCGCTCGGCGGCGGCTCGATCACCCTCTTCGACCGGCCGTTGCGCCAGTTCCGCCAGTGGCAGCGCATCGGGTACGTCCCGCAGCGCCTGGGCGCCGGCGGCGGCGTGCCGGCCACCGTCCGTGAGGTGGTGGCCTCCGGCCGGCTGGCCCGCCGGGGGGTTCTCCGCCCACCGGGCAGGGCCGACCGGGCCGCCGTCGACGCCGCACTGCGCGCGGTCGGGCTCGCCGACCGTGCCGCGGACCCGGTGTCCACCCTCTCCGGCGGCCAGCAGCAGCGCACGCTGATCGCCCGCGCGCTGGCCGGCCAACCGGAGCTGCTGATCCTCGACGAGCCCACCGCCGGCGTGGACGCGGCCAGCCAGGAGGCGTTCGCCGGGGCGCTGCGCGACTTCGTCGCCGGCGGCGGGACGGTGCTGCTGGTGGCCCACGAGCTGGGCCCGCTGCGACCGGTGATCAGCCGGGCGGTCGTCGTTCACCAGGGCGGCATCTGTCACGACGGTGCGGTGCCGGACCCGGCCGGCCATCACGCGGAGCCCGACCACGACCATGTGCACCCGCACGGTCCCGACGAGCCCGCCGGGCTGTGGAGCAACTGAGCATGGAACTCTTCCAGTACCCCTACATGCAGCGCGCCCTGATCGGCGCGCTGGTGATCGGCCTGGCCGCGCCGGCGCTCGGCATCTACCTGGTGCAGCGCCGGTTGGCGTTGATCGGCGACGGCGTCGGGCACGTGGCGTTGACCGGCGTTGGCGCCGGCCTGCTGCTCAACCGCTCGCCGGTGCTGGTGGCGGTGATCGTGGCCACCATCGGGGCGATCGCCATCGAGCTGGTCCGCGCCCGCGGGCGTACCTCCGGCGACCTGGCCCTGGCGCTGCTCTTCTACGGCGGCATCGCCGGTGGCGTACTGCTGGTCGGGCTCTCCGACGCGACCAGCACCAACCTCAACGCCTACCTGTTCGGGTCGCTGACCACCATCCAGGCCAGTGACCTGATCACCATCGCGGTTCTCGGCGCGGCGATCCTCGTCACCATGATCGCGCTGCGGCCGGCGCTCTTCGCGGTCTGCCACGACGAGGAGTACGCCCGGGTGTCCGGCCTGCCGGTGCGTACGCTCAACCTGCTCATCGCGGTGACCACCGCGATCACCGTGACCATCGCGATGCGGGCCGTCGGGGTGCTGCTGATCAGCGCGCTGATGGTGGTGCCGGTGGCCACCGCCCAACAGGTCACCCGGGGGTTCCGCAGCACGATGACCGCCGCGATGGCGCTCGGCTTCTTCGCCGCCGGCTCCGGCGTGTGGGTGGCGGCCACGGCGGACACGCCGCCGGGCGCCTCGGTGGTGCTGCTGGCGATCGCCTCGTTCCTGGTGGTGGCCGTGGCGGGTGGGGTCTGGCGGGCGTTGCGCCGCCGGGCCGCGCCGGCCGCCGCGCCGGCGCCGGAACCGCACGAGGTTGTGCTGGGGTGAACCTGATCAGCGGGATGTCGCCGATATTGGTTACCGTTGCAGGGTGACCAGCGCGACGGGCTACGAGGGGTTCGATGGGGCCAGCGAGTTGCTTCGCGCCCTGTCGGCGCCCATCCGGCTGGCCATCGTCAGTGAGCTCGCCGACGGCGAGCGGTGCGTGCACGAGCTGGTGGAGAAGCTCGGGGCCGCGCAACCGCTGGTCTCCCAGCACCTGCGGGTGCTGCGCGGCGCGGGCGTGGTGCGGGGTTCCCGCCGTGGGCGGGAGATCGCCTACAGCCTGGTCGACGAGCACGTCGCGCACATCGTGGCGGACGCGGTCAGCCACGCCGGGGAGGGATGATGAGCGAGAGTGGCGCCGCGGTGCGCAACACCCGGCAGCGCTCGGCGGTGAGCGCGCTGCTCGCCGAGATGGAAGGCTTTCACAGCGCCCAGGACCTGCACGCGATGCTGCGGCAGCGCGGCGAGCGGGTCGGCCTGACCACGGTCTACCGCACACTGCAGGGGCTGGCCGACGCGGGCGAGATCGACGTGATGCGCCCGCCGGGCGGCGAGCACCTCTACCGCCGGTGCAGCGAGGGGCACCACCACCACCTGGTGTGCCGAGCCTGCGGGAACACGGTCGAGGTGGCCGGCCCGGCAGTGGAGAGCTGGGCTGACCGGGTCGCCGCCCAGCACGGCTACGCCGACGTCAGCCACACCCTGGAGATCTTCGGCACCTGCCCGGCCTGCGCCCACTGACCAACGCCCCGGCCACCCTCCGCACGCCCTCCCGGGCCCGGCCACCCTCCGCACGCCCTCCCGGCCCGGGGCACCCTCCGCGCGCCCTTTGCTCTGCTTCTACCCACGCAACAGCGGCCGGCCGAAAGTGTTGCGCCAGTTGAAGCAGAGCAAAGGCGCTGGGTAATGCCGCCCGCGCCGGCGGCGGACGACGCTTCGACGGGTGAACCAGCCGCATCCACGGATCACCAGCACCGGCTTCGAGGTGGGGTCCGTGGACGTGGTGGGCGGGACGACGAGTGTCGTGCCGGGCTGTTCGTGGCACGCTGTCCGGCGTGAAGATCTACGCCGATCGCTTTCCCACCGCCGCCCGCCAGTTGCTCACCGATCTGCTCGTCGTCGCCTGGGTGTACGTCGCGATCCGCGGCGCGCTCTGGCTGCACGACCTGGTGCAGAAGCTCGCCGTACCCGGGCAGAAGCTGGAGGGCGCCGGCACCGGGCTCGCCGACAACCTGGGCGACGCCGGCAGCAAGGTCGGCCGGGTGCCGCTGGTCGGCGACGAGCTGACCGCGCCCTTCCAGCGGGCCGCCGATGCCGCCCGGTCGCTCGCCGACGCCGGCCGTGACCAGCAGCACCTGGTCGACCAGCTCGCCCTCGCCCTCGCCATCGCAGTGCTGATCTTCCCGCTCGGGCTGGTGCTGTTCGGGTGGCTGCCCCTGCGGGTCCGCTGGATGCGCCGGGCCTCCTCGGCCACGAAGCTGGCCGCGGGGCCGGCCGGCCGGGACCTGCTCGCCCTGCGCGCGCTGGCCACCCAGCCACTGGGCCGGCTGACCCGGATCGCGCCCGACGTGGCCGAGGCGTGGCGGCGCGGTGACGACGACACCGTCGACGCCCTGGCCGCGCTGGAGTTGCGGCAGCTCGGCCTGCGCGCCAGGAGCCGAGCGGCCCGCTAAGGTCGTCGGCGTGTTCTACTTCCTGGTCGTCATCGCCGTCCTGCTGCTCGGCTACGCCGCGGTCCTGGTCTCCTTCGTCCGACGGGGCAGGAAGATCCCGCCCGCGGCGTACCTGGGTCTGGCGGTGCTCAACGGCCTGATCCTGGCGGCGGTGCTGGCCTGGGCGGTCGCCCGCTGACCGCCCGGCACGGCGACGCGCCGGGCGGCACCGGTCACGGCTTCGGCGGGATACGGCGGCGGACGTCGTCGGCGGCGGACGGACCGGGTGCCCAGCGGGCCACCCAGGGCAGCTCGTCGGACGGGGTGATGACGCCCTCCTCCAAGGCCGCGTAGCGGCCGTCGAGGATGCGCTTCGCGGCGGCGGTGTCGACCGAGTCGGTGTTGTCCCACAGGGCGGCGAACAGCGCGTCCACCCGGACCCGGGCCTGCCGGCAGAACAGGTCGGCCAGCTCGACGTTCTCCGGCCGGCTGTCCCTCTCGGCGGACGCCCGGACGCAGACCGCGGACATCGCGAACAGCTCCGCGCCGATGTCCACCACCCGGCCGAGGAACGCCTGCTTGCGCTCCATCTTTCCCTGCCAGCGGGACATCGCGTAGAACGTCGACCGGGCCAGCTTGCGCGACGAGCGCTCCACCTGACGCAGGTGCGCGGCCAGCGGCCCGAACTCGGCGTACGCCGACGGGCTCTGCCCGCGGCCGACGGCCAGGGTGGGCAGCCACCTCGCGTAGAAGGCCCCGGCCCGGGCCCCGGCACGGGCCTTGCGGCCCCACCCCGCGTCCGGGTCGATGATGTCGCCGGCCACCGACAGGTGTGCGTCGACCGCCTCCCGGGCGATCAGCAGATGCATGATCTCAGTGGAGCCCTCGAAGATCCGGTTGATCCGCAGGTCGCGCAGCATCTGCTCGACCGCGGCCGGTCGTTCGCCGCGGGCGGCCAGCGAGTCGGCCGTCTCGTACCCCCGGCCGCCCCGGATCTGGATCAGCTCGTCGGCGATCTTCCAGGCCATCTCGCTGGCGTACAGCTTGACGAGCGCGGCCTCGATCCGGATGTCGTTGCGGTCGTCGTCGGCGAGCAGGCAGCAGAGGTCGAGCATGGTCTCCATGGCGTACGTGGTGGCGGCGATGAAGGCGAGCTTCTGGGCGACCGCCTCGTGCTCGCCGACCGGTCGGCCCCACTGGACCCGGTCGGCGGACCACTCCCGGGCCACGTTCAGCGCCCACTTGCCTGCGCCCACGCACATCGCCGGCAGTGACAGCCGGCCGGTGTTCAGCGTGGTCAGGGCGATCTTCAACCCCTTGCCCTCGCCGCCGATCACGTTCTCGGCGGGCACGAACACGTCGTGGAACCGGGTGAGGCTGTTTTCCAGGCCGCGCAGGCCGATGAACTCGTTGCGCCGCTCCACGGTGATGCCCGCGCTGTCGCCGTCCACCACGAACGCGGTGATCCCGCCGCGCCGCCCCTCGGTGGCCGGCACCCGGGCCATCACCACCAGCAGGGTGGCGACGATGCCGTTGGTGGCCCAGAGCTTCACGCCGTTGAGCCGGTAGCCGGTGCCGTCCTCGGTCGGCTCGGCGGTGGTGGCCAGGCGGGCCGGGTCGGAGCCGACGTCCGGTTCGGTGAGCAGGAACGCGGACACCTCGCCGGCGGCGAGCCGGGGCAGGAAGCGCTGCTTCTGCTCGGCGGTGCCGAACATCTTCAGCGGCTGCGGCACCCCGATCGACTGGTGCGCCGAGAGCAGCGCGCCGATCGCCGGGCCGACCGAGCCGGCCAGCATCAGCGCTCGGCAGTAGTGCAGGTTGCTCAGCCCGAGACCGCCGTACCCGCGGTCGATCTTCATGCCGAACGCGCCGAGGTCGGCCAGCCCGTGGAACACCGCGTCCGGAATGGACGCGTCGCGCTCGATGGCCGCGCCGTCCACTTCAGAGGCAAGGAAGGCGCGGAACCGGCCGAGGAACTCGTCGGCGCGGGCCACGTCGTCCGGGTCGGACCGCGGCCACGGGTCGATCAGGTCGAGCCGGAACCGGCCGAGGAACAGCTCCTTACCGAAGCTGGGCCGGTCCCACGCGGACTCGCGAGCCGCCTCGGCGACCTGCCGGGCCTCCTTCTCGGAGACCTGCCCCGCCTCCTTCGGCAACGGCGCTGCGGCGCCGGCGGTGTTCGGAGCGGTGCCGGGATCGGGGCCGTCCGCTGCCGGTCGGCCGTTCTGCGTCGTGGTCACGGCTGCCCCCTCGAACCTCGGTGCGGCTGCGTCGACGTGCGCGACTACCGTCACGCTACCCCCGGGTGTTACTCAGGGGTAGCGGTCCGTGAAGATCGAGTTCGATACCTGGCCCCGGCCTCAGCTGGCGAGGGTGCGCGGGTCGTCATCGTCGTCGTCGATGTCGTCGTCCCCCCAGCTGCGCCGGGAGAACGGCAGGGCCACCCAGAACGTGAGGAACCAGAGCGCGGTCAGCGCGCTGAGCACGAACGCGATCGGCCGGTCCAGCACGAAGTCGGTGATCAGCAGCACCGCGCTGACCATGGAGATCAGCATGAAGGCGAGGCCGCCGCTGGCCATCCGGTGCGCGAACCGGACCAGCTCCGGCTTACGCCCCTGCCGGAACAGCGCCCGGTGGAACGCCACCGGCGAGATGATCAGCGCCGTGGCGGCGGCCGCGGCGAGCAGCGCGACGATGTAGACGTCCCGCTGGAACTCGGTCGTGCGACCGAACCCGTTGCTGAACGGCAGGGTGAGCAGGAAGGCGAAGAGGATCTGCACGCCGGTCTGGGCGACCCGCAACTCCTGCAACAGGTCGGCGAAATTGCGCTGCCAACGCTGCTTCTCGGTCTCCTTGGACACGCGCTACCTCCGGTGCGACGGTACTGCCGGCGGTACGGGCCGCCGCCAGCAAGGCAAGTGCCCCACCCGGTCGAGCGCGAAACAGGTTCACGACACCCCGACCGCCGCCGGGGCACCGGCCCCTCCCGGACGAGCCTCAGGAGCCGCGCCGGATGCGGCCCGCGTACCGCGCCTCCAGCGCCGTGTTGTGGGCGTCGCCGTCCGGGATGTTCGCCGACAGGTAGACCGGGGGCCGCTCCCCCGCCGCCAGCAACCTGGCCACCACCTCCACGGTGACCTGCTGGGCCAGCAGCGCCGCCGTGATCGAGGAGACCGCGCCCACCGCGCCACCGCCGGGCAGCGGCAGCGTCGCGTCGCCGTACGGCGCGCCGTTGTCGAGCACCACGTCGGCGAGGTCCGCCAGCTTGCGCCCGGACGGGTGGCGGGAGGTCATCCGGCCGGAGTGCTGTGCGGAGGTGATCGCCACCAGTCCGTGGCCATGCTGCTTGACCAGCGTGGCGAACTCCACCATCGCGCCGTTGACCCCGGAGTTCGACGCGAGCACGAAGACGTCGGTGGGTCGCACCGGGGCCAGCTCGTAGAGCCGGTGCGCCACCGCCGGGTCCCGCTCCAGCAACGGGCCGAGCCGGTCGGCCGGTTCGCCGCCGAGCAGCACCAGGTCGCGCAGCGCGATCCGGTTGGTCGGCACCAGACCGCCCGCCCGGCCGGCGATCTCCATCGCCAACGCCTCGGAGTGCCCGGTGCCGAAGGCGTGCACCACCCCGTCAGCGCGCACCGCGTCGGCGATCAGGTCGGCGGCCCGCCCCACCGCCGCCCGCTGACTCGCGGCCACCCGGCCGATCGTCTCGGTCACCACGGCCAGGTAGTCCTCGGCACTCACCGTCATGCGTCCTCCGTCGTCCGGTTGCTGGCGAGCCATTGCACTGCGAAGTCGACCGCCGCCCGCTGGCGCATCAACCTCCCGGTCCCGGTGCCGACCCGTCCGGTACGGACCGCCCCGGTCGCCTCCAGGTCCCGGCCCAACGCGTCGAAGTCGGTCTCGTCGAGCCGTACGTCCTGCCACCACACCCATTCGCGGCCACCGTCGGCGGTGCGTACCGCCGCGCCCAACTGCTCGTGGGGTGGGGCCGGACGGCGGTACTCGGCCAGGTGCAGCGAGGTGTTCACCGCGTGGTCCACACCGAGCAGCAGCACGTGGGCGTCGAGGTCGTAGAGCCGGGCCAGTGGGGAGCCCTCACCGAGCATGTCGGCCCGGGTGTGCCCGGCGACCACCTGTTCGGCGGCCGGGCCGAGGGCGGCGAACGACACGTGGGGATGGGAGCTGCGCAGCGCTCCGGGCCAGCCGCGGACCGTCTCGGCGAACACGCCCATGAATCGGCTCGGGGTGACCGCCGGATCGAATCCGGGCATCTCGGCGCGGATCAGCGGCCACCAGTCCACCGGCACCGGCGGGTCGCGCCACTGCGCGGGGTCGCTGTTGTCCGGGGTGTGGGTGGGCACCACGATCGTGCCGTCCGGGCCGAGCGCGTCGCGCAGGGCGAGCACCAGCGCCTGCGGACCACCGCAGACGAAACCCAGCTGACGCAGCCCGGCGTGCACCAGCAGCGTCCCGCCGGGGCGTACGCCCAGCATGCGCAGTTGCGCGGCGATCGAGCGCCGGGTCCCCGGCCCGCCGGCGTCCATCGTCACGGTGTGCCTCCCGACCGCCATGGCTCAGGCCGTTCCGCTGGTTCGGGCCAGGATCGCCTCGGCCAGCGGGCCCGGCGCGGCGTCCGGGATCCAGTGGCTCACGCCGGGCAGCTCGACGAAGCGGTAGTCCCCGGTGACGTTGGCGGCGCACGCCTCGGCGGCGGTCCGGCCGATGGCGATGTCCCGGTCGCTCCACACGTACGTGGTGGGCACCGCGACCGGGCCGACGCCGGCCAGGTCGGCGCGGGACATCGCCCGGTACCAGTTCAGCGCCGCGGTGAGCGCGCCCGGCTCGCGCATCGGGTCGGCGTAGTGGTCCACCCGGGACGCGTCGCCCACCCCGGTGAGCAACTTGCGCAGTGCGGTGGCGTTCCACGCCAGCAGCACCTTCTCCGCCTTGCCCGGCTTACGGAACAACGCGATGTACGACGAGCGCGCCTTCTGCTGGCCGTCGGTGGCGAGCGCGTGCGCCATGGCTGCCGGATGTGGCACGGACACCGCGGTCAACGTACGGACCCGCTCGGGGTGCCGGGCGGCCAGCGCCCAGGCCACGATCGCACCCCAGTCGTGGCCGACCAGGTGGACGGCGTCCAGCCCGAGCGCGTCCAGCACCGCCACCGCGTCGGCGACCAGTTCGGGGATCCGGTAGTCCGGGACCGCCGCCGGCCGGGCGCCCGGCGAGTAGCCCCGCTGGTCCAGCGCGTACGTGCGCAGCCCGGCTGTGTGCAGCGCCGTCGCGGCCTCGTCCCACTCGCCGGAGTGCTGGGGGAAGCCGTGCAAAAGCAGGACGGGCGCGCCGTCCGGCGGACCACCGGCGCGTACGTCGAACCTGAGACCCCGTGCGTCAACCCGCATGATCGTCAGCCTACCCAGCCGAAGTCTCCTGAACCGGACCCTGCGGCGGGACGCCCTGCTGGGCCGGTACCCCTGGTCGGTGCTAGCGTCAGCGAGACAACTTCACATCCGACAGGGGAGCGCACAGCGCTGAGAGTGCGGGCACGCCCGCAGACCCTCGAACCTGATCTGGGTAATGCCAGCGCAGGGAGTTCGGTCGACCTCCAGCCGCGCCGCCGTCCGGTGCCACCGGGCGCGCGGCGTGCGTCTTCTCCTGGTTCGCAGTCAGAACTGGGAGCATTCACATGAACCACAGCGACACCAACCGCTGGCGCACCATCGACATCGTGGTCGCCTCGGTGATCGCGGTCGCCTTCGGCGTCATCTTCTGGGCCTGGGGCCTGGTCTGGAGCGCCACCGAGGGGGCGTTCGCCTTCTTCCCGCCGGCACAGACGCTGATCTACGGCGTCTGGCTGATGCCGGCCGTGGTGGGCGGCCTGGTCATCCGCAAGCCCGGCGCCGCGCTCTACTGCGAGACGGTCGCCGCGGTCCTCTCCGCGCTGCTGGGCAGCCAGTGGGCCGGCACGGTGATCCCGCAGGGCATCGTGCAGGGCCTCGGCGCCGAGTTGGCCTTCGCGGCCTTCCGGTACCGCTCGTTCCGGCTGCCGACCGCGGCGCTGGCCGGCGCGCTGACCGGGCTCAGCGCCGCGCTGTTCGACTTCTTCGTCTGGAACGCCGAGTACGAGCTGGTCGACTACCGCATCCCGTACGCGCTGCTCACCATCGTCAGCGCCACCGTGATCGCCGGCGTCGGCGGTTGGGTCCTCACCCGCGCGATGGCAGACACCGGCGTCCTGGACCGCTTCCCGGTCGCCCGCGACCGCGCCGCCATCTGACCCCCACGTCTTCCCCGTTGATCAAGAGGTTTGCGTCAACAAGGGGCGGCGAACTGACGTAAACCTCTTGATCAACGACGTGAGAGCGGCCCGGGCGGGGGAAGGGGGGTGTGGTGAGCGGGGTCCAGCTACGGGGGTTCGGGTGGCGGCACGCCGGGCGGCTCGCGTGGGCCGTACGCGGTGTGGACCTGCGGGTCGAGGCTGGGGAGCGGGTGTTGTTGCTCGGCCCGTCGGGGGCCGGCAAGAGCACGCTGCTCAGCGCGCTGGCCGGGCTGCTGCCGGAGGACTCCGGCGAGCAGGAGGGCACCGTCGAGATCGATAGGCTCGACCCGCGCAAGGGTCGGGAACGGGTCGGCATCGTCTTCCAGGACCCGGAGACCCAGCTGGTGATGGCCCGTAGCGGCGACGACGTCGCCTTCGGGCTGGAGAACCGGGGGGTGCCGACGGACGCGATCTGGCCCCGGGTGGACGAGGCGCTGCGCCGGGTCGGCTTCCCGTACGACCGGGACCGGCCCACCGCCGCGCTCTCCGGCGGCGAGCAGCAACGCCTCGCCCTCGCCGGTGCGCTGGCCCTGCGCCCCGGCCTGCTGCTGCTCGACGAACCGACCGCCAACCTCGACCCGGCCGGGGCAGACCTCGTCCGGCGGGCGGTGGCCGGCGCGCTGGACGCCGACACCACGCTGGTCCTGGTCGAGCACCGGGTCGCCGAGGCGCTTCCGCTGGTCGACCGGGTGGTCGTCCTGGAGCCCGGCGGCGGGGTCCGCGCGGACGGCCCGCCCGCGGCGGTCTTCGCCGCGCACGGCGCCGCCCTCGCCGCCGAGGGCGTCTGGGTGCCGGGTCATCCCGTGGCCATCCGGCGGGCGACCGCCGCCCCCGGCGAGCTGCTGCTCACCGCCGACCGGCTCGGCCTGCCACCCCGGCTGGCCCCCACCGACCTGGCGGTACGCGCCGGCGAGGCGCTCGCTGTGCGCGGGCCGAACGGGGCCGGCAAGTCGACTCTCGCGCTGCTGCTCGGTGGGCTGCTCCGGCCGGGTGCCGGCCGAGTCACCGCGTCCGCCGAACTGGCCGGGCCGGACCACCGCACCGCCCCGCACCGGTGGCGGGCGCCCGCGCTGGCGCGACGGATCGGGTCGGTGTTCCAGGACCCTGAGCACCAGTTCGTCACCAGCACCGTCTTCGACGAGCTGGCGCTCGGCCCGCGCCGGACCGGCCAGCCCGAGGCGGCCGTCAAGGAGACCGTGGCGGGGCTGCTGGACCGGCTGCGGCTGACCCGGCTCGCCGCGGCCAACCCGTACACCCTCTCCGGTGGGGAGGCCCGGCGGCTGAGCGTGGCGACCGCCCTGGCCACCGCGCCCCGCCTGCTGATCTGCGACGAACCCACCTTCGGTCAGGACCGGCGGACCTGGCGGGAGCTGGTCGATCTCTTCGCCGATCTCCGCGACGCCGGGCACGGCGTGGTCACCGTGACCCACGACCCGGACTTCGTCGCCGCGCTCGCCGACCGCACCGTCACCCTGGAGCGATCGTGACCGGCCGCTCGATGATCAGCATCGAGCCGGTCGCCGCGCCCGGTGCGCCGCTGGCCCGCCGTAACCCGGTGGCGAAGGTCGCCGCCGCGCTGGTCTTCTCGTTCACCCTGCTGGCCACCCTGGACCCGGTGGCCCCGGCGATCGCCATCGCCGTCGAACTCGCCGTGCTGCCGCTGTTCGGCATCCGTTACGGGGTGCTGGCCCGGCGGGCCTGGCCGCTGCTGGTCAGCGCCGTCGGCATCCTGGTCACCCTGGTGCTCTTCGCCTCCGACCGGTCCGGTCGGGTCCTGCTGGACGCGGGGCCGGTGCTGGTGACCACCGGAGTGCTGCTCACCGCGCTCGGCCTGATCCTGCGGGTGCTCGCGGTCGCACTGCCCGGCGTCATCGTCTTCGCCACCACCGACCCCACCGACCTGGCGGACGCGCTGATCCAGAACGCGAAGGCGCCGGCCCGGTTCGCCATCGGGGCACTGGCAGCGTTCCGGCTGGTGCCGCTGCTCGGTCAGGAGTGGCAGATGATCAGCATGGCCCGGCGGGCGCGGGGCGTCGACGCCGGACGTAACCCGGCGGCGAAGCTGCGGCTGTTCGCCTCGACCGGGTTCGCGCTGCTGGTCGGGGCGATCCGTCGGGGCACCCGACTGGCCGTGGCGATGGACGCCCGCGGTTTCGACGCCGGCACCCCCCGCACCGTGGCCCGCCGTCAGCCCTTCGGCCTCGCCGACGGACTGCTCATCGCCGGAGCGGTCGCGCTGGCCGGCGCGGCCCTGACGGTGAGCGTGCTGCTCGGCACCTTCCGCCCCCTGCTGGGCTGAGGCTCCCCCACGATCCTGCGGTTGCCGCCCCCGCTGCGGCGGAGGCGGCAACCGCGATTCTCGCGGGGCGGGGCCGGTCAGCTGCGGCGGAAGGCGTAGCGGCGAGGTTGACCGGCTCGCTGGCTCTTGCCACCGGCGGAGCGGGCCGCCCCGGGCAGCGGCGGGCCGGCCTTGGGCGCCGCCGACCGCCCGGCCACCGACGACGCGTCGACCACCGGGGGAACGTCCAGCGCCGCCGGCACGTCGACCACCACGGGCACGTCGATCGCCGCCGGCACCTCGACGGCCGGTGGCACCCCGACCGGCCGGGCCGGCTCGACCGGTATCGCCGGCAGGGCCGACTTGACCGGCAGGGCCGGCAGGTCGGACCGGGTCGACACGGCCGGAAGCGGGCCGCGGCCGGCCGCCGGCTCGGTGCCGGGCCGCGTCAGTGCGGGAGTACGGGACGACTTCTTCTTCGGGTTGCGCCTGGCAGGCATCCGGGCCTCCTTCGTGCCGACCCGTTCCCGCGTTCCGCGGTCGGTCGGCTCGGCTGGTGACCGTCGCACCGCGACGGTCGAGAGGGAAGGGACTGCTCACCGGGGTCGGGCAGGGCCAGCACCGCCGCACGGCGGGTGGGGATGCGGGACGCCCGGGAGCGCTCGGACCGCGGCGCGGGGCGGCGGGCCGGCTCGGAAATGGGGCGTCAGTTACGCATGCCCGCACGCTATCCCGTGGGCGGGCACCGGCGCATCCGTTTTCCCCGACAGCATCGGCGGCCTGCTGGCCGACGCGCTCAACACGACGGTGACCGCGTGGAGAATCGGCTGGTCCGGGGCCGAGCGCCACCGGCCGGTGACTGGCTGTCGACGAGGCGGCCCGCTCCGCCGCGCACCGCGATACGGTCGCAGCACGGCAGTACGACGGTGAGAGGTGGCGGCACGGATGGCTGAGCAGGCGACGGCGCAGATCGGCGTGACGGGGCTGGCGGTGATGGGCCGCAACCTGGCCCGCAACCTGGCCCGCAACGGCTTCACCGTGGCGGTGCACAACCGTTCGCCGGAGCGCACCCGCAGCCTGGTCGCCGAGCACGGCGACGAGGGCACGTTCGCGGCCGGCGAGTCGATGGCCGACTTCGTGGCGTCGCTGGAACGGCCCCGCGCGGTGATCGTGATGGTCAAGGCGGGCGCCCCCACCGACGCGGTGATCGACGAGCTGGTGCCCCTGCTGGAGGAGGGCGACATCGTCGTCGACTGCGGCAACGCCCACTTCGCCGACACCCGCCGCCGCGAGGAGGCGTTGCGCGGGTCCGGGCTGCACTTCGTGGGCACCGGCGTCTCCGGCGGCGAGGAGGGCGCGCTGCTCGGGCCGAGCATCATGCCGGGCGGTTCGGTCGAGTCGTACGCCAAGCTCGGCCCGATGTTCGAGAAGATCTCCGCCCACGTGGACGGGGTGCCGTGCTGCATGCACGTCGGGCCGGATGGCGCCGGGCACTTCGTCAAGATGGTGCACAACGGCATCGAGTACGCCGACATGCAGCTCATCGCCGAGGCGTACGACCTGCTCCGGGCTGGCCTGGGCGCGGAGCCGGCGGAGATCGCGGAGATCTTCCGTGACTGGAACAGCGGCGAGCTGGAGTCCTTCCTCATCGAGATCACCGCCGACGTGCTGGCGCACCGCGACGCCGCCACCGGCCAGCCCTTCGTGGACGTGGTGCAGGACCGGGCCGAGCAGAAGGGCACCGGGCGGTGGACGGTGCAGAGCGCGCTGGACCTGGGCGTGCCGATCACCGGGATCGCCGAGGCGACCTTCGCCCGCTCGCTCTCCGGGCACGTCGACCAGCGCGATGCGGCCCATCGGGCGTTCCCGGACGCCGGCGAGAGGTGGCAGGTGGCCGACCGGGAGGCGTTCATCGAGGACGTCCGGCGCGCGCTGCTCGCCTCGAAGATCGTCGCGTACGCGCAGGGCTTCGACCACATCCGCGCCGGGAGCCAGGAGTACGACTGGGACATCGACCTCGGAGGCACGGCGACCATCTGGCGGGGCGGCTGCATCATCCGCGCCCGCTTCCTGAACCGGATCCGTGAGGCGTACGACAAGCAGCCCGACCTGCCCACGCTGCTGGTGGCGCCGTACTTCGCCGACGCGGTCGCGGCCGGCGTGCCGAGCTGGCGGCGGGTGGTGGCCGACGCGGTCCGGGCCGGGGTGCCGACGCCGGCGTTCTCGTCGTCGCTGGCGTACTTCGACGCGCTGCGCGCCGAGCGCCTGCCGGCCGCGCTGATCCAGGGTCTGCGGGACAACTTCGGCGCGCACACCTACCAGCGCGTCGACCGCGAGGGCTCGTTCCACACCACCTGGGCGGGAGACCGCACCGAGTCCCCGGCCTGACGGCCCGCCGCCTGGCCCCTCTCCCGACGTCGAGTGCGGGGTCAGGCGATGGTGGCGTGCATCTCCCAGACGAGGATCTCGGCCGGCTCGTCGGCGGTGACCCGACGGCCGCCGGTCATCGTGAGCCGGGCCGCGTCACCGGTGTCGAGCGGGCCGCTGCCCTCCAGGTTCACCGTGCCGTTGGGCACGTACAGGTGCACGAAGGGCGCGTCCGGGAGGGTGACCTCGTCGCCGGGGGCGAGTCGGGCGGCGTGCAGGGTGGCGTACCGGTTGCGGATCCGGATCGCGGATGCCCCGTCGTAGCGTTCCATTCCGGAGGCGACCGGCACGAGGCCGCCGCGCAGCAGCTCGTCCTCGATCTCCAGCTGCTCGTAGCCGGGGTCGACGCCCTCCTCGTCGGGGAGCACCCACATCTGCACGAAGTGCACCGGGTCGCTGTGCGGCTCCTGGTTGTTGAGCCGCCAGGCGTCGTTCTTCTCCGAATGCAGGATGCCGGTGCCGGCGCTCATCCGCTGGGCCAGCCCCGGGTAGATCACCCCGGAGTGCCCGGTGGAGTCCTGGTGCACGAGGGAACCACGCAGCACCCAGGTGACGATCTCCATGTCCTGATGCGGGTGGGTCTCGAAGCCGGCGCCCGGGCGGACCACGTCGTCGTTGTTGACCAGCAGCAGCCCATGGTGGGTGTTGGCCGGGTCGTAGTGCCGGGAGAACGAGAAGGAGTGCTTGGAGTCCAGCCAGGAGATCCGGGTGGCGAAGCGGTCCTCGGCCCGGCGTACGTCGACCGCTGGGGCGGACGCGGTCACCAGGCACGCTGCCCGGTGTCGGCGGACGACGGCGCCCAGGTCAGGGCCGGGTCCCCGGTGGCCAGCTCGGCGATCTCGCCGGTACGCAGCTGCGGAGTGTGGCCGAACTCGGCGCAGTGCTGCTCGGCGATCTCCGCGCAGATCTCGGCCACCTGCTCGCAGATCGGGTCACCCAGATCGGCCGCGTTCAACGCCATGATCATCTTGTACCGGAGATCCCGCACATCCCACCCCCGACCGCCGCAACCCCACCACTCTCGGACCCTACCCGCCCGCACCCGCCACAACTCCAAAACCACCACACCCCCCGCCCCCACCATGGGGGAGGGCGGGCCGAGGTGGAGATGCGGCGGTGCCGCTCGCACGGATGTGGGAGCGGCACCGGGTGGTTCGGGCTTACCAGAATCGGCGGCGCTTGGCCTTCTGGGGGCGCATGAAGTCCGCGCCCTTTGTCAGCAGCCGGGTCGCCCCGGAGGGACCACGCCGGGCCTCCAGGGTGTGGCTGAGTCGGCGGGCGCCAGCCGCGGCCAACGGCACCGCGATCGCCATCACCGCCCACTGTGCGATGCGCTTCTGGATCATGTGGGTTCACCTCCGTCAGTGGCTCCTGACAGCAGTGGTACCCAGCGTGACGTGCCGGTAAGCCTGGGCTCAGCCCACCGGGGCGACCGGGTTGGGCAGCGCGCCGCCGAACCGCCGGTCACGCTGGGCGTACAGCTCGCACGCGTACCAGAGGTGACGGCGGTCGAAGTCCGGCCAGAGCGTGTCCAGGAAGACCAGCTCGGCGTACGCGGTCTGCCAGAGCAGGAAGTTGGAGATGCGCTCCTCCCCGGAGGGGCGCAGGAACAGGTCCACCTCCGGGATCTCCGGGTGGTAGAGGTACTTCGCCACGGTCTTCTCGGTGACCTTCGCCGGATCCAGTCGGCCGGCCGCGACGTCGCGGGCGATCGCGGCGGCGGCGTCGCCGATCTCCGCCTGCCCGCCGTAGTTGACGCAGAACTGCAGGGTCAGCGTCGAGTTGCCGCGGGACATCTCCTCGGCGGTCTGCAACTCGGAGATGACGCTCTTCCACAACCGCCCGGGCCGGCCCGACCAGACCACCCGGACGCCGAGATCGACCATCTGGTCGCGGCGGCGGCGGATGACGTCCCGGTTGAACCCCATCAGGAACCGGACCTCGTCCGGCGAGCGCCGCCAGTTCTCCGTGGAGAACGCGTACGCCGACAGGTAGGGAATGCCCATCTCGATGGCGCCCTCGATGGTGTCGAAGAGGCTGTGCTCCCCCGCCTCGTGACCCTTGGTGCGGGGCAGCCCACGCTCCTTGGCCCACCGGCCGTTGCCGTCCATCACCACGGCGACGTGCTTCGGCACCGCCTCGGTCGGCAGCGCCGGCGGCCGGGCGCCCGACGGGTGCGGTGTCGGCGGCACCGGCTCACGCCGGCCGGCCCTCATCGATCGGATCACTCGGCTCTCTCCCTGTTCGCACCGTCCGCCCCGGCCACCACGTCGCCGTGCGGCCGGAGCGTCGCGGCCCCCGCGCCGCCCGGCGGCGGGACCGCGCCGGCCGCCGAGGGACCCCGGTCGACCAGCGGCAGCGAGCGTAGCGCGCGTTCCAGGTGCCACTGCAGGTGAGCCGCCACCAGCCCACTGCACTCCCGGCGCACGCCGGCCTCGGTGGCGTCGGCGATCACCCAGTCGCCGGTGGTCAGCGCGGACATCAGGTCGATGGTGGCCGGCGCGGGATGGGCCGCGCCGGGCGGCCGGCAATCCGGGCACACCGCGCCGCCGGCCGGCACGGAGAACGCCCGGTGCCGCCCCGGTGTGCCGCAGACCGCGCACGCGATCAGCGCCGGCGCCCAGCCCGCGAGGGCCATCCCGCGCAGCAGGTACGCGTCGAGCACCAGGGTGGTGGCGTGCTCGCCCCGGGACAGCGCCTTCAACGCGCCCACGGTGAGCTGGAACAGGCGCAGCGACGGCTCCCGCTCCACCGGGGTCAGCCGCTCGGCGGTCTCGGCGATCGCGCTGGCCGCCGTGTAGCGGGGATAGTCCCCGAGGAACCGCTTGCCGTACAGGTCGATGCCCTCGACCTGGCTGACGGTGTGCAGCGAGCTGCCCAGGTTGCCCTTCGGGTCGCCGGCGAGCTGAAGATCGACGTGGCCGAACGGCTCCAGCCGGGCACCGAACTTGCTGGTGGTGCGACGGATCCCCCGGGCGACCGCGCGCAGCCGGCCGTGCCGGCGGGTCAGCAGGGTGATGATCCGGTCGGACTCGCCGAGCTTCTGCACGCGCAGCACCACCGCGTCGTCGCGGTAGAGCTGTCGGCGGTACCCGGCCATCGGACCATTCTCCCTCGGGGTGTGAAATCAGGGTCGGCTCGGGGTGGATGCGCGGAGGAACCCCGATGCGTCGGGCCGATGACCGGCCGTAGCGTGCTCGCCATGGCAATGCACCAGACCACCGCCGACCTCCGCCGTCGCGCCGCCGCCCCCATCGCGCTGGGGCTGACCACCGCCCTCATCCTGCTCGCCGGGTGCGACAACCTGTCCTTCCGCCGGCTCGACTATGACAACACCGAGACGGTGAAGATCGCCACGATCCGGGTGCAGGGGGGCTCTGGCGATGTGGTGGTCCGGGGCACCGGCCCGGCCGGGCAGGCGCGGATCAAGCGGGTGGTGCGCTACCAGGGCGGCGAACCGGACAACGCAAGGTACGAGATCGAGGGCAGCGAGCTGGTGCTGGACACCGACTGCGGCTCGCGGTGCAGCATCTCCTACGAGGTGACCGTGCCGGAGGGTGTGGCCGTGCAGGGCGAGGTCGGCTCCGGCAACGTCGAGCTGAGCCGGGTCGGCACGGTGGAACTGCGGCTGGGCTCGGGCGACGTACGGGTCGCCGACGCCTCCGGCGCGCTCGGGGTGGAGACCCGTTCCGGCAACATCGACGTGAGCGAGACCAGCGCGGCCGTACGGCTGCATGCCACGTCCGGGGACATCACCGCACGTCGACTGGGTGGCACGGTCGACGCCGAGGCCAGCTCCGGCAATGTCATCGTCGAGCTGGAGACGCCCGCCTCGGCCCGCGCGCACGCCTCCAGCGGGGACGTCACCCTGCTGGTGCCGGCGGGCAGCTACCGGGTCCGCTCCAACGCCGGATCCGGTGACGAGCGGATCACCGTCGCCGACAACCCGGCCGCGTCCCTGGTGCTCGACGGTTCGGCCGGCAGCGGCAACGTCACGATCAGCGAGCGCTGACCTCGGCGGTGGCCGCGTCCCCGGCCACCCGCTGGGCCGGCACCACCGCTCGTCCGGTGGTCTCCCCGGCCGGCCCGGCTCCGGACCGGACCGCCGGGTCGGCGGGACGCGACCGGCGGCCGGGCACCAGCTCCGGCGGTCGGCGGGCGGCGATGTCCTCGACCCAGCCGACGGCCAGGGTGACCAGCCCCACCAGCGCGAAGACCAGCAGCACCCGGACGGCCAGTCCCAGCGGGTCCTGGTGGGACCAGCCGACCACGTCCACCAGCGGGGTGAGCGCCACCACGAACGGCATGTGCCAGAGGTAGACGGTGAGCGCCCGCCGGTTGACCACGGTCACCGCCCGGTCGGCCAGCCGGCTACGGCCCAGCCAGGCGATCCCCGCCGGCGCCCGACCCAGCACGATCAGGACGAACGCGGCGGACCAGAGGGCGTTGCCGAGGTGGTTGTCGTTGAGGTCGTACCCCCGTGGGCCCGGATGCGCGACGATCCAGGCCCCGCCGCCCACCGCGAGCGTCAGCGCCAGCGGGTAGACCAGCCGGCCGGCCAGGCGGCGCAGCATCCCGGCGTGGTAGGCGAAGCCGAGCAGCCACGCGCCGAAGTAGAGCCCGAACTCGCGCAGCACCGGCGGCGCCGGGTAGATCCCCGCCTCGATCGTCACCAGCAGGAGGTACGGGGCGAGCAGAGTGGGCAGCGGGGCGCGCCGGAACAGCCAGAACGCGACCGGTGAGGCGAGCACGAACCAGAGGTAGTCGCGCAGGTACCAGATGACGCTCAGCGCCAGGGCGCCCCAGTGGTTCGCCGGTGGATCGGCGATCGGGAACAGCCACAGCAGCAGCCGGGGCGACAGCGGCAGCCCGGTGATCAGCATGGCCGGTACGAAGATCACCGCCAACACCCACAGCGACGGCAGCAACCGGCGCAGCCGGCGGCCGACCGCCGCCGGTCCGGAGCGGGTCAACGAGGCGGCCATCAACGAGCCGGCCAGCGCGAACATCACGGACATGGCCGGGAAGACGAGAGTGAGGGTCGCCCACCCGGTGACGTGGTAGACGACCACCCGGACGATGGCGAGGAAACGGAGCAGATCGAGGTATCTGTTGCGCATCAGCCTGCATCTGGTCGGGGACGCCGGGCGTACCTCCCCTACCCTTCGCGGCCGCCGCGCCAAACGGTCGGCACCCCGATCAAACGTGACATTGCCCCTCAGCCCGACCGAAGACGATCATCGCGCCCCGGTCCGACCGGAATGCCTGGCCGGACCGGTGGGGTCGGTCAGAAGCCCAGCTTGCGCAGCTGCTTCGGGTCGCGCTGCCAGTCCTTCGCGACACGCACGTGCAGGTCCAGGTAGACCCGACCGCCGAGCAACTCCTCGATCTGCCGGCGGGCGGTGGTGCCGACCTCCTTGAGCCGGCTCGCCTTGTGACCGAGAACGATGGCCTTCTGACTGGGCCGTTCCACGTACAGGTCGGCGTAGATCTTCATGACCTGGCCCTCGGGGATCATCTCCTCCACCACCACGGCGATGGAGTGTGGCAGCTCGTCACGGACCCCCTCCAGGGCGGCCTCGCGGATCAGCTCCGCGACCAGCACCTGCTCGGGATCGTCGGTGAGCATGTCGTCCGGGTAGAGCTGCGGTGACGGCGGCAGGTAGCTGGTCATCACGTCGACCAGCGTGTCCACCTGGTGCCCGGAGACCGCGCTCACCGGCACGATCTCGGCGAACTCCCCCATCTGGCTCACCGCGAGCAGCTGCTCCGCCAGGCGACGCTTGTCGACCAGGTCGGTCTTGGTGACCACCGCCAGCACGGTCGCCTTCAACTCGGCCAGCTCGCCGGTGATGAACCGGTCGCCCCGGCCGACCGGCTCGTTGGCCGGAATGCACAGGCCGATCACGTCGACCTCGGTCCACGTCGATCGGACCAGGTCGTTGAGGCGCTCGCCGAGCAGCGTACGGGGGCGGTGCAGGCCCGGCGTGTCGACCAGGACCAGCTGCGATTCGGGCCGGTGCAGCACGGCCCGGATGACGTGACGGGTGGTCTGCGGCTTGTTCGAGGTGATCGCGATCTTGGTGCCGATGATGGCGTTGGTCAGCGTGGACTTGCCGGCGTTGGGCCGGCCGACGAAGCAGCCGAACCCGGCCCGGTACGGGCGACCGTCCGGATCCTGCACGGGGGTCACTGGGTCACCGTGCCGAGCACGGTGCCGTCCGGCGCCGCCAGATGGATCGGCGCGTCCACGGCGAGGTCACGCACCGCCGCATGCCCGGCGCCGTCCAGCGTCGACGCCTCGGTCACCACCACCGCCGCCTCCAGCCGGCTCGCCCCGGCCGCCACGGCCGAGGCCACCGCCAGTTGCAACGCCGTGAGGGTCAGCGAGGGCAGCGCGACGCTGGCCGCCGCGTACGTCCGGCCATCCTGGTCCCGGACCGCGGCGCCCTCGACGGCACCGACCCGCCCACGGGCTCCGCGGGCCAGGACGACAAGCTTGCCGTCCTCGGCGCTCAGCGGGGCCGGCGCGGTGGGGGTGGGCCGGGCGGCGGGCGCGGCGGATGTGTCAGGCATCGGCGGGTTGCCTCTCCTCGTCTCGATAGTGGTCCTGGCCGTCCCCGGGGCCGGCGTGCTCGCCACGCCCCGCGGTGTCCTGCTCATCGCCCGGTTCCACCCGGCTGACCAGAACGGTGTCTATGCGGTTGCGCCGGCCGGTGGTGCCCTCGGCGACCAGCCGGAGGCCGGCCACCTCGGCCTGCGCTCCGGGGATCGGCACCCGCCCCAGCGACTGGGCGAGCAGGCCCCCGACCGTCTCCACCTCATCGGTGGGCAGGTCCGTGTCGAACAGCTCGCCCAGATTCTCCACCGGCAGGCGGGCGGTGACCCGCACCGAGGAGTCCGCCAGGCGTTCGACCGGCGGGCGTTCGACATCGTACTCGTCGGTGATCTCGCCGACGATCTCCTCCAGGATGTCCTCGATCGTGACCAGGCCGCCGGTGCCGCCGTACTCGTCGACGACGATGACCAGGTGGTTGCGGGCGGCCTGCATCTCCGACAGCAGGTCGTCGACCGGCTTGGACTCCGGTACGAAGGTGGCCGGACGCATCAACTCGGCCACCGGCAACTGCTCAGCGTCCGGGTCACCGCCCCGGGACCGCCGGATCAGGTCCTTGAGGTAGAGCACACCCAGCACGTCGTCGACGCTCTCGCCGATCACCGGGATCCGGGAGAAACCGGACCGCAGGAACAGCGCCAGCGCCTGTTCGAGGGTCTTGCCCTCCTCGATCCACACCATCTCGGTACGCGGCACCATCACCTCACGCGCGATGGTGTCGCCGAGCGCGAAGACCGAGTGGATCATCTGCCGCTCGCCGTGCTCGACCACGCCGCGCTGCTCGGCCAGGTCGACCAGCTCGCGCAGCTCCACCTGGGTGGCGAACGGACCCTCCCGGAAGCCGCGCCCCGGGGTGACCGCGTTGCCGATGAGGATGAGCAGCGACGCGAGCGGGTTGAGCGCCCGGCCCAGCCAGCGGACCAGCGGCGCCACCGCCCGCCCCACGGCGTACGCGTGCTGCCGGCCGATGGTGCGCGGGGCGACCCCGACCACCACGAAGCTCACCACGGTCATCGCGCCGGCGGTGACCAGCGCGGCCCGCCAGCCGGCGCCGAAGGTGTCCACCGCGACCAGTGCCACCAGCGTGGTGGCGGTCAACTCGGCGAGCAGCCGCAACAGCAGGAGCAGGTTGAGGTGCCGGACCACGTCGGCGGCGACGGTCTGGAGGGTACGGGCACCACGTACGCCGTCCCGGGCCAGCTCGGCGGCCCGGGCCGGGGAAACCGCGGCGAGCGCCGCCTCGGTCATCGCGATCAGGCCGGCCAGCACCACCAGGCCGGCCGCGAAGACGATCAGTTGCAGGTCGGGCAGGCCGGCCGTGGGGCCGACCGCCAGTAGCGGAGTGGGCATCACTGGGTGCGGGTCGACCGCCAGCTCGCCAGCAGTCGGGCCTGGAGCGCGAACATCTCCCGCTCCTCCTCCGGCTCGGCGTGGTCGTAACCGAGCAGGTGCAGCACCCCGTGCACGGTGAGCAGGTGCAGCTCGTCGGCCGGAGCGTGCCCGGCGGTCGCCGCCTGCTTGGCCGCCACCTCGGGGCAGAGCACGATGTCGCCGAGCAGGGCCGGCTCGCCGCCGGACGGGGCACTCTCGCCCGGGCCGTGGTCGACGCTGCCCTCGTCCATGGGGAACGCGAGCACGTCGGTCGGGCCTTCGCCACCCATCCAGCGGTGGTTCAGCTCGGTCATGTAGTCGATGTCGACCAGCAGCACGGACAGCTCGGCGAGAGGGTTGACCCCCATCTCGTCGAGAGCGTGCCGGGCGACGGCGAGCACGGCGTCGGTGTCGACCTCGACACCGGACTCGTTGGCGATCTCGATGGACAACTGCTTTCCTCTGCTTTAACGGCGGCGGCCGGCACGGCCGCCCTGGGCGGGTCGCCCGGGCACCGCGTGGACGCCCTGCGCCTGCTGGGTCTCCCGCTCATCCCAGCGGGCGTACGCGTCGACGATCTGCCCGACCAACTGGTGGCGGACCACGTCGGAGCTGGACAACTGGGCGAAATGCACGTCCTCGACGTTTTCCAGGATCTCCCGGACCACCCGCAGACCGCTGGTCGTGCCGCCGGGAAGGTCCACCTGGGTGACGTCACCGGTGACGACGATCTTGGAATTGAAGCCGAGCCGGGTCAGGAACATCTTCATCTGCTCGGGCGTGGTGTTCTGCGCCTCGTCTAGGATGATGAACGCGTCGTTGAGCGTCCGGCCGCGCATGTACGCCAGCGGGGCGACCTCGATCGTGCCCGCGGCCATCAGCTTCGGGATCGACTCGGGGTCGAGCATGTCGTGCAGCGCGTCGTAGAGCGGGCGCAGGTACGGGTCGATCTTCTCGTTCAGCGTGCCGGGCAGGAAGCCCAGTCGCTCACCCGCCTCGACCGCCGGCCGGGTCAGGATGATCCGGTTGACCTGCTTGGCCTGCAACGCCTGGACGGCCTTCGCCATCGCCAGGTAGGTCTTGCCGGTGCCGGCCGGGCCGATGCCGAAGACGATGGTGTGCGAGTCGATCGCGTCGACGTACCGCTTCTGCCCGAGGGTCTTGGGGCGGATGGTGCGTCCGCGCCGGGAGAGGATGTTGAGCGTCAGGACCTCGGCGGGCCGTTCGGCGCTGCCCTGCTCGAGCATGCCGACGGTACGCCGAACCGCGTCAGTGGTCAGGGTCTCGCCTTTCTCGATGAGTTCGAGCAGCTCAGTGAAGACCCGCTCGGCGAGGGCGTTGTCCGCGGGCGCACCGGTGATGGTGATCTCGTTGCCACGCACGTGCACGTCACTGGTGACCGAGCGTTCGACGAGTCGCAGGATCTCGTCACCTGCGCCGAGCAGATTGACCATGATCTTCGAGTCGGGCACGGTGATCCTGGTCTGCACCCGGGGCGGGCCGGGAGGTGGGGTGCCAGTCATAGGTCGGGCCGAAGGGCCCTGCGCACCTGCTCTCGATCTCTGCGCCGGCCCTGCTGGCACGGCGTGCGGACGTCACCCCCATCGTATCCGTTCAACGCGGCCCGCATCGCGTCCATTTCCGCTGGCCGCGATCAGCTCCCGGCCCGGAAGTCGTACCGGTCGAAGGTCTCCTGGTGGCGGGTGAAGCGGTACGTCGCCCAGTGCATCCGGACCACGGCGCCCGACTCGTCCCGGGTCAGCCTCAGCAGCTCGCCGGCCTCCCGACCGGAGACCGTGCGGAACACGTCCGGCCGGTCCGGCAGCGGGGTGAAGACCGCCGGTGGGCGTCCCGCCGGGTCGCCGGCCCCACGCGCCTGCAGCGTGCCGTCGTGCCAGGAGAAGACGTACTCGAAACCCTCGCCCCACCAGCGACCGAGCAGACCCCGCAGTGCGGCCGGAGCGGGTGCGCCGGGCCGCCACGGCTCGATCTCGGCCGGGTCGTGCTCGACCGCCGCGGCGAGCAGCCGGTGCGGCAGGTCGAACAGCTCCGCCGCCGTGCCGGAGGAGCCGAGCACCGCGGCGCCCATCGCGCCCGCCGTGCCGTCGCCGCCCCTTCTGCCGTACGCCGCGGCCAGGAAACCGGGCATGGCCCCGTCGTGCCCCACGTGCACCACCCGCTCGCCCTGCGGCACCAGGATCAACCCGAGCCCGAAGCCGGCCCCCCAGAGCGTCTCGTCGGTGGTGGTCACCGGCCAGCGCATCTCGTCCAGCGTGGCGGGGGCGAGCACCGCGCCGGCCGGGTCCAACGCGGCCGGGTCGGCGAGGAACGCCGCCCAGCGGGCCATGTCCGTCGCGGTGCTCCAGAGCTGGGCGGCCGGGCCGACCGCGCCGAAGTCGGTCGGCGGCTCCGGGTGCGCCTCGTCGGAGTACGCGTCGACGAGGAACCCGGTGGCCGCCGCAGGCCCGGGCGTCACGGTGGTGTCGGTCAGCCCCAGCGGCGTCAGCACCCGCTCGGCGAGCACCTCGGCCCAACTGCCGCCGCGCAGCCGGGCGACCAGCTGGCCGAGCACGGCCAGGCCAAGGTTCGAGTAGTGGAATCGGCGGGCCGGCGGCAGCACGCGCTCGGCCCGGTCCAGCTCGGCCACCAACTGCCCGGCGTCCGGCGCGCGCAGGCTGTCCCAGACGTCGCCGAACGGCTCGCGTTGCAGACCACCGGTGTGCGACAGCAGTCGGCGGACGGTCAGCTCACCGTGCGCGGGCAGGTCCAGGTGCCGGCCCACCGGGTCGTCCAGGTCCAGCAGCCCGTCGTCGCGGCACTGGAGGGTGAGCACCGCGGTGAAAGTCTTGGTGACCGAGCCGATCCGGAACTGGGTGCGTGGCCCCAACGGGCTGTCGGTGCCGGTGCCGCCGACGGTGCAGCTCCACAGCGGACGGTCGGCCCGGTGCAGCGCCGCCGACACCGCCGGCACCCGGGCGTCGGCCTGCACCCGGCGGACCAGCCGGCCCAGCCGCTCGTCCACGACTCGGGTCGACGCCGCCTCGGTGCTCACGCCAGGTCCCGGGCGAGCATCGGGCCGAGCGGCGCGCCACCGAGCAGGTGCGCGTGCGCGTGGAACACCTCCTGGCCGCCGTACGCGCCGGTATTGAACATCAACCGGAAGCCGTCGCCGAGCAGCCCCTCGTCCTCGGCGACCGCGGCGGCCGTGGCCAACACCTCCCCGGCCAGCGCCGGGTCACCCTGGGCGAGGGTGGCGATGTCGGCGTAGTGCTCCTTCGGAATCACCAGGACGTGCACCGGCGCCTTCGGGCCGATGTCCCGGAAAGCGAGCGTGGTGGCGGTCTCCCGGACCACGGTGGCCGGGATCTCCCCGGCGACGATGCGGCAGAACAGGCAATCGGATCCCATCGGGGCAGTCTAAGGAAGGGTCCCGTCCCGACATCCGCGGCGGCTACGGCAGGATGTCCGGCGTGACGAATCGGGCGGTACTGGTGACCGGGGCCTCGCGCGGGATCGGCCGGGCGGTGGCGACGGCGTTCGCGGCCGGCGGCGACCGGGTGGCCATCCACCATCGCGACTCCGCGGACGCCGCTGAAGAGCTACGCGCCCAACTGCCCGGCGCGGGGCACGTGGTGGTCCGCGCCGACCTCACCGACCCGGACGAGGTCCGGGCCATGGTGGACCGGGCCGCCGAACTGCTGGGCGGCCTGGACGTGCTGGTCAACAACGCCGGGGTGTACGGCGACCGGGACGACCCGCACCCGATCTTCGGCGCCTCCTACGAGCAGTGGCAGAAGCGCTGGCGGCAGGTGCTCGAGACCAACCTGACCGGCGCCGGCAACGTCACCTGGTGCGCCGCCCAGCACATGCGGGAGCGCGGCGGGCGGATCGTCAACGTCTCATCCCGGGGTGCGTTCCGGGGCGAGCCGTCGCAGCCGGCGTACGGCGCCAGCAAGGCGGGGCTGAACGCGCTGGGCCAGTCCCTCGCGGTGGCGCTCGCGCCGTACGGCATCGCCGTCGCCACCGTCGCGCCGGGCTTCGTGGCGACCGACATGACCACCGAGCACCTGCGCGGTGAGCCGGGCGCGGCGATCCGGGCGCAGAGCCCGTTCGACCGGGTGGCCCGGCCGGAGGAGATCGCCGCTGCGGTGCACTGGCTGGCCTCGCCCCAGGCCGAGTGGGCGTCCGGCACCATCGTCGACCTCAACGGCGCCTCCTACCTGCGCAGCTGACCGCCGGTTCCGCGATCGAGCCGGACCCGCCGGTTGTCGAGTCGCCCGACCTGCTCATCGCGCCTTTGCTCTGCTTCAACGGGCGCAACACCCGACGGCCGCAAGTGTTGCGGTGGTTGAAGCAGAGCAAAGGGCGCGGGCAGGGTGGTTGGGGGAGCTGGGACGTCGGGGGCAGGACAGCCGGGGCGGGCGTCGCCCTCGGGGGTGGGAACGGCTCCGAGCCCGGACTACCAGCGGCCGAGCCGGGTGGCGAGCACGCTGAGCGCGGCCACCCCGGCGGTGGACGTCCGTAGCACCGCAGGGCCGAGCCGGACCGGTCGGCCGCCCGCCTCGCGGAAAGCGGTCAGCTCGGCCGGGGCGATGCCGCCCTCGGGGCCGACCACCAGGACGATCTCCCCGGCCGGCGGCAGGTCGGCGACGGTCAGCCGTTCGTCGGCCTCCTCGTGCAGCACGAACCCGGCGGCGGCACCGGCGATCCGGCGGGTCACCGTGGCGGTCGACTCGTCCGGCGCCCCGGCCACCACCGGCAACCAGGGGCGGCGGGCCTGCTTGGCCGCCTCCCGGGCCGTGGCCACCCATTTCTCCCGGGCCCGTACGCCCCGGTCGCCGCGCCACTGGGTGACCGAGCGGACCGCCGCCCAGGGCACGATCTCGTCCACCCCGACCTCGGTCATCGCCTGCACGGCCAGCTCTCCCCGGTCGCCCTTGGCGATGCCCTGCACGATCACCAGCCGGGGTACGGGCGCGTCCACGTATCCCCGAGAGGTGATCGTGAGTTCCAGGCTGCCCCGGCCGACGGCGGTGACCACGGCGGCGGCCGTGCCGCCCCGGCCGTCGGCGAGCAGCAGCTCCTCGCCGACCCGCAGCCGCTGCACGGTGGCGGCGTGATGCCCCTCGGGACCGTCGAGGGTCATCGTGTCGGCGGTGGGCAGCGACTCGACCAGGAACAGTGGGGCGGACACGATGATCAGGCTAGCCGCGCCGGTCAGGCGTGGCCGTTGAACGCGTCGCGCATCCGGGAGAAGAAGCCGCCCTGCTTGGTCAGCTCGGCGACCTCCTCGCCCCGGGTCTTGGCGAAGTCGCGCAGCATCTTCTCCTGGTCCGGGTCGAGCTTGGTCGGCGTCCGGACGTCCAGGTGCACGTAGAGGTCGCCCCGCCCGGTGCCACGCAGGTGCGGCACACCGCGGGCGCGCAGCCGCAGCGTGCTGGCGGGCTGGGTGCCTGCCTTGACGTCGACCGTCTCCTCGCTGTCCAGCGTCTTGATGGTCAGCCGGGTGCCCAGCGCCGCCGCCGTCATCGGGACGGTGACCCGGCAGTGCAGGTCGTCGCCCTTGCGGGAGTACACGTCGTGCGGCCGCTCGTGAATCTCCACGTAGAGGTCACCGGCGGTGCCGCCACCCGGGCCCACCTCGCCCTGCTGGGCCAGCCGGATCCGCATGCCGTCCTCGACGCCGGCGGGGATCTTCACGGTCAGCGAACGGCGGGTGCGCACCCGGCCGTCGCCTGCGCAGGTGGGGCAGGGGTGCGGGATGGTGGTGCCGTAGCCCTGGCAGACGGTGCACGGCCGGGCGGAGACCACCTGGCCGAGGAAGGTGCGCTGCACCGACTGCACCTCGCCCCGGCCGCCGCACGCCTCGCAGGTGGCCAGGTGGGTGCCGGCGGCCGTGCCGGCGCCGGAACAGGTGGTGCAGAGCACCGCGGTGTCGACGGTGATCGGCGCCTCGACCCCGAACGCCGTCTCGTGCAGGTCCAGCTCCAGCCGCAGGATCGCGTCGGCGCCCGGCCGGGTCCGCGGGCGCGGGCCGCGCGCGCCACCCGCCGCGCCGCCGAAGAACGCGTCCATGATGTCCTGGAACCCGACGAACGGGCCGGCGCCGCCCGGACCACCCGGGCCGCCGGCGCCGCCGCCACCCGGGGCGAGCGGATCGCCACCGAGGTCGACGATCTGCCGCTTCCGGTCGTCCGAGAGCACCTCGTACGCGGCGTTGATGTCCTTGAACTTCTCCTGAGCCTCCGGGTCCGGATTGACGTCCGGGTGGAACTGGCGCGCCAGCTTGCGGTAGGCGCGCTTGATCTCGTCATCGGAGGCTTCCCGGCTCACACCGAGAATGCCGTAGTAGTCCCTGGCCACTGCGTTCCGTGTCCTCATGTTCGTCTCGCGTTGCGCCGGTCGGCGGCCGCAGCCGGCCGTCGGCCCTGACTGGTCAGTTCTGGGCCAGCAACTCGCCCACGTAGCGTGCCACGGCGCGCACCGTGGCGATGGTGCCGGGGTAGTCCATCCGGGTGGGCCCCAGCACCCCCAGGCCACCCACGATGGTGGCGCCCGGGCCGTACCCGGTGCTGACCACCGAGGCGGCACGCAGGTTGTCGAACTCGTTCTCGTCGCCGATCAGCACCCGGGTCGTGCTCGGCTCGGTCTCGCCGATGAGCTTGAGCAACACGACCTCCTCCTCCAGCGCCTCGAGGATCGGCCGCAGCGAGCCCTGGAAGTCGAGCAGCCCGCCCCGGGTGAGGTTGGCGGTGCCGGCCAGCGCGATGCGCTCCTCGTGCCGCTCGACCAGCGTCTCCAGCAGCACGGTGGAGAGCGTGGTCATCGCCGGGCGCAGCTCGGACGGCGCCTCTTCGACCAGCGCCTGCACCAGCGGCGGCGTGTCGGACAGTCGGGCGCCGGCGAGCTTCTCGTTGACCAGTCGGCGCAGGTCGGTGACGTCGTCGGGATGCACCGGCCCGGGCAGCTCCACCAGCCGCTGCTCCACCCGCCCGGTGTCGGCGATCATGACGAGCATCAGCCGGGTGGTGGAGATCGGCACCAGCTCCAGATGGCGCACCGAGGAGCGGGCCAGGCTCGGGTACTGCACCACGGCCACCTGCCGGGTCAATTGGGCGAGCAGCCGTACGGTGCGGTGCACGACGTCGTCGAGGTCGACCGCGCCGACCAGGAAGCGCTCGATGGCCCGGCGCTCGGCCGGGCTGAGCGGCTTTACCCGGGACAGCCGGTCCACGAAGAGCCGGTAGCCGCGGTCGGTGGGCACCCGGCCGGCACTGGTGTGCGGCTGCCGGATGTAGCCCTCCTCCTCCAGCACGGCCATGTCGTTGCGGACCGTGGCCGGGGAGACACCGAGCTGGTGCCGCTCGACCAGCGCCTTGCTGCCGACCGGCTCCTGCGTGGAGACGTAGTCCTCGACGATGGCGCGGAGCACGGCGAGCTTGCGGTCGTCCAGACCCATCCTCCGCACCTCCTGTCGCACGTCGGCCGCCGGCACGGCGGGGCCGGCGGGCCGTACTGGCACTCGACTGTAACGAGTGCCAGTCTACGTCGGCGTGCCCCCCAGCGCGATGATCAAGGCCGCCGCTGTCCGTTCAGACAGGCTGGCCCGGCGGTGTCGCTCTGGTGGGCGTTGCCACGGGCCCCTACCGTGACATCCATGACTGAACCACCTCGCCCTCCCGGTGCGGGAGACCCCGGCGATCAGCCGCCGGAGCCGACCTACCCGCCGGCCGCTCCCGGCCCGGCCTCCTCGGCCGAGCCACCCACCGCACCACTGTCCGGGGCACCCGGCCCGGGCGGCTATCCCCCGGCCGGTGGCTATCCGCCGCCCACCGGTGACCAACCGCCGTCGGGCGGCTACCCTCCGCCACCCGGGGGCTATCCCCCTGGCGGCTATCCGACCGGCGGCGCCTACGGCGGCCCCGGCGGCGGCTACGCCAGCAACGAGGACAAGACCTGGGCACTGGTCGCGCACTTCGGCGGCGCCGCCGGCGCGCTGATCAGCTTCGGCCCGCTGGGCTTCGTCGCCCCGCTCATCGCCTATCTGGCCCGCGGTCAGCAGTCGCCGGCCGTCCGGGCGCAAGCCCTGGCCGCGCTGAACTTCCAGATCCTCTGGTCGATCATCGCGTTCGTGCTGCTCTTCGTGAGCTGGTGCCTGCTCTTCCTGCCCAGCATCGCGGTGGTGGTGATCCAGATCCTGTTCGGGATCATCGCCGGGATGAAGGCCAACGAGGGCCAGCTCTACCGCTACCCGATGTCGGCCAGTTTCATCAAGTGACCCGGGTCGGCCGCTCCCCCGGCCGACCCGGTGCACCGCCGTCGGTCGACCGGCGGGCCGACTGCCGACGGCCGTCGGGCCGACCGGCGGCGGCACGCCGGCTCAGGGCAGCAGGTCGCGCACCACGGCGTCGGCGAGCAGTCGGCCGCGCAGGGTGAGCACCGCCCGGCCGGCCGCGTACTCCGGTGCGGCCAGCAGTCCGTTGGCCAGCGCCCGTTCGGCGCCGGCCCGGCCGGTGGCGTCGAGCACCGCCAGCGGCAGCCCGGTGGCGAGCCGCAGCCGGAGCATGACGTCCTCCATGTGCGCCTCGTCGCCGGTGAGCACCTCCCGGGCGAGGCCGGGTGACGCGCCGGCGGCCAGCCGCTCAGCGTACGCCGACGGGTGCTTGACGTTCCACCAGCGCACCCCGCCGACGTGGCTGTGCGCCCCGGGGCCCAGCCCCCACCAGTCGGCGCCGGTCCAGTAGAGCAGGTTGTGCCGGCACCGGGCCTCGTCGGTGCGGGCCCAGTTGGAGACCTCGTACCAGGACAGGCCGGCGGCGTCGAGGGCAGCCTCCGCGGCCAGGTAACGGTCCGCGGCGACGTCGTCGCTGGGGTACGGCAGTTCGCCGCGACGCATCCGGGCGGCCAGCCGGGTGCCGTCCTCCACGATCAGGGCGTACGCGCTGACGTGGTCCACCCCGGCTGCGACCACCTGCTCCAGCGAGGCGGCGAAGTCCTCGGCCCGCTCCCCCGGGGTGCCGTAGATCAGGTCCAGGTTGACGTGCTCGAAACCGGCGTCGCGCGCCTCCAGGGCGGCGGCGGTGGCCCGACCGGCGCTGTGCTTGCGGTCCAGGATCGCCAGCACCCCCGGGGAGGCGGACTGCATGCCGAGCGAGATCCGGGTGTAGCCGGCGGCCCGCAGCAGCTTCAGCGACTCCGGGGTGACCGACTCCGGGTTGGCCTCGGTGGTCACCTCGGCGTCGGCGGCCAGCCCCCAGGTGCGGTCGATGCCGTCGAGGATGCGGGCCAGGTCGTCGGCGGGAAGCAGAGTGGGCGTGCCACCGCCGACGAAGACGGTGTCGACCCGGGGCGGTGGGTTGTCGCCGAGCACCCGGGCGGCGAGCGCCAGCTCGGCCAGCACGGTGTCGGCGTACCCCTCGCGGCTGGCGCCGCCGCCCAACTCGGCCGCGGTGTAGGTGTTGAAGTCGCAGTAGCCGCAGCGGCTGGCACAGAACGGCACGTGGACGTACACGCCGAAGCCGCGCGCGCCGACCGCGGTGGTGGCGGTGGCGGGCAGCGATCCGTCGGCGGGGACGGTCTCACCATCTGGAAGGACGCCGGGCATGGCCACTAGTGTGCCCGGCATGACCTCTCCCGACGTGCTCGTGCGGGTCTCCACGGCCCGCGGGGTGACCACCCTCACCCTGGACAGCCCGCACAACCGCAACGCGCTCTCCACCGGCCTGATGACCCAGCTGCTGGCCGGGCTGGCCGACGCGGTGGCCGACGACGCGGTCCGGGTGATCGTGCTCGACCACACCGGTCCGGTGTTCTGCTCGGGCGCGGACCTGAAGGAGACCGCCGCCGCGTATGCCAGCGGGACGGTGCCGGCCGGAATGCTGGGCGACGTGCTCGCCGCGCTCTGGGAGTGCCCGAAGCCGGTGCTGGCCCGGGTCGCCGGGCCCGCGCGGGCCGGTGGGTTGGGCCTGATCGCGGCCGCCGACCTGGCGGTCTGCACCGAGGAGGCGACGTTCGCCTTCACCGAGGTGCGGATCGGGGTGATCCCGGCGGTGATCTCGGCGACCGTGCTGCCCCGGCTGCACCCGCGCGCCGCCGCCGAGCTGTACCTGACGGGCGACACCTTCGACGGCCGGCGGGCCGCCGAGATCGGCCTGGTCACCGCCGCGGTCCCGGTCGAGGGGCTGGACTCGGCGGTCAGCCGGTACTGCGACTCCTTGGTGCGCGGCGCCCCGGGTGCGCTGGCCGGCGCGAAGGAGTTGCTGCGCCAACCGGGCACCGCCGAGCTGCGCGCTGAGCTGGCCCGGCTGTCCGCTCTGTCGACCGGCTACTTCCTCTCCGACGAGGGACGCGAGGGGGTCACCGCGTTCCGGGAGAAACGACCGGCGCACTGGGTGCCCGCTCTCGACGTCTAAGCAGAGCAAACGGCCTCGATGAGGGTGGGGCGCCGCCCGGGAAAGGCGGCGCCCCGAGGTCCGTCACCACGCGGTCGCGCCGCCGTCGACCGGGTAGTTCGCGCCGGTGATGTACGAGGCCCGGTCGGACGCGAGGAAGACCACCAGCTCGGCGACCTCCTCGGGTTGGGCGAAGCGCTTGACGAGCGTCTTGCCGGTGATCGCGTCCCGGGCCGCCTGGTTGTCGCCGAGGTCGCGTTCGCTGGCCGGGCTCACGATGGGCCCGGGACTGATCGCCACCGCCCGGATCCCGTGGGGCGCGCCCTCGAGCGCGAGTTGTCGGGTCATGCCGATGATGCCGGCGTTCGCCGCGGCGTGCCCGACCATCGGGGGGACATGGCCACCGATCATTCCGGCCATGGAAGCGGCGCTGATGATGACGCCGCCGCCGCGCCGGACCAGGTGCGGCCAGGCGAACTTCGACACGAAGAAGGGAATGTCGAGTTCGCCGGTGATCGTGTACCGCCAGTCCTCGACGGAGAAGTCGGGCATCGGGCCGAAGCGGAGCGCGGCCGCGTTGTTGTAAACCACGTCAAGCCCGCCGTACGCCGCCACCGCGTCCTCGACGAACTGGCGCACCTGTTCCGGGTCGGTGAGATCGACCGGTGCGATGCCCGTCATCTCCCCACCGGCTTTCCGGACGAGGTCGACCGTTTCGTTGTTGCCATCGATCTGGATGTCGGCCCCGACGACCCGTGCACCTTCCCGCGCGAAGGCCAGCGCCGCGACGCGGCCCAGACCTCCACCGGTGCCGGTGATGAGCACGACCTCGCCATCCAGCGTTCCCATGGGACTCCTCCTCGGTCCGTGGCCCAGGTCCTGACGGGCCCGGGTAATTGACGTGCCATGTCAGGCAACCGCTTGACCGATCAAGCACTTTCCACCGAACTCGGCCATCGTGACGCTGACGACAGACCATTGGGGATAAATTCGGAGAATCCGGGCAATAGTCCTGCGATCAGGAAGTCGGGTGAGACCCCGACCGGAGGGGGAATCTCCAGTCGGCGTAGGTCGGTCCCGTCGGTTCGAAACCGGTCGGACGACCCGGATTGGTCGCCGGGGGACGTACTCTTGTCGGACTGTCGATCTGGGGGTGTGGGTGCGAACTCGGGCAACCGTGGCGGGTGGCGTGGTCCTCGTCCTCGTCGCCGTGATCGCAATCTGGCTCGTCCTGCGGCAGGTCGGAGACGAGCTGCGACTGCCGCTGTCCTCGCGGACCTGCACGGTCCAGGCCGACGGTCGGGTCGCCCTGGACGCCGACCAGATGGCCAACGCGGCGACCATCGCGGCGATCGGCGCCCAGCGCGGGATGCCCGAGCGGGCCGTGGTGGTCGCGCTGGCCACGGCTTACCAGGAATCCGGGCTACGCAACCTCGCTGACGGCGACCGTGACTCGGTCGGCCTGTTCCAGCAGCGCCCGAGCCAGGGTTGGGGCAGCCCGAAGCAGATCCGCGACCCGCGCTACGCGGCGAACCGGTTCTACGCGGCGCTGAAGAAGGTGCGCGGCTGGGAGTCGATGCGGGTCACCGACGCCGCCCAGCGGGTGCAGCGCTCGGCGTTCCCCGAGGCGTACCAGAAGTGGGCCGACGACTCCGAGGTACTCAGCCGGGCGCTGCTGGGCGACGTCACCGGCGCGGTCGCCTGCTCGGTGGGGCGTACCCCGGTGATGCGCGGCGCGGCGGCGGCCGCCCAGTTGACCCGCAACCTGGTGCTGGACTGGGGGGTGTCGAGCACCGACCCGGACGACCAGACCGGGCTGGCGGTGACCGCGGGCGACCAGCGCGACGGCTGGCGGTACGCGCACTGGCTGGTCTCGCACGCACAGGACCACGGGGTGAAGCGGGTCCGCTTCGGCGGGCTGGAGTGGACGGCCCGGGACGGCACCTGGGGGCGGGTGAGTGGCGAGCAGGGCCCCGCCGGTCAGGTGGTGGCCGAGGTGTTCGCCGAGGCGTGACACCGCCCCGATTTCTTAACCGGCAGTCACCGCACAATCGGACAACGGCCCACAGAGGCTGCTATTGATCACGCAAATTTGACCATCCGTGACAGTCCCGCTGCGCGCGGTCCGACCGGTGTCCAACCGCTCCGCACGCCCTCCCCAATGCCGAGGTATGCGCGTTACGATCGGCGGCCTGTGCCAGAAATGGTTTCACCTCATGGGGAGGGGTACGACGCGGTGTTCGATTACGGCGACCGGACCGGCTACGAACCGATCAGCGACACTGACCGCAAGGAGTTCCACGAGCAGGGTTTCCTCCTGCTGCGCAACGTCCTGACCGAGGATCACCGGGCGGCGCTGGAGGCGGCGGTCGACCGCGTCTACGCGGAGGAACAGGCCAAGGGCAACACCAAGAAGGACGGCACGCTGCACCTGCTGGGCTTCCTGGAGCGCGACGAGCTCTTCGGTGAGCTGCTCACCCACCCGATCGCCTTCCCGTACATGTGGGGGCTGGCGGGCTGGAACATCTACACCCACCACAACCACCTGGACGTCACCCCGCCGGCGCTCCAGCCGGAGAAGCCGTACTGGGGCTGGCACCAGGACGGGTACCGCCAGAACTCCGACCCGGAGACGATGGACCCGAACCTGCCCCGGCCGATGTTCTCGCTCAAGGTCGCGTACGTGCTCTCCGACCTCTCCGAGACCGGTCGCGGCGCCACCAAGGTCATCCCGGGCAGCCACCTGTTGAACTCGCTGCCCCGGCCGAAGGACCTCAGCGTGCACAACCCGGACCCGGAGGGCACGGTGGAGATCACCGCCAACCCGGGTGACGCCTTCATCTTCGACCGCCGCCAGTGGCACTCGCGGTCGACGAACCTGTCGTCCATCACCCGCAAGATGCTCTTCGTCGGCTACACGTACCGGTGGATCCGCCCGCTGGACGAGCTGCACCCGGACCTGGACGGCGAGTGGTACCGCAACCGCACGCCGGTGCAGCGCCAGCTGATCGGCGAGGGCACTCACACCGCCAACTACTGGGGCATCAACTGGGACGGGTACGTCGACGACGAGATCCCGCTGCGCAAGGAGCTCAAGGAGCGCGGCCTGTTGGACCGCAGCGTCCCCTGGCTCCGCTGACCCGCTGACCGCGAGAGCCCCTGCCGTCTGGAGATGGCAGGGGCTCTTGCGCGTCCGCCGGGCGTTCGTCAGGCGCGGCCCACGAGCCGGCGGCGGACCTTCTCCCGGATCGGCTCCGGCAGGTCCTCGGCGTCGAGCAGCCGGGGCAGCAGCTCCGGCTCGAGGCTGGTCGCCCGGAACACCTCGCCGATGGTCACCCCGTGCGCGGGCCGGTCCACCACCTCGACCGGGTCGCCCGGGCCCACCTCCCCCTCGCGCAGCACCCGCAGGTAGGCCCCGGGCAGCGCCCGGACGGTGAACCGCTTGATCAGGTCCGGTACGCCCCAAAAGCCGGCGAAGGTGGTGCACGGCGTTCGAGGCTTGGTCACCTCAAGCAGGGCGGACCCGATCTGCCACTGCTCACCGATCACCGCGCCGGTCACGTCGACCGCATACGTGGTGAGGTTCTCGCCGAAGCCGCCGGGCCCGATGTCCCGGCCCAGTTCGGTCGCCCACCAGGCGCCGTCCTCCTCCGCGTAGGCGTAGACCGCCTGATCCTCGCCGCCGTGGTGGGCTCGCTCGCCGATGAAGTCGCCGACCACCCCGTCGACCCGGATCAGCACCGGCGCGTCCACCGGCCGCTTGTCGATGCCGCTGCGACCGCTCGCGTCGCCGGCCCACTCGGCCTCGGTGACCACACCGAGGTTCACCGCTGCCACCCTGCCCGTCATGGCGGTCAGCCTAGCGGGACCCGACGGGGTGGCGCGTCGCCAAGATCGCCGACAGCCGTGGGCGGCCGTCAGCCCTTGACGGCGCCGGCGACCAGGCCGGAGACCATCCGCCGCTGCACCAGCAGGAAGAAGATGATGACCGGCAGGGTGAACAGGGTGGAGGCGGCCATCACCGGGCCCCAGTTGGTGTCGTCCCGGCCGAAGAAAAAGGTCATCGCCACCGGCAGCGTGTACCGATTCTGGTCGTTGATGAACGTCAACGCGAAGATCAGCTCGTTCCACGCGGTGATGAAGGAGAAGATGCTGGTGGCCACCAGGCCGGGTGCGACCAGCGGGAACAGGATCCGCCGGAAGATCTGGGCCCGGCTGGCTCCGTCGATCGCGGCCGCCTCCTCCAGTTCCTTGGGCACCGCCGCGACGAAGCCGCGCAGCATCCAGACCGCGAACGGCAGCGAGAAACCGAGGTACGTGAGGATCAGGCTGGGCAGGGTGTTGTAGAGCCCGAGCCGCTGGATCATCAGGAACAGCGGGATGACCAGCGCCTCCAGCGGGATCATCTGCACCACCAGCAGCATGATCAGGAAGCTGGTCCGCAGCCGGAACCGGAACCGGGCCACCGCGGTCGCGGCGAGCAGCGCGACGAGGCCGCTGAGCACCACCGTCGAGACTGCGACCAGGGCGCTGTTGAGGAAGAAGTCGGCGAAGCTCACGCCGGGGATCAGGTTGCCGGTCAGGATCTCCCGGTAGTGCGCCAGCGTCGGGTGGGTCGGCACCGGCTGCGGGGTGGACGAGAAGATCTCCTTGCTCGGCTTCAGCGAGGTGGAGATCATCCAGTAGACGGGGAACGCCGCGAAGAGCGCGACCAGCAGCCCGGCGCCGTTGAGGGCGAACTTCTTCACGACTCGTCCTCCTGCCTGAGCACCATCCGTACGTAGAAGCCGGTGACCAGGAGCAGGATCAGCGTGAGGATCACCGCGATGGCCGCACCGAGGCCGTACTTCGGCGGTGGCGAGAACGCCTCCGCGTAGGAGTAGATGGAGAGCATGAACGTCGTCCGGTCCTGTGTGCCTCCGGCCAGTACGAACTGCTGGGTGAAGACCTTGAAGTCCCAGATGGTGGAGAGCACGATCAGGATCCCGAAGACCGGGCGCAGCAGCGGGAACGTGATCTTCCAGAACGCCCGCCAGGGGCCGGCGCCGTCCACCCGGGCGGCCTCGTGCAGCTCGCTCGGCACGCTCTTCAGGCCGGCGAGCACGCTCACCGCGATGAAGGGGAACGAGTGCCAGACCACCACCAGGGTGAGGATGGCGAAGAAGAGCAGCGGCGAGTTGAACCAGCCGTAGCCGGTCCAGTCACTGTGGCCGAAAAGGGCGTTGGACAGGCCGTCCGGCAGCGCGTTGAACAGCCAGGTGACCAGACCGCTGGTGTCGTCGAAGATCCACTTCCAGACGATCGTCCCGGTCAGTGCCGGGGTCGCCCAGGCGAGCATCACGCAGCTGGCCACGAAGGTGGCCATCTTGCGGCCGAGCCGGTTGAGCAGCAGCCCGACCAGGGTGCCGAGGACCATCGTGAGCAGCACGTTGGCCGCGGCGAACAGGACCGTGTTGCGCAGCACGGTCAGGAAGAACGGATCGGTGAGGATGTCGGCGTAGTTGCCCAACCCCACCCACGGCCACTCCCGGTCGCCGCGTAACTGCCGGACGCTGTTCAACCGGTAGAAGGACATCACCACGACCTGGCCGAGCGGCCAGAGCAGCAGCACCCCAATGATCGCCAGTGCGGGCAGCAGCAGCAGGTACGGCAGGCGGTCGACTCGGCGACGCCGCCGCGCGGGGTTCTCCCGCGCGGCTGCCGTCTCCGGCACCTCGGTCAGCGTGGTCACTTGGCGTTGAGAATGCTTTCCATCTCAGCGGCCGCGTCGGCGGTGGCCTTCTCGACCGTCTTCTGACCCTTCATGACCGAGCTGTTCATCGCCTGGGTCACCGTCTTGGTTCGGCTGACCTCCACCCACTTCGGGGTGAGCGGCGTGAGCTTGGTGTTCTGCATGGTGGTGGCGAACGCCGCCATCACCTTGTCGTTGGTGTACGTGTCGCTGGCGACCAGGTCCTTGTAGACCGGGAAGAAGCCGAGGCTGCTCGCGAAGCTCTGCGAGTTCTTCTTGTTCAGCAGCACGGTCAGGTAGTCCCAGGCCAGGTCCTGACGCTCGCTGTCCTTCCAGATCGCCACGTCCGAGCCGCCGGCGAAACCGGGCGCGGCCTTGCCGTCCGGGCCGGGGATCGGGAACGTACCCCAGACCTTCTCGATCTCGGGGTTGTCCTTCTTGATGGCGCCCTGCTGCCAGCTGCCGGCGAAGGCCATCGCGGCCTTTCCGGTGGCGAACTGGGTACGCGCGTCGATCTCGTTCCAGCCCGCGGCGGCCGGCGGGGCCACCTTGTGGACGGTCACCATGTCGGTCCAGAACTTGACGGCCCGCTGCGCCTCCGGCGTGGTGTAGCCGGACTTCCAGGCGCCGCCCTGGTTGCTGGCGATCTCGCCGCCGGCGCCCCAGAGGAAGGAATAGAAGGGCAGCTCGGAGTTGCCCGGCAGGGCGATGCCGTAGGTGCCCTTCTTCTTCGCCTGCACGGCCTTGGCCACGCTGATCAGCTCGTCCCAGGTCTTCGGCGGCTGCACGCCCGCCTCGGCGAACCAGTCGGTGCGGTAGTAGATGGCCCGTACGCCGGCATACCACGGCACGCCGTACTGCTTGCCGTCGAGCTGCGCGTTGCGTACCAGGTCAGGCAGCAGGTCCTTGCCGTCGGCCCAGCCGCCCATCCGGCCGCTCACGTCGGCGAGCGCCTCCTGGGCCGCCCAGCCCTGGGTCTCGGTGTTACCCAGCTCGGTGATGTCCGGTCCCTCACCGCCGGCGAGCGCGGCCTGGAACTTCTTGGGCGCCTCGAGCCAGGGGATGTACTGCACCACCACGTCGGTGTCGGGGTGCTTCTGCCGGAACTCGGTCTCCACCCCGTCGAGGAAGGTGTTCTGCGCGTCCCCGCCCTCGCCCATCATCCAGACCGTGAGCTTGCTGTCGTCTGCCGCGTCGTCGCCGGAGCCCCCGCCGCAGCCGGTCAGCACCATCGCGGCCGAGGCCACCACGGCGGTGACCGGGGCCAGCCGTTTCCACCTGTTCACGCCACTTCTCCCCTCGCGCCGCCTGGAACTAACCTTCTCCGCCGCACCTTAGTACGAAGGATTCCTTTACAACAGTGGGCGTGCCGGCGGAAGCGTGGCGACCGTACCGCAGGGGGCCGGCGAAAGGCGCTGTGGCATCGGGCCGAAGTCGGGCACTCCCACACGAAAGAGCGCCCGGCCGAGGGCCGGGCGCTCTTTCCAGTGGTGCGGTGGTGCCAGGTGATGCCGGGTTGTTATCGGGTGATGCTGCGGCGGCGACCCACGCCGGCCACCAGCGCAACCGCGATGGCCGCCACGACGACCTGCACCAGCAGCTCGCCCCAGTCGATGCCGCTGGTCTCGGTCGCGATGCCGATCGCCCGCGCCAGCACGGTGCCCAGCAGGGCCGCGCCGACACCGATCAGCATGTGCAGCCAGATCGGCATGTTCTGCCGGCCCGGAACGACCAGGCGGCCCAGCGCGCCGACGATGAGACCAACAACAAGCGCAGTGATGATGCCCCACACGGTGAGCTCCACGGTCGCCCTCCTTCAAAGAATGTCTGACACACGCGGTGTGTGCTTCCTGTCGTGACCGCTAAGTTCCCGACCCGCCGAAAATCCAAACCGACTTCCCGCACCAGACGATCACGACTGGGCGTACACGGACAGGTTCCACCGCCCCCTGCCTCTTGCGGCCGAGGGCGACGGGCGCGGGACGGGCGACAGACGGCGGGCCATGCCGGACGGCCGACGGGCCACGGCGGGCAGCGGGCGGTGTGCGCGGGGCTGGCCGCGGGCGGCTGCGAGCGGCGACGGGCGCGCTGGGGGCAGGTGCACGGGCTGCGGGCGAGCGCCGACGGCGGCGAACGGCCGCCGCTGGCGTGATCGACACGAGTTCACGGATATCGGGGTGTCCCGGCAGCAGGGACACCGCGAGATCCCTGATGTCGAGTGGATCAAAGGCGGGCTGGCGCCAGGACGAGACCGTCGGGCATGAACGCGAAGGGCACCCGACCAGTCGGTCGGGCGCCCTTCGGATGTGTCGCGGTGGTGCGGGTGTTATCGGGTGACGCTGCGGCGGCGACCCACGCCGGCCACCAGCGCAACCGCGATCGCGGCCACGACGACCTGCACCAGCAGCTCGCCCCAGTCGATCCCGTTGGTCTCGGTCGCGATGCCGATCGCCCGCGCCAGCACGGTGCCCAGCAGGGCCGCGCCGACACCGATCAGCATGTGCAGCCACATCGGCATGTTCTGCCGGCCCGGAACGACCAGGCGGCCCAGCGCGCCGACGATGAGACCAACAACAAGCGCAGTGATAATGCCCCACACGGTGAGCTCCACGGTCGCCCTCCTTCAAAGAATGTCTGACACACGATGTGTGCTTCCTGTCGTGACCGCTAAGTTCCCGACCCACCGAAAATCCAAACCGACTCACCATCGACACCAACGGTGGGCGTCAATGCGCCACGGCTGCGTCGGTTGACACAGGGCGCGTCCACACAGGTCACCCGCCCTGTCGTGGGGGCCACCCGCCACCGGCGAGGCCCGAAAAAATCTCCGCCCCGGCCGGGTCGGCCCGTTGCCACGACCCGCCAGCCGGCGAGAAACGGCGGTGCCGCCGGCCGGGGTACGGCGACGGCCGGCACCCCGTCGGGCGATCGGTCGTCGCGACCGGCCCGGCCGGGGCACCGGCCGTGTTCGTCAGTCAGCGCCGGCGCACCGGCGCCGGTGTCACTTCTTGCCGGCGGCCTTGCCGTCGCCGGAGTCGGAGGAGAGGGCGGCGATGAAGGCCTCCTGCGGCACCTCGACCCGGCCGACCATCTTCATCCGCTTCTTGCCTTCCTTCTGCTTCTCCAGCAGCTTGCGCTTACGGCTGATGTCACCGCCGTAGCACTTGGCGAGCACGTCCTTGCGGATCGCCCGGATGGTCTCCCGGGCGATGACCCGGCTGCCGATGGCCGCCTGGATCGGCACCTCGAACTGCTGGCGCGGGATCAGCGTGCGCAGCTTGGCGGCGATGGTGACGCCGTAGTTGTACGCCTTGTCCTTGTGCACGATGGCGCTGAACGCGTCAACCGGCTCGCCGTGCAGCAGGATGTCCACCTTCACCAGGTCGGACGCCTGCTCGTCGGAGGGCTCGTAGTCCAGCGAGGCGTAGCCCTTGGTCCGGCTCTTCAACTGGTCGAAGAAGTCGTAGATGATCTCTGCGAGGGGCAGCGTGTAGCGCAGCTCCACCCGGTCGGCGGAGAGGTAGTCCATGCCGAGCAGGCTGCCCCGCCGACCCTGGCAGAGCTCCATCACCGCGCCCACGTAGTCATTGGGTGTCAGCACGGTGGCCCGGACCACCGGCTCGTACACCTCGGCGATCTTGCCGGTGGGGTACTCACTGGGGTTGGTGACGACGATCTCCTCGCCGTCATCCGTGATCGCCCGGTAGACGACGTTCGGCGCGGTGGAGATCAGGTCAAGGTTGTACTCGCGCTCCAGCCGCTCCCGGATGATCTCCAGGTGGAGGAGGCCGAGGAAGCCGCAGCGGAAGCCGAAGCCGAGCGCGCCGGAGGTCTCCGGCTCGTAGTCCAGCGCGGCGTCGTTGAGCTTGAGCTTGTCCAGTGCCTCGCGCAGGTTCGGGTAGTCGGACCCGTCGATCGGGTAGAGGCCGGAGTAGACCATCGGCTTCGGGTCCTTGTAGCCACCCAACGCCTCGGCCGCCGGCCGACTGTTGATGGTGACCGTGTCACCGACCCGGGACTGTCGGACGTCCTTCACGCCGGTGATGAGGTAGCCCACCTCGCCGACGCCGAGCGCCTCGGCCTTCACCATCTCCGGCGAGATGACACCGATCTCCAGCAGCTCGTGCACCGCCCCGGTGGACATCATCTTGATCCGGTCCCGGGCGCTGATCCGGCCGTCGATGACCCGGACGTAGGTGACGACGCCGCGGTAGACGTCGTACACCGAGTCGAAGATCATCGCCCGGGCGGGCGCCTCGGCGTCGCCGACCGGCGGGATGAACTGCCGGACGATCTCGTCGAGCAGGTGCGGCACGCCCTCGCCGGTCTTGCCGGAGACCCGGATGCAGTCGGCGGGGTCGCCGCCGATCAGGTGGGCCAGTTCCTCGGCGTACTTCTCCGGCTGGGCGGCCGGCAGGTCGATCTTGTTGAGCACCGGGATGATGCGCAGGTCGTTCTCGAGCGCCAGGTAGAGGTTCGCCAGGGTCTGCGCCTCGATGCCCTGCGCGGCGTCGACCAGCAGCACGGCCCCTTCGCAGGCTGCCAGCGACCGGGACACCTCGTAGGTGAAGTCGACGTGTCCTGGGGTGTCGATCATGTTGAGCACCGCGTGCTCACCGATCCGCTCACCCTCGCGGATGGTCCACGGCATCCGGACGGCCTGGCTCTTGATGGTGATGCCGCGCTCGCGCTCGATGTCCATCCGGTCCAGGTACTGGGCGCGCATCTGCCGGGGGTCGACCACGCCGGTGAGCTGCAGCATCCGGTCGGCCAGGGTCGACTTCCCGTGGTCGATGTGGGCGATGATGCCGAAGTTCCGGATGCGACCGGGGTCGGTGGCACCAGGAGCATTCGCGCCGGGATCGAGCTTCGGTGGCACAGCGGTCCGTTCTGGTCGGCTGACGTGAACAGGCCGGCGCGCCGCCGACCCCCTCTATGTTCCCACGCCGCCGGGGTGCCCCCGCTGCGCGGGCGATGGATCGGCCTGCGAAGCGCCCGCGCCCGTCACTCCACCGGCGGCTCCACGAAGAGCGCGGCCAGCCGGGGCAGCCGACGGCGGGCCTCCTCCTCGTCGTCGAAGTCCCAGAAGTCGTTGAGGTCCGGCGCGCGCACCGGCTCCCGGGCCGCCGGCAGTTCCGACGCGGTGGCCTTGCGGTACGCGTCCCAGGGCACCGCCAGCATCTGCTCGGCGGAGAACTCCTCCCCGCTGAGCGAGGCGGCCCGCACCTGGGGCAGCTCGGCCAGCGAGTCCGGGTCGGCGACCGCGCGGGCGAAGACCGCCCGACCCTGGGTCATCAGCCAGCCCCGGAAGTGCTCGAAGCCGTCCGCCGACGCGCCGCCGTTGATCAGGTACGCCGCCCCCCACAGATCCGCCTTGTGCGACGCGGCCAGCACCCGCGTCTGGTGCCGGGCGTACCCGACGATGTCCTCCGGGTCACGCTGGGCGAGCAGCGCCACAGCGCGCGCGGCCACCGGGCCGGGCTCTCCCCCTCCGCCGGCCCGGGCCTCGTCGATCAGCTGCCAGAAGTCCTCGGTCCTCATGGCTTGGCAGTCTGGCAGTGTCGCCGCGCGCTGTGCACGTACCCCGGGGCAGCATGGTGGGGTGTCCCCGACGCCGCTGCCTCCGGTGCCGTACCACGCGAGCGCGCTGCGCCCGTCGTGGCCGGCGCTGCCGGCGGCGCTGCGGGCCGCGATCGCCGACCGGCTCGGCGCGCCGGTGGTCACCGCCCGGGTGGCCGGCGCGGGCTTCACCCGGGGCTTCGCCGCCGTGCTCGGCACCGCCGACGGCGGCCGGGCCTTCGTCAAGGCCGCGTCCGCCGTCGAGCAACCGCGCCTGGTCGACTCGTACGCCCGGGAGGCCGCGATCCTCGACCGGCTGCCGGCCGGCCTGCCGGCGCCTCGCCCCCGGTGGACCCTGTACGAGGCCGGCTGGTTCGTGCTCTGCACCGACGCCGTCGACGGCCACACCCCGCGGCTACCCTGGGCGCCCGCCGAGCTGGACGCCACGCTCGCCGGGTACGCCGAGGTCGCCGCCGCGCTGGCCGACCCTCCGACCGGGCTGACCGCGCTCGACCTGCCGCACCTGGCCGACCTGGCCCGGTCGGACATCCTCTGGTGGGAGGAGGTCGCCGCCGGCCGGGAGCCACCTCCGGCGCTGCCCGAGCCCGTGCGGGGTCGGCTGCCCGAGCTGGTGGCGCTGGAGTCCCGCCTCCCCCGGTACGCCACCGGGGCGACCGGCCTGACCCACGGTGACCTGCGGGTGGACAACGTGCTCATCGACGCGGACGGCCGGGCCTGGTTCTGCGACTGGACCTGGGTCTGTCACGGGCCGGCCTGGTTCGACCTGGCCGGCCTGCTGCTCACCGCGTACGCCAGCGGCCTAGACGCGGACCGGCTCTTCGCCGCGCACCCGGTGACCGCGGGCGCGCCCCCGGACGCGCTGGACGCCACCCTGGCCGCGCTGGCCGGCTACTTCCTCACCGGCGCCGCCGCGGCCCCGGTGACGGCCTCGCCGCACCTGCCCGCGCACCAGCGGTGGAGTGGCGAGCAGGCGCTCGACTGGCTCGCCCACCGCCAGGGCTGGCGATGACCGGCGGGGGCGTAACCTGGGCCCCGACGGGCCGGATCAGCGGCGCGTTCGGCCGCGCGAGCACGGAGCCGTTTTGGCTCGTCCCGGGCGACCTGGTAACCTGGCTCTTCGCGCAGCGATGACGCATGTTCGTCATCTCGCGCACCTAAGCTGACCAACCCGAGCTATCAAGACGAGGCTGTCGCGTGGCGAACATCAAGTCCCAGATCAAGCGCAACCGGCAGAACGAGAAGGCCCGGCTGCGCAACAAGTCGGTCAAGTCGTCGCTGAAGACCGCCGTCCGGAAGTTCAACGAGGCTGCTGAGGCCGGTGACGTCGAGAAGGCCGCCGCGCTGATGCAGGAGGCCTCGCGCAAGCTGGACAAGGCTGTCAGCAAGGGCGTGATCCACTCCAACCAGGCCGCGAACCGCAAGTCCGCGATCGCCAAGCGCGTGGTGTCGCTCTCCGCCTGACGACTCGCCGTCAGACTGATTCGGAAAGCCCCGGGCCCCGGCCCGGGGCTTCCGTGTGTCCACCCGCGGGCACGTTCTCCGCCCCTACCCCCGGTCAGTCTGACGGGTCGGTGCGGCGGTTGGGTGGCACCTGATCGGCGTTGATCACCACGCCGGGAACGGTGTGCGAGATCCACTCCACCCGGGCCCGGCCGACCACCGGCTCCATCTGCCGGCGGAAGCGGTCCCGTTCCTGCTCGGGCACGAGCGCGGCGGAACGCACCACGATCGCGGCCACCATGTCGTTGAGCTTCACCATCACCGCCACCACGGCGGGCAGCACCAGCACGGCCCACCAGGTGACCAGCTCGGCGAGGGCGAGCAGCACGGCCAGCGCGACCGTGCCCTCGAAGAAGAGGAAGCAGAGCACCCCGCCGGGGTTGACGAACCGCAGGCCGAGGAGCCGGGCGTAGAGCGGCCGATAACGCTCCTCATCGGCGGGGATGGTGGCCCACGCCGTACGGTTCGGCCCCGTCACCGGATGCTGCCCTGCCGGGCCGCCGCGACCGAGAAGACAGCACGTTCCAGGGCGTACGCCCGGTCGTCCGAGCCGCCCTTGACGGCCGCGTTGCACTCGGCGGCGACCTGCATGGCCCGGACCAGCCCCTCGGGCGTCCAGCCGCGCCCCTGCCGCTGCGCCCGCTCGATCTTCCAGGCCGGCATGCCGAGGGTGCTGGCGAGCTGGTACGCGTTGCCCCGCCCGGCCGACGCCACCCGGGCCACCGTGCGGACCCCGTCGGCCAGGGCGTCGGCGATGGGCACCGGGTCGACCCCGACGTGCAGGGCCCAACGCAGCGCCTCCAGCGCGGCCGGCACGTCCCCGACCATGGTGGCGTCCGCCACCGTGAAGCCGCTCACCTCGACCCGGCCCCGGTAGTAGCGGGCGACCGTGTCGGCGCCGATCCGACCGTCGGTGTCGGCGACCAGTTGGGAGCAGGCGGCGGCCAGCTCGCGCAGGTCGTTGCCGACCGCCGCGATCAGCGCCTCGGCGGCGTCGTCGGTGCACCTGCCGCCGGCCCGCCGGATCTCGTCGCGGACGAAGGTCACCCGGTCGCGGTGCCCCTTCTGCCCCTTGGGCAGCTTGGCCGCCGGGATCACGGTCGCGCCCGCAGCCCGCAGCCCGTCCGCGAACGCCTTGCCCTTGGCCCCGCCCAGGTGCAGCACGAGCAGCTGGACCTCCGGGTCGGGGTTTTTCGCATACGCCAGCAGCGCCGCGACCAGGTCCTTGCGGGCGTCCTGCCCGGCGTGCAGCACGAGCAGCCGCCGCCCGCCGAACAGCGACGGGCTGAGCATCTCGGCGATCTCGCCGACGGTGAGCGCACTGGCCTGGTACTCGCGGACGTCCACCTCAGGGTCGACGCTGCGTACCTTCGCGACAGCTTCGGTCACCGCTCGCGTGGCGAGCAACTCCTCATCACCGAGGACGAGCAGAATGGGGGCGAGGCTGGCGGGGGTCACGCCGCCCATATTCGCACGGCCCACGGCGGGATCGTGCCTGGTCATTCGCCGCTCAGTCGGCACAGCCCGCAGTCAGTGCAAATCCCGACATTCACCCTGATCCCCCTCGAAATTCGTATACCCCCAGCATTTACCGCGTTGGTCGCGCAATTTCCACCGGAAGTCACGCCAGCATCCTTCCCCGCCCGGTTCAGGGTCGTCGACCCGGCGGCACGCCTCGGCGCACCACCGCCAGGCCCGCCCCCGTCCCGATCGCCGCCAGATCGCCGTCGGTGTCGGTCCGCAGCACCCGGGCACCGCCCCTGCTCAGCCGGGCGAGCAACCCCGGATTCGGGTGCCCGTAGGTGTTGCCGGTGCCCACCGGCACCAGCGCGACGGCCGGCCGGACCGCGTCGAGGAAACCCAGGTCCTGGTATGCCGACGCATGAGCGCGGCGGGTACCGACAATGATCGGGCCCGGCAGGTGCGCCAACACCTGATCTCCGGGGGACAACGCCGGGCCCGACGCGCGCCGGGACGCTGCGGAGGCCGCCGCCTCCGGTGCGCCCCTGGACGCGGCCACGGTCACCCGGTCGATCCGGGAGCGGCAGGAGCAGGCGCAGGCCGCACAGATCACGGCGGACGGCACCCGGGACGCGGTGGGCCAGGTCCGGCAGCAGGTAGCCGCCGGGATCGAGCAGCGCCGCACGGAGTGGCTGACCTACCTGCACGGCCAGGCCGCCGCCGGACTGGCGCGGCCGGATCTGGTGGTGGCGGAGCTGGTGGTGGCGGAGCTGGAAGCGGCAGTGGCCGACCTGGCCGAGATCGACCGGGTGCGGCAGGTGGTGGAGTCTCCGAGCGGCGGCCGCCTGTTCGGCACCGGGACGACCATCACCGGCAACGCCGTGGAAGCGGCCAGGGAGACCCGGGAGCGCGCGGCGGTGGCGCTGGCGGGCCTGGAGCGCCACGCCGCCAAGGTGGCGCGAGAGAAGGCGTCTCAGCCGGTCTGAGCGGTCACAGACGGACGGCCCGCACCCCCGGATTGGTCTCCTCCGGGTGCGGGCCGTTCTTTCGTGCTGTCTGCGCTCAGTACCGGGCAGGCCGGTTGCCGGCCAGGCGGTGCGCTCCCACCCGGTCCCGGGCCCACCGCAGCGCCGGGCACGCGTCCGTCCGTCCGGCGCACCGTTCGCAGTAGCCCACGATCCAGTGCCGCCGGATGATCCGCTTGGCCAGCATGGGCACCCATTCCGATCGGGGTAGCTCCCGCTCCAGCATGGCCCCACCTCCCATAGTCGGTGCAGGTCCGGGCACCGAGCCCCGCTCAAGTGCCCGGACCGCCCCTATAGGGGACCGAACGAGCGACCCCCTGTCAAGTGTGCAAGGGGGTGGGTGGCGACGGGTGAGCAGCGCGGACGGGTGGCCGCAAGGGGGGTTGCGACTCCGTAAGGGGGTCCGGCCGGGATCCTCGGGGCATGGCCCGGAGGTTGTACGGCTCGGCGGAGCTACAGGAACGCCTAGGCGTGTCGCGCGTCCGGGTCGTCCAGCTCACCAGCCGCCCCGACTTCCCCGAGCCCGTTGACCGCCTGGCCGGTGGCTCCGTCTGGTGGGCCGAAGACGTGGAGCGCTGGATCGCCGAGCACCAGCCGTGGAAGGCGCGCGGCGCGGACGAGCCGCCGCCGCCGGAGAGCTGACCGGTTTCCCCGTCGCGCACTGACGGATGCCATTGCGCGACGGGGAAACTCAGCGCCAGATAATCTCGATCCCGTCCGTGCTGGACCCCGGTCCGCGCCGGCCCCGGTCCACCCGGATCTCCATGAGCAGGCGGACAACGGTCCGGCGCGCGTCCGGGCTGAGTGCGTCCCACGCCTTCTCCACGTCCGCCGCGCTCACCAGTTCCCCGAGCACGGATGCGCGGTCCGGCGGTGGGGCGGCGGCAGCCTCCAGCGCGGCCAGCTCGGGGCGGAGCTGGCCCGTGATCGTGGCGAGCTGGCGGGCCGTGATGACCCCGGCCGCGAAGCTGGCCGCAGCGTCGTCGAGCCGCTGCCGTACCTGCTCCGCCGCCTGAGCGGCCCGTTCCCGCTCTCCCCCGTCATCGTCCGAGGTGAGCAGGGCGGCGGCATCCGGTCGGCTCAGGCGCGCGATCACCACCGCCTCCACGTACTCCTCCAGCCGGTCCCGTCGCCGGCTCACCGTCATCAGATTGAAGCCAGCGAGGCGGTGGTGCAGGTTCGCCTCCCGCCGAGCGGAGGGAAGGTGGAACAGGACCGGCCACGCCCAGGTGCTCATCGCGTAGGGGCGTTCGTACTTGGCGATCTTCTCGGTAAGGACGTCCAGGCATTCGCCGCTGGTGCCGTACTCGAGGAAGAACGGCACCGCCCGTCCGCGCTCGGTCCACATCCCGGCGCCGTCCGGGCGGGGCAGTCCGGTGGGTCCGTGGACCATCATCTGCGGGTTGCCGCCTTTGCGGTAGAGGACGCCGGGTTCGTGGTAGGCGGCTGCCAGCGGATCAACTTGCCGCCCGGGTAAGTGCGGGCGTGGGCGGCGAGGTCGATGAAGACCTGGTTGCCGGCGAGCAGGTGCGGGAGGTCCGGTCGGCGGGTGAGGGACTGTTTGCGGCGGCGAGCTTGGTCCCGGCGTGGTCGGCCGAGTCCGCGTTGGACGCGGACGTGGTCGTAGCCGAGCTGGTCCAGGACGTAGTGGTAGGGGTAGGAGCCTCCGTCGGCTTTGTTGGGCCGGAACCGGTCCACCGCCCGCAGCAGCGTGAGGCGGCGCAGGCGGCGTTGGGTGGAGTCCAGGGACGGGAACAGGGCGGCGGCGATCTGGTCGGTGGTGAACACGCCGTGGTCGTAGAGCCAGCCGAGGAGCCGGTCGTCGCGGGCGGTGATGCTGGCCTGAGGCCGCAGCAGCGGATCCGAGGTCTGTGTGGGTTTACGCATGGGCAGCCCCAGGGGGGAGACCCCAGAGCTGAGGGTCTGTCTGGAGCCGATCAGAGTCGTTGTGAGGGGGGTTGACCTGGGCTGCGAGCGAGGACGGAGGGTCAGGTTGGGGGTCAGGATCAAGGCGGACGGTCGAACGGGGATCGGCGCTGACTCCTACACTGCCGCGCACACCGGGCCCGGCGTGACGACACGGTGAGAGTGTGTGTGAGGCGGGCCGGTGACGGAAGCGGCGACGCGGCTGAGATTCGTCATGTGGGGTGATCACTGTTGTTGCTCCAAGGTCAGAGGTGTGGGTGTGCGGCGGGTGCACCGGCCGCTGTCGCGGGCGGGAGCGCGTGGACAGGTCCGGTCAGGTTCTGTCAGCTCGCGGGCCTGCTGACAGGCGCGCAAGCTGGTCTGACAGCGGCGGCTCGCTCTGACAGAAGCCGCAGGTTGGGGTTCTGTCACGCGGCCTCCCCCGGTGACAGGTTCGGTGCGGGTGAGGTGGTCTCGGCGCGCAGGACGCGTACGAGCGCCGAGGCGGTGGCGTTGGACAACTGGTGTCCGTCCGCGCGTAGCTGTCGGGCGAGGGCCTTGCGGGACATCGGCGTTCCCTCGACGGTGAGGGTGCGGGCGGCGGTCCGGGCGGCCGGGACCAGCGCGGTGACCTCCGGACCGCCGTCATCGGCCGACGGCTGGCCGTCCGGGCGGTCCGGGACCACCTCAGATCGGTCCGCGGCGGCGGGGACCGCGGTCGTGCGGTCCCGGACGGCGGCAGTAATGGTGGCGAGCGGCTGGCGGTTGTCCGGGACCGACGCGTCGACGGTCAGTGGCGGTCCGGGCTCCGTCCGCACGGGCCGGACGGTCGACGGGGGTGGGGCGGGGTCGGCACGGCCGAGGGCGATCTTCACCATCGCCAGAAACCGAGCGCTGGCAGGGCGGCGGCGATCCAGCCGATCAGCGACGCCTCGGCCTCGACGACTTGCGCCGCCAGCGACAGCAGCACCGCCGCGACCAGCATCGTGGCGGGGATCGCGACGTTCTTGCGCAGGCACCGGTTGCGGCGCAACTTCAGGCCAGCGGCGATCGAGGTCAACTCCAACACGATCGCGTCGGCCCAGGCCAGCCAGCCCGGCTGACCGTGCGCCGCGGCGACGGCATGTACGTGTGTGAAGGACGCCACGCCGGCCGTGGCCCGGCGCTCCCTGTACTTCATGCCCGAGGGTGCACAGGGGGTGGAGGTCCCTGCGGTTCACCACTCCGGACGCCACCGACGACCGACTGCACGAGGTTCGTACCGGGACGTCGCCGGCCGGTCAGCCGGACCCCGGTGAGGGTCGGCGGATGACCGTACTCACCCTCAAACACCTCAGCGCGGGGCACCGTCGGGCTCACCCCCGAGGAGGTGGACGCGCATCGACGTGAAGGCCGACGGCGGCGTCGAGCGGGCCGCTCGGAACACCCGGTGATCAAGCCCTCGTGGCGCTGCCGGACCTGCCGGATCGCCTGGCCCTGCTCGGCCGCGAAGCTGCGTCTCCTCGGCGAGTACCGTCATGACCGCCCGGCGCTGCTGATTCACCTGGCGTCCCTTCAGGAGGAAGCCGCGGGTGACCTCACGGCGCTGAACCCGAGCAACCCGCCGACGAACCTCACTGACCGCTTCGTCGACTGACTCGCGTCCGCTGAATCCACTGTTAGCAGAGTTGTCACGCCAGCTGGCGGTCAGCGGTGGCGGCGCGTCCGCTCGCCGAGCGCGCCCGCCGTCACGACAAACCGCTCTCAGTCGAGCGACCGATTGTATTCGTGGAAACCGACGGCCTTTCCGTCCCGAACCAAGATGTGAATGCAATGCCGGGCCGCGTAGGGCTCGTTGAAAGCGACACCCCGAGCCCAGTCCTCGATGACGACGCGATCCTCGGCGACGGTCTTGTGAATGACCTCGACCCTGTCGAATCGGCTGGTGCCGGGGGTGAAGGCACTGAAGAATGCGACCAGTTTCTCCCGCCCTTCGGGCCCGGTGAAGTGGCCGGTCTGCGGCGCCGGCAGAATCAGGTCCACCTCCGCGCCGAAAAGGTCGAAGAAGCTCTTCCACGACCCGGTCTGGAACCCCTGGATCAGGGCGTCATACGCCTGGTCGCCGATCACCCGGACGTCGTCGTTCATCATCTGTTCCTTCCGAGTAAATTCCGCACTGGGACATTCTGCTCGACGAGTGCCTGCCCACGGACGCCGTTGGCTACGGCAAGGCGACTGCTACCTGGTGGTCGGCGGGCGGGATCACCCGCTCGCCCGGGTCCCGGGGATACCCGCCGTGCGCTCGGAGAAGGTCTGGGCGTCGGCGGGCAGCTGGGCTACGTCGGTATGGGCCATGACGCCACCGTGGTCAGCGGGCCTCCGGGTCCAGGCCCAGCACGGCCCGTCCCCCGTCCACCGGCAGCGTGACCCCGTTGATGAAGCTCGCCGCCGGCGACAGCAGGTACGCGACCGCCTCCGCCACCTCGTCGACCGTCCCGATCCGGCCCACCGGGTGCAGCCGGGTCAGCTCGGCGTCGATCCACTCGGCCTGGGTGGGCTCCTGGGCGGCCAGGAAGTCGCCGTGCCGCTCGGTGGCGATCGAGCCGAGCGCGACGGCGTTGGCGCGGATGCCGTGCCGCCCGTACTCGACGGCCAGCGCACGGGTCAGCCCCTCCACGGCGGCCTTCGCTGTCGAGTACGGCAGGGCGCCCGAAACCGGCCGGCGGGCCTGGTGCGACGAGACGTTCACGATGGCGCCACCCGCGCCGGCGGCCAGGAACCGGCGCACGGCCACGGCGGCGCCCACCACGGCCGGGCGCAGGTTCTGCCCGATCAGGTCGAGCACCGCGTCGGCGGACGCCGAGTGCAGGGCGGCGTCCCGGAACACCGCGGCGTTGTTGACCCAGCCGGTCAGTGGCGCGGAGCGCTCCGCCAGGTGGGCGGCGCGCTCGGCCACCTGCTCGTCGCCGGCGTCGCCGATGATCGCGCCCAGCCGGTCGGCGGCCGGGTGCCCGGCCAGCCAGTCGACCGCGTCGGCGTCACGCTCCACCACGACGACGGTGGCACCGGTCGCCACGAGTCGTTGCACCACGGCCCGGCCGACGCCACGGCCGCCGCCGGTCACCACGCACGACGTGGACACCTGGCTCAGCCGCCCGGTCTGCGGTGGACGACGACGCAGGCCAACCCCGGGCCGGCGTGCGCGGCGACGACGGCGCCCGCCTCGGAGACGTACGTGTCGTGCAGCCGGTCGCCGAGTCGCTCGGTGAGGGCGGCGAGCAGTGCTTCTGCTCGCTGCGGAGCTGCCAGGTGGTGCACCCCGAGGTCCACCTCGTCGTCGCCGGCCGCCTCGACGGCCAGGTCGACCAGCCGGGCCACTCCCCGGCTGGCGGTGCGCACCTTCTCCCGCAGCACGATCGAGCCGTCCGGCATGTGCATGATCGGCTTGACCGACAGGGCGGTGCCGAGCAGCGCCTCGGCGGCGTTGATCCGGCCGCCCCGGCGGAGGAATTCCAGCGTGTCGACGTAGAACCAGACGGTGGTCCGGACGACGGTGGCGAGGGCCGCGTCGCGTACACCGGACAGGTCGGCACCGGCCTCGGCGGCCGTGGCGGCCGCGATGGCCGGGAAGCCGAGCCCCATGCCGGCCGAGCGGCTGTCCACGACCTCGACCCGGCCGTCCAGGTCGGCGGCGGCCAGTCGGGCCGCCTCGACCGTGCCGGACAGGCTCGCGGAGATGTGCACCGAGACGATCCCGTCGGCGCCGGCGTCGAGGAGCCGGCGGTACGTCTGGGCGAACTGCTCGGGCGCCGGCCGGGAGGTGCTGGCCGTGACCCGCCGGCCGCTCAGCGCCAGGGTGGCGTCGGCGGGCTGGGTCTCCACCCCCTCCAGTCCCTCCGCGCCGTTGAGCACGACGGTCAGCGGCACGACGGTCAGCCGGTGCGCCTGCACCAGGTCGGGGGGAAGGTAGGCGGTGGAGTCGATGACGACCGCGACGGGCATGCCCGCACGCTAGTCGATCGGGGCGGTGAACGCCGAGGCGCAATCGTGCGACAGGTAGCGGGGCCGGCCGCGATGGACGGCGTTCAGACCGCGTCGACGACGGCCGGGGCGGTGATCATGCCGATGTTGTGCGCCCACAGCTGCCAGCCCCGGACGTCGTCGTGCCGCAGCTCGGTCCAGTGGCAGTTGACCAGCGAGCCGATGCTGCGCAGCACGCCGGCGTCCCAACCGAGCAGGTGACCGATGCCCTGCCGGGAGCCGGCGCCGTGGGTGGCGATCACCACGGTGCCGCCGGGTGTCGCGTCGGCCGCCTCCTGCAACGCGGCGGCGACCCGCTGGCCCAGGTCGTGCAGGGGCTCAAGGCCCGCGCCCGGGGCCGGGTCGCCGGACCGCCAGCGGGCGTACTCCGCGGGGAAGCGCTCGGCGACCTCGGTGAGGTACAGGCCCTGCCACTGCCCGAAGTGCCGCTCGCGCAGCCGGGCGTCGGTGCGGACCGGCAGGCCGGTCAGCGCGGCCAGCGCGGCGGCGGTCTCCGCGGCGCGACTCAGGTCGCTGGACACGATGGCGTCGGGACGCAGCGACGCGAGCAGCGGGGCGGCGTCGCGGGCCTGGTCGCGGCCAAGCTCGTTGAGGGGTACGTCGGTCTGCCCCTGGACGCGGTTGGCGGCGTTCCAGTCGGTGTTGCCGTGCCGCCAGATGATCAGCCGGGTCATTCGGCCGCGGCGGACCCGCTGGCGTCGGCCTCGACGAGGTCGCGGTCGACGAACGGGATCGTGGGGCAGTCCTTCCAGAGCCGGTCGAGCGCGTAGAACTCGCGCTCCTCGGTGTGCTGGACGTGCACCACGATGTCGACGTAGTCGAGCAGCACCCAGCGGCCACCACGCTCACCCTCGCGCCGCACCGGCTTGGCCTTCTCCGGCAGCTCCAGCAGGCGCTCCTCGATGGCGTCGACGATGGCCAGCACCTGACGCTCGTTGGGGGCGGCGGCGAGCAGGAACGCGTCGGTGATGGCGAGCTGGTCGCCGACGTCGATGATGGTGATGTCCTGCGCCTTCTTGTCGGCGGCGGCCTGGGCGGCGGCGATCGCCAGCTCGTGAGCGCGTTCGGAAACTGTCACCGTTCTCCTTCGATCAACCGTGCGATCCTCCAAGCGTCTCATACCCGGCGTCGCCTCGACTTGTCAGTTCTGGTCGATTAGCCGCATGAATGGGGGCGAACCGGGCATGGTCAGCGCTGATACAGGTTCCGTTTGGCGATGTACTGCACCACACCGTCGGGCACCAGATACCAGACCGGTTCGCCCCGGGCCACCCGCGCACGACAGTCGGTCGACGAGATGGCCATCGCCGGCACCTGGATCAGGCTGACGGTGTCGGCGGGCAGGTGCCTGTCGGTGAGTTGGAAGCCGGGCCGGGTCACCCCGATGAAGTGGGCCAGCTCGAAGATCTCGTCGAGGTCCTTCCACGACAGGATGCGTTGCAGCGCGTCGGCGCCGGTGATGAAGAACAGCTGCACCTTGGGGCCGTACTCGGCCTGGAGGTCGCGCAGCGTGTCGACCGTGTAGGTCGGCCCACTGCGGTCGATGTCGACCCGGCTGACCTGGAACCGGGGGTTGGAGGCGGTCGCGATGACCGTCATCAGGTACCGGTCCTCGGCGGGGCTGACCGGCTCGTCGGTCTTCTGCCACGGCTGCCCGGTGGGGACGAAGACCACCTCGTCCAGGCCGAAACGGTCGGCCACCTCGCTGGCCGCGACGAGGTGCCCGTGGTGGATCGGGTCGAAGGTGCCGCCCATGATCCCGATCCGCCGGATGTCTTCCTCCACCCCGTGATCGTAGGCCGGGCATCGTGGACCACCGCTCCGGCCCGGCGACGGGCACACCTGATCCCGCTCCAAACACGCGAGGAAACAAAGGCCATCGACCCGGGGGTCGCGGTGCGACGACTCGTGCGCATATACTCGCCAACAAGTAATCGGGAACGAGAAGGAGGAGGGTGTCGTGCCGAAGCGGCGCAAGGTCGGCAACCTGCTGGCGCTGGCCGTGCTGTCCGCCCTGGTCCAGCGGCCGATGCACCCGTACGAGATCGCCACCGCACTACGCGCCTGGGGCAAGGACCAGGACATGGAGTTCAAGTGGGGATCCTTCTACACGGTGATCCGCAACATGGACAAACACGACATGATCGAGGCCGTGGAAAGCGTCCGTGACGGCCGACGCCCCGAACGCACCGTCTACCGGATCACCGACGTGGGACGGGCGGAGCTGGTCGACTGGGCCCGCGAGCTGGTCTCCACCCCGATGCCGGAGCATCCCCGCTTCCGGGCCGGCCTGTCCGTGCTCGCCGCGCTGCATCCCGACGAAGCCACCGACCTGCTGCGGCAACGGCTCGACCTGCTGGACGACGCCATCGGCCAGGACCGCGCAACGCTCGACGCGCACCTACGGGAGATCCCGCGGCTGTTCCTGGTGGAGTCCGAGTACGACCTGGCCATGCGGGCCGCGGAAGCGGCCTGGCTGCGGGCCCTGCTCGCCGAGCTGACCTCGGGCAGCTACCCGGGTCTGGACACCTGGCGGGCCTTCCACGAGACCGGCGAGATACCGGCAGAGCTGGCCGAGCTGGCGGAGAGGACCAGCACCCCGGCCCCCGACACCCCCGACTGACGGACGGCTCCGGCGGGGTGCGCCAACACCCCGCCGGAGCCCTTACCTCGAACCGACACCTGGGAAGGCGCCCGGCCCGAAGCGGCAACCACGAGGATAACCGCGCTCCCTCCCAGGTCGGTTCGCACGCGCACGAACCGACGACACCCAGGGAGAGAGCATGACCACAGTACGAACCGCGATCGTCATCGGCGGCGGCATCGCCGGTCCGGTGACGGCGCTCGCGCTGCGCCGCGCCGGCATCACCGCCACCGTCCACGAGGCGTACCCCGCCACCGCCAGCGGGGTCGGCGGCATCGGTGGCATCGGTGGCACCCTCGCGCTCGCGCCCAACGGCGTGGCGGCACTGCGCACGGTGGGCGCGGACGAGGCGGTGACCGCGATCGCCACCCCGATCGAGCGCACCGTGATGGCCGTCGGCCGCCGCCGCATCGACCTGCCCACGCTCGCCGGGGTGCCACCGCTGCGCGTGGTGCACCGGGCCGAGCTGCACCGGGTGCTGCACGACCGGGCGGTCGCCGAGGGCGTCCCGTTCGCGTACGGCAAGCGGCTGGTCGCCGCCGAGCAGACGGAGAGCGGCGTGACCGCCCGCTTCGAGGACGGCAGCACCGCCACCGCCGACGTCCTGGTCGGCGCCGACGGCATCCGCTCGACCGTTCGCGGTCTCATCGACCCGGCCGCGCCCGGCCCCCGGTTCACCGGGCTGCTCGGCTTCGAGGCGGTGGCCCGGCACGAGGTGGACGCCGAGCCGGGCACGATGACCTTCGCGTTCGGGCGACGCGGCTACTACCTCTACTGGCCGGAGCCCGGCGGTGGCACCCGCTGGGGTGCCAACCTGCCGCACCAGCGGCCGTTGAGCCTGGTCGAGGCCCGCGCGGTGCCGGCGGCGCAATGGCTGGACACGCTGCGCAGCAGCTACGGCGACGACGATCCGGGCCGGGAACTGACGGCGACCAGCAGCGCCGACGAGCTCCAGGTCGTCGGCGCGTTGCAGATCATGCCGCCCGTGCCGCACTGGCACCGGGGGCGGATGGTGCTGGTCGGCGACGCGGCGCACGCGCCGTCGAACAGCTCCGGTCAGGGCGCGTCACTGGCGATCGAGAGCGCCGTGCAGCTCGCCCGCTGCCTGCGTGACCTGCCGGACGTGGCATCGGCGTTCACCGCGTTCGAGCGGCTGCGCCGCGCGAGGGTCGAAAAGGTCGCCGCCCGAGCGGCGCGGATCAACCACGCCAAGGCGCCGGGGCCGGTCGCCCGGACGCTCATGCCGCTGCTGATGCCGCTGCTGGCGCGCACCGCGATGGACCCGGAGAAGACGGTCGCCGCCGAACAGCGCTACGTCATCGACTGGGACGCCCCGGTCACGACGGAGCCGGCGCTGCGCTGAGCCGGGGCGCGGGGTGGCCCGCCAGCCACCCCGCGCCTGCCCTCTCAGGCCGCCGCGGCGGCCACCGCCGTCCGGGCGACCAGCGCGCGGCGCAGGTCGTCGTCGGCGTCGGTGACCACCCGGCGCAGGCCGGGGGTCAGGTCGTCGCGGGCCAGCAGCGCCGCGGCCGCCTCCCGCGTCGGCTGCGCCACGGCGTAGCGGGGGAACGCCAGGGTGGCCACGCGGTCGGCGGTCCAGGGAGTACGCCGACGCGCGGCGGCCGGCATGTCCGCGAAGTACCGCTCGACGTACGCCGCGGTCAGCTCGCCCTGCTCGGGCTGCCAGAAGCCCTCGGCGGTCGCCTCCAGCAGCCGGTTGGACAGCTCGGTGCCCCCCACGATGATGTCCCACGCCGCCTGCTTCGCGGCGGGATCGGGCAGGGCGGCGCGGCAGCGGGCGGCCCGCTCGGCGCCGGTGGCGCTGCGGTCGGCCGCCACCTCGGCGTCGATCTCCGCCGCGCCGGCCGCGCCCAGCACCACCAGCCGGCGCAGCACCAACCAGCGCAGCTCGGCGTCGACCTTCAGCCCGGTCGGCACGTCGCGGCCGGCGAGCCAGCCGGTGAGCAGGTCGGCGTCGGTGGTCGCGGCGATCCAGCCCCGCGCGGCGGCGAGCTGCAACGACTCCCCCGCCGGCGCGCCGTCGAGCAACTGCCGGCACGCCCCGGCGACCCGGGCCAGCGCCGCGGCGCGGGTCAGCGGATCGAGGTAGCGGTCGACCAGCGACCGGCTCAGGGTGAGCACGTCCTCCGCGATGATCACCTCGGTCTCGGCCGGCAGCGCGGCGACCATCAGCTCGACCAGGCCGGTCACTGGCCGCTCGCCATCGGTCGCCGCGTCCAGCGCCTCGCTCCAGAGCACCGCCCGCGCCAGCGGGTCGGCCAGCCCGGGCAGCACCAGCGGCACGGCGTTCGCCGACGCCGGGTCGAGGCGCACCTTGGCGAACGTGAGGTCGCCGTCGTTGGGCAGCAGCAGCCGGGCCGCCGGGGCGCCGGTCAGCCCGTCGAGCACGGTCCGCCCGCCGTCGGTGGCCGGGTCGAGGTCCACCTCGTCGCGCTCCACCGCGCCGTCCGCCGAGTAGCGGCCCACACCGATCCGGTGCGGACGCAGCACCGGGTGCGACTCGGGCGCGGTCTGCACCACGGCCACCTCGGTGTAACGGCCGTCGGCGTCGACGGCGACCTCGGCGCGCAGCGTGTTGACCTGCGCCTGGCGCAGCCACAGCTCAGCCCAGCCGGACAGGTCCCGGCCACTGGCGGCGGAGAGGCTGGCCAGCAGGTCGGCGAGGGTCGCGTTGCCGAAGCGGTGCGCGGCGAAGTGCGCGTTCAGGCCGGCGAGGAACGCCTCGTCACCGAGCCACGCGACGAGCTGCCGCAGCACGCTGGCGCCCTTGGCGTACGAGATGCCGTCGAAGTTGAGCAGGCCCTCGTCGGCGTCGGCCACCTCCTCCGGAGCGACGGGGTGGGTGGAGGGGCGCTGGTCGGCGGCGTACCCCCAGGCCTTTCGGCGCATGGCGAACGTGGTCCACGCCTGGTCGAAGCGGGTCGCCTCGGCCGTGACCCGGGTGCCCAGGTACTCCGCGAAGGACTCGTTGAGCCACAGGTCGTCCCACCAGCGCATGGTGACCAGGTCGCCGAACCACATGTGCGCCATCTCGTGGGCGATGGTGGTGGCCCGCAGCTCCCGCTGGGTGTCCGTGACCGCCGAGCGGAAGACGTAGTCGTCGCGGAAGGTGACGATGCCCGGGTTCTCCATCGCGCCGGCGTTGAACTCGGGCACGAACGCCTGGTCGTACTTGCCGAACGGGTAGCGCTCGGTGAAGAGCTCATGGAACCGGTCCAGGCACTGCCGAGTGACGGTGAAGATCTCCTCCGCGTCGGCGTCCAGGTGCTCGGCCAGCGACCGGCGGCAGTAGATGCCCAGCGGCACGCCGTCGTGCTCGGCCCGCCGCACGTGGTACGGGCCGGCGATCAGCGAGAAGAAGTAGGTGGCCAGGGGCGCGCTCGGGGCGAACTCCCAACGCCCGGGCGCGGGGTTGGCGGCCACCTCGGCGTTGCTGGCGACCGTCCACTCGGGTGGAGCGGTGACCGTGAGGGTGAACGACGCCTTCAGGTCGGGCTGGTCGAACGCGGCGAAGATGCGCTGCACGTTGTCGAGGAAGGTCACCGCGTAGAGGTAGGTCTCGCCGTCGGCCGGGTCGACGAAGCGGTGCATGCCCTCCCCCGTGTTGGAGTACGCCATCTCCGCTTCGACGAACAGGGTGTTCTCCGCGGCCAGGTTGGTCAGCGGGAGCCGGTTGTCGGTCAACGCGCCGGGGTCGACGTCGCGGTCGTTGAGGCGTACCGCCAGGAGTTTGGCGGGTTTGATCTCGGCGAAGGTCGCGGTGCCGGGGGTCGCCCGGAACCGGATCTCGACGCGGGAGCGGAACAGCTCGCCGCCACCGGTCAGGTCGAGGTCCACCTGATAGGACTCGACAGTAATCGCCGCGCCACGCGCGGTCGCCTCTACACGGGTCAGGCTCGGCATCCGCTTATCCTGCCCGATGGGGATCCGCACGCGGTCACCACACGACCCTCGGCACTGGAGGAAAGAACCATGGCGCAGCACCCCAAGGGCGACTTCGACCTCTCTCGGGCGGTCTGGCAGCGGGCCGACGGGGACACCTCCGACAGCGCCGTCGAGGTCGCGTTCGTCGACGAACTGATCGGGATGCGCAACTCCGCCCAGCCGGAGGGGCCGGTGCTGGTCTTCACCCAGGCGGAGTGGGACGCGTTCGTCGCCGGCGCGCAGGACGGCGAGTTCGACCTGGACTGAACTCGCACGCCGGCTCGGCGGTGTGGGGGTGTTTCGACGCCCGCGGCACTCCCACGTCGCCGACCCGGGGCCGGGCGTCAGCCATCGGTCAACCATCGCCGGGGCCGTCGCCGTCGCCCCAGCCGAGGCCGCCGGGACCGGGGGCGTGGTGGAAGCCGAGATGCTCGGCCACGTCGACGCAGCGCTCGCCGTCCGGGCCGACCGCCCCGCAGAACAGCCGCTCGGCCCGGTGCCAGGCATCGGCCGGCGACAGGGCCGCCGCGCCGAGCGCCAGCTCCGGGCGGAGCAGGCTCAGCGCCTCCGCGTACGCCACCGCCAGCTCGCGGGCGTCGGCCATGCCGGCAGCCGTGAAGCCCAGGTGCACCGTGAAGAACCGGTGCGGCCGGGTGGGCCGCCGGGGCGGCCCGATCAGCGCCCCCCGGTCCCGGATCCGGTCCGCGCCGAGACCCCCGACCGCCCGCCGCTGCCGCCAGTGCGGCGATCTGTTGTCCCGCATACGCCCTCCCCGTGATCCCTTGTCGCGGACCGGCCGCAACACCGGCCCCAGCCGCCCCGGCCCTCGCCGCCGCCGGCCACTCACCCGAAACTCAACCAGGTTCCCGCGCCGGTGGGAGGGGCCAGCGGACGCCGATCCGGTGGCCGAGCCGCACCGGCCAGCCGGCGCGCGACCGATGCCAGCGGTGGGTTCAGGAGCCCCGACCTGGGTAGACGCACCCGGCCGAGCAGACCGGCCGGCATCCGCACGTGAGGAGACCCGATGGCAACCATGCCGGCCGACCGCGGCCCGGACAGCACGCTGGCGTTCCTCCGCGCCGGCTACCGGTTCATCGGCGAGCGCTGCGACCGGTACGGCAGCGACGTCTTCCAGACCCGGATCCTGCTGGCCCCGACCATCTGCCTGCGCGGCCGGCCGGCGGCGACGCTGTTCTACGACGCCGAGCGCTTCCAGCGGCGCGAGGCGATGCCGACGCGGGTACAGCGGACCCTGACCGGCCGGGGCGGCGTGCAGGGGCTGGACGGGCCGGAGCACCGGGACCGCAAGGCGATGCTCATGTCGATCATGACGCCGGCCGCCATCGGGCAGCTCGGCCAACTCTTCGACGACGAGTGGCAGGCTCGGATCCCGGCCTGGGAGAGCGCGACGCCGGTGACGCTCTACGACGAGCTGGGCCGGCTGCTGACCCGGGTGGTCTGCGCCTGGGCCGGGGTGCCGCTGGCCGCGTCGCAGGTCGACCGCCGTACCGTCGAGCTGCACTCCATGATCGAAGCCCCGGCGATGGTCGGTCCCCGGCACTGGCGGGGCCTGCTCGCCCGCCGCCGGGCCGAACGCTGGATCGCCGACATCATCGAGCGGACGCGGATCGGCATTCTCCCGGCCCCCGCCGGCAGCGCGCTGAAGGTGATCGCCGAGCACCGCGACGCGCGGGGCAGGCTGCTCCCCCGGCGGATCGCCGCGGTCGAGCTGCTCAACGTGCTGCGGCCGACGGTCGCCGTGGACCGGTTCATCGTCTTCGCCGCGCTCGCCCTGCACGACCATCCCGCCTGGCGGCAACGGGTCCGCGGCGACGACGAGGCCACCGAGCAGTTCGTGCAGGAGGTACGCCGGTACTACCCGTTCTTTCCGGCCGCCGCGGCCCAGGTCCGGCGCTCCTTCGACTGGCAGGGCCACCACTTCCCGCGAGGGCGGCGGGTGCTCCTCGACCTGTACGGCACCAACCACCACCCCGCGCTCTGGCCCGAGCCGGAGCTGTTCCGCCCGGAGCGGTTCGCCGGCCGTCCCGTGGACGCGTTCCAGCTGATCCCGCAGGGCGGTGGCGACCACTGGACCGGGCACCGCTGCGCCGGCGAGTGGATCACCATCGACCTGATGAAACGGGCGGTCACCAACCTGACCAGCGCCATGCGCTACGAGGTTCCGCCACAGGACCTGGCCCTGGACCTGCACCGGATGCCGGCGCTACCCCCCACCGGTCTCACCCTCACCAACATCCGCCGCACCGCCTGACCCACCGCCTGCCCGGGAGGCACGCTTGCCCTTCGACCCCGGCCGCGGCCGGGACGGTACCGCGCCGCCCCCGTTGCCGATAGCGTACGTGCTGCCGCTGCGCTGGACCGTCGACACCGGCCTGGCCGATCTGACCGACTACCTGCGCTGGCTGGGCGGCCGCGTCGAGCTGATCGTGGTCGACGGCTCCCCACCGGACGTCTTCGCCCGCCACGCCGCGGCGTGGCGCGGGCTGGTCCGCCGGCACCTCCCGCCCGACCCCACCCTGCGCGGGCTGAACGGCAAGGTGACCGGGGTGCTCACCGGCGTCCGCGCGGCCGGCCACGAACACGTCGTGATCGCCGACGACGACGTCCGGTACGACGAGGCCGGGCTGCGCGCGGTGCACCGGCTGCTCGGCCGGGTGGATCTGGTCCGGCCGCAGAACTACTTCGCCCCGCTGCCCTGGCACGCCTGGTGGGACACCGGTCGGACGCTGCTCAACAGGGCGCTCGGGGCGGACTACCCGGGCACCCTGGCGGTGCGCCGCAACACCTTCCTCGGCATGGGCGGGTACGACCCGGACGTGCTCTTCGAGAACCTGGAGCTGATCCGCACCGTGCGGGCGTACGGCGGAACCGAGGCCACGCCGGCCTGGCTGTACGTACGCCGGCTGCCACCGGACGCCGCGCACTTCCGCGGCCAACGGGTCCGCCAGGCGTACGACGATCTGGCCCAGCCGGTCCGCCTGCTGACCGCGCTCGCGGTCCTGCCGGCGCTGGCGGCGGCGGTCGCGGCCCGCCGGTCCGGGCTGCTGCTCGGCGCGGCGGCCGGCACCGCCGCCCTCGCCGAGCTCGGCCGCCGCCGCGCCGGGGGCGACGCGGTCTTCCCGCCGAGCACCGCGCTGGCGGCCCCGCTCTGGCTGCTGGAACGCGGCGTCTGCGGCTGGCTCGCGGTCGGTCAGCGGTTCCTGCGCGGAGGAGTCCGCTACGGCGACACCCGCCTCCGCCGGGCCGCCCACTCGACCCGCGCGCTGCGGCCCCGCTGACAACGCGACAGCTCGCGGACACCGAGGTGGCCGCGAGCCGTCGGGGTTGGTACGGGTGGGGTCAGGAGCTGACCTGCTGGCGGGACTGCTGCGCCTGGTCTTTGACGTCCTGTGCGGCCGACCTGCTGTCGTCCTTGACCGCGTGCACCGCGTCCTGGGCGGTGGACTTCACTGACTCCGCGGCGTGCTGAGCCGGCTCGCGCAGCTCCTCCTTGAGCTCGCTGGCCACCTCGCCCAGCTTCTCCGTCACCACCCCGCTGTGCTCGCTGGCCTTCTCCTTGAGCTGGGTCGCGGCCTGCTGCTCCCGGCGGGTGGCCGGAATCAGCGACGAGGCGAGCCAGCCGACGCCGAACGCGATCAGGCCGGCGGCCAGCGGGTTGCCCTCGGACTTCTGCCGGATGACCCGCGGCGCGCTGTGGGCGGCGGCGCTGACGGTGGAGGCCGCCGACTGCGCGGCGTCGCTGACGCTGGAGGCCGCCGACGAGGCGCGGTCGCCCACCGAGTGGGCGGCGTGGCCGGTGCCGTGGCCGAGGTCAGACGCGGTTCCCATGACCTTGTCCCTCACATTCTGCAGCGCGGAGCGGGCCCGCTGCTTACGGTCGTCGACGATGCGGCTGGGGCTGACCTTGTACGCCAGCGCGTCCACGTCGGAGCTCAGGTTGTTGCGGGTGGCTTCGATCTCCCGGCGGATCTGGTCGGGATCGGTGCTCATCGGGTGACTCCCTCCGGGTGGGGCTTGAGCGCGTCGGGGATCCGCTGCACGCTGTCGTTGGTCTGCTTGAGCCCGCGTACGTGCTGGGCGTTCTTCTTGGCCATGGAGTAGAGGACCCCGGCGACCACGGCCCAGATCACGGCCACGATCAGCGCGGCCAGGCCGGAGTCCATGACGTTGTCCAGGAACTGCCACACGGCGATGGACACGAAGAGCGCCACCATGTAGCCGCCGAAGCCGGCGCCGCCGAAGAGCCCGGCGGCCTTGCCGGCCTTCCTGCCCTCCTGGCGGATCTCGGCCTTGGCCAGCTCGACCTCCTGGCGCATCAGGGTCGACAGGTCACTGGTGACCTGGCGCATCAGCTCACCGAGCGAGCTGCCCTTCACCTCCGCCGCGCTGTGCGGGGCACCCGCGTCGGGGTGGTAACCGGAGTCCAGTCCGGACCCCTGCGTCGGCATCGTCATGCCGTCGCCTCCCTTCGGATGACTCGGTGGCTCACGGGCGGGTGCTGCCGCCGGACGGCACGCCCGGCAGCGGGTCGGTCTGGCTCACCGGCGGCAGCGGCTGGCCGGTGCCGGTCGGCTCGGCGTACCCGCCGGAGGTCGGCTCGGCGTAGGCGCCGGGGGTCGGCTCGGCGTAGGCGCCGGGGGTCGGCTCGGCGTAGGCGCCGGGGGTCGGGTCGAGGTAGCCGCCCTGCGGAACGGCGTCCGGCACCGTGCGGGGCGCCGGCGGCGTCGGGATCACCGCGGTCTGCTCCGGGTCGTACGCGCCGGCGCCGCGGTGACCCGTCGAGCCGTTGCCGGAGTCGTCGCCGGCGGCGGAGATGCTGCGGGTCAGGCGACCGGCCAGCACGCCGAGCACCGCCGCGCCGACCAGGAAGGTGCCCGGGTTGCGCCGCGCGTAGTCGCGTACCTCGGTGATCAGGTCGCCGGGCTCGCGCTCCTCGAGCCAGCCGGCCACGCCGTGCACCCGGTCGGCGGCCTGGCGGGCCAGCTCGCTCACCGGGCCGGCCTGGCCACCCTGCTCGGCCATCGAGCACATCTCGTCGGCGAACGAACGCAGCCCACCGGCCGCGCGGCGCTGCTGCTCGCCGGTCTGGCTGGCGAGCTGGTTGCGCGCCTCGCCGTAGAGGTTGCGGGCCTGCCGGGCCGCCTCACGGCCGACCTCGGTGCCCTGCTCCTTCGCGGTCTGCGCGACCGCGCCACCGGCGTGCGCGGCTTCGGATCCAACCTGGCGGGCCTGGTCGCGGACGCCTCCGCCGTTGGTCGACTCCTGCCCGTACGTGGAAGACGTGGGTGACAGATCGTAAGTCATGATTTCCCTTCCGCTCGGAAAGTCGTCGCGGTTGTGCTGGGGGGATGCGACCGCGCTGCCGCGGCCGCTGACGATTCACCTACCCTGCGTTCCGGCTTCCATGCCTCTTCGTGCATTTCTCTGCGCGGCCGGTGGGATCGACTTCAAAATGGAGGATCGTCGGGCTGCGTCACGTCGCCGCTGCGGACAGTGAGGTTCGCGGGGCCGGCAGATCCACGGAGGGGGCAGCGATGGCACGAGACGCGCGAGGGGGCCGACCAACCGGCCCCCGGCCTCGGGTGCAGACGGCGGCACTGATCGTGGCCGGCGTCTTCCTGCTGATCGGCATCCTCGGCTTCATCCCCGGCATCACCACCGACTACGGCGAGCTGCGGTTCGCCAGCCACCACTCGGACGCCCGGCTGCTCGGGCTGTTCCAGATCTCGATCCTGCACAACGCCGTACACCTGCTGTTCGGGCTGGTCGGCCTGGCGCTGGCCCGCAGCATCGGCGGCGCCCGGCTCTTCCTGGCCGGAGGCGGTGCGATCTACCTCGCCCTCTGGCTGTACGGCCTGGCGGTCGAGGCGATCGACGAGGACGGCGGGGTGAACATCCTGCCGGTCAACGCCGCCGACAACTGGCTGCACCTCGCGCTCGGCTTCGGCATGCTCACGCTCGGGTTGCTGCTCTCCAACCAGGTTGGCACCGGCGGACGTCTCGACACGCCGATCGACCGGCCCTGAACTGGCGCTTGAGCGGTTTGGCGGTCATCCCGGCAGGGGTATCCCGGGGGTGATTCGCGAAAGAGGTGTGACATGCCCCGTTGGCTGCGCGACAACGCCCTGACCGTCGCCATGCTCGGCGCGTTCCTGGTCTTCCTGGTGCTGCAGAGCGTCTTCGGCTGGCAGACCCACAACGAGGAGCTGACCGAGTTCGGCGCGGCGCCGCTGAGCTGGCCGGCCTACCTGACCAGTGGGCACTTCGCGGAGGCGGTCTTCGAGAACTGGGAGTCGGAGTTCCTCCAGATGGGCGGGTACGTGCTGCTCACCGCGCACCTGGTGCAGCGGGGTTCGGCCGAGTCGAAGCCGGTGGACCAGACCGACCGGCCGGAGGACGACGAGCGCCGGGCCACCCCGCAGTCGCCCTGGCCGGTACGCGTCGGCGGCCTGCCGCTGGTCGTCTACCGCAACAGCCTCTCCATCGCGCTGCTGCTGATCTTCGCTGGCTCATTCGTCGGCCACCTGCTCGGTGGCACCGCCGCGTACAACCAGGAGCAGGCGTTGCAGAGTGGCGCACCGCCGATCGGGGTGTGGGACTTCCTCGGCACCAGCGACTTCTGGTTCCAGTCCATGCAGAACTGGCAGAGCGAGTTCCTCGCGGTCGGCGCCCTGATCGTGCTGAGCATCGTCCTGCGCCAGCACGCTTCGCCGGAGTCGAAGCCGGTCACCGTCGCGCACGCCAGCACCGGCGCCTGAGCGCCGGCACCGCGGCACGGGGCCGTCAGGCCGCGACCGGCAGCCGCTTGGCGAAACAGACGCTGTACGGGTTGTGCACGTACTCGCCGTACGCCGGGATCCGGTCGTAGCCGCACGAGGTGTAGAGCCCGATCGCGGCCGGCAGGTAGGTGCCGGTCTCCAGGCAGACCACCGAGTGCCCCTGGCGGAATGCCAGCTCCTCCAGCGCGGCCAGCAGCTGGCGGGCGATGCCCCGACCTCGGGACGCCGGACGGACGTACATCCGCTTGACCTCGCCGGTGGCGGCGTCGATCGACTGGAGCCCGCCGCAGGCGACCGCCCGGCCGTTCACCACCACGGCGAGGTAGCGGATGTCGTCGTGGGTGACGGTGACCTGCCCGTCCAACCCGCCGTCGGCCTCGCGCACCTCACGCTGCTGCGCGGTGACCAGTGCGGCGATCTCCGGATCGATGGCGGGCCGAGCTTCGATCAGCATCACCCCACGCTAGGCGGGGTGGATTTCGCGGAGGTTTCCGGCAATCAACCCGATCACGGAGCGCAACGGGCTATTCGGCGTCGTCCTCGTCGTCGATGTCGACGATGTCGTCGGACGCGTCGGCGCCCACCTCGTCCCCGGAACGCACCCGGCGGGCCTTGCGGGCGGCGAGCCGCTCGGCCGCACGAGCCCGGTTCGACCTCGCCTCCAGCCGGACGTCGGTGCCCCGGTTGCCGGGCGTGAACTCCACGCCGGCGTAGAGCGTCGGCTGCCAGTCGAACTCGCGCTCACCGATCCGGACCAGGTCGCCGGGCTGCGCGCCGGCCTTGGCCAGCTTGTCCTCGACCCCGAGCCGGGCCAGCCGGTCGGCCAGGTAGCCGATCGCCTCGTCGTTGTCGAAGTTGGTCTGCTTGACCCACCGCTCCGGTCGGACGCCCCGGACCGTGAACGAGCCGTCGGTCTCGGCCGTGATGGTGAAGCCCTCGTCGTCCACGGCCGTCGGCCGGATCACGATCCGGGTCGGCTCGGCCGGCGGCGCGGCCTTGCGCTGCGCGTCGACCAGCTCGGCCATCGCGTAGGTGAGCTCCTTGAGCCCCTCCCGGGTGGCCGCGGAGACCTCGAACACCCGGTAACCGCGCTCCTCCAGGTCGGGGCGCACGATCTCGGCGAGGTCGCGGCCGTCCGGCACGTCGACCTTGTTCACGGCCACCAGTCGCGGCCGGTCGGCCAGCCCGCCGTACTCGTTCAGCTCGGCCTCGATGGTCTCGATGTCGGCGACCGGGTCGCGGCCCGGCTCCAGCGTCGCCGAGTCGATGACGTGCACCAGCACTGCGCAGCGCTCGATGTGCCGCAGGAACTCCAGGCCCAGCCCCTTGCCGGTGGCCGCGCCGGGGATCAGGCCCGGCACGTCGGCGACGGTGAAGGTGTGGTTGTCCACCCGGACCACGCCGAGGTTGGGCACCAGGGTGGTGAACGGGTAGTCGGCGATCTTCGGCTTCGCGGCGGAGATCACCGAGATCAGCGACGACTTGCCGGCCGACGGGAAGCCCACCAGGCCCACATCGGCGACGCTCTTGAGCTCCAGCACCACGTCGAGGTGGTCGCCGGGCTCACCCAGCTCGGCGAAGCCGGGAGCCTTGCGCTTGGCGTTGGCCAGCGAGGCGTTACCTCGCCCGCCACGCCCGCCGCGGGCCACCTCGAAGGTGGTGCCGGCGCCGACCATGTCGGCCAGCACGGTGCCGTCGAGGGTCTGCACCACGGTGCCGTTGGGCACCTTGAGCACCAGTTCGTGGCCGTTGGCCCCGTCCCGGTTCGACCCCGCGCCACCCTTGCCGCTGTCGGCCTTGACGTGCGGGCGGAAGTGGAAGTCGAGCAGCGTGGTCACCTGCGGGTCGACCACCAGGGACACGCTGCCGCCGTGCCCGCCGTTGCCGCCGTCCGGCCCGCCGAAGGGCTTGAACTTCTCGCGGTGGATCGAGGCACAACCGTGCCCGCCATCGCCGGCCTGCAAATGCAGCACGACCCGGTCAACGAACGTCGCCACGGCGTCAATCCTTCCAGCGAGGTTCGACCCCGCACTGCGAAAAAAGCGAAGCGGGCCGGGACCCGGAGGTCCGCGGCCCGCAAAGCTTGAGAGCTACTGCTGCGGAACGATGCTGACGGTCTTGCGACCGCGCTTGGTGCCGAACAGGACCGCACCGGCGGACAGCGCGAACAGCGTGTCGTCGCCGCCACGGCCGACCAGGTCGCCGGGGTGGAACTTGGTGCCGCGCTGCCGGATGAGGATCTCACCGGCGCTGACAACCTGACCACCGAAGCGCTTCACGCCGAGTCGCTGGGCCGCGGAATCACGACCGTTACGCGAGCTGGACGCACCCTTTTTGTGAGCCATTGGAGGACGACCTACTTCCCGCTGGAGATGCCGGTCACCTTGACCTGGGTCAGCGGCTGGCGGTGACCCTGGCGCTTGTGGTAGCCAGTCTTGTTCTTGAACTTGTGGATCTTGATCTTCGGGCCCTTGGTGTGCGCGGCAATCTCGCCGGACACCGCGACCTCGGCAAGCTTCGCCGCGTCGGTCACCAGGTCGTCACCGTCGACGAGGAGCACTGCGGTGAGCTTCACCGCGTCACCGGGAGCACCGGTGAGCTTCTCGACCTCGATCACGTCGCCCTCGGCGACCTTGTACTGCTTGCCGCCGGTCTTGACGATCGCGTACATCGGAGGCGGACTCCCTGTCGTTGAGGCTGCTGGCGGTCGTCCCCGCGGCGGCTCGCCGGGTAGCAGTGCACGGCGGCGCGGGCACACGGGAACTCGGCACACCAAAAGTGCGCCGCAGGCAAGAGTACGCCATCGCAGGCCCGGACCCCAAACCGGCCCGCCCTGGTCAGCGCGGGCAGAGCTGGTCGAGGCGCTGCTGGAGCCGATCCAGCTCGGTCTCGTCGATCGAATCGACGTCCGCGCCGAGCGCGGCGACCTCGGTGCCGATGTCGGTGAGCAGCGTCTTGAGCTGCGGGTCGGTGGCCCGGGCCGACTGTTCCCGCAGCGCGGTCCGCCAGCCGGCCAACGCGGCCTCGGCCCGCTCGCGGGCCGCCTCGGCGGCGGTGGTGTCCCCGGCGCCCACCGCGGCGAGCATCTGGCCCACCTCCGCCACGTACGTCTCGAGCGCGGTGACGCCGGCCTGCTGCGCGACGGCGCAGACCTGCGCGGCGCTGCCACCCACCGGCGTGCCGGTCGACCCCGCTGGTGTACCGGCCGACCCGCCCCCGGGCCCCGCCGTCGGGCCGGAACCCCCGGTGGCCGTGCCGGTCGGGCCTTCGCCGGGCCGGTCGGTGGAGCAACCCGCCCCGGCGGAGAGCGCGGCGACCAGCACAGTGACGGCGAGCAGACGACGCATCTTCTTCTCCTGACCGGGGGTGGCCGATCGCGGACCGGGGTGGCGGGACGGCGAGGTCCCTCCCCCGTCACTTTGCCGGGGAAGGGACCTCATCAAACACCGGGCCGGTCAGACCGGCCGGTCAGCTGCTCAGGGGCGGGTCCGTCGGCGGGCGCCACCCCGGCGGGAGCGACGCCGGCCCGCGCCACCCTCGGTGCTCTCCTCGTCGGCGTCGCCGTCGGCGAGCGCGTCCGGGTCGTCCGCGGCGGCCAGCCGGGCGGACTCGCCCCGCTGGCTGTCGGAGACCGCCGGCGCGGCTGCGGTGTCCGCCTCGTAGCGGGACAGGTCGTAGCCCATGGTGTCCACGTAGTCGGCGTCCGGCTCGGTGCCGGTGTCGCTCTCGACGACCTCGGCCACCGCCTTCTCGGCCGAGGCGCTCTTGCGCGCCCGACGGCGGGACGACGCGCTGCCCTGCTCGGCGGGCGGGGCGGCGGCGACCGACGAGGCGACCGCCTTGACCTTCTCCCCCGCCCCGTTGGCGCGTGGCTTCTCCGGCACCGGCTCGGTGTGGATGATGACGCCTCGGCCCTTGCAGCACTCGCAGGTCTCGCTGAACGCCTCCAGCAGGCCCGCGCCGATCCGCTTGCGGGTCATCTGCACCAGGCCGAGCGAGGTGATCTCGGTGACCTGGTGCTTGGTGCGGTCCCGGCCCAGGCACTCGGTGAGCCGGCGCAGCACCAGCTCACGGTTCGACTCCAGCACCATGTCGATGAAGTCGATCACCACGATGCCGCCGATGTCGCGCAGCCGGAGCTGGCGGACGATCTCCTCCGCCGCTTCCAGGTTGTTACGGGTGACCGTCTCCTCCAGGTTGCCCCCGGAGCCGGTGTACTTGCCGGTGTTGACGTCGACGACCGTCATGGCCTCGGTACGGTCGATCACCAGCGAGCCGCCGGAGGGCAGGAAGACCTTGCGGTCCAGGCCCTTGATGATCTGCTCGTCGATCCGGTACTCGGAGAACACGTCACTCGTGCCGACGTGCCGGCGCACCCGGTCGACCAGGTCCGGGGAGACGTGCGACAGGTACGACTCGACAATGTCGTACGACTGCTCGCCCTCGATCACCAGCTCGCGGAAGTCCTCGTTGAAGAGGTCCCGGACCACCCGGATGACCAGGTCGGGCTCCTCGTAGAGCAGCACCGGCGCGCCGCCCTCGGCGGCCTTGGCCTGGATGTCCTCCCACTGGGCCTGGAGGCGCTTGACGTCGCGGGCCAGCTCGTCCTCGCTGGCGCCCTCGGCGGCCGTCCGGACGATCACGCCCGCGCCGTCCGGGACGAGCTTCTTGAGCACGTCGCGGAGCCGCTTGCGCTCGGTGTCCGGGAGCTTCCGGCTGATCCCGGAGGCGTTGCCGTTGGGCACGTAGACCAGGTGCCGGCCGGAGAGCGCGATGTGGCTGGTCAGCCGGGCGCCCTTGTGCCCGATCGGGTCCTTGGTGACCTGGACCAGCACCGAGTCGCCGGAACGCAGCGCCTGCTCGATCGAGCGGGCACGCCCCTCCAGGCCGGAGGTGTCCCAGTTGACCTCGCCGGCGTACAGCACCGCGTTGCGGCCCCGGCCGACGTCCACGAACGCCGCCTCCATGCTGGGCAGCACGTTCTGCACCTTGCCCAGGTACACGTTGCCGGCCATGGTGCCGGAGGAGTTGCGGGTGACGTAGTGCTCGACCAGCACGCCGTCCTCCAGGACGGCGATCTGGGTCCGGTCACCGCGCTGACGCACGGCCATCACCCGGTCGACCGCCTCCCGGCGGGCCAGGAACTCCGACTCGCTGAGGATCGGCGGCCGGGTACGCCGCTGCTCCCGGCCGTCCCGGCGGCGCTGGCGCTTGGCCTCCAGCCGGGTCGAGCCCGACACGCCCTGCACCTCGTCGACGGTCCGGCGCGGCTCGCGGATCTTGACCACGGTCGGCACGCCGTCGTCGGCGGCACCCTCGGTGTCACCGGCACCGCGGCGGCGGCGACGCCGGCGGCGCCGGGTCAGCCCGTCCCCGCCCTCGGACTCCTCGTCCTCGTCGCCCTCGGCCTCGGCCTCGGCGGTCTCCTCCTCCTCGGCCTGCGCGGCCTCGTCGGACTCCTCGTCCTCGGCGTCGTCGGCACCGCCCTTGCCCCGGCCACGGCCACGGCGACCACGCCGGCGGCGGCGGCGCGCGGCGGCGCTGTCCTCGTCGTCCTCATCCACCTCGGCGGCCTCGTCGGCCTCCTCGGTCGGCTCCTCCTCGGCCTCAATTGCCTCGACCGGTTCCACCGGCTCGGCGTCGCGGCGACCGCGCCGCCGCCGGCGGGACGGCTCGGCGGCCTCCTCCGCGGCCGGCTCCTCGGCGAACGGAGCGGGCTCCGCCGGCCGGGTCACCGGCACGGCGTCCGGCTGCGGCGCCATGAACAGCACGGTGGGCGCGGAGAGCGCCGCCCGCCGGCGGCGGGTCCGCGGCTGCTCCGGCTCGATGATCTCGGCCGGCTCGATCGGCTCGTTGGCCAGACCGGCCACGGCCGCGCCCGGCGGCACCTCGCCGGAGCCCTCCTGCGCGCCGCTGGTCCGGGCCGGTTCGGCGGCGATCTCCGCCTCGTTCAGCTCGGCTTCGGCCTCGCGCAGGTCGGACTCCGCCGGCGTCTCGGCGACCGGCTCCTCGACAGCGGCGGGCTCTTCGGCGGCGGGAGGCTCCTCGACAGCGGCCGGCGTGGCCTTCTTCCGCCGGGTGCGGGTCACCTTGACCGGGGGGACCACCTCGGGCGTGGCCTCCTCGGCGGAGGCCGCGACCAGCGGCTCCTCGGCGGCCTTCTCCACCGGGGCGGCCTTGCGGCGGCGCCGGGGGGTCTTCGGTGGGGTGTCCAGGTCGCCGGAGATCGGGGCGAAGACCTCCGCCTGTGGCGACTCGCCAGCGCCGGCCCCACCGGTGGGCGCCTCGACCGGGGCCTCGGCCTGCTCCGGTTGGTTGAGTGGTGCCGCCCGACGACGGGTCGTCCGGGTACGCCGCGCGGGCGCGGCGGGCTCGGCGCTGTCCGCGCCGGCCGGGTCCAACGCGGCCGACCCGGCGGCGGTGGGGTTCGCGACGGCGGCGCCGTCGGCGGTGGTGCTCTGGTCAGCGGTGTCGCCGGCCGGCTGTGAACCGGTCCGTTCGCCGCCCTCGGGCTCGTTCTCGAGCATGGACGTTCTCCAGTTCTGGCTGCCCCGGGCGCGGGTGAGCGCTGCCACGCAGGGTCGCCGCAAAAGTGTTTCCGCCGGGCGCGCGTGGTGCGCGACCGCCGAAGTCTGCCTGCCAGAGCACTGACCGTCGGTCAGTGCCCAACGATGGCTGCCCCGTCGCGGTCCGCATCCAACGGATCCACGATCGCACCCTGCGCGGTCAGCGTGCCCTGAGCCAGCCGGGTCACCCTCGGCGAGACCGGCGGCTCCAGGTCGGCCACCACGCGGAGGCCGGAAAGGACGTCATCGGGCCGTACGGACGGGGTGACCTGCCGCACGACCAGTTCGAGTATCGCACACGGTACGGCCGGCGCCCCGGAAGGCGTCGGCGTCGGCGCGAGGACATCGATCGACATCACGGCCGCGCGGGCGTCGAAGGTACGCCGGCCCTGCTTGGTCATCCGCTCGACCAGCACCTCCTCGGCGGCGGTGAAGGCATCCACGGCGGCGCGCAGCACGGCGGGGTCGACCTCGGGCAGCTCGATGTGCCAGTACGACGCCTCGATCCGGTCCGGCAGGCTGCCCCCGACGGCGATCACGGCGTCCAGCACGTCCAGCCCGGGTGAAAGCGCGGCGTCCAGCGCGGCCCGCAGCGCCTCCGGGTCGACCGGCGCCTGGAGGCCGATCTCCAGGTACTCCGCCTCGCTGGCCACCCCGGTGGGTGCGGCGCTGGCGTAGGAGATCTTCGGGTGCGGGGTGAAGCCCTGGGAGTAGGCGATCGGCACGCCGGCCCGGCGCAGCGCCCGCTCGAAGGCCCGGGCGAAGTCCCGGTGCGAGGTGAACCGCAGCGGCCCGCGCTTGGCGTACCGGATGCGGACGCGCTGGACGACCGGCGCCTGCCCACCCTCCGGCTGTGGTTTCTTACTGATCGTCTCGCTCCTCGGAACTCAGCACCGGTGGGGCCGGGTCAGGCGGTGGGGGTTTTGAGGCCCTTCACGGGGGTCAGGGGCAGGAGCTTCTTGCCGGTGGGGCCGATCTGGATCTCGGTGTCCATCGAGGGGCAGACGCCGCAGTCGAAGCACGGGGTCCACCGGCAGTCGTCCTGCTCGAACTCGCTGAGCGAGTCCTGCCAGTCCTGCCAGAGCCAGTCCTTGTCCAGGCCCGAGTCCAGGTGGTCCCAGGGCAGGACCTCCAGCTCGTCGCGGTGCCGGGTGGTGTACCAGTCGAGGTCCACCCCGAACGCGGGCAGCGTCTCGGCCGCCGCGTCCACCCAGCGCTGGTACGAGAAGTGCTCGCTCCAACCGTCGAACCGGCCGCCGTTCTCCCACACCCTGCGGATCACCGAGCCGACCCGGCGGTCACCCCGGGAGAGCAGCCCCTCGATCAGCGACGGCTCGCCGTCGTGGTAGCGGTAGCCGATCGCCCGGCCCAGCGAGCGGTCCGAGTTGATCGCCTGCTTGAGGATCTTGAGCCGGTGGTCGATGACCTCCGGGCGCTCCATCGGGGCCCACTGGAACGGCGTGTGCGGCTTGGGCACGAACCCGCCGATGGAGACCGTGCAGCGGATGTCCTTGGAGCCGGTGGCGGCCCGACCGGCCTTGATCACCTCGTGGGCCATGTCCGCAATCTCGAGGACGTCCTCGTCGGTCTCGGTGGGCAGGCCGCACATGAAGTAGAGCTTCACCTGCCGCCAGCCGTTGGTGTACGCGGTCACCACGGTGCGGATCAGGTCTTCCTTCGACACCATCTTGTTGATGACCTTGCGGATCCGCTCCGACCCGCCCTCGGGGGCGAAGGTCAGGCCGGTACGCCGCCCGTTACGGGAAAGCTCCTGCGCGAGGTCGATGTTGAACGCGTCCACCCGGGTCGACGGCAGCGACAGCGAGACGTTGGTGCCCTCGTACTGCTGGGCCAGGCCCGAGCACATGTCGCCGATCTCGGAGTGGTCCGCCGAGGAGAGCGACAGCAGGCCCACCTCGTGGAAGCCGGAGAACTCCAGCCCCTCGCGCACCATCTGCCCGACCGTGGTGATCGACCGCTCGCGCACCGGCCGGGTGATCATGCCCGCCTGGCAGAACCGGCAGCCCCGGGTGCAGCCCCGGAAAATCTCCACCGCGTACCGCTCGTGCACCGTCTCGGCCAGCGGAACGAGGGGCTTCTTCGGGTACGGCCAGGCGTCCAGGTCCATCGTCGTGCGCTTGTGCACCCGGAACGGCACGGCCGCCCGGTTCGGCACGACCCGCTGGATCCGCCCGTCGGGGAGGTAGTCCACGTCGTAGAAGCGCGGCACGTAGACGCTCTCGGTGCGGGCCAGCCGCAGCAGCAGCTCGTCGCGGCCACCCGGGGAACCCTCCGCCTTCCACTCCCGGACGATCGCGGTGATCTCCAGGACCGCCTCCTCGCCGTCGCCGAGCACGGCGGCGTCGATGAAGTCGGCGATCGGCTCCGGGTTGAACGCGGCGTGCCCGCCGGCCACGATCACCGGGTCGGCGTCCGTGCGGTCGGCGGCCAGCATCGGGATACCGGCCAGGTCGATCGCGGTGAGCAGGTTGGTGTAGCCCAGCTCGGTGGAGAAGGAGATGCCGAACACGTCGAAGTCGCGCACCGGCCGGTGCGCGTCGACGGTGAACTGCGGCACGCCGTGCGTGCGCATCAGGTTCTCCAGGTCCGGCCAGACCGCGTACGTCCGCTCGGCGAGGGTGTCGGGCAGCTCGTTGAGCACCTCGTAGAGGATCTGCACGCCCTGGTTGGGCAGGCCCACCTCGTACGCGTCGGGATACATCAGCGCCCAGCGCACGGTCGCCGCGTCCCAGTCCTTGATCACCGCACCCAGCTCACCACCCACGTACTGGATGGGCTTCGAGACCTGCGGGAGCAGTGGCTCCAGCCGGGGCCAGACGGAATTGGTCGCGGCCGCGCGCGGCGTCGTGGACGGGGCACTCATGATGCCCAAGGGTACGCGCCCGCCCGGCGATGACCGCGCGCACGCCGCCCACGACGCCCCGAGGACCAGCGGTGGCGGTGAGCGCCGCCCCCGCCACGACGCCCGGTCGGCGACGGTGGCGGCACGGTACTAACCTCGGACCGGCGCGAGAGGAGATTGCCGCGATGCCGGAGCCCCAGCCGGGAGCAGGCCGTCCAGCCGACGGGAGCACCCCGGGCACGGAGCCGGACCGGGATCCGGCGGTCGCCGACGAGCCGACCTCCCGATCCGTACCGCCGGAGCAGCCGGACCCCTCGGACGAGCCGGAAGCACCGCACCAGCCGGACCCCTCGGACGAGCCGGAAGCACCGCACCGGCCACAACCACCGGACCAGCCGGATCCGCCGACCGAGCAGGCCGGCGGCGCCGACGCGGCCGAATCCCCGTCCGCCACGGCGGCCGACCTGCCCGCCACCGCGATCGACCTGCCCGGCACCGCAGCCGAATCGCCCGCCACGGCGGCCGAGTCCGCCGCCACCGACGCGGTCCCGCCGCCCCGGTGGAGTGGATCCGCGCCGGTACCGCCCCCGCTGCCGCGCCGGCGGGCCTGGGGCGAGTCGGCCGAGCCGACCCCGCCGCCGCCGCTGCCCGACGAGCCACCGGAGCACCGGACCCCGGTCGACCCGTGGGCCGGCGTGGACACCAGCGGCTGGGAGCTGTCGCACGTCGAGCTGCCCCCGCTGCCTCCGACACTGCCCTACCCGGCGCCGCCGGCGACCCGGCAGTGGTCCGGTCCACCCGCTCCCCCGGTCGGGTCGCACCCGGTGTCGCCACCCGCCGCGCCGCCGACAGCCGCCCGGCCCACCGTGCCGTCGCGTCCCACGCCGCCGGCCCGGCCGGTGTCGCCGCCCGCGCCGCCGAAGCAGCGCCGGGGCCGCCGATCCGCCGCGCCACCACCGGTGACGCCGCCGCCGGGATGGCAGGCGCCCAAGGGGTACGTGCCGGTCCCGGTCCGCCGGCGACGCCGCTGGCCGTGGCTGCTGCTGCTCACCCTGGCCTGCTGCTGCGGCTGCCCGGCCTACTACGGGTTCCCGATCTCGGCGCAGTACCCGGCCCGGGCGGCGCTGCCCGAGCAGGTGGCCGACCTGAGCCTGCGCCAGGACGACGGCAGCGCGAAGACCGCCCGGCAGTTGGAGAACGAGGTACGCCAGGAGCACTGGCTGGCCGAGGACACCTTCGCCGGCGTCTACGCCACCGCGGACGGCAAGCGCGTGACGGTCTTCGGCGGCACCGGCATCCGGTTGACCCCCGAGGCGGACGCGGACGCGGAGATCAGCCGGCTCAGCGAGCGCTACGCGCTGGACGCCCCCGAGACGGTGAAGACCGGAGTGCGGGGCCGGCACGAACGCTGCGCGGTCGGCCGGTCAGCCGACACCGACGTGGTGGTCTGCACCTCGGTCGACCACGGCAGCATCGCCACCGGGGTGTTCACCCGGCTCTCCGTCTCCGACAGCGCGGCCCTACTGGACACCCTGCGCGGCCAGATCGTCCAGCCCAAGCAGAGCTGAGGACCGTCAGGCGTCGCGGGTCGGGTCCGGGTGGGCGCGCGGCGGGGCGTAGCGGGGCACGTACTCCTGGCCGGTGAGCTTCTGGATCTCGCTCATCAGCTCGTCGGTCATCTGCCGCAGCGAGGTGCGGTCGTCCGGCCGGCCGGTGAAGTCCAGCGGCTTGCCGAACCGAACGGTGATCTTGGCGGTGCCGGGACGGGGCACCCGGGCGCCGATCGGCTGGGCCTTGTCCGTGCCGATCATGCCGACCGGGATGATCGGCACACCGGCGGAGATCGCCAGCCGGGCCGCGCCGGTCCGCCCCCGGTACAGCTTGCCGTCCGGTGAGCGGGTGCCCTCCGGATAGACCACCACCAGATCGCCACCCTTGAGCGCCGGGATGGCCGCGTCGAACGCGGACAGTGCCGCCCGCCCGCCGGCCCGCTCGACCGGGATCGCGCCCAGGCCGGTGAGGACGAACTTGGAGATCGCGCCCTTCACCCCGGTGCCCTTGAAGTACTCCGACTTTGCCCAGAAGGCCAGGTGCCGGGGCACCACCGTGCCGAGGAACAGCTCATCGGCCACCGAGAGATGGTTGCCGGCGAAGACCGCGCCGCCGGTGTCCGGCACGTGTTCCAGCCCCTCCACGGTCGGGCGGAACGCCAACCGCAGCGTGGGCGCCACGGTGAGCTTGCCGATGGTGTAGAGCAGGGGCACTGGTCCTCCGGCAGATCAGGTGCGAACAGGCGGTGTCACGGTAGCGGACGCCGCCACACCCCCCGGACGGAGGTGGCGAGGCGCCCGCGCCCCGGCGATGCTGCGGTTAGGAAGGGGCCCTTCCTCTACACGAGGCGTTAGGAAGGGCCCCTTCCTTACACGGTCATACCCTGCGCACGACGACCGTCACCCGGTCACCCTCGCCGACCTCGCCGGCGAAGCCGTCGAGGCCCTCGGCGAAGTCGACCGAGTCGGCCAGCACCTCCCCGGCGACGAAGTCGATGTACGCGGCCACCGCCGCGCGCACCTCCTCGGACGCCGACACCGACACCACGATCCGGTCCGAGACGTCGAGGTCGGCGTCCCGGCGCGCCTGCTGCACCACCCGGACCACGTCGCGGGCCAGCCCCTCGGCGGCCAGCTCCGGAGTGACCTCGGTGTCCAGCACCACCACGCCCTCACCGCCGGGCAGCGGCGCGGAGTGCTCGGCGTCGGCGGCGACCAGGCGCAGCTCGTACTCGCCCTCGGCCAGGGTGACACCCGCGGCCACCGGTGCGCCGTCGACCAGTTCCCAGTCGCCCGCCTTGACCGCCTTGATCACCTGCTGGACCTGCTTGCCGACCCGCGGGCCGAGCGCCCGGGGCACCACGGTCAGCACCTGCTCGCAGTAGTCGGACAGCTCCGCGCTGAACTCCACCGCCTTCACGTTGACCTCGTCGGCGACCAGGTCGGCGAACGGGCGCAGCTGCTCCGCCGCCGGCGAGGCCACGGTCAGCTTCGACAGCGGCAGCCGCACCCGCAGCCCCTTCGCCTTGCGCAGCGACAGCGCCGCCGAGGCGACCGCCCGGGTGGCGTCCATCGCGGCGACCAGCTCGTGGTCGGCCGGGAACTCGGTCGCCTCCGGCCAGTCGGTCAGGTGCACCGAGCGCTCCCCGGTCAGCCCGCGCCAGATCTCCTCCGCGGTCAGCGGCGCCAGCGGCGCCACCACCCGGCAGAGCGTCTCCAGCACCGTCCACAGGGTGTCGAAGGCGTTCGCGTCACCGGACCAGAACCGGTCCCGGGACCGGCGCACGTACCAGTTGGTCAGCGCGTCCAGGTAGGACCGGACGGTGGCGCAGGCGCCGGAGATGTCGTACGCCTCCATCTGCGCGCCGACCGTCGACACCAACTCGTTCGTCTTCGCCAGGATGTACCGGTCGAGCAGGTGCGTCGAGTCGGTGCGGCGCCGCGCCTGGTGCCCGTCGGCGTTGGCATACAACGAGAAGAAGTACCAGACGTTCCACAGCGGCAGCAGCACCTGCCGGACGGCGTCGCGGATGAGCGTCTCGGTGACCGCCATGTCACCGCCGCGCAGCACCGGCGAGGACATCAGCATCCAGCGCATCGCGTCCGAGCCATACGCGTCGAAGACGTGGTAGACGTCCGGGTAGTTGCGCAGGCTCTTGGACATCTTGCGCCCGTCCGAGCCGAGCAGGATGCCGTGGCTCAGGCAGTTGCGGAACGCCGGCCGGTCGAACAGCGCGGTGGCCAGCACGTGCATGGTGTAGAACCAGCCGCGGGTCTGCCCGATGTACTCGACGATGAAGTCGCCCGGGTAGTGGTGCTCGAACCAGTCCGCGTTCTCGAACGGGTAGTGCACCTGGGCGAACGGCATCGAGCCGGACTCGAACCAGCAGTCCAGCACCTCCGGCACCCGACGCATCATCGACTGGCCGGTCGGGTCGTCCGGGTTGGGGCGGACCAGCTCGTCCACCGCCGGCCGGTGCAGGTCGCTCAGGCGTACGCCGAAGTCCCGCTCGATGTCGGCCAGCGACCCGTAGACGTCCAGGCGCGGGTAGTTCGGGTCGTCGGACTTCCACACCGGGATCGGCGAGCCCCAGAACCGGTTCCGGCTGATCGACCAGTCCCGGGCGTTGGCCAGCCACTTGCCGAACGAGCCGTCCTTGATGTGCCCCGGCGTCCAGTTGATCTGCTGGTTCAGCTCGACCATCCGGTCCCGGAAACGGGTCACCGCCACGAACCACGACGACACCGCCTTGTAGACCAGCGGGGTCTCGCAGCGCCAGCAGTGCGGGTAGGAGTGGGTGTAGGTGTCCTGCTTGAGCACCACCCCCCGCTCCTTGAGCTCCCGGATCACCGGCTTGTTGACGTCGAACACCTGCTCGCCCTGGTACGGCGGGACCAACGCGGTGAACCGGGTGTGGTCGTCCACAGTGACGATGGTGGGGATGCCGGCGGCGTTGCAGACGTTCTGGTCGTCCTCACCGAAGGCCGGGGCCAGGTGCACGATCCCGGTGCCGTCCTCGGTGGTGACGAACTCCGCGCCGAGCACCTGGTAGGCGTTGTCCCCGGCCTGCTCGACGAGGAAGTCGTACAGCGGGGTGTAGCGGCGCCCGACCAGGTCACGGCCGTACACCGTGCCGACCTGCTCGTACCCCTCCAGCTCCTTGGCGTACGCGGCCAGCCGCGCCGCGCCGACGACGTAGCGCTGGCCACTGCGCTCCAGCACCGCGTACTCGATGTCCGGGCCGACGGCCAGCGCCAGGTTGGACGGCAGGGTCCACGGCGTGGTGGTCCAGACGCCCAGCTTGACCGACCCGCGTACCAGCTCCGGCGCGGACTCGTCGGGGGTCAGCCCGAACCACACGGACAGGGTCGGGTCGTGCCGGTCCCGGTAGACATCGTCCATCCGGGTCTCGGTGTTCGACAGTGGCGTCTCGCAGCGCCAGCAGTAGGCCAGCACCCGGAAGCCCTCGTAGATCAGACCCTTGTCGTGCAGGGTCTTGAAGGCCCACATGACGCTTTCCATGTAGTCCAGGTCGAGCGTCTTGTAGTCGTTGGCGAAGTCGACCCAGCGGGCCTGCCGGTTGATGTACCGCTCCCAGTCCTGGGTGAACTCCAGCACCGAGGTGCGGCAGGCCTCGTTGAACCGGGCCACGCCCAGGTCGATGATCTCCGCCTTGCTGGTGATGCCGAGCTGCTTCTCGGCCACCACCTCGGCGGGCAGGCCGTGGCAGTCCCAGCCGAAGCGCCGCTCGACGTGCCGGCCGCGCATGGTCTGGTAGCGCGGCACCACGTCCTTGACGTAGCCGGTGAAGAGGTGGCCGTAGTGCGGCAGGCCGTTGGCGAACGGCGGGCCGTCGTAGAAGACGTACTCGTTCTTGCCGTCGTCGCCGGCCGGGCGGGCCTCCACCGACGCCTCGAAGGTCTTGTCGGCCGTCCAGTGCTCCAGCACCCGGCGCTCGACCGCGGGCAGGTCCGGGCTCGCCGGGACACCGGCGGCGGTCGGGTCGTGCAACGGATAGACCATCGGGGGTCGCTCTCCTCGCAGCTCACTCATCGGTGGGTCTGCGAGGACGAACCTTCCGGGGTACGCCTCAATCGACGCTCCCCGGGTGGCCCGCGGTACCACCCCGCTTGGCGGTCAGGATCGACCGCCCGCTCATTGGCCGGCTGTGACGGGCCGGACCCGTCCGGTTCTACTGGGCCGGTTGCCCGGCTGTTCTTCCGGAGGCTCACCGGTGATGGCCGGGTCATCGCCTTACGGTGCTCAACGATACTCGACCCACCCACCGGCCCGCCGCCGAGTAATCCCGCCCGCCGGGCGCCCCCTAGGCTGGCCGGGTGATCCGGATCGAGCTGGACGAGCCGACGTTGACCCGCACCCGGATCGCGACCAGCCCGCTCTGGGAGGCCAAGTGCAGCCTCTACCTGCTCGACCGGTACCCGGACGAGGTGCCCTGGCCCTACACGGGCTGGGCCCGGCACGCCCGCCGGGCGCTCGCCGAGCTGCCCGACGCGGCCCCGCTGAAGCTCTACTCGGTCACCGGCCCGTGGTACCCGGACTTCCTCGGCCCGGTACCGCCCACCGCGAGCCCGACCCTCGCCGAGGAGCTGGCCGCGCTCCGGGCCACGCCGGCCTCGGTGATCGCCGAGCAGATCCCCCGCTACCACCGTCCCGATGACCTGCCGGGTTGGTTGCGCCCGTTCGTCACCGACCGGCAGGCGGCCCTGGACCGGCTCGCCGACGGCCTGCAGGCGTACTGGGACGCGGCGATCGCGCCCTGGTGGCCGGCGATGCGGGCGGCGCTGGACGAGGAGGTGCTGCACCGGGCGCGGGCGCTCGCCGCGCACGGCCCGGACGCGCTGCTGGCCGACCTGCACGAGCGGGTGCGCTGGGAACGGCCGGTGCTGACCCTGGTCAAGTCGTCCGAGGGCCAGTTCACCGCGGTCGACCAGCGGCTGCTGCTGATCCCGTTGATCTTCTCCCGAGGAGCGCTCACCTGCTCCACCGATCACTCCGAGATCCTCGCGGTCTCGTACCAGGCCCGGGGTTCGGTGCTGCTGGCCGACCGGCCGGCCACCGACAGGCCCGCGGCGGATCCGGCCACCGACCGGCTGGCGGTGCTGGTCGGGCGAGGGCGCGCACAGGTGTTGCGGGCGCTGACCCGACCGGCGACCACCGCCGGCCTCGCCGCGACCCTGGGGCTGGCCCCGAGCACCGTCTCGGAGCAACTCTCCGCCCTGCTCACCGCCGGCGTGGTGCACCGCCGCCGGGTGGGCCGGCGGGTGCTGTACGGCCTGGAACCGGCCGGCCTGGCCCTGGTGCAGTTGATCGGCGACGGGCCGGCGACCGCCTCGGCCTGAACATTCGGCCGGATCCGAATTCGTTTTTACCCGCCCCAGCCGCTCCTAGCCTCCGGGCCATGAGCGAACACGCGATCGAGGCGGTCGGGTTGCGCCGCACGTACCGCAGCCGGACCGGATGGTTACGACCACAGCGCCGGGAGGTGGAGGCGGTCCGCGGCGTCGACCTGACGGTCGGCCACGGGGAGCTGTTCGGCCTGCTCGGGCCGAACGGCGCGGGGAAGACCACCACCATCAAGCTGCTGAACACGCTGCTCATCCCGACCGCGGGCGAGGCCCGGATCGACGGCTTCGACGTGGTCCGGCAGACCCGCGAGGTACGGCGACGCATCGGGTACGTCTTCGGCGGTGACCGGGGTCTCTACGACCGGCTCTCCGCACGGGACAACCTGCGCTACTTCGCCGAGCTGTACGGCGTACCGGGGCGGGAGCAGAAGCGGCGGATCGCCGAGCTGTTCGAGCTGGTCCGGCTGACCGGGCGGGAGAACGACCGGGTGGAGGGCTACCCGCGGGGCTTGCGGCAGCGGCTGCACATCGCCCGGGGCCTGCTGCACCGGCCGCGGGTGCTCTTCCTCGACGAGCCGTCGATCGGGGTGGACCCGGTGGCGGCCCGGGAGCTGCGGCAGACCGTGGCCGACCTCGCCGCCACCGGCACCACCGTGCTGCTCACCACGCACTACATGGCCGAGGCGGACGAGCTGTGCGGGCGGATCGCGGTGATCGCGAACGGCACGATCCAGGCCCTCGGCACTCCCGCCGAGTTGCGGCACCACGCCGACGGCCGGCAGGTGCTGGAGGTGGAGGCGTACGGGGTGGCTGACGGCCAGCTCGCCCTGATCCACGCCCTGCCGGGCGTACGCGAGGCGAGCGTGGTCGTCACCGGTGCGGCGCAGATGCTGACCGTGCAGTCCGACGCGGGAGTGGACGTGCAGGCGGACGTGTTGCGCGCGCTGGACGGGGTCCGGCTGGGCCGGGTCACCGCCCGGCAGCCCACCCTGGAGGACGCGTACGTGGCGATCGTGAACCGGGTCGACGCGCAGACCCGCCCGGTCGAGGCGGTGGCGGCGTGAGGACGTCGCGGATGATCGCGGTCGGGGCGCTCCTGCACGCCAAGCAGCTCAGCCGGTCGCCGTTCGAGATCGCCACCGCGCTGATCGTGCCGGTGGTGCAGGCGACCCTGGCCGTCCACCTGTTCCGGGCCGGCGGCGACCCGGGCCGGCTGCTGGAGGCCGCGGTCGGGGCCGGGCTGATGGGCATCTGGTCGTCGGTGCTGTTCGGTTCGGGTGGCGCCATCCAGAACCAGCGCTGGCAGGGCACCCTGGAAATGATCATGTTGGCGCCCCGGCCGCCGGCCCTGGTGGTGCTGCCGATCACGCTGGCCACCGCGCTCACCGGCACGTACGCCATGCTCGCCACACTGGCCTGGGGCCGGCTGCTGTACGGCATTCCGCTGGCCTTCGTCCACCCGCTGGCGTTCGCGGTCGCGGTACCCGGCTGCATCATCGGGCTCGGCATGTTCGGGCTGTTGCTCGCCTCCACGTTCGTCCTGCTGCGTAACGCCAACGCGCTGACCAACACGCTGGAGTACCCGATCTGGCTGGTCTCCGGGATGCTCGTGCCGATCACCGCGCTGCCCGGCTGGACCGGCCCGATCGCCGCCGTGCTGCCCACCACCTGGGGAGCGCGGGCGGTCCGCGAGGCGGCCACCGGCAGCGGGCCGGTCTGGCCGTCGCTCGGCGTCTGCCTGGCGATCAGCCTGGCCTGCCTGGCGCTCGGCGCGATCATGATGACCCACGTCGAGCGGCGGGCCCGCGCGGCGGCCACCCTCGCCCTGGCCTGAGGAGGCGACGATGCCCGCACTGCTCCGCCTGATCGGCATCGGTGGCGTGATCGCCTACCGTGCCCTGTTCAACTGGACCACCCCGGCGATGTTCGTCGGCACGCTGCTCGTCGGCCCGCTGTTCCAGCTGCTGTTCTTCGCCTACCTGGGCCGGCAGCTCGGCGTCGCCGACGACGGCTTCTACATCACCGGCAACGCCGTGCTGGCGGCCTCGGTGGCCTGCGTGTTCGGCGGCACGATGGCCGTCTCCAACGAGCGGCGCTTCGGCACGCTCGGGCACGTGCTGCTCTCACCGCGCAGCCGCACCGCGGTCTTCCTCGGCCGGGTCCTGCCGTACGCGGCGAACGGCCTGCTGATCGCGGTCACCACACTGACCGCGGCGTCGCTGCTGCTCGGCCTCCGAGTGCCGGTCGACGCACTGCCGGGACTGCTGCTGGCCCTGGCGGTCGCGGCGCTCGCCTGCGGCTTCTTCGGCCTGACCCTGGGCGCGATCGGGCTGCGCTTTCGCGACGTCTGGTTGGTATCGAACGTCTCGGTGGCGCTGCTGCTCCTGCTCACCGGCGTCAACGTGCCCGCCGCCGGGCTGCCCGCCTGGATGCGCGTCATCGGCGAGCTGCTACCGATCACCCACGCCGCCGAGGCGGCCCGCCGGTTGGTCGCCGGCGAGAGCTTCCGAGCTGCCGCACCCCAACTCGCCGCCGAGCTCGCCGTCGGCGCCGCCTACGCCGTCCTCGCCGCACTCCTGCTCAAGCTCTTCGAAGCCGAGTCCCGCCGCCGAGCCTCCCTAGACACCCTCTAACCCGCTCCACCCCACCCACCCCACCCCCCCGGCCCCGGCCCCCCACCCCGTTGATCATGAAGTTGTTGCCCGTCGCCACGGCGAGTCGTGACAACAACTTCATGATCAACTGCGGAGACCGGTCTAGCGGCCGGACATGACCGCGAGCGGCGGTACGGGTGACGCGGGCCGGAACGCCGGTTGTCCGGTCGGCATGAGCGGAGTCACACCCACCGCTGTCACGGCACACCCCGGCCGGTCCGTCGTGAGGGTGTCGAACCGATCAGGGGAGGTAGTCATGCAGCGGATGAACCCGGGCGAGGTGGCGCCGAAGGCGTACCAGGCCGTCATGGGGTTGGAGAAGTACGTCCAGTCGAACGTCGACCACACCGTGCTGGAGCTGATCAAGCTGCGGGCGTCGATGCTCAACGGGTGCGCGTACTGCGTGGACCTGCACAGCCGCGACGCGCTCGCCAGCGGCGAGTCGAACCGGCGGCTGTTCGCGGTGGCCACCTGGCGGGAGGCGCCGTTCTTCGACGAGCGGGAGCGGACCGCACTGGCGCTCACCGACGCGGTCACGCGGCTCGGCGAGCACGGTGTCTCGGATGAGGTGTGGGACGCCGCCGCGAAGGTCTGGTCGGAGAAGGAACTGGCCGACCTCGTCATGGCGATTGCCACAATCAACGTGTGGAATCGGATCGGGGTGACCCTGCGGTTGGAGCCTCCGGCGCAGGTGTGAGGACCGAGGCGGCAGACGCGGCCGGTGCGCTCCAGGCGCACCGGCCGATGCTGCTCGGGCTCGCCTACCGGCTGCTCGGCAGCCGGCACGACGCGGAGGACGTGCTCCAGGAGACGTACCTGCGCTGGCTCGGCGTGGACCGGTCGACGGTGGCCGAGCCCCGCCGCTACCTGTCCCGGGTGGTCACCCGCCTTTCGCTGGACCGGCTGCGCGTCCGGCAGGCGGCGCGTGAGACGTACGTCGGGACGTGGCTGCCCGAGCCGGTGGGGACCGCGCCCTCGCCGTTCGGGCCGTTGGACCGCGCGGAGCTGCGCGACTCGCTGTCCGCCGCGCTGCTGCACGTGCTGGAACGGCTCACCCCGCCCGAGCGCGCGGTGTACGTCCTGCACACCGCCTTCGACCTGCCGTACGCCGAGATCGCCGAGATCCTCGATCGGACCCCCGAGGACTGCCGGCAACTGCACCACCGGGCCACCGCCCGGGTGCGACAGGAGCAGCGCCGCTTCACCGCCAGCCGGGCCGAGCGGGAACGTCTGCTGGACGCGTTCCTGGCCGCCGCCCGGGACGGTGACCTGGCGACGCTCACCGACCTGGTCGCGGCGGACGCCACGGCGTGGAACGACGGCGGCGGTCGGGTACGCGCCGCCCGCAACCCCGTCACCGGTGCAGACCGGGTCGCCCGGTTCTTCGCCGGGATCTACGGCCGGGCCCGTGAGTGGACGATGCGCCGGGTGGAGCTGAACGGGGAACCCGCCGCCCTGATGACCGGTGCGGACGGCAGCCGGCACACCTTGACCGTCAGCGCGGCCGACGGTCGGATCACCGGCGTCTACGTGGTCGGCAACCCGGAGAAGCTGCCACCGGTCGACTGAGCGCCGGCGGCGCGGCTCAGCCCAGCTCGGGGAACCAGAGCGCGATCTCGCGCTTGGCGCTGTCCGGCGAGTCGGAGGCGTGCACCAGGTTCTCCCGGTTGGACAGCGACAGGTCGCCCCGGATGGTGCCGGCGGCGGCCTTGCGCCCGTCGGTCGCGCCGACCAGCCCGCGGACCACGTCGATGACCTGGTCGCCGGAGAGCACCAGGGCGACCAGCGGACCGCCGGTCATGAAGCCCTTCAGCGGCGGGTAGAACGCCTTGTCGACGTGCTCCGCGTAGTGCTCGTCGGCGAGCGCCGCGTCCATCGTCCGGTGCGCCATCGCGTCGATCCGCAGCCCCTTGCGCTCGAAGCGGGAGAGGACCTCGCCGACCAGGCCGCGGCGAACCGCGTCGGGCTTGATCAGAACGAGGCTGCGCTCATCCGGACTGTTGCTGGACACGCTGGGTTCCTCCTGTACGCGCTGAACGCTCGGGATCGGTACGGTCAGCCTAGCGACCCGGTCCCGGCGCCGGCGCGGCGGCCGGTCTTTCCCCCGGTGGCCGATCCGGCCTAGCCTGACCCTGACCCCGGGAGGTCCACTGTGGCGAATGGCGGGAATCGAACCATCGCGCCGGTACGCAAGTTGATCGGCACGGTGCTGGGCACCGTGGCCACGTTCGTCGTCCTCTTCGGGCTGGGCATGATGAGCTGGGCCATCGTGGCGCTCGGGGTCGCCCTGCTGGTGCTGGCGATCGCGTTGGCCACCGTGCGCGGCGGTGGCCGCACCTGGGTGGTCGGTGTCGGGCACGTGCACAGCGCGTCCGAACCACCCACCCAGTACGCGTTCGGCCGCTGTGAGCTGCAACTGGTGATCGACGCCCCCGGTCTGCCGCCCCGGTCCAAGAAGATCATCGAACCGCGGGTGCCGGTCTCCAAGTGGCCGTCGCTGGGCCAGACCCTGCCGATCCGGGTCGCGCTGGACGATCAGCGGCACGTCAAGGTCCTCTGGGACGAGATACCCACCCACGCCGAGACCGCCGCGGCCGTCGCCGACCTGCCACCCGAGTTCGCCGACGCCGAGGCCCTGGACGAGGTGCTGATCCAGCAGGACGCCCCGCCGTGGGCCGACCGTGCGCCGGACGACGACTTCCGCGACCCGCTCGGCGATCCGTTTCGCGACCCACCCGGCCCGGACCCGCTCCGTGACGACCCGGGCGTCGCGCCCCCCGAGGAACGCGAGCCGGTGGTGGTGCACCAGAGCCCCGGCGGCCCGGTGGTGCTGGAGGGCGTCGTGGTCGAGCAGACGGCCGGCGGCCAGTCGGCCGGCGGCGGGCTGCCCCGCCGGGCCACGCCCGCGCCGCGCCCGCCCGCCGAAGAGCGCTTCGACCAGCCGGAGGCCGCCCCACCCGCCGAGGATCGCTTCGACCCGCCCACCGCACAGCGCTTCGACCCACCTCCGGCGCAGCGGTCCGCTCCGGGCATGACGGACCCCCTGGACCCGCTCGACCTGCCGCTGGACGATCCCACCCCGCCCGGCGCCGCGCGCGAGACCGTCACCGCCGAGGAACTGGACGAGGCGATCTTCGGATACGACACGGAGGCCGCCGCCGACCCGACCGCACCGATCAGCGGGGTCGGCCTCACGCTGCTGGTCACCGACCTGTCCCGGTCGCTCGGCTTCTATCGCGACGTGCTCGGCTTCACCGAGGTCGACCAGGGCGCCGGCAACGCCGTGCTCGCCTCCGGCACGACCCGCCTGGTGCTGCGTGAGGTGACCGGGGCGGCACCGATCAGCCGCCGGCTGGTGCACGTCAACCTTGAGGTGGACGACATCGAGGCGGCGTACGGGCGGCTGCGTGGGTCCGGTCTGCGCTTCACGTACGCGCCCCGCGTCGTCAACCGGGGCACCAGGCTGGAGGTGTGGGCGGCGGCGTTCCGTGACCCGGACGGCCACGGCATCGCCCTCACCCAGTGGCGCGAACGCGCCGACGCCTGACCGCGAGCGCGAGGCGGTCCAGGTCGGCCGTCAGCCGAGGATGACCCTGCGGACGTGCAGCGCGTACGCCCAGACCAGCGCGAAGATGACGCCCAGCGCGAACAGCGACCAGTGCAGCAGGCCGGCCAGCAGCAGCAGACCCTGGACCACGGTGCCGGCGTGCCACGCCCACGGGCGGCGCATCATGCCGGCGAGCAGGATGGCGACCACCGCCAGGGCCACCACCGCGGCGATCGCGGCCCCGCCCAGGTCACCGCCGACCACGCGGATCGGCTGGATGGCCAGCACCAGCACCAGCGCCTCCAGGCTGAGGGTCCCGGCGCCCAGGCCGCGTACCGCCCGTTCCGGGTTGCGCAGCCCGGACCGCCGGGGCTGCTCGCCCGAGGGCTGCTCGCCCGGCGACCCGATCGTGGGCTGGTCCGCTGGTGAATGCTCGGTGCTGCGGCGGTCCCGCTCCGGGCCGGTCATCGCTTCAGCAGCCGACGGGCGTCGGCCACCGTCACCACCGACCCGGTGATCAGCACCCCGACCCCGCTGAGTTCACCCGGGACCTCCTCCTCGGCCAGTGCCACCGCCACCTCGATCGCGTCCGGCATCTCCTCGGCCACCTCGACCCGCTCCTCGCCGAAGATCTCGACGGCCAGCGCGGCGAGTTCCGCCGTCGGCATCGCCCGCGGCGAGCTGTTGCGGGTGACCACCACCAGGTCGACGACCGGCTCCAGCAGCTCCAACAGGCTGGGCGCGTCCTTGTCGGCGAGCACGCCGACGACCGCCACCAGCTTGCTGAAGGCGAACTCCTCCTGCAACGCGGTGACGGTGGCGGCCATCCCGTGCGGGTTGTGCGCGCCGTCCAACAGCACGGTCGGGGCATTCCGGACCCGCTCCAGGCGACCCGGGGAGCTGGCCGTGGCGAAGCCCTCCCGGACCGCCTCAATGTCCAGCTGCCGCGTGGTCCCGGCGCCCAGGAACGCCTCCACCGCGGCGAGCGCCACCGCGGCGTTCTGCGCCTGGTGCGCGCCGTGCAGGGGGATGAACACGTCGTCGTAGGTGCCGCCGAGCCCCTGGAGGGTGAGCACCTGGCCGCCGACCGCGATGGCCCGACTCAGCACGCCGAACTCGGCGCCTTCGCGGGCGATGGTCGCGCCCACCTCGGCGCAGCGTTCGAGGAGCGGACGCGCCGCCTCCTCCTCCTGCGCCGCCGCGATCACGGTGGCGCCCGGGTGGATGATGCCGGCCTTGGCGAGCGCGATGTCCTGGAGCGTGTCGCCGAGCCACTCGGTGTGATCCAGGCCGATTGGAGTGATCACGCAGACGCCGGCCTGGATGACGTTGGTCGCGTCCTCGGCGCCGCCGAGGCCCACCTCGACCACCGCGATGTCGACCGGCGCGTCGGCGAACGTGGCGAACGCCAGCGCGGTGGTCATGTCGAAGTACGTCAGCGGCTCGTCCGAGCCCGCGTCGACCAGCTCCGCCAGTGGCCGGATCTCCCGGTACACCGCGGCGAACCGCTCCTCGCTGACCGGCTCGCCGTCCAGGCTGATCCGCTCCCGGACGGTCTCCAGGTGCGGGCTGGTGTACCGGCCGGTGTGCAGCCCGAACGCCCGGAGCAGCGAGTCGATCATTCGCGCGGTGGAGGTCTTGCCGTTGGTGCCGGTCAGGTGGATCGCCGGGTACGCCCGCTGAGGGCTGCCGAGCAGGTCGAGCAGCGACTCGATCCGGTCCAGCTCGAAGACCATGCGGGTGAAGCCGCGGGCGGCCAGCTCGGCCTCGACGGCGGCGAAATCGGTACGGTCGGTCACGAGGGAAGCGTCTCCAGAGCAGCGTCGATCCGGACCAGGTCGGCCTCGGCGGTCGCCAGCCGGTCGCGGATCTTCGCGACGACGGGCTCGGGGGCCTTGCCGACGAAGGCCGGGTTGTCGAGCTTCGCCCGAGCCTGCGCGACCTCCTTCTCGGCCGCGGCGCGGTCCTTGGTCAGGCGGGCCCGCTCGGCGGCCACGTCGATCGACCCCCGGGTGTCCAACGCGACACCGACCGCCCCGGGCATGGCCAGCGTGGCGCTGGCCTGGAAGGCGTCGCCGGCCGGGTCCAGTCGGACCAGTGAGCGGATCAACGGCTCGTGGGCCGCGATGCCGGCCCCCGCCAACCCGTCCAGCCGGGCGGCCACCCGCTGGGTCGGGCGCAACCCCTGGTCGGAACGGAACCGGCGGATCTCGGTGACCACCCGCTGCACGCTGACCAGCTCCGCCTCGGCGGCGTCGTCGATCAGTGAACGGTCGGCCACCGGCCAGGCCGCGGTCTGCACCGTCTCACCACCGGTCAGCGCGAGCCACAGCTCCTCGGTGACGAACGGGATGACCGGGTGCAGCAACCGCAGCAGCTGGTCCAGCACGTGCCCGAGCACCCGGCGGGTGGTCTCGGCCCGCTCGCCGCCCTCGGCGAGCACCGGCTTGCTCAGCTCGACGTACCAGTCGCAGACGTCGTCCCAGGCGAAGTGGTAGAGCAGGTCACACACCTTCGCGAACTCGTACGCCTCGAACTGCTCGTCGACCTCCGCGGTGACGTGCGCGAGCCGGGACAGGATCCACCGGTCGACGGTGGAGAGCTGCTCGGCCGCGGGCAGGTCGCCCGCGGTGTGCGCGCCGTTCATCAGCGCGAACCGGGTGGCGTTCCAGAGCTTGTTGCAGAAGTTGCGCGAGCCCTGGCACCAGTCCTCGCTGACCGGGACGTCCTGGCCGGGGTTGGCACCGCGGGCCAGGGTGAACCGGGTGGCGTCGGCGCCGAACCGGTCGATCCAGTCCAGCGGGTCGACCACGTTGCCGAACGACTTGGACATCTTCTTGCCGTGCTCGTCGCGGACCATGCCGTGCAGGGCCACCACGTCGAACGGCTGCTGGCCGTCCATCGCGTACAGGCCGAACATCATCATCCGGGCGACCCAGAAGAAGAGGATGTCGTAGCCGGTGACCAGGACGCTGGTCGGGTAGAACTTGGCCAGGTCCGGGGTCTGCTCCGGCCAGCCGAGGGTCGAGAACGGCCAGAGCGCGCTGGAGAACCAGGTGTCCAGCACGTCCTCGTCCTGGTGCCAGCCCTCCCCCGTCGGCGGCTGCTCGCCGGGGCCGACGCAGACGATCTCGCCCTGCGGGCCATACCAGACCGGAATCCGGTGCCCCCACCACAGCTGCCGGGAGATGCACCAGTCGTGCATGTTGTCGACCCACGCGAAGTAGCGCTTCGCCAGCTCGGCCGGCTCGATGCGGACCCGGCCGTCGCGGACCGCGTCGCCGGCGGCCTGGGCCAGGGGCGCGGTGTTGACGAACCACTGCAACGACAGCCGCGGCTCGACGGTCGTCTTGCACCGTGAGCAGTGCCCGACCGCGTGCACGTACGGCCGCTTCTCGGACACGATCCGGCCCTGCTCGCGCAGCGCGGCCACGATCGCGGGACGTGCCTCGAAGCGGTCCAGCCCCTCGAACGGGCCGGGCACGGTGATCACGCCGCGCTCGTCCATCACGGTCAGCGCGGGCAGGTCGTGGCGCTGGCCGATCTCGAAGTCGTTCGGGTCGTGCCCCGGGGTCACCTTCACCATGCCGGTGCCGAACGACGGGTCGACGTGCGCGTCGGCGACGATCGGGATGCGGCGCCCGGTCAGCGGCAGCTCGACCTCGGTGCCGATGAGGTGCTGGTAGCGCTCGTCATCCGGGTGCACCGCGACGGCGGTGTCACCCAGCATCGTCTCGGCGCGGGTGGTGGCGACCACGACCTCGTCGCTGTACCGGATGGAGATCAGCTCACCATCGTCGTCGGTGTGCTCGACCTCGATGTCGGAGAGCGCGGTCAGGCAGCGTGGGCACCAGTTGATGATCCGGTTGGCCCGGTAGATCAGGCCCTCGTCGAAGAGCTTCTTGAAGATCGTCTGGACGGCGCGGGTCAGGCCCGCGTCCATGGTGAAGCGCTCACGGTCCCAGTCGACCGAGTCGCCGAGGCGTCGCATCTGGCCGAGGATCGCCCCGCCGGATTCGGCCTTCCACTGCCAGACCCGCTCGACGAACTTCTCCCGCCCGAGGTCGTGCCGGGAGAGGCCTTCGCCGGCGAGCTGACGCTCGACCAGGTTCTGGGTGGCGATGCCGGCGTGGTCCATGCCGGGCAGCCAGAGCGCCTCGAAGCCCTGCATCCGCTTACGCCGGGTCAACGCGTCCATCAGCGTGTGCTCGAACGCGTGGCCCATGTGCAGGGAGCCGGTGACGTTCGGCGGCGGGATGACGATGGTGAACGGAGGCTTGTCGCTGTCGGCGGAGGCCCGGAAGTGCCCGGCGGCTACCCACTGCTCGTACCGTCGCTGCTCTACCTCGGCGGGCTGGTACTGGCCGGCCAGGGTGGGGGCGTCGGGGCGTCGGGCATCGAGTCTGTCGGTCACCCGTGAAAGTCTACGGAGGGCTTCCGCGGACCTGACGTGCGCCACCTGCCATTCGCGTACGGTGTCGGCTATGTCCGACGCACATCTCACTGAGCGCCCGCTCGACGACGGTCGCGAGCCGGTGGAGCTGACCGAGGAGCCGATCCAGCTGAGCACCCGCGATCCGGGGGGTGACCCCGACGAGCGGCGTGGCGGGTGGTCCCGGCGGCGCCGCGTCGGCTGGGCGGTCGCGCTGGTCGTCGGCCTGGCCGGTGCGGGTGTGCTGGGCGCCGGCGGCTGGCGGGTGGTTCAGCAGAAGGACACCCGGCTGACCTCGCCGGACCGGGCGGCGGGCCTGACCCGGGACGACAGCGAACGCGCGAAGAGCACGGCGGACTACCTGCGCAGCGGCCTGGCCGCGAACATCGAGCTGGACCGCAGTTTCGGCACGGTCTACCGCGATCAGGCCGACGACAAGCGGTCGGTGCTCATCTTCGGGGGCACCACCCTGCTCTGGCAGCCGGAGCGGGACCTGGACAGTCTCTTCGGCCTGATGTCCGACGAAACCGGCAGGGTGACCGGCCTGCGCGAGGTGTCCGCGGGCGAGCTCGGCGGCGTGATGAAGTGCGGCAACACCAGCGGCGAGGGCGGTGACTTCGCGGTGTGTGGCTGGGCGGACCACGGCAGCGTGGTGATGGCGATGTTCCCGGGGCGGTCGGTCACCGACGCCGGCGGCCTGCTCCGCAACCTGCGCGCCGGCATGCAGACCCGGGGCTGAAACCTGAGCCGGCGTCCCACGCCGGCTGAGGTCTTTCGGGGTATGGAAATGCGTCAGGGCCACCCCTTGAAGGGGTGGCCCTGACCAATGTTTGTCCGGCGGCGTCCTACTCTCCCACACCCTCACGAGTGCAGTACCATCGGCGCTGGAGGGCTTAGCTTCCGGGTTCGGAATGTGACCGGGCGT